>JAZJYV010000064.1:0-61631 GCA_040390195.1 Pseudomonadota bacterium | reverse complement strand
GGTCAGCTCGCGGCGGGACTTGCACCCGCAAGAGTGCGCCCATGCTGGGCGCACAGGGTGTTAATCATCTGATGACCCAAACTCCCCTAAAATGGCGTTTCCCGGGCTGAAATGGCGGTGCGGCTCTCGCTGTACTTGGGTATCGTAGCTCTCATGGATACCCAAAATGCCATCACCCACCCCTCCGGAACTCAAGTGGCTCCTGGTCGAGCGTGCCACCCTCGCCGGCGACCTTCAGAAGCTCGAGGAACGCCGTGCAATGCTGGACGCCGAGATGACAGCGACCCGCGGGGTCCTTTCCAGCCTGGACACTACCATCGGTATCCTCGAGAGCCGTTTGCGGCCAGACGCAGCCGGAGTAGTAAGGCGCCACGGCGACTACGGTCGGCATGGCGCGCTCACAGACTTCATCGTCGAAATGTTGAAGCCGGCTGCCGCCGGCGTACTGCCTCGGGACATTACACTGGGCGTAGCCGCGCATTTCGATATCGTCTTTGCAAGCAAGGCCGAGTTTCTACGGTTTCATCGCAATACGGTGCATGCCCGCCTCTCAGCCCTCAAGCGGCGTGGATTGGCGGAGCGCATCCCGATTGGGCCGAACAGTGTCATCTGGCGCTGGCGAAAGGGGCTGCCTACGTTGGCAGAATTACGGTCAGAAGCGGCGGTACTGGCGCGTGGGGTGGGGGATACTGATGTCCCGAACACGGCCGGACATCAAATGGCTCATCAACGAGGCGGCAATGCTGCAGGGTGAGCTGGACCGCATCGACGTTGAGCTCGCCCGGATGAGCGTTCAACGAGCGTCAGTGGCCAAGGCACGAGAAGCCTGCGAGCGGTCCTTGGCATACATGGCGGGTCGGCATGTACCGGGCCTGCCTACGGTGAGTGCGCACCGCGAATACGGCCGGCGTGGCGACTTGCAGCGGTTCCTGGCGTCGACCTTACGCGATACCTTTCCTGTGCGGTCGAGTACGTCCGAGCTTGCCGAATTGGCCCTGGCGCACTTTGGCTTGGTCATGTCTTCGGCGGCCGAGCTCTACGACTTCAAGACCAGTACGGTCGGTCGCAGCCTGCGGCGCCTACAAAAACTTGGCGTCATTGAGCGGCTGAGCACTCCCCACCGGGTCAAGCGTGCCCTTGGCACTTGGCAGTGGGCACAGCCGGACATGTCGCTTGACGGGCTTAGGTGCTCGCAGGCCGCCCGCACTGACGAGGAGGCGGTATGGCCCTCACAATGACGCGGACTCGCACCCAGACGGCGCTGACGCGGCTCGTGAAGGCCCTCGCTGGCATCAATGGGGAGCTGGCGCTGGTGGACAGTCTGCTTCAGCGGCACGAAGTTGGCGGCGCCACCTGGGCTACTTACGAACAGCGGCGCCTCAAGTTAAATGCCGACCAAGAAGCCTTATGCGCGACGATTTGCCAGTTTGACGCAGCGTTAGACCCCAATATTATTGGGAGCATTCCCTGGCGCAGCCTACGTAGTAAGCGCTCGGGCGCTGCGAAACAATTGCCGCGTCTGTCGCAAAATTAGATGCTTAGAGAGAACGACAAGCCCACCTTTGTCGTAAATTACTGTTGTTTGATGACTTTTTGTCGTTTTTTCCAAGTTTAAAGGTAATAAAAGCCGCACATTGAATTAACATATTTGACCAAGATTGGGCTACTTGTCCAATCTCGTTATCAATTCTGCTTGAACGTAGAAAGCTGGTGCTGTTGGAACGCCAGCTGCAGCTGGCAATGGAAGGGAGCGATGTGTGGGCAGAGCAGGAACAGCGGCGCTTGCAGCTGGCTGGCGACCGGGAGGCCTTGTGCGCAACGATTCGGCAGTTTGTCCCGAAGCTGGACCCCGATTGTATTGGTCGGCGCACATCGGGTTAGCCCCGTATGATTGGCGATTAGTCGTGCTTTAGATGGAGCAGGAACTCGGCGCGTACCGTGTCGGCCGCACGGTCAATTTCGAATTGGGGCAGCCCCGGCCGTAACAACGCATCCATATCAGCTCGGAAGCTCCGATTGCGGAGCCGGTCCGCCAACAGTTTCTCTGCCTCCGCTTTGCCGAGCTGCGTTCCCTCGTTCAGCAGATACCACTCGAATGCTTCCATGGCACGCGCCCCATCGACCTTGTGCTGGGACTGGCCCTTACTGCTGAGGTCCCAAGCGTACCAAAGGTCGAACAGGTCACGCCCCTGTTCACGCTGCATCAATGCCCTCGTTTTGGTTCCGAGCATTTCGTTGATGTCATACGAGATGGCATTTCCGACAATAAGGTCACCATCATCGTTCAGGCTGTTAAAAGCGACTTCGACAAATGGGAACAGCGACTTGTGTTCATTCAGATTGACGTCGACCTTAATGGTTTCGGGATTGTTCAGCCCAAGAGGGACGAACTTGAACTTGATGGACAAAAGCTTTGAGCTCTGGGTGAGATTGCGAAGTGTGAGCCAGGCATCGTACAGGAGCGACGGCGCTGGCTGACCTAGCACCGGTTCAAGTACGCGAATCAAGTGCCGCTCGAGGACGTCAGTATTCATTGGCTTGGTGAGAACCAGGTCGATGTCTTCTGAGTAGCGGGCTGCCGGCGCAAGGTGCCCCTTATGCAGCACGGTGCCCCCACGCATGGCCAAGTGCTCTCGCAACACTTCATCGTCAAAGATGGCAATCACGCCGCGGGCAAGGCGTAGGTCCTGTTCGACCTGGCTGCGTTTGGGCCATGGAGCGTGTTCGCGCCAAGCGGTTAGGTGAAGTCGTTCCATGTTTTAGGTATTCGCAGGAGTGAAAGTGAGGGGTATTACGACCTTGAACTCGCTAAATCGGGTCACATCTTGGGGTTGTTCTTTGCCGAGCTCGAGTGGGATGCGTCGTGTTCGTTTGTCCGCCAACCAAGCCTTAACCACCTCTGCCAAAGCTGAGGCGTCGGCCATTGAAAGCAGCGTCCCGAGTCGCTGTGCCGTGGGGACTTCGTGCGCTGCACTCAGAGCAGTTTTTAGTCCGTCTGGTGTCATATGTGGAGTCAGCCCCTGTACGACTTCAAGCGCCCGCGCAATGCCGCCCAGCTGCGCATGACGTGCCACGATGTCCACCGCCGTAAGCTCTGGTGAGCTAATGCGATATCGCCCGTCGGACGATTTATGCCAATTCAACGGCATTTCGTCGACGCGACACTGCTCGAAGAAATGCAGCTCGTGCTGGCCAATCTTCAGAGGTCGCCGCGCCTTCGGAACAACAACCTGAGTGACCATAATGGCTTGCGGTGATACGCCGTAGGCAGCGGCGGCGCTCAACATACCAACGTAGTACGGAATGCCCAGTGACTTGGCCATGTAGTTGTCGAGCCAAGTCTCAACAGGCGGGGCGCCGTCCAGCGCATCCTGGATGGGAACAATCACCCAATGCTGTGAGCCACGCGAGGCGCGTACAAGCCGCCCCGAGCGTTTTTGACGCTGTAAGGCCTGACGTAGCGCCTCTGGGCTAACGCCTGGTAGGCTCGCTGCAATCTCCTCCGTTCGGAGATTGAGCTTGCCACGGCGCTCAGCGGCATCCAGTACAGAGCGAAGGCTGGGTTTCATGAGTTTATCCAATTCACTCGCGTAGTGTAGCGTTTTTTGATACATTGCGCAAGTTAATTGGCTTTATTCATGCTTACCGAGGCAGTCTCGCCGGCGCACCGCGCTTCTTACCACGTGGCTCAGCGTGCCGATTGCCGTTGATGAGCAGTTCCTCAGTCCGGTGGTGCCCATGGATATAGCCGACCCACCACAATGAGGGACCTACGCTCAGGGCCGTGGCGAACAAGTGCTTGAGCTTCTCACCTGTCGAAAGCCTGCGGACATCCTCGCGCCATGCTTGCTCCGCGCCATAATCCTTGAGGTACTTATTGCTCGGGCACAGGTAAATTCCTTCCACGCCGCGGCGCATGCGTGCATTGAATGATTCGGCCTGGTTGTTGTTGGTGCCGTCGGGCAAGCTGAAAGTCCTCGAGTGTGCCACTGACCTGTGGTCCGAAAAAATATCTTTGAATCCAGAATACGACGTGTCCTCGTCGCTCATGATGATGGACTCGGCCGAGGCATACTGTGTCGCCAGGGCGGTCACGGCAGCACCGGACTCCGTAATGGCGATGCCGATGCGGGTTGCTGACGCGCCTTTCCCCTTTGTCTTGCCGCGCTGGCGGAGGACAATCAGGATGCGCCGGTCCGGGTGCTGCCGCTCGGCCTTGCCTCGCTTAGGTGGGTCGGGTGGGCCAGCCTGTTCAGGCGCCTTCAAAAATTCTTTCGGGATGGTTGGCGTCTTTGCAGGGCCACCGCCCTGGGGGCGATTGCGCTTCTCTTTGTACCGGCGGCCGTTCACATCCATGCCGTCCATCTCCTGCACGCCGCATAGCACGCCGACGTTGTGGCCGCGCAGCAGGCCTTCGCGCAGCTTGTGCGCCAGGGTGAAGGCCGTATGGTATGCAACGTTCCAGTTGCGCCGCAGTTGCAGCGCTGGCTTGCCGGAGGCGCCGTTGGCCCAGTCGAAGGCAATCTTCAAAATCTTCTTGAGAGACAGCTTCTGGTCCGCGAACACGGTCCCTGAGGTCACCGAGAACCGGCTGCCGCAGCCCTTACACTTCCAGCGCATGGTGCCGGCGTGCCAGTAGTGCTTCTCGACGGTGCTGCAGTGTGGGCACGGCATTTCTTTGGTCGACCCCCAACGGGCACGCGCCAAATACTGCACGACCTCGAGCTCCGTCATGCGCTCGATGTCCTCGTTGCCAAAGTCTACTGCCGCCTTGGATAGGTGAAATGCCGCCGTCCCTGTGCGCCGGCGAATAGGGAACAGCTTGCGCTTTCCAGTCGCATCAACGTCCTGCGTGTCAGCGGCGGCCATCGCTTAGCCTTCCTTGAGGAAGCGAACGTAGTCTTCCCCACGCGCCATGTCGTCTTGGTCAACGGCGAGTTTGCGCGCGGCCTGGTAGCGCTGAAATCCGGATTGAGCTGGCTCCGGGAGCGCAGCAATGTGGAACTTCTCGACGCCGCCAAGCATAATGGTGCTGGGCAGGATAAGGCCGGGCTTGGGGCCCAACGTGTCGACCCCGAAGTAGGTCCAGCAGATTGCTCGCAACAGGAGTTCGGCATGGTCGAGCTTCTTGCGGCCGAATTCAAAGTCAGCAGTTCGGACACCCAGCAAGTCCTCGTTGAACGTGGCCGTGTATAGGCCGCGCTGCTTGCCGCGTTGGAGGATTTCTACGGTCGCCAACTCGTTTCCGCGGTCGTGCGTGGTCATGTGCTCGATGGCAGCGCAAATACGCGTGGCATATGCGCACCGGCGGTCGACCGCGCCACTGGGCTCAATCTGGTCGCGCTGGTATAGGCCTTGGGCCAGCGCACGTGCTGTCAGGTCCCAGAGGCTCGAGGACCAGCGCGGATAGCCTGTCACGATGCCGGGCGCGGTCTGGCCACACCCCTGCTTTGCGAGGCCTACCATGAACGTGGCGACGGGACTCTTCACCTTGTAAGCGATGTCGAGCTCGGCCAACACGTTTTGGGCACTACGGGTCTTGAGCAGGCCGCTGTGTACAGTCACCTTCAGCATGGCAACACCTCGATGGCCCAAGTTTGGCTGTACTCGATGTTGTCGATGCGCTCGACGCCAGCCAGGCGCATCTTGGAATCGGCCGCGAACAACAACTGCACATTGAGCAGCTCCGGAAGGAGGTCAGTGTCCGAGCCGGTTGTGATGCCCACGACCTTGGCCCGCGTGACGGCACGCCCAAGTACCTGGTCACGTTTTTCACCCACAGTGAGCACGCCGGCCACAGCTGGTGCTTTGGCCTCGGCAGCCCCGACCAAACGGCCTTCTTTGCGAAGCGTGCGGATAGTTACGCGCATGGCAGTTCTCCGCTAAAAGGAATCGGCGAGCGCGATAGCTGGCGAAAGATATGGGCAAGCATATAAAAATACCTCAGAATGAGCGTCGAATTAAAAGACAGGAACGCGTCTAGGCACGAAATTCTGTCTTTTATAAACTCTCATCAATATTAATGCCAATTCCTCACATTTGAGGAAATTCGGATAAATTACTGCGTGTTCATGTCACCTCAAATCGACTGGCACCGGGAAGCTCGACGGCTATTGCAGGTCGAGCTGGCCCGGAAAGATATTGGATTCAAGGAGCTCTCGCGGGCCCTCGAAACCGTGTGCGGCGTCAATATCGACCCGAAGGCCCTTTCGAACAAGGTAGGCCGCGGGACATTCAGCTTCGCCTTCTTCCTCCAGTGCATGAACGCGCTCGGAGTCCACGGCGTTGCATTTGATTAACTCGCCTGGCTAGGCCGTTACATCAGCCTGGGCCTTCCGGTTCTTGCGCCGCCGGCGGCATAGGCCAATGCGCCAATTCAGCCGCGCGGCGAATGACCCAACGCATCTCGGCAGCTGACCCCCATTCAGTTTTCAGCAGCCGTTCCAGGTACTGGTCAAGTATTGCGGCCTCGCTCATGTGCGCCCGTTTTCCGGTCTTGTTGTCGAGCGACTTCTGGCAGAACTGCCGCGCCAGGTCCTCGCAGATGTCCCAGCGCTCCCAAAGCTCCGGTGGCGTGCAACCGGGTGAGTAATACCGGCCGCCATACATCACCATTAGCAGTTTCGGCTGCAAGCCCGGGAGCGCCCCCAAATGCGAGGGACGCGGAAAATCAATCGCAATTTGGGCATAGCGAGCATCATCAGCCACTTCAGGCTCGTCGTTCATTGGGCCACCTCACATGGTTGTAAACTACTGTATAAAAACACAGTCGTCAATGACATTATTCAAGCTTGACTACAGCAGCCCCGCCAGCTCGACCGGCTGGGTAAAATTGCTTTTTATCAATGGTTTATGGTTACAATACCGTCACAACAATAAAGGGAGAAGGCAGAATGAAAAACCTATACGAATAGTCCTGCGGCGTAGCCGGGCAAGAGACCTTTTACACAGCCAACATCCATTAGCTCATGAACAGCGCGACGTGACGCCTCAGCGCATCGACCACTTCCCCTATATGACTCTATTTTGCCAAGCATGCGAGCGTCGCCCGTCGTTAATCGAGGCCCGAGAAGACGACCCAAATGAACCGTACCTGGTCTGCCACGAATGTCACGCACGCTTGATGAGTCGCTCGCTTCGCCCACTTGAGTGGTTCAACCTCGCGAAGCGACATGGATGGGCGAAGTACTTACTTCACGACGATTTCTACGACGACAGTGGGGAAGCCACCCAACCTGAAGAGGATGTCGAAAGCGCCGAATTATTTCCCGGCCCTACACTCATCCAATCCGAGGGCGCAGCTCCCACACTTCTCGATTACTCGGTGACCCGCTGGAACTTGGACGAAGATGTTTTTGCCGCGTGGCTGAGACTGCCCCCTGCAAGTGTCTTGTCATGCACCGCTGAGCGGTATGCAGACACTCGGAATCCGTCGGTCCGCGCGGTCATCTTAGAAGTGGCTGCGCTCTTTCGTGAGGAAGGGCGGGCGTTTGTCCGGCGTGTTTGGGAGTCCTATCAAGACTGTGGCTCTTTTTGGGCACTTGCAGCAGCCACAGCCGCTTGTCTTCCCGAAGAGGAAGGATTTCCATTGGTGACGGGTGCGCTCGCAGCGATGCCGGAAAAAGAACGGCGCCAGCTGTTCGGCGCGTTGGCCCATTTCCGGTCAACGAGAAGCCTCGACTGGATTGAGTGCCACGTAAGTGCGCCCACAGTAGACGCGTGGGGTTATCTAGCCGCTGCGTCGAATTTCAGCTGGCCCAAAGTCGATGAGTGGATGAAGGCTGGCCGCCCGTTGTGCCTAATAGCGGTCGACGCACTTTTGGCCATCGCTAATCCGCGGACGCTGTTCTTGAAGCGGACTCGCCCCGTTCTTGTAAATCCCCCTGCCGAACAGGACCTACGTAATGCCATCGAGGGCTTAATAAGGACCGACCCCTCCGTGCGCGTAATGCAGCGAGGCGGCGCCCTGCTCGAGTATGTGCCAGCGCTTATCGGCGGTCGGCATTCACAGAGCGATGGTAAGGAGTATTGACCGATGATGTCACGACAGTTCGCATTCGACGTCTTCGCCGATTACCATCAGTTCTATGTGCAGGACGGTGGTATCTTCCCCGAAGCGCCAACGGACTGGACCGACGAGGACGTGCAACGAAGAGCCAAGACCATTGACCATGTAGTGGTCATCTGTCCAGTTCGAAACATGACGGTTCCGGTCGTCTTGGAGCTGCACGATAGCGAGCCAGCCATCAACCTGTCCGACTATGACCATGTCGTTCAGTGCTCTCTCGAACTGCCTTCTGGCGAGCTTCAAGTGCACGAGTGCACAGGTGGTGAAGTACTACGGCAAACGGTAGCACCTGGGCGCTATGCGGTTCTGGCCCTCTTTCTGGGACTCGACACCATCGACGCGATGGGACTCGAAGGCAATGATACCTATCGCATTTTGCTGTGGCCGACGTCATCAACGCTCCCCCTGGCTGTTCTGAAAGCCTGGACGGAATAGTTGAAGCGGCCGGAGGCTATTCAGCGAACCATGGCCGAGCGACCGATAGCCCGTGGCGCCCCTATTGCAGGCGCTCACTATGTGTGTAATTCTTCCTCTGTACGTCGAAAACAACCGCTAAGTCTTTGAATTGACAGTACTTGGGTCGTCAGATGATTAACACCCGGCGCACAAAAAAAAGCCCGCTACGGGAGCGGGCTGAATCTATTTTCTTGGAGGAGAATAGAGGAGACAGGTGAATGATGCTGCATCGCAAAAAATAAATCAACTTTTTCTTTGTGATGTCAGATATCAAGATTCTGTATAGTTGCAATCTTGATCAATTTGCAGCGGAGCGCCCATGGCCACCGTCATCACGCATCGGAGCGTCAACATCGTCTTCCTGACGCCGGAGGAAGCGATCGTCAGCCATTGCGGACCGGGCGACATCGCCATCGTGGCCGGCCAGGATGGCTGGTGGACCAGTTTCGTCGGCCGCGATGGCAGCATCGAGCGCTACGACCGGCCTTACCCGAGCTACAATGCGGCCTTGTGGGCGGCCAAGGCGGCAGCCGAATTCGGCACTTAGTGTACAGCCTGTCAATACATGGCGCGGACCGGCATGACGCTTGCGGCAGGCGAGGCCTCGCGCGTATCATGCATTAGCTGTGCGGCGCACCCGGCGCGGCGGCCCACCCGTGATCCAGACTGCTCCGTTTGACCTTGTCCATGTGAACCGGCCCATGACCGTCGATTCTTTGCCAGCTCGAAGTCTGTCCAGGCGCCGCTTGCTGCGCTGGTGCTGGCTCGTCATGCCCTGGGCCGGACTGGCGCGCGCTACGACCGAGGCGGCGACGGCCGGCCAGTTGTCCGAGCGCAGCGTCAAGGCTGCCTTCCTGTATAAATTTCTTGGGTACACGGAATTCCCTTCCACCGCCTTCGCCAACGCCGCCGCGCCGCTGGTGATCGGCGTGCTTGGCGCCGACGAGGTGGCGCTCGAGCTGGGGCGCATCGTGGCCGGACGCAGCGTCAACAACCGCGCCATCGTGATTCGCGCCCTGCGCGAAGGGGAGGCCGGCAGCGGCGTGCATCTGCTGTTCGTGGGCGGCGCCGACAGCGCGCGCGTGCAGCGCGCGGTGCGCGCGGCGCCAGCCGGGCCGCTGCTGCTGGTGAGCGAGGCCGACAACGCCCTGCAACTGGGCAGCGTGATCAATTTCCGCATCATCGACGATCGGGTGCGGTTCGACGTCTCGCTCGAGGCGGCAGACCGCAACAACGTGAAACTGAGTTCGCGCCTGCTGACGGTGGCGCACCAGGTGCTGAAGGGGCCGCCGTGAAGCTGAACGACTCCGGCTCCGTGCGCAGCAAGCTGATCCTGATGGCGGTCTCGACGACGTTCGTGGCCCTGCTGGCCGCCTCGATCGGCATGCTGCTGTACGACTTGCGCACCTTCCAGCAATACTGGGTCGACGACCTGAGCACCCAGGCCGACATCGTCGCCAGTGTCAGCGCGCCGGCGCTGGCCTTCAACGACGCCAAGGCGGCCCAGCAAAACCTGGCTGTGCTGCGGGTGCGCCCGCAAATCCTCGCCGCCGCCGTCTACAGCGCCGACGGCAAGCGCTTCGCCTCGTACACCCAGCCGGCGCGCGAGCCCGAGTATCCGGCCGCGCCCGGCAAGCCGGGTTACCGCATCGAGGGTGGCGAGCTGGTGGTGTTCCAGAACATTATTGACGATGGCGAGAAGGTCGGCACGGTGTTCCTGCGCGCGCGCTATGGCTTGATCGGGCGCCTGGTCAACTACGCCACCATCCTCGGCGCCGTGATGCTGGCGGCGCTGCTGATTGCCGCCCTGGTCGCCTCGCGCCTGCAGCAAAGCATTACCCGGCCGCTGCTGGCGATCACCGGCGTGGCGCGCGAGGTGATGCAAAGGCGCGACTTCACGCTCAGAGTGCCGGGCAAGGGCAATGGCGAGATCGGCATGCTGGTGGTCGCCTTCAACGACATGCTGGCCGAGATCGGGCGCCGCGCCCACGCCTTGCAGGAGGCCAACGTGACGCTCGAGCACGAGATGCAGGTGCGCCACCGGGCCGAGGAAGCGCTGATGCTGGCCGACCGGCGCAAGGATGAATTCCTGGCCACGCTGGCGCACGAGCTGCGCAACCCCCTGGCCCCGATCCGCACCGGGCTCGACATCCTGCGCATTCGCAGCGGCGACGCCCTGGCCATCGAACGCGCCACCGACATCATGGAGCGCCAGCTGCGCCAGATGGTGCGGCTGGTCGACGACCTGCTCGACGTCTCGCGCATTAACACCGGCAAGTTCGCCGTCAAGATGGGACGGGTCGAGCTGAAAGCGGTGGTCAACGACGCGCTCGAGGTGGTGCGCTCGACCATCGAGCTGCACGGTCACGAACTGGCGATTGAATTGCCGGACCGCCCGGTGTTTCTGCACGGTGACGCCACGCGCCTGGCGCAGATCTTGTCGAACCTGCTCAACAACGCCGCCAAGTACACCAACCGCGGCGGGCGCGTGCGGCTCGCCGCGCGCGTCGAAGACAAGGTGCTGGCGCTGATCGTGAGCGACAACGGCATCGGCATCGCCCCGGAGATGTTGGCCGAAGTGTTCGAGATGTTCGTGCAGGTCGACTCGACGCTCGAGCGCAGCAACGCCGGCCTGGGCGTTGGCCTGTCGCTGGCCCGCCGCCTGGCCGAACTGCACGGCGGCACCGTGCTGGCGCACAGCGCCGGCATCGGCTGCGGCAGCGAGTTTACGGTGCGCCTGCCGATCGTGGTGGCACCCGAATTGGCAACGCGCAGCCTGCCGGCCGCCTTTGTCGGCGCCGAGTCCTACCGTATTCTGCTGGCCGACGACAACGTCGACTTCGTCAACAGTATCGGTGCGCTGCTGGCGGCCATGGGCCACAGCGTGGTGATTACCCACAATGGGCGCGACGCGCTGACGGCGGCCGCGCGCTTCTGTCCGGACTACGCCTTCCTCGACATCGGCCTGCCGCAAATGTCGGGCTACGACCTGGCGCGCGCCATCCGCCGCCTCAGCTGCGGCAAGATCAGCGTCCTGGTCGCCGTTACCGGCTGGGGCCAGGAGAAGGACCGCCAGCTGGCCTTCGAAGCCGGCTTTGACCACCACATGGTCAAGCCGGTGCGCTTCGAGCAGTTCGAAGAGATCCTGGCCAGCCGCGGCGTGGCGCGCAAGGTGCAGAGCTGAGCGGCGCGCGCCAGGTCCGCTCCAGCCGGGTCGGCTAGCCAGGTTTGCGGCGCCGCGCCAGCCATCCGGCCACGCCCAGCCCGGCCAATAGCATGCCGAACGTGGCCGGCTCCGGCACTGGCGCCAGCATGACCGAACCGCCGAAGCTGCCAGAGGTGGTCGAGAGCATGTTGCCGCTCACTTGCACGTAGTAGCTGCCGATGGCCAGGCCGTTGGCCGACAGCGTCCAGACATCCTGGGCGCCGGAGCTGACCATGGTGCCCGTTGCGACCAGGCCGCTGCCGTTGTACAGGTTCAGGCCGGTGATGTCGAGGCCGGTCGCTGCGGTGCGGGCGATCGAGGAGACGATCGCGTCAAGGCCGCTGCCGGCGGCGCTCACGTTGAACGTGAAGTGGTCGGCGAAGGTATTGCTCATGTTGTTCATGGCAAAGGCATCGCCGAAGAAAGCGCTGTTGTCGAGCAGGTTCAAGGCCTGGGGCGGCGTCGAGATGTCGGCCGCCAGAACCGCCGACGAAGCCATGGAGGCACCGGCCAATAGAACTGCAGCAATCAGGGATTTGGAATGGTTCATGTTTTACCTCGCAAAGAATCAGCTGCGCCCGGCAGCTGGGTTATCAGGGATTCGGATGCCTCGTCCTGGCCTAGCGATGAGCCGAACCGTTCAGTTTTGACAGTTGAGGCCCGCTGAAGTTTTGTTCATTCCTGCTGCACACGGTTTGCCGGCTTCAAAGGCCGATCAGCGCACGTCATAGGAGAGGGGACGGTTTTTTCTTGGCGTGGAAAAATTCGAGGGGCGCGATTCGATCACTGTAGGAGCGGTCCTACTTCAAGACGCGGCAGGCTCCTGCTCCGATGTAAGTGTAAGCGAGGTGTCACCCTGGTCGCCGCTGGCGGGATTGCGCCTTGAACCTGACCCCGGCGCACGCCTCAGTTCGCCATGATCACATGGCCGCCTGCCGCGCTGCAGGACAGCGACCTCGACGCTACCGTTGCCGCAACTTGCGCAACCACGCCGGCAGGTGGAAAGCACTCATCATCAGGTACATCGCGCCCATGCCACCGGCGTGAAAGCCGGGGCCGTTGGCGGAGCAGATCGGATCGGGGCCGCCGCCGATGGCAGTGAGCAGCGCCATCAGCGCGAAGCTGGGCGCAGCGGCCAGGCAAAGGAGATTGGCAAGCCATACCGCTTTGCCCGCCGGCGCACCAGGCGCCGCCCCTGGGGACAGCGATTGCGCCGACATGATTACGCCGCCTCAGGGTATTCATCGTGGCGGCGCCACCAGATCCCTTGCTCGTTGCGGCCCTTGGGCGCGCGGTCGAGCCACTGGTACATGGCCCAGGTGCCATCGAGGCCGCGCGCGTAGCTCGAGTAGGTATGGTAGACCTTGCCGTTTTCCAGTACGAAGGCGCTGATGCCGGGACGGTCGCGCGAGTAGGTGGCGATATCGGTGCCGGTCGAGGCGGCGATCTGCTCCATCGGGCTGGCGCTGCCTTCCTCGCGCCATTGGGTCACGGTTTGACCGCGGCGGATGCCTTCCATCGCCGGTTCGCGCCGGTAGTTGTATTCGATGCCGCCTTCGCGCTGCTGCTGCTCGTTGAACCAGACACTGAAGTCGCGATTGAAATCGCTTCCGGCCGAGGAGGCCCAATCGAAATTCCAGCCCATGCGTTCCTTGAACGCCTGCAGCTTGGCCAACGGTGCGCGCGACACGGCCGTGAATGCCACGTCGTGGTTTTCCAGGTGCACGGTGACGCCGTTGAAGCCGTCCGCGATCGAGGAGCAGGACGGGCAGCCCGCCGTGTAATCGGGGCCGAACATGAAGTGGTAGACCAGCAGTTGCGAGCGTCCCTTGAACAGGTCGGCCAGGCTGGAACTGCCATGCGCGGTGTCGAAGCGGTAGTCCTTGTCGATCCTGACCCAGGGCAGTTGCTGGCGCCGCTGTGCCAGCGCGTCGTTCAAGCGCGTCAATTCCTTTTCCGCGGCGAGCAGGTCGAGGCGGGCGGCGAGCCATTCTTCACGGGTGCCGGTTTTTTGCATCGTCATCATCGTTCTCCTTTTGCTGGGTTGTTGTACCATGCGTTGCGTATCAACGCTGGCAGGTGTTCACATGCTAGGGCGGGTTCGGGGAGGAGCGGGAGTGACAAAGTTGACGGGATCGCGATGGACGCGATGATTGCAGCCGCGGCGCGCTTGCTCGCGGCCGGAGACCTGCTGGGCGCGTTGAAGCGTGTCGCCTTGCGCGACGACGCGCCTGCGCTGGCGTTGCGCGGCATCGCGATGGCGCAGCTTGGCGACCTGGTGCGCGCGAAGTCCCTGCTCAAGCGGGCCGCCGCTGCGTTCGGTCCGCGCGAAGCGGTGGCGCGCGCGCGCTGCGTGGTGGCCGAAGCCGAGATCGCGCTGGTCGCGCGCGACCTGGGCTGGCCGAGCAAGTCGCTCGCCTCGGCGCGCGCGACGCTGGCGGCGCATGGCGACCGGCTCAATGCGGCGCATGCGCTGCACATCACCGTGCGCCGCCTGCTGCTGATCGGCCGGCTCGATGAAGCCCAGGCGCAGTTGGCAGGACAAGCGCCCGGCGCACTGCCCCCGCCGCTACGTGCCGGCTACGAAATGGCGGCCGCCGGCATCGCGATCCGGCGCTTGCAGGCCCGCGCCGCGCAGGCGGCCCTGGCGCGCGCGGAACAGGCGTCGCGCGAGGCGGGCATTCCCGCGCTGGCCGCCGAGGTGGCGGGCGTGGCGCGCGCCCTGGCGACACCGGCGGCACGCCTGCACGCGCGCGGCGAGCAGCGCTACCTGCTGCTGCACGAGGTCGAGGACCTGCTCGCCTCGGGCACGCTGGTGGTGGACGCATGCCGCCATGCGCTGCGCGTCGCCGACACCGTCGTCTCGCTCAAGACGCGTCCGGTCCTGTTCGCGCTGGCGCGCATGCTGGCCGAGAACTGGCCCGGCGATGTGTCGCGCCAGGCGCTGATCGTGGGCGCCTTCCGCGGCAGGCAAGCCGATGAATCGTACCGCGCCCGGCTGCGCGTCGACATTGGCCGCCTGCGCAAGGAGCTTGCCCCCTTCGGCGCGATCAAGGCAAGCGCCGCCGGCTTCGCCTTCATTCCCCATGGCGCGCGCGCGGTGGCGGTGCTGGCGCCGCCGGACGAGCAACACGGGGAGCTGCTGGCCATGCTGGCTGACGGCGAAGCCTGGTCCACCCCGGCGCTCGTCATCGCCCTTGGCGCCAGCGCGCGCACGATTCAGCGCGCACTGAGCGAACTGGCGGAATCGGATAGGGTACGCTCCATCGGGGGCGGCCCGACGCGCCGCTGGGTGAGGGCGTCGGTGCCGGGTTTCCCGTCAGCTTTGTTACTCCCCGACGCCCTGCGTGGCCATTAGGATGGATTCATGAAAACTCATGATGCCCAAATCCTGCGTGAATACGGCCCCTTCGCAGGTGGCGACCACGTCGCCGGGGTAAGCTACGACGGCGAACACGTCTGGTTCGCGGCCGGCGCCAAGCTCAAGGCCCTGGACCCGGCGACCGGCGAGGTGGTTCGCTCGATCGACGTCCCCTGCGATGCCGGCACCGCCTTCGACGGGCGCCACCTGTACCAGATCGCGCAGGACCGCATCCTGAAAATCGATCCGGCCAGCGGCGCGGTGCTCGCGCAGATTCCGGCGCCCGGCCAGGGCGGCGATTCCGGCCTGGCCTGGGCCGAAGGCACGCTCTGGGTCGGCCAGCATCGCGGCCGCCGGATTTACCAGGTCGACCCGGAGACGGGCGCCATCTTGCACACCATCGATTCGAATCGCTTTGTCACCGGGGTCACCTGGCTCGACGGCGAACTGTGGCACGGCACATGGGAGGGCGAGGAGAGCGAGCTGCGCCACATCGAGCCACGCACCGGCGAGGTGCTCGAAAGCGTCGCCATGCCTCCCGGCGTCGGCATTTCCGGTCTCGAATCGGATGGGAAGGACCGTTTTTTCTGCGGCGGCGGGAACAGCGGCAAGATCCGTGCGGTGCGCCGCCCGGGCTAAAGCCGGCGCGGCAAAGAAAAAAAGCCTGGAGATCGCTCTCCAGGCCTTCCTCTTACGAATTTGGTGCGGCTGGCAGGAATTGAACCCACGACCCCTTGGTTCGTAGCCAAGTACTCTATCCAACTGAGCTACAGCCGCGAAAAACGAGAGTATAACATGGTAATTGTATTTGGAAAAGAGTGGTCAATCGGCACGCCACAGCTCATGCCGGCGCCATCCGCCCACCATTCAATCCATGTTTGTTCAAGATCGCCTTGTAACGCGGCGATGCCTGCAAATGCTGCAAGGCCTGCTCCAGCTCGGGCATGCGCTGCGCAAACGGCGAGCGCTTACCGATCAGCAGGTACCATTTGATCATGTCCAGCTTGCCGGGCAGCTCGACGATGTTTTCACTTCCAGGCAGCTTCTTGAGCCACCAGTTGACGTTGGTCGACATGTCCACCACCACGTCGCCGCGCCGGCCGATGAGCATCTTGACCTCGCCGCCCGTGCCGGTCCCGAAATACACCTTCATCCCGCGCGATTCGAGATTGCGCCTGGTCCAGCCAGCGCCGATCAAGGACAGCACGGTCACGCCCGTCCGCGCCAGGTCGTCCAGGGTGCGGACCGCTTGCAGGCGTTTCAGATAGGGCGAGTCCCGATGCACAAAAATACTGATCCGGTCCTGGAACAGGGCTTGTCTGGTGGCGATTGAATAGGCCAGGCGTTCCGGGGTCAGCACATTGACCATGCCATCGACGGCGCCCACTTCGACCAGAGTCTGAACCCGGGGCAGGGGATACACGCTGGCCTCGAAACGGGCATCGAGCAGCCGTGCCAGTTCGGCCATGAGGTCGACACACATGCCTTCCACATCGTGGGTTGAATCTTCCCTGGTCTTCCAATACAGCGGTGGCGTGGCGTCGCCAAAAGCGATGCGAAGGGGCGCTTGCCGGTTCATGCCAGGTGCCGGCGCAAACGCGGCGGCGGACACGGCCGGGACCAGCAGCCCCGCTGTTTTCAACAGGAGTCGTCGCACATCGTTGCTTGCCATTCTCTCTCCGCATTCCTGGCGATTCCGTCGGCGCAAGCGAACCACTCCCAGCCGTCACTGTGGCAGATTTTACACTGGAGCGCGTGCTTGGGAGTTCTAAAAAGTAACATAGTCGTGACATCTTGGCATACACTGTTCCGTGAGAAAATGGAGGACGAGGGTGGAACTGCGCAAGTTTTTTCGGCGTGGCCTGGAGCCGGCGCTGTGCGTGCTGGCCGCTTCGGCGCAGGCCCAGGAGCCGGTCGACGCGACGCCGGAACGCGTGCTCGTCACGGCAAAGAAATTCCTTCAATCCGTGCAGGATGTGCCTGCCGCGCTGACCGTCCTGAGCGGCAAGGATTTGCAGGAGGCGGGCAGTATCAGCCTGTACGACATCGCCACCGCAGTGCCGGCCTTGCAGGTGTGGCAGAACGCGCGCGTGTCCAACACCGGCTTGCGCATCCGCGGCATTGCCAACAACCCCAATATTCCCAATTTCGACCCTTCGGTCACGCTCGCCATCGATGGGATTGCGGTCCCGCGCACCGGGTTCAGCGTCGACGACCTGGTCGACATCGCGCGCATCGAAGTGCTCGACGGGCCCCAATCTACCCTCTACGGCAAGAGCGCGACGGCGGGCGTGATCAATATCCTCACGCGCGAGCCCGGCAAGCAATTCAGCGCCCACACGGGCGCTTCGTTCTCGCGCATGGAAGGGGGCCGCACTGCGACGGTCTGGCGCGCCGAGGGAGCGCTCAGTGGCCCGCTCAGCGACACCGTCAGCGCCGCCTTGAGCATGGTGCGCTACGAGCAGGGGCATCTGTTTCGCAACCTGTTTCCCTTCGGTGACGCCAACAGTGTGCGCACTACCCACGTGCGCGGCCAGCTCCTGTTCGAGCTGGGCCAGGGCAAGCTGCGCCTGACGGCAAGCCGCAGCCACGGCGACAGCGACAACACCGATCCCGAGATCGACCAGGGCGACCCGCGCAACCCCTTGTTTGGCCTTTGTCCGGACCAGGATTCCACCAACCGGGTCATCTGCACCATCGCGCCGGTGCGCAATCGCTTCGACAGCGACCTGGCCAGCGCGACCTTGACGCTGCCCCTGGCCGGCGCCGGCGTGACCCTGCTGAGCGGCTACAACGGCTACGACGACGTCATGACCCAGGGCGAGGGCGCGCAATTGTCGCAGGCGAGCTATCGGGTCAACGACCGCCAGCGCGGGCGCATGGTGTCGCATGAATTGCGCCTGAGCGGCTTGCCCGGCGCGCCGCTGGCGTGGTTGCTGGGCTACTATTTCGGCATCAACCAGTTCCGGGAAGGCGACGGCAAGCACGCCCCTTTCTTCCTGTCCATGGCGCAAACGGCGGAGATGGCCGCCTCGGTCGGGCCGTTTGGCGCCGCCGGCTATCTCAATTCGTTCTCGCGCACCCGGTCACAGGCCGTGTTCGGCCAGGCGAACTGGCAGGCCAGCGAACACGTCAGGCTCAGCGCAGGCTTGCGCTGGCAGCACGATGCCATCGACGCCACGGTCGACAATGCCGTGGCCGGACTGGGCGGTTTCGTCGAAGCGGTCACGCCGGTGAGCGCCAATGCCGAGCTGGCCCACACGGCGAACTCGGTGTCCAGCGACGCCAGCGCCCAATACCAGCTCAGCGCAAACGCCATGGCCTACCTCGATTACGCGACGGGCGCCAAACCGGGTGGCTTCAATGTCCGGTTCGGCGCCATCCCGCTGGCCGACCGGCCCTTCAATGACGAGCGCGTCCAGCATCTCGAACTGGGCAGCAAGAACCGCCTGCTGGGCGAGAAACTGCGGCTGGACGGCGCCCTGTTCTACGATCACTTCCGCGACTACCAGAACACGGGCTTTGTGGGCGGACGCTTCCTCGTCAATAACGCCGAGCGCGTCATCGCGCGCGGCGCCAGTCTCAGCGCCGACTACGCCGTCGCGCGCACCCTGAAGTTGTACGCCGCCGTGATCGTCGCCGACACCTTTTTCGACAAATACACGAGGGGCGCCTGCGGCTACCAGGAGACGGCCATCAACGGCGCCTGCGACCGCAGCGGCCAGCAATTGCCGCAGGCGGCGCGCCGCCAGGCCAACGCCGGCTGGCGCGAGACGGCCGCGCTCGGGTTCGGCGAGCTCTACGCCTCCATGAACTGGCGCTGGAATGGCGGCTACCACACCAATACCAACCTCGACCCGCGCAATGTGCAAGGCGCCTTCTCGCTGCTCGACGCACGCATCGGCCTGCGCAGCGGCAAGCGCTACGATGCGGTGCTGTGGGGCCGCAACCTGCTGAACCGGACCGTCGTCATGGAGGACGCGGCCAACAACCGGATCGGCATCGCCGGGCCCGCGCTCCAGCGTTACCTGGGCACGCCGCGCGAGATCGGCGCCAGCCTGCGCCTCGACTGGTAACTGGTGTTGCTGGACCATGCGGCCGTCGATTGCCAGCGCTTTTCGAGTAGTATTGCACACCGGCCCGAGCGGGCCGCCCCCCTGTGAACGGAGCCACACTTGAAGCCTTGCCATGCCGCCGCCCGCCTGCTTGCCCTCGCCGTCATCGCGGCCCACTGCGGCGCCGCCGTGGCAACGGCAGGCCCGGCGCCCCATGACCTGCTCATCCGAAACGGCATGATCTACGACGGGTCCGGCACGCTGCCATACGCTGGTGAAGTGGCCATCGACCGTGACCGTATCAGCTACGTGGGGCCGGCGCGCAACAGCGGCGCCAAGACCGTGATCGACGCCCGTGGACAGGCGATCGCGCCGGGCTTCATCAACATGTTGGCCCACACGGAAGAATCGCTGTTCGCCGACGGTCGCGCGCTGAGCGACCTGAAGCAGGGCGTCACGCTCGAAGTGCTGGGCGAGGATTCGATGGGGCCGCTCAATCCGGCCATGCAACGCTCGATGGCCGCGCATCAGGGCGACATCAAGTATCCGGTGAGCTGGAGCACGCTGGGCCAGTACCTGAGCCTGCTCGAACGGCGCGGCGTGGCGCCGAACCTGGCCTCCTTCGTCGGCGCCGGCACCGTGCGCAGCCACGTGCTGGGCGCGGCCAATGTGCAGCCCAGCGCGGCGCAATTGCTCGCCATGCGGGCGCTGGTGCGCTAGAGCATGGAGGAGGGCGCACTGGGCGTGACCACCGCCCTGATCTACACGCCCAACTCCTACGCCGGCACGCCGGAGTTGATCGCGCTGGCCGGGGAGGCGGCCAAATGCGGCGGCATCTACGCCTCCCATCTGCGCAGCGAAGGCGACCGCATCGAGGCGGCCGTGGCCGAAACCATCGAGATCGCCCGCAGCAGCGGCGCGCCGGCCGAGATCTACCACCTCAAATTGTCCGGCAAGGACAACTGGGGCAAACTCGACAAGGTGATCGCCATGGTCGAGCAAGCCCGCGCGCAGGGCGTGCGCATCACGGCCGACATGTACACCTACACGGCCGGGGCGACCGGGCTCGATGCGGCGATGCCGCCCTGGGTGCAGGAAGGGGGCCTGGACGCGTGGATCGCGCGCCTGCGCGCGCCCGGCGTGCGTGCGCGGGTGGCCGCCGAGATGCGCGAGGTCCACCCGGCCCACTGGGAAAACCTGTATGGCGCGGCCGGCGCCGAGGGCACGGTCCTGTTGACGTTCAAGAATCCCAGGCTCAAGCCGCTGACGGGCAAAAGCCTGGCGCAAGTGGCGCGCGAACGCGGCGTCAGTGCGGAGGAGGCGGCCATCGACCTGGTCGTGGAAGACGGTACCCGGGTGGGGATCGCCTACTTCCTCATGGACGAGGCCAACCTGCGGCGCCAGGTGGCGCTGCCGTGGGTCAGCTTCGATTCGGACGAGGCCGGCTATGCGCCGGAAGGGATCTTCCTGAAATCGGGTGCCCATCCGCGCGCCTACGGCAGCTTCGCCCGCGTGTTCGCCCAGTAGGTGCGCAAGGATCATGCGCTGAGCGTGCAGGAAGCGGTGCGCAAGCTGAGCGCGCTGCCGGCCGACACCCTGTCCCTGCCCGACCGCGGCCGGCTCAAGGTGGGCGCCTTCGCCGACGTCGTCGTGTTCGACCCGGCCAGCATCGAGGATCACGCCACCTTCGCCAAGCCGCACCAGCTGGCCACCGGCGTGCGCTACGTGGTGGTCAATGGCCAGCTGGCGCTGCGCGAGGGCGAGCCAACCGGTGCGCCGACGGGACGCTTCGTGCGCGGGCGTGCGGCAAAGGCGGCGGGCGGCGCCTGCAGGAGCGCGGCCAGCGACTGGAGCTGGCCGGGCAGCCGCAAGTAGCAGCGCCGCAAGGCGCCGATCTTGGGCCCGATCATTTGTTGAGGGGCTCGCCGGTCGGCGTCTCCCTGGCGTAGCCGAAGCGGGAGTAGATGCGCTTGATGGTGTTATCAGCGTACATGGCCTTCAGTACCGTGTTCAGTCGCACCACGTCCTCCTGCGCCATGCTGATGCTGCAAGCGAGGTACATGTCGGACTCGGTGAAGGTCAACACGGCTTCCATGTCGTCCATGCCCAGCTCTTGCAGCAAGTTCAATCCGGGCAAGCGGCCCACCGACCACAGGTCGATCCGCCCTTTCTGAAGCTTGACCGGATTGAGCCGGTCAGACGGGGTTTCGTCGATGCCGATGCCACGCTCGCGGAAGTAGGTCACGGACGCGTCGCCGAGATAGGTGCCGATCCGGTAGCGGCGCGCATCCTCGACGCTGTGCAAAACGATGTGATCGGCCTTGCGCGCGAACAGGACCCAGGCGCTGCGACCGATCGGGCCGATCCACCGATAGCGCGATTCACGTTCCGGCACCCTGGCGGCGGTAAACAGGCAGGTGTTGGCATTGTTTGCGGTCAGCGCCAATCCGCGCGCCCAGGGAACGCTGACCGGCTGCGCGTAGGCAAGCCGTGCGCGCTTCATCAGCTCGAGCACGATCTCGGTCGAGATCCCGGTGATCTCGCCACTGGCCTTGTCGCGCCAGTTATAGGGAGCGTATTCCTCGGTGAAGAGATTGATTTCATGCTGCGCGAGCGCGTTGCCGCACATGCCGATCAGCAGTGCGGCACCGTACATGAGCACATGACGCATATCGTTCAAGCTTGCCTCCCGAAGCACCACATATCAGGATAGCATGACGCAGCGGCATGCCAATGGCCATGCTGCAGCTTTCCGCTGCCGCCAGCGGCAGATGCGCGCCAGCGTAGGCAAGGCGCCGGGTGCGCGTTTGACTCCCACTCGCGCAGAAAAAAACAAAGGGGCTACGATTTGCATCGTAACCCCTCGTTTAAAACACGAATTTTGGTGCGGCTGGCAGGAATTGAACCCACGACCCCTTGGTTCGTAGCCAAGTACTCTATCCAACTGAGCTACAGCCGCGAAAGCAAGCATTATAGCAGCATGATTCGATTTCCGGAAGCCCGAATTGACGGGTTTGCGTCGGCCGAACCGGCCTGCCACGTGTTCTGGTTGCCCGGAACCGGAGGGCTTGCCCCCCCGAAAGAGCAGCATTGTAGGGGGCGCCGTGCCATTTGTCCAGCGCCGCAATCATGTATGTACCGTAAGATAGTTTTCTCGCCTGCCAAGCTTCTGTTAGATTAGGGCCATCACCGTGACGGGAACGATGACCATGCTCGCAGGAGAACTTGCTGTGGTGTTGCGCTGGCTGCGACCTGGCCTGATCCTGCTGCTGGCGCTGCATTGCGGCGCGCAGGCGGCCACGCCGACGCGCAGCCTGCGCTTCGAGCATCTGGGTGTGGAGCAGGGCCTGGTCCAGGAGTCGGTGCTCAACGTGCTGCAGGACCGCCAGGGCTTCATGTGGTTCGGCAGCCAGGCTGGCCTGAGCCGCTTCGACGGCTATCGCCTGACCTTGTTCAAGAACGTGCCGTCCGACCCGTTCAGCCTGGCCGACAACTATGTGTCGGCCTCGTTCGAAGACGCGCAGGGGCGGCTGTGGTTCGGCACCAAGGGCGGCCTGACGCGCTTCGACCGCGAGCGCCAGCAGTTCATCGCCGTGCCGATCGGCGCGCCGCCCGGCGCCAGCCGCCAGGTGACGGCGATCACCTCGGACGGCGGCAAAGGTTTGTGGCTGGCCACCAATGACGGTCTCAAACACCTCGACCCGGACAGCGGCAGCATCGACACCCTGCACCACATCGCCGGCGACGCTGCCAGCCTGTCGGACGAGCGCGTCACGGCGCTGGCGCGCGACGCCCAGGGCGCGCTGTGGGTGGGCACGGTCAATGGCTTGAACCGGCTGGCGCCGGGCGCGCGCCAGTTCCAGCACCTGCCCAACGGTGCGCCCGACGATGCGCGTGCCAGCGCCGTGCTGGCGCTGTCGGTCGGGCCCGACCACACCCTGTGGGTCGGTAGCGGCGCCGGGCTCGACGCCTGGCAGCTCGACGGCACAGTCCCGCGCCGGCGCCACCTCGGCCCCGAGCAGGGCATGAGCGCCGCGCGCATCCTGTGCCTGCACCACGACCGCGACGGCGACCTGTGGGTCGGCAGCGAAGCCGACGGCCTGCTGTGGCGCGACCGGGCCAGCGGCCGCTTCCGCGCGTTTCGCCACCAGGCGCTGGACCAGCACTCGCTGTCGGACAACCAGACCGCCGCGATCCTGGTCGACCGTAACGGCACACTGTGGGTCGGCAGCTGGTACAACGGGGTTGACCGCACCGACCTGGCCAGCGGCGGCTTCGACCGTTACATCGACAATGCGGGCGAGCCGGGCACGCTCTCGAGCAACAAGATCCGGGTGGTGGCCGGGGCCGGCAGCGACCGGCTGTGGCTGGGCACCACCGGTGGCGGCCTTGACCTGCTGGACCTGGCCTCCGGCACCAGCATCGCCCTGCGCCACGATCCGAACCGGCCGGACAGCCTGCCCGACGACGTGATCACCGCGCTCGAGCCGGACGGTGCGCGCTTGTGGGTCGGCAGCCCATCGGGCCTCAGTTCGATGGACACGGCCAGCAAGCGCTTCACCCGGATCGCGCCGCTGCCCGGCGCCAGCGCCAACTACATCCAGCGCCTGCTCAAGGCGCGCGATGACGGCCTGTGGGTGCTCACGCGCGGCGGCCTGTTCCTGCTCGACCAGGCCGGCCACCTGCGGCGCAGCTGGCAGCACGATGCGCGCGACCCGGCCAGCCTGGGCGATAACCATGGCTTCGCGCTGCTGGAAGAGCGCAACGGGGCACTGTGGGTCGGCACCGACGGCGGACTCGATCGGCTCGACCCTGCCAGCGGCCGCTTCGCCCATTTCCGCCACACGCCAGGCCAGGCCGACAGCCTGCGCCACAGCCGGGTCTACGCCCTGACGCAGACGGCGCGCGGGGCGCTGTGGGTGGGCACCGCGGGCGGCCTGCAGCGCATCGACCAGACTGGCGGGGGCACGCGCTTTCGCGATTTCCCCCTCCACGAGGGTGCCGCCAATCCGATCGGCGCCGTGCTCGAAGACAAGGCGGGCATGCTGTGGGTGAGCAGCACGGCGGGCATCGCGCGGCTCGATCCGGCCAGCGGCGCGGTGCGCAACTACACGGCCAAGGATGGCCTGGTTGATGGTTCCTACTTCGTCGGCTCGGCCTACGCGGCACCGGACGGGCGTTTCAGCTTCGGCGGCGTGAATGGCCTGACCAGTTTCCAGCCCGGGGCGATCCGCAGCAATCCCCATCCGCCGGTGGTGCTGATCACCGATTTCCAGGTGTTCAACCAGTCCCTGCGCCCCGGCCAGGAACTGGGCGGCGTGCCGTTCAAGGGACCGATCCAGGACATGCGCGCGCTGACCTTGTCGCACCGCGATTCGGTGTTCTCGTTCGAATTTGCGGCCCTGCATTTCGGCGACCCCCAGCGCAACCGCTACGCCTACCGGCTGGCCGGCTTCGACCGCGACTGGGTCGCCACCGACGCCGGACGGCGCTTCGCCACCTACACCAACCTGGACCCCGGGAATTATGTGTTCCAGGTACGCGCCAGCAACCAGGACGGGGTCTGGAGCGCGACCCCGACCAGCCTCGAGATCACCATCACGCCGCCGTTCTGGAAAACCTGGTGGTTCCGCCTGCTGGCCGCGGCGCTGGTGCTGGGCACCGCCTATGCGCTGCCGCGGGTGCGTATCCGCGCCCTGGTGCAACAGAAGTCGCTGCTCGAGCAGCAAGTGGGTGCGCGCACCGCCGAGCTGCTGCTGCAGAAGGAATCGGTCGAGCGCCAGAAGCGCGAAGTCGAACACCAGAAGGAAGTGGTGGAGCATGCCCACCGCGACATTTCCCTGCTCAGTGAAATCGGGCGCAAGATCACGGCCAAGCTCGACAGCGAGGCCATCATGCTGATGCTGTACGACCAGGTCAACCAACTGATGGACGCGAGCGTGTTCGGCATCGGCATCTACCGCCCCGAGCAGGCGCTCATCGAGTACCCGTTCGCGATCGAGCGCGGCAAGCGCTACGCGCCGTACGTGCGCAGCATGCGCGAGCCGAACCAGCTGGCCGTGTGGTGCATCGAGCACGAGCGCGAAGTGTTCATCAACGACCTCGAGGCCGAATACGAGCGCTACATTGCCGACCTGAGCCTGACCTCGGGGGCCGAGCACATGGGCACGCTCGACGACGGTTCGCTGCCAACCGAGCCGCGCTCGCTGCTGTACGTGCCGATCTCGGTCAACGGCCGCGTGCTCGGCGTGGTGACGGTGCACAGCTACCGCGCCCAGGCCTATGGCCAGATCCACCTCGACATGCTGCGCACGCTGGCCGCGTATGTGGGGGTGGCGTTCGACAACGCCGATGCCTACCGCCTGCTCAAGACCACCCAGGCCCAGCTGGTGGCGCAGGAAAAACTGGCCGCGCTCGGATCGCTGGTGGCCGGTGTGGCGCACGAACTGAACACGCCGATCGGCAACAGCCTGCTGATGGCCAGCGCACTGCAGGAGCGCACCGACGCCATCGCCGTGCGCTTCGAGGCGCAGGAGATCCGGCGCTCGGACCTGGGCGGCTTCATCGGGGCCGCCCAGGAGGCGTCGGGCCTGATCATGCGCAGCCTGTTCGCGGCGGCCGACCTGGTCAACAGTTTCAAGCAGGTCGCCGTCGACCAGGCCAGCGCCCAGCGCCGCCGTTTCAACCTCGACCAGGCCAGCCACGAGATCGTCGCCACCATGATGAACCAGGTGCGCAAGGCTGGCCACACGCTCGAACTGGCCATCCCCAACACCATCGTGATGGACAGCTACCCGGGCCCGTACGGACAGGTGATCATCAATTTCGTGAACAACTCCCTGCTGCACGCCTTCGAGCGGCCCGGCGGGCGCATCACCCTCACGGCCAGCACGCCCGAGCCGGGGCGGGTGCAAATCGTGTACCGCGACGACGGGGTCGGCATCGCGCCCGAACACCAGGCGCGCATCTTCGATCCCTTCTTCACCACCAAGATGGGGCAGGGCGGCTCCGGGCTGGGCCTCAATATCACCTACAATATCGTCACCTCCCTGCTTGCCGGGCGCATCCGCGTAATCAGCGACGGGGGCACCACTTTCATCCTCGACCTGCCGCTGGCGGTCACCGAATAAGGATCTGCGCATGACGATCGTCACCACCATCGAAGACCTGCGCCTGCTGGCCAAGAAGCGCGTGCCACGCATGTTCTACGACTACGCCGACGCCGGCTCGTGGACCGAATCGACCTACCGCGCCAATTCCGATGATTTCGCGAACATCAAGTTCCGCCAGCGCGTGGCGGTGAACCTGGAAAACCGCAGCCTGCGCAGCACCATGATCGGGCAGGACGTGGCGATGCCGGTGGCGCTGGCGCCGACCGGCCTGACCGGCATGCAGCATGCGGACGGCGAGATCCTGGCCGCCCGCGCGGCCGAGCAGTTCGGCGTGCCGTTTACGCTCTCGACGATGAGCATCTGCTCGATCGAGGACGTGGCGGCGGCCACCAAGGCGCCGTTCTGGTTCCAGCTGTATGTGATGAAGGACCGGCCCTTCATCGAGCGCCTGATCGAACGTGCGCGCGCGGCCAGTTGTTCGGCGCTGGTGCTCACGCTCGACCTGCAGGTGCTCGGCCAGCGCCACAAGGACATCCGCAATGGGATGACGGCGCCGCCGCGCCTGACGCTGCCCAATATCGTGAACCTGATGAGCAAGCCGCGCTGGTGCCTGGGCATGCTGGGAACACCGCGTCGTGGCTTTGGCAACATCGTTGGCCACGCCAGCGCGGTGTCGGACATGTCGTCGTTGTCGGCCTGGACGTCGCAGCAGTTTGACCCGGCCTTGTCGTGGGACGATGTGGAATGGGTCAAGCGGCGCTGGGGTGGCAAGCTGATCATCAAGGGCATCATGGACGTCGAGGATGCCAAGCTGGCCGCCGCCAGCGGGGCCGACGCGCTGATCGTGTCGAACCACGGCGGGCGCCAGCTCGACGGCGCGCAGTCGAGCATCGGCGCGCTGCCGGCCATCGTCGAGGCAGTCGGCACGCGCATCGAAGTGCACATGGATGGCGGCATTCGCTCGGGCCAGGACGTGATCCGGGCGCTGGCGCTGGGCGCGAAGGGCGTGTATATCGGGCGGCCCTTCCTGTACGGGCTGGGCGCCGGCGGCCAGGCCGGCGTGGCCAAATGCCTCGACATCATCCGCAATGAGCTCGATCTGACGATGGCGTTTTGCGGGCTGCGCGACGTGACGCAGGTCGACCGGAACATCCTCCTGCCGGGGACGTTTCCGAGCTAGATGTGAGTGAGTGTCGGGGGGCGATTCTGGCTAGCTCAGCACATTGCGCGGCGCGCCGGCCGCGAAGGCTTCGATATTGTCGATCAGCATATCGGCCAGGGTCTGCATCGCGCCGCCGCTGGCCCACGCCACGTGCGGCGTGAGAATGAAATTGGGCAGGCGCAGCGCCAGCAAGGGGTTCTCGGCCGCTGGCGGCTCCTTGCTCAGCACATCAAAGCCGGCGCCGCCAAGGGCACCGTCGGTGAGCGCCTGCGCCAGCGCGGCCTCGTCGACCAGCCCGCCGCGCGCAGTGTTGATCAACAGCGCGCCGCGCTTCATGCGCGCCAGCTGCGGCGCGCCAATCATGTTGCGCGTGGCGTCGGTCAGCGGCAGGTGCAGGCTCACCACGTCGCAGTTGGCCAGCAGCGCGTCCAATGCCAGCTGCTCGACCTCGGGATCGTCGACCGGCGAGCGCGAGGCCACGCACACCCGCATGCCAAACGCGCGACCCAGTTGCGCCACCTTCTTCCCCAGTGCGCCATAGCCGACGATGCCCAGTCGGCTGCCGGCCAGGTCGGCGATCGGATGGTCGAGCAGGCAAAAGCGCGCCGATTTCTGCCACGCCCCGGCCTCGACCTCGGCCCGGTACGCAATCAGGTTGCGGCGCAGCGCCAGGATCAGCGCGAAGCAGTGCTCCGGCACCGACACCAGCGAATAGTCGCGGATGTTGGCCACCACGATGCCGCGCGCGCGGCAGGCCGCCAGGTCCACATTGTCGGTGCCGGTGGCGGCCACCGCCACCATCTTCAAAGCGGGCAATTGATCCAGGTGGACGGCGCGCAGCGGCACCTTGTTGGTGATCGCGATCGATGCGCCGGCCAGCCGCTCGACGACCTGGTCGACGCTGCTGGCGGCGTGCTCGCGCCAGTGGTGCGGGAAGGCCGGACGGCGCACGTTCGCCTGCAGGCTGTCGCGGTCGAGAAAAACGATGTCGTGCATGTCAGCCTCTCTTCAATTGCAAACCGGGGTTGGCCATGAACAGGTCGGCGACCCATTCGACGAACACGCGCACCTTGGCCGACAGGTGGCGGTTCTGAGGGTACACGACATTGAGCGGCAATGGCGTGCTGCCCCAGTCTTCCAGCACCAGTTCGAGCTGGCCGCTGGCCACCAGCGGCCCGGCCGAGTAACTGGCCATTTGCATCAGCCCCAGTCCGGCCAGCCCGGCGCTCACATAGGCTGTCGAATCGTTCACTGCCAGGCAGGCCGGGGCCGGCACCAGGATGATTTCTTCGCCCCGCACGAAATCCCAGTCGTAGGTCTTGCCGGTCTTGGAGGAAAAATAATTGATGCAGCGGTGATTGGCCAGGTCGCGCGGATGGACTGGCCGGCCATGCCTGGCCAAGTAGGCGGGCGTGGCGCAGGTGACGAAATGGAGCACGCCGACGCGGCGCGCAATCAGACCCGAATCGGGCAGGGCGCCGCCGCGGATCGCGCAGTCGACGCCTTCCTCGATCAAGTCCACCGGACGGTCGCTGCATCCGAGTTCGAGCTTGATGTCCGGGTAGCGCTGGAAGAAATCGGGCAGCGCCGGGATCACGATGTCATTGGCGATGGCAGTCGAGGCGTCCACCCGCAAGCGTCCGCTGGGCGCGGCGCGGGTGCGCGACAGTGACTCCTCGGCCTCGCGCACGTCCGACAGGATTTGCAGGCAGCGCTCATAATAGGCGGCGCCGTCGGAGGTCACGCTGACCTGGCGAGTGGTGCGGTGCAGCAACTTCACTTCGAGGGCCAATTCCAGCGCCTGCACCAGGGTCGAGACGGTGGCCTTGGGCAGGTGCATGTTCTCGGCCGCTCGCGTGAAGCCGCCAGCGTCGACGACCTGGACGAACACCTCCATCGCTTGTAACTTATTCATTTCACTCCCATTGTTCGAATTCCTGAACAATCAATTCGTTGTTTGCCGCTTTATCAGATTGTAGAACAAGTTTAAAGTGACCGTACTGCATCAAAAGATGTTGGCTTAACGGGAAGTGAAAGGGGATTGCAATGCGTTATCAAAATGGATTTATTTCAATAGTGACGCTGGTGCTGGCCTTGATCACCGTGACCGGCATCGCCTACACGGATCAATTTCCGCAAGCCGCACGCGCCGAAAGCGTCGGTTTTGATGCACTTGCACATAATTTATTCGACGGCAGCAAGGTCGCTTGCGCCGACGACAAGCAGCAACTGGCCCAGGCGAACGTACGATGAATGCATTGCCGCTGAAAATCCGCGAACTCGAGGTGCAGGGCGCCCAGGGACCGCTGGCCGCGCGCCTGTACACCGGCGGCGATGCGAGCGCCAGGAAGGACGCGCTGATGGTGTTCTTCCACAGTGGTGGCTTCGTCAAAGGCGACCTTGACGACGCCGACGAATTCCTGCGCCACATGGCCAGCTGCGCGCAGTCGCAGCTGGTGCTGGCCTCTTGCTATACGCTGGCGACGGAACGGCCATTCCCGGCCGCCGTGGAAGACGCGCATGCGGTGCTGGTCTGGGCCAAGAAGAACAAGGCGAAGCTGGGCTGGACCGGCAAGCGGCTGGTGGTGGCCGGCATCGAGGCCGGTGCCAACCTGGCTGCGGTCTGCACCCTGATGGCGCGCGATCGCGGCGGCCCGGCGCTGGCCGGGCAGGTGCTGATCATGCCGATGCTCGACCCGGGCCTGACCACCAGCTCGATGCGCGAGATTCCGCAAGACGTCGGCATGGCGGAGGTGGCCGACAGCTGCGCCGCCTGCTACCGCGGCTATTTGCCGAATGCGGCCGACCGCAGCCACCCGTATGCTTCACCGCTTCAGTCGAGCCGCCTGAAGAACCTGCCGCCGGCATTGATCCTGTCGGCCGAAGACGACCCGCTGCGCGATGAAGCGGAACAATACGGCGCCAAGCTGATCACTTGTGGCGTAACGACCACCGTCAAGCGCCTCGCGCCAGCCCCCCTCCAAGAAGAAAACGCACGCAACGAGTGCGCCTGCAAGGCTGCCGCCTTGCATGAAATCGCCAGTTTTCTCGGCGCGCTGGATGGACCGCCAATCCCGTCCTAGCGTTTCCATCGTCCTTGCTGCCACTGGCAGTGACAACTTCCCGCAAAGTCGGGAGCCCGTAGCGCGCATGGTTGGGCGCGACGCATGGATTTCCGCCGTCGCGGGAATGACGAGATAGCAAGCACAGTCAATTCCCTGTGACGTCCCTTGAGGGCGTCCGGGGACCGTTTTTGCCGTTCGCAGGCCAGGCAGGACGCTTGTCGCCTGATTCATTAAAAATTTTCATTCATTTAAGGAAAACAATGAAAACCACTAATCAATTGAGGACCATCGTCCGGCCGCTGGCCGCCGCACTGGCGCTGGCCGGCCTGGCTGCCGTCGCCCTGTCCGGCTGCAAGGAGGCCACTGCCGACGCCAAGCCGGCCGCTGGCGGCGGCGCGCCCATCACGGCCGCTGCCGTGATCGAAAAATCGGTGTCCGAGACCCAGGAATTGTCGGGCCGGCTCGAAGCGGTCGAACGGGTCGAGATCCGCTCGCGCGTCGGCGGCTTCATCACTTCCGTCAACTTCAAGCCGGGCAGCGTCGTCAAGAAGGGCGATGTGCTGTTCGTGATCGACGCGCGGCCGTTCCAGGCCGAGGCGGCGCGTGCCGAAGCGGCGGCCCTGTCGGCCCGTGCCAAAGCCGACCTGGCCAAGCTGGAACTGGCGCGCGCCGAGCGCCTGCTGGCCGACAAGGCCATCGCCCAGCGCGAATTCGATGAGAAGGCCTCAGGCATGAAGGAGCTCGACGCCAACGCCCGTGCCGCGCAAGCGTCGTTCGAGGCGGCCCGCCTGAACCTGTCGTACACCCAGGTCGTCTCGCCCATCAACGGGCGCGTCTCGAAGGCCGAAGTGACCACCGGCAACCTGATCGACGGCGCCGTGATCCTCACTTCGGTGGTCTCGAACCAGCAGATCTACGCCAGTTTCGACGGCGACGAAGACACTTACCTGCGGGTGGGCCGCGCGGCCCAGAAAGGCCAGCCGGTGGTGGTCAAGATCGGCCTGGCCAACGAGCAGGGCTTCCCGCACGAAGGCAAGCTTGAATTCGTCGACAACCGGCTCGACGCGACCACTGGCAGCGTGCGCATGCGCGCCACCTTCGCCAATGCCGACAACCTGCTGGTGCCGGGCTTGTTCGCCCGCGTCCAGCTGGGCGGCAACGAGGCCGCGCCGACCAAGGCCATCCTGATCAGCGACCGCGCCGTCGGAACCGACCAGAACCGCAAATTCGTCTACGTCGTCAAGGCCGACAGCACCGCCGAATACCGGCCGGTGGTGCTCGGTCCCACCATCGACGGCCTGCGCGTGGTGCGCGAGGGCGTCAAGGTGGGCGAGAAAATCGTCGTCAACGGCTTGCAGCGCGTCCATCCAGGCGCGCCCGTCACGGCCGAAATGGTGACCATGGAAGCGGCCGCTCCGGCCAAGGGCGCGCTGAAAGTGGCCGCCATTGAAACCAAGGAAAAACAATAATGAACTTTTCGCGATTCTTCATCGACCGCCCGATCTTTGCGGGAGTCTTGTCGATCATCGTATTCGTGGCGGGCCTGATTTCGATCTTCAAGCTGCCCATCTCCGAATACCCTGACGTGGTGCCGCCCTCGGTGGTGGTACGCGCCCAGTACCCGGGTGCCAATCCCAAGGTGATCGCCGAAACCGTGGCCGCGCCACTGGAAGAGCAGATCAACGGGGTCGAGAACATGCTCTACATGACCTCGCAGAACACCTCCGACGGCTCGCTGATGCTGACGGTAACGTTCAAGATCGGCACCAATGTCGAGCAGGCCGAGACGGCCGTGCAAAGCCGCGTGCAGCGCGCTTTGCCGCGCCTGCCCGAAGAGGTGCGCCAGATCGGGGTGACCACCGTCAAGGCCTCGCCCAACCTGACCATGGTGGTGCACCTGGTTTCGCCCGACGGGCGCTACGACGACCTGTACCTGCGCAATTACGCGGTGCTCAACATCAAGGACCAGCTGGCCCGCATTCCGGGCATGGGTGAAACCAATCTGTTCGGCTCGGGCGACTACGCGATGCGGGTCTGGCTCGATCCACAGAAAGTGGCGGCGCGCGGCATGGTTGCCTCCGATGTGGTGGCCGCGATCCGCGAGCAGAACGTGCAGGTCGCCGCCGGCGTGATCGGCGCCGCGCCGACCCTGAAGAGCGAGTTCCAGCTCACCGTCAACACCCAGGGCCGCCTGCAATCGCCCGAGGAGTTTGGCGACATCATCGTCAAGTCCAACGGCGACGGCGCACTGACCCACCTGAGGGACGTGGCGCGCATCGAGATGGGTTCCAATTCGTATTCGCTGCGCTCGCTGCTGAACAACAAGTCGGCGGTGGCAATCGGTATTTTCGAGGCGCCCAACGCGAACGCACTGCAATTGTCGTCCGATGTGCGCGCCAAGATGGAAGAGTTGAAGAAGGACTTCCCGCAAGGCGTCGACTACAGCGTGGTGTACGACCCCACCCAGTTCGTGCGCGAATCGATCAAGGCGGTGATCCACACCCTGCTTGAAGCGGTGGCGCTGGTGGTGCTGGTGGTGATCATCTTCCTGCAAACCTGGCGCGCCTCGATCATCCCGCTGCTGGCGGTGCCGGTGTCGATTGTCGGCACCTTCGCGGTGATGCTCGGTTTCGGTTTTTCGATCAACACCTTGTCGCTGTTCGGACTGGTGCTGGCCATCGGCATCGTGGTCGATGACGCCATCGTCGTGGTCGAAAATGTCGAGCGCAACGTGGCCGGCGGCCTGTCCCCGCGCGACGCCACGATCCAGGCCATGAAAGAGGTCAGCGGTCCGATCGTCGCCATCGCCCTGGTGCTGTGCGCGGTGTTCGTGCCGATTGCCTTCGTGTCCGGCCTGACGGGCCAGTTCTACCGCCAGTTCGCGCTGACCATCGCCATCTCGACCGTGATCTCGGCCTTCTCCTCGCTGACGTTGGCGCCTGCGCTGGCAGCGAACCTGCTGCGCCCGCACCATGCACCGAAAGACGCGTTGACGCGCCTGATGGACAAGCTGTTCGGCGGTTTCTTCGGCTGGTTCAACCGCTTCTTCAACCGCGCTTCGACCCGTTACGAGGCCGGCGTGACCGGTGTGCTGCGCCGCAAGGGCGCCTCGGTGGCGGTGTACGCGCTGCTGGCGCTGGCCGCCGGTGTCATGTTCAAGGTCGTGCCGCCGGGCTTCGTGCCGGCGCAGGACAAGCAGTACCTGATCGGCTTTGCGCAGCTGCCTGACGCCGCCTCGCTCGAGCGCACCGACGCCGTGATCCGCCGCATGTCCGACATCGCCAAACAAATTCCTGGCGTCGAGTCGTCGGTCGCCTTCCCGGGCCTGTCGATCAACGGCTTCACCAACGCGCCAAATGCCGGCATCGTGTTTACCACCTTGAAGCCGTTCCATGAGCGCACCAAGGCGAGCGAGTCGGGCGAAGCGATTGCCGCTGAAATCAACAAGCGCATGGGCGCCGTGCAGGACGCTTTCATCATGGTGTTCCCGCCGCCGCCGGTCAACGGCCTGGGTACCACGGGCGGTTTCAAGATGATGATCGAAGACCGCGACAACCTCGGTTACGACGCACTGTACAAGGCGGTGCAGGCAGTGCAGATGAAGGCATGGCAGAACCCGAAACTGGCAGGCGTGTTCTCCAGCTTCCAGATCAACGTGCCACAGCTGTTCGCCGATGTTGACCGCGCCAAGGCCAAGCAGCTGGGCGTGCCGCTGCAGACGATCTACCAGACCTTGCAGATCAACCTCGGTTCGCTGTACGTGAACGACTTCAACCAGTTCGGCCGTACCTACCAGGTGCGGGTGCAGGCCGATGCCAGCTTCCGCTCGCATGCGGAAGACATCGCCCAGCTCAAGGTGCGCAACGACAAGGGCGAGATGATTCCCCTGTCGTCGCTGATGCGCATCAAGGACAGCTACGGCCCGGACCGCGTACAGCGCTACAACGCCTACGTCTCGGCCGAGATGAACGGCGCGCCCGCGCCCGGCGTCTCGTCCGGTGAAGCGCAGGCCGAGCTGGCCAAGATCGCCGCCGAGGTGCTGCCGCACGGGATCGGCTACGAATGGACCGACCTGGTGTATCAGGACATCCTGTCCGGGAACACGATGATCTACGTCTTCCCGCTGTGCGTGCTGCTCGTGTTCCTGGTGCTGGCCGCCCAGTACGAAAGCTGGACGCTGCCACTGGCGGTGATCCTGATCGTGCCGATGTCGATCCTGTGCGCGCTGATCGGGGTCAAGCTGACCCACGGCGACAACAATGTGTTCACCCAGATCGCGCTGTTCGTGCTGGTGGGGCTGGCGTCCAAGAACGCGATCCTGATTGTCGAATTTGCGCGCGAACTGGAACACCACGGCCGCACCGTGCTGCAGGCGGCGCTCGAAGCGTGCCGGCTGCGCCTGCGTCCGATCCTGATGACGTCGATCGCCTTCATCATGGGGGTGGTGCCGCTGGTGTTTTCGAGCGGTGCCGGCTCCGAGATGCGCCATGCGATGGGTGTGGCGGTATTTGGCGGCATGCTGGGCGTGACCTTCTTCGGCTTGTTCCTCACGCCCGTGTTCTACGTGCTGCTGCGTACACTGGCGATCCGCCTTGAAAAGAAAACTGTCGCGGCTCCTGCCGTGCAACTGGAAGGAACTGTGTGATGACGAGCATCGCAAACCGCATTACCCCTTTGCTGGCGGCGCTGTTGCTGGCCGCCTGCGGCACGGTGCCCGAACTGAAGGCGCCGCAGATCGATACGCCGGCCGCCTTCAAGGAAGCCGACGGCAGCGCCTGGAAAGTGGCACAGCCGGCTGAGGCGCAGGCGCGCGGCGAATGGTGGCTGGCGTTCCGCGATCCGGCGCTCACCAGCCTGATCGACCAGGCAACGGCGGCCAACGCCAGCCTGGCGGTGGCCGCGGCGCGCGTCAAGCAGGCCAGGGCGCTGGCCGGCATCTCCGAGTCCGAGCGCAGCGTGCAGCTGGGCGCCGGCATTGGCGCCCAGCGCTCGCGCGCTTCGGCGCTGTCGATGGGCTTGCCGGAAGGCGCTGCCGTGGCGCCTGGCACGGCCTACCAGGCCAGGCTCAGTGCCAGCTACGAGGTCGACCTGTTCGGCCGCGTGGCCGCCAATGTCAGCGCCTCGCAGGCCGACGCTGCCGCCAGCGAGGCGACCTACAAGTCGGTGCTGCTGGCCTTGCAGGCGGACGTGGCGCAGACTTACTTCCGTTTGCGTGAAACGGACGCCGAGCTGGCCACGCTGAACCAGACGGTCGACCTGCGCCTGCAAAGCGTGAAGGTTAACCAGAGCCGCTATGACAATGGCGACATCGGCGAATTCGACCTGGCGCGCGCCAAGACCGAACTGGCGACCGCGCGCGCCGAGGCAATCGGCCTGCAGCGCCAGCGGGTGCAGAACGAGCATGCGCTGGCCGTCCTGCTTGGCAAGCCGGCGGCGCTGTTCACGGCCGAGGCCATGCCGCTGGCCGACGGCGCCTTGCTGCCGCAGATCCCAGCCGGCCTGCCATCGAAGCTGCTCGAACGGCGTCCGGACATCACGGCCGCGCAGCGCGCCATGGTCGCTTCGAATGCGCGCATCGGCGTGGCGCGTTCGGCGATGTTCCCGGCATTGGCCATCACCGGCAGCGGCGGTGGCGAATCAGCCGGCCTGTCGGACCTGTTCAAGTGGAGCAGCCGTTCATGGGTGCTGGGCGCCTTGATGTCGATGCCGTTGATCGATGGCGGGCGCAACAAGGCCAACATCGCTCGCAGCGAGGCGGTGCTGGAAGAGTCGGTGGCCAGCTACCGGCAGAACGTGCTGCTCGCGTTCGCCGAAGTCGAGGACAACCTGGCCGGCCTGCGCATCCTCGCGGGGCAGGCCGAGCAAATCGACGCGGCCGTGGTGTCGGCGCGCCGTTCGGCCGACCTGGCGCAGAAGTTGTACGCGGCGGGCCGTTCGAGCTACCTTGACCTGCTCGACGCGCAGCGCAACCTGGCTGCGGTCGAGCGCGGCGCCGTGCAACTGCGCGGCAGCCGGGCGGTCACCACCGTCGCCTTGATCCGTTCGCTCGGCGGCGGCTGGCAGTAGGAATTGGCGTGTCCGCCTGTGCGGGAATGACAAAAAAAGACAGGGCGAGCCCTGTCTTTTTTTTACACCGCAGGCGAATTACTTGCTTGCTGCGTCTTTCTTGGCATCGGCCATCGACGACGCTTTCTCTGCTGCAGCCGACGCTTTCGCCTTCACTGCCTTCGAGTGGGCCTTGGCCTTGGTCTTGCTGGCGTCGGCCGAAGCGCTGGCGACTTTTTCGTCAGCCGAGGCGACAGCCTTTTCCATTTTCGCATCGGCCTTGATGTCAGCCTTGGTTTCCTTGGTGTTGGCTTTCACGACCGCTTTGGTTTCTTTCGCTTCAGCCTTGGCCGAAGGCGTCGACGCAGCGGCGCTGGCCGGGGCCGGGGTTTGTGCGAAAGCTGCGGTGGCGAACAGGCCGGCGATCAGGGTGGCGATAATTTTGTTCATGATGATTCCTTTAAAGTGAATTCAGGTACTGCGCTTGGGTTTGTACGAAACGGACATCGAGGCTTATTTGCTCGCTGCGTCTTTTTTGACGTCAGCCATGGTGGAGGCTTTCTCGGCAGCGGCAGAAGCTTTCGCTTTCACGGCCTTCGAGTGGGCTTTGGCTTTGGTCTTGTGGGCATCGGCCGCTGCGCTGGCTTTGCTGGCGTCAGCTGAAGCGACAACTTTTTCCTGCTTTGCATCGGCTTTGGCGACTTCCTTGGTTTCCTTGGCCTCTGCCTTGACGACAGCTTTCGTTTCCTTGGCCGCTGGAGCGGATGCAGGAGCAGGGGTCTGGGCGAACACCGAAGTAGCAAACAGACCGGCGATCAAGGTAGCGATTACTTTATTCATGATGTTTCCTTCGTTTAAAAATTAGGTGGAGCACAAGTGCTTGTTACAGGACCAGAAACGCGAGTTGGGACGCGCGCGTTGACGGTCTTTACAACTGCTTACAAACGCTGCCCATCGTGAACTGGCGTACAGTCGCGTGCAAAGTGGCACGCTACACTGTGCGGCATGGACGATGAGCTCAAGACCTATCGGTCGAAACGCAACTTCGCGCGCACGCCCGAGCCTGCAGGCGATGGCGCGCGCGAGGCGCAGGCGTCGAGCTTCGTGATCCAGAAGCATTGGGCCAGCCGCCTGCACTACGATTTCCGGCTCGAACTCGACGGCACCATGAAAAGCTGGGCCGTCCCGAAAGGGCCGAGCTACGACAGCCACGACAAGCGCATGGCGGTGCAGGTGGAGGACCATCCGATCTCCTATTCCAGTTTCGAAGGCACGATACCGGAAGGCGAATACGGCGCCGGCAAGGTCATCATCTGGGACAAGGGCGTCTGGACGGCGCAAGGGGATGCGCGCCAGGGCTACGCCGACGGCAATCTCAAGTTCGAGCTGCGCGGCCACAAGATGCACGGCAAATGGGTGCTGGTGCGCATGAAGGGGCGCGGCGAAAAGCAGCAGCCATGGTTGCTGATCAAGGAGAAGGACGAGTACGCCCGCCCGGCCGCCGAATTCTCGGTGGTCGATGAAATGCCCGACAGCGTCGCCCGCCTGGCGACGCCGCGCGCGCGGCAAGCTCGCGGCATGCCCCCGGAAGCCGTCAAGGCGGCCCTTCCCGCCACGCTCGCGCCGCAGTTGGCCACCTTGGTCGACAAGGCGCCATCGACGCCCCAGGACTGGATTTTCGAAGTCAAGTTCGACGGCTATCGCCTGCTGGCGCGCATCAGCGGACGCCAGGTGCAGCTGTTTACCCGCAACGGCCACGACTGGACCGAGCGGCTGGACGTGCTGCGCAAGGCGCTGCTGGCGGCGAAGCTGCCAAGCGGCTGGTATGACGGCGAGATCGTCATGCACGATGCGCGGGGACGCCCCGATTTCGGCCTGCTGCAGCAAGCGTTCGAGAACGGCGGCAGCACCGATATGGTCTACTTCCTGTTCGACCTGCCTTACTTCAAAGGCTACGACATGCGCGCGGTGCCGCTCGAAGCGCGCCGCGCCGTGCTGGAGGCAGCGCTTACGCCGAGCGACACCATCCGTTTCAGCGCCCAGTTCGACGGCGCGCCGAAAGAGCTGGTGGCGGCCGCTTGCCAGCTTGGCCTCGAGGGCATGATCGGCAAGCGACGCAACGCGCCCTATGTGTCGCGCCGCTCGTCCGACTGGATCAAGCTCAAGTGCGGACAGCGCCAGGAGTTCGTCATCGGCGGTTATACGGATCCGCAGGGAACGCGCGGCGGCATTGGCTCGCTGCTGCTGGGGATCTACGACGAGCAGGGCCAGTTACGCTACGCCGGCAATGTCGGTACCGGTTTCGACCAGGCGACCTTGAAGGAATTGAAGCGGCGCCTGGAGGCGCTGGAAACCGAAAGCAGCCCGTTCGCCCAAGGGGCGGTAGCGGGTCGCAAGGCGCACTGGGTCAAGCCGCGCCTGATCGCCGAGGTCAGCTTCGCGCAATGGACGCGCGGCGGCTCGATTCGCCACGCCGTGTTCCAGGGCCCGCGCGAGGACAAGCCGCTCAAGGACATCCAGCGCGAGAAGGCGCAGCCGCTGGACGAGTCCGTCGCGGTGGGGGCCACGCTGCCAGGCGACTTCAAGGTCACACACGGCGAGCGCGTGGTTGACGCGCAGAGCGGGGCGACCAAGATGGACGTGGTGCGCTACTACGCGCTGGTCGCCAGGCTGATGATGGAGCACCTCAAGGGGCGTCCGCTCGCGCTGGTGCGCGCGCCCGCGGGCGTGGGCGGTGAGCTGTTTTTCCAGAAGCACGCCGATGTCGGCAAGCTGCCCGGCGTGAAGCAGATGAGCCGTGCGCTCGATCCGGAACACCCGCAGATGCTCGAGATCGACAGCATGCACGGGGTGCTCTCGGCGGCTCAATGGAATGTGCTGGAATTTCACACCCAAAACGCGCTGGGATCGTCCTACGGCACGCCGGACCGGATGGTGTTCGACCTCGATCCGGGCGAAGGCGTGGCCTGGAAGTCGATGCTGGAGGCTGCGCAGCTGCTGCACGCGTTTCTCGATGAACTGGGTCTGCCTGGCTACCTGAAGACCAGCGGTGGTAAGGGTCTGCACATCGTTGTGCCGGTCAAGCCGGCGCTGGATTGGGATACGGTCAAGCGCTTCTCGCAGGCGATCGTGCAGCATATGGCGACGACCTTGCCGGATCGGTTCGCGGCCAAGAGCGGTCCGCGCAACCGGGTTGGCCGGATTTACATTGATTACCTGCGCAACGGCCAGGGCGCCACGACGGCCTGCGCCTGGTCGGCGCGGGTTCGGCCCGGTCTGGGCATCTCGGTGCCGCTGGCATGGGACGAGCTGGGGTCATTGAAATCGGCCGACCAGTGGAACGTGCGCAATGTCCACACTCGTCTCGACAAAGGGAACGCGCCGTGGGCGGCATACAAACGCAGCGCACGCTCGCTGGCGCCGCCAATGAAGCGACTCGGCTTCAAAGCCTGATTCAAACTCATCGTAGCTCGTAGGGTGTGGAATGCGCTGCGCTTTTCCACCCTACGAGACTGCAGCTCGCTCCTGTTCCCGCGTGAATAGTCGCGATTTGAGTTCTGCGACACCCGCGCAGGCGGGAACCCATAGGCCGTTTGCGCGGGAACGACAAATCAAGTCTTGGATTCATTCACAAGTTTTGTTTAGTGCCGGTCACGCCAGAAACAGCTGCTGTATCTCGCCGTAGGACAGGGCCTTCGCCGCTAGCGGGCCGGCGTTGCCAGTTTCCAGGAAGCCCTGCGCCATTTCGCGCGCTGCGCCCCACAGTGCTTGTGCGATGCCGGAGCCGGCGCTCAGGCGGCGCACGCCCAGTTCGGTCAACTGCGCGGCAGACGGTACGCCCGGCCAGTCCATCACATTGAGCGGCAAGCCCGCAGATCGGGCGATGGCTGCGATCTCGTCGGGCTTGCAGACGCCGGGCACGAACAGGCCGTCGGCGCCAGCCGCACGGTAGAGCGCTGCGCGCGCCAGCGCTTCCTGGACGCGCGCCGTTTCCGGCGCCAGGCCGCGCAGGTAGACGTCGGTTCGGGTATTGATGAAGATGTCCGAACCTGCCTTCGCCGCCGCGTTCTTGATCGCTTCGACCTTGCGGGCCAGCAGTTCGGGTGCGTCGCCGCCGTCTTCGATATTGATGCCGGCCACGCCGCTGTCCACCAGGCGCATGATGTTGGCGGCGACGGTTTTCGGATCGTCCGAGTAGCCGTTTTCCATGTCCACCGTCAGCGGGACGGACAGCACGCGAACAATGTTCTGCGCGGTGGCGATGGCCGCTTCGGCCGGCATATTATGTCCGTCCGCATATCCCAGCGACCAGGCCAGGCCGGCGCTGGTGGTGGCCACGGCAGTGGCGCCCAGGCTCTCGATCAGCCGTGCGCTGCCCGCGTCCCAGGCGTTGGCAAGGCGCAGTAGCTGCGGGGGCTGGTGCAATTGGCGGAAGGTGGTCAGCAGCTGGTTCATGTGGTCTCCGGTAGGCAAGGGGAGTGATGGGTCTGGCAGTGATGCATTTTACAATTATGCGGCTATTTGCGTTGTGCGCCTCCCGGTCCCTTGCAAATTCCAGGTGCGTCGGCGGCTCGAATAGCTTGACGGAAAATCTCAGGCCGACTTGCGCGGCGCGGCCTTGGTGCGCGTCTTGCGCGCCGCGGCCGGCTTCGACGCATTGTCCTTTTTGCCCAGGCTTTGCTGCAGCAGTGCCACCAGGTCAACCACGTTGCCGCCGGCGGCCGCCGGCGCTTCCTTCGTCGGCATGGTGATGGTCTTGGTCTGCCTGGCCTTGACTTTCTTCTCGACCAGCGCCAGCACGTCCTCGCGGTAGTTGTCGCGGTAGCGGGCTGGCTTCCAAGGCTCGCTCATGCCCTCAAGCAGCGCCAGTGCCATGTTCAACTCCTTGGCGCTGATACTGGTTTCGGCCGGCAAATTGAGGTCCTCGTCTTCGCGGATCTCGTCGTTGTAGCGCAGCGTGTTGAGCACGATCGCGTCGCCCATGCACACCAGCGCCGCCAAGTGCTGCCGCACCCGGATCACCACGGTCGCAATGCCCACCTTGCCAGACTTGCGCAAGGTCTCGCGCAGCAGCGCATACACCTTGGCGCCACCCTTGCCTGGCGCAAGGTAGTAGGGCTGTTCATAATAGATCAGCGGGATCTCGGCCCCGTCGACGAACGCCAGGATGTCGATGCTCTGGGTCGCCTCGACGTTGGCCCGGCGCAGGTCTTCGTCCGACAGCACCACGTACTCCCCATCCTCGTATTCGTAGCCCTTGACGATATCGTCCCAGCCGACCTCCTGGCCGGTATTCTTGTTGTAGCGCTTGAAACCGACCGGCGAAAAATCGCGCCGGTCGAGCATGGTCAGGTCAAGCGAGTGTTCGCGCACCGCCGGATACAGTTCGACCGGAATATGCACCAGCCCGAAGCTGATGGCGCCTTTCCACAGGCTGCGCGCCACGCTAGTGCCCCACGCTGCCCGTCACCGGCAGCACGATCCCGCTGATGTAGCTCGAGCATACCGGCGAGGCCAGGAACACATAGGCCGGCGACAGTTCGTCGGGCTGGGCCGGGCGGTGGAAATCGGTGTCCTGGCCGAAGCGGGCGATCTGTTCCGGGGTGCCCTCGGTGGCGTTAAGCGGGGTCCAGACCGGTCCCGGTGCGATTGCATTGACCCGGATGCCCTGCTCGAGCAGGTTGGCCGCCAGCGACAGCGTGAACGCGTGGATGGCGCCCTTGGTGCTGGCGTAGTCGAGCAAGTGGGCGCTGCCGTGCATGCCGGTCACCGAACCGGTGTTGATGATCGCCGCGCCGCGCTTGAGGTAGGGCAGGGCCGCCTTGGCCATGTGGAAGTAGCCGTAGATGTTGGTGCGCATGGTGTGGTCAAAGGATTCCTCGCTGAGCTGGTCGAGGCGCGCCGAGTGCTGCTGGAACGCGGCATTGTTGACCAGGATGTCCAGTCCCCCGAACTCGGCCACCACCTGGTCGACCGCCTCGCGGCAAAAAGCGAGCTCGCCCACGTCGCCGGCAATGCTGATGCAGCGCCGGCCTTCCTGTTCCACGCAGCGGCGCGTCTCGCCCGCGTCGTCGTGCTCGTTGAGGTAGAAGATGGCGACGTCGGCCCCTTCGCGCGCGAACAGCACGGCCACCGCACGCCCGATGCCGGAATCGCCACCGGTGACGATGGCGGTCATGCCCTCGAGCTTGCCACTGCCGCGGTAGCCCGCTGCCGAGAACTGCGGACGCGGCGCCATCTGCGTTTCGTGCCCGGGCTGGCGCGGGCGCGCGGTCGGCTCATACTGCGGTGCAATATTGGCACGCTGTTCGCTGGCCGGGGCGCTCGCCGAGCGATTGCCGCCAGCGGTACGAGAATTGTTCATCTCGGCCTCCTTCGCTAGTACAATCATTCCAAATGTCACAATTTTCCACATTTGACGGAGACCCACCGTGCGCGCGCACACATAAAGTGATTAACTTGTACCAAAGGACAAGAGACAGGAAATCAGCGCAGGCCTACAGTTCACTCCGGCAATAGAATTCAGAGGGAGCCAACGATGACGTATTTCCGCAACAATCTGTGCCAGGTCTACCTGCTCGGTCTGGCGTTGCTGGCTTCGGCGGCTCTGCTGATCCTGGCCGGCGCCGGCTGGACCAGCATTGGCTGCGCCTTGCTGCTGCTGGGCGGCGCCGTCGCCGCCGGCTCGCACGTGGCCAGCGAGAGTGGCCAGTGGCGCCAGTCGATCGACGCTTACCTGGCCGGGCGCCAGGAGTTCGGCGCCCAGCTGGCGCCGGTCTGGAGCGGCCAGATCGAAACCTCGCGCGCCCAGATGGAGACGGCGGTGGCCGAACTGGCCGAGCGCTTCTCCGGCATCGTCTATAAACTCGACAGCGCACTGTCGGCCTCCTCCAACGCCACCGACTCGGTCGGGCGCAATGGCGCCGGCATCGGCGCCGTATTCGCCCACAGTGAAAAGGAATTGAGCGCCGTGGTCGCCTCGATCGAGTCAGCGATGGCGTCCAAGACCGAGATGCTGGGCAAGATCGTCGGCCTGCAGCAATTCACGCGCGAGCTGACCCAGATGACCGAGGACGTGGCCAGCATCGCCGCCCACACCAATTTGCTGGCCTTGAACGCGGCAATCGAGGCGGCGCGCGCCGGCGAAACCGGGCGCGGCTTCGCGGTCGTGGCGCGCGAGGTGCGCACCCTGTCGAACCTGTCGGCCGAAACCGGCAAGCGCATGGCCGAGAAGGTGGGCATCATCAGCGCCGCCATCGTCGCCACCTGCCAGGCGGCCGAGCAGTCGATCGAGGCTGAATCGCGCGCCATGAACGATTCGACCAACACCATCGCCACCGTGCTCACCGAATTTCGCGGCATGACCGACGCCCTGTTGCACGCCTCGCAGCTGCTCAAGGATGAAAGCGTCGAGATCCAGGCCGAGGTGGGGCAGGCGCTGGTGCAGCTGCAGTTCCAGGACCGGGTCAGCCAGATCATGAGCCACGTGAAGGTCAACATCGACCAATTGCCGGCGGTGCTGGCCGAGAACTGGCAGCAGTGCGACACCATGCGCCGGCTCGAGGCGCCTGACGCGCTGGCCATGCTGGGCGACCTGAAGAAGACCTACGCGACGGTGGAAGAACACCACGTCCACGGCGGCGCGAAAGTGGCTGCCGCCCCTGCATCAGACGAGCTTACTTTTTTCTAAGAGGATGACAATGGCCAAGACCATTATGATTGTTGACGATTCGATTTCGATGCGTCAGGTCGTCGGCATCGCGCTCAAGGGCGCCGGCTATGAGGTGATCGAAGGGCGCGATGGCGCCGATGCGCTCACCAAGCTGACGGGCCAGAAGGTGCACCTGATCATCAGCGACGTCAACATGCCCAATATGGACGGCATCACCTTCGTCACCCGTGTCAAGGCCTTGCCAGCCTACCGCTTCACGCCCGTGATCATGCTCACCACCGAGACTTCCGACGACAAGAAGGAGGCCGGCAAGGCGGCCGGCGCCAAGGCCTGGGTGGTCAAGCCGTTCAAGCCGGAAGTGCTGCTCGGCGCGGTGCAAAAGCTGGTCCTGCCTTAATCCCCCACCTGGAGCGCGCATGGCTGCCACACCGTACGTCCTCGCCCTCGACGGCGAGTTGACCATTTACCGCGCCGCCGAACTGAAGCCGCTGGTGCTCGACGCGCTGGCCGCCAACGAGGCGCTGGAACTGTCGCTGGCCGGCGTGACCGAGCTCGACACGGCCGGCCTGCAAGTGCTGATCCTGGCCAAGCAGGTGGCCCAAGCCACGGGGCGCAGCCTGCGCCTGACCGAGCACAGCCCGGCCGTGCTGGACGTGTTCGAACTGCTCGACATGGGTGCTTATTTCGGCGACGCCGTATTGGAGGGCATCAAATGAACCTGGACGAAGCGCTGCAAACGTTCATCACCGAGAGCCGTGAACTGCTCGAGGACATGGAAAATGCCCTGCTCAACATCGAGCAGTCGGCCGACCAGGGCGAGTCCGTCAACGCCATTTTCCGCGCGGCCCACACCATCAAGGGCTCGGCCGGGCTGTTCGGGCTGGACCACATCGTCGGCTTCACCCACGTCGTCGAAAGCCTGCTCGACGAGGCGCGCGACGGCAAGGTCAGCTTCGACGAGGGCCTGGTGGTGCTGCTGCTGTCGTGCTGCGACCACCTGTCGGTGATGACCGACGCGCTCGACGCCGGCCAGACCGATCCTGACCCGGCCGTCGAGCTGCAGGGCGAGCCGCTGCTGGTGCAGCTGCGCCGCTACCTGGGCGTGACGGCGCCCGTCGGCAGCGCTGTGGTGACCCAGCACGAGGCGACGGTCGAGCGCATCGCCGGCGAGTCCGGGCTGCACGACCACTGGCACATTTCACTGCGCTTCGGCCCCGTGGTGCTGCAAAACGGCATGGACCCGATCTCCTTCCTGCGCTACCTGGGCAAGCTGGGCACCATCATCGGCATCGCCACCGTGCCCGACGCCATGCCCGTGGCCGACCTGATGGACCCTGAGCTGTGCTACCTGGGCTTCGAGATCGCCTTCGAGAGCGACGCCGACAAGGAAACCATCGAGAACGTGTTCGAATTCGTTCACGACGATTGCGCGATCCGCATCCTGGCCCCGCACAGCCGCATCGACGAATACATGCGCCTGATCGGCGAATTGCCCGAGCAACCGACCCGGCTTGGCGAGATCCTGGTGCGCTGCGGCAGCATCACGGCGCGCGAACTGGCCGACGCCCTGTCCGCCCAGACCAGCTCGGCCGACCAGGCCAACCAGCTCGGCAACATCCTCGTCGAGCAGGGCGCCGTGCGCCCGGTCGTGGTCGAGGCGGCGCTGGCCAAGCAGAAGCACGTCAGCGAGCAGAAGGCCCAGGAGAACCGCTCGATCCGGGTCGACGCCGACAAGCTCGACAAACTGATCAACCTGGTGGGCGAGCTGATCATCGCCGGCGCGCGCGCCAGCATGATCGGCCAGCGTCTGCATAACGTCGAGCTGCAGGAATGCACCTCCACCATGTCGGGCCTGGTGCAGGACGTGCGCGACGCCGCGCTCGAGCTGCGCATGGTCAAGATCGGCGCCACCTTCACCCGCTTCCAGCGCGTGGTGCACGACGTCTCGCGCGAGATCGGCAAGGACATCGGCCTGGCCGTCAGCGGCGAGGATGCGGAGCTCGACAAGACCGTGGTCGAGAAGATCGGCGACCCGCTGATGCACCTGGTGCGCAATGCGATCGACCATGGCATCGAGCCGGCCGAGCTGCGCGCCGCGCGCGGCAAGCCGGCCAAAGGCACCGTTTCGCTCAACGCCTACCACGACTCGGGCAGCATCGTGATCGAGGTGGGCGACGACGGCGGCGGCCTGAAAAAGGAGCGGATCCTGGCCAAGGCACTCGAGCGCGGCCTGATCGACCCCGAGCGCAAGCTGTCCGACACCGAGATCTACAGCCTGATCTTCGAGCCGGGCTTCTCGACGGCCGAGACGGTGACCAACCTGTCCGGGCGCGGAGTCGGCATGGACGTCGTCAAGCGCAACATCACGGCCCTGCGCGGCAGCGTGGCGGTCGACAGCGAGGAGGGCGTGGGCACCACCGTGACGGTGCGCCTGCCGCTCACGCTGGCCATCATCGACGGCTTCCTGGTGCAACTGGGCGAGGCGGTCTACGTGATCCCGCTCGACACGATCGAGGAATGCATCGAGTTCGCCGCCGACCCGGGACACGACTACACCAACCTGCGCGGCCAGGTGCTGCCCTTCATCCGCCTGCGCGAGCGCTTCGCCGTATCGGGCACGCCGCCGCGGCGCGAGAGCATCGTGGTGATCCGCCACGCCGGCCAGCGCGCCGGATTGGTGGTCGACACCCTGCTGGGCGAGTTCCAGACCGTTATCAAGCCGCTCTCGCCGATGTTCAACGGGGTCGACTGCATCAGCGGCTCGACCATCCTGGGCAGTGGCGACGTGGCCCTGATCCTCGACGTGGGCGCCCTGTTCTCGCTGACCCATAAAAATTCACCGCAACTGGCCGCATAAGGAATCATCATGTTGAGCAACTTCAAAATCGGTACCCGTCTCGGCTTCGCCTTTGCCCTGTTGACCCTGCTCTCGATCGCGCTTGGGCTGGTGGCGCTGCGCGAAGTGGGCTTGATGAACAGCGAGTGGCAGGAATTCCAGGAAGACGCGCTGGCCAAGCGCGGCGCGACCACGGTCGGCATCAGTGCGCTCGGCGACGGCGTGCACCACTTCAAGAACTACATCATCCGCGGCGCCGACTACGACAAAAAATTCGGCGCCGACATGGAGGCGATCGACAAGGTGGCCGCCAGCTACCGCGCCACCGGCCACCTGACGGCCGAGGAGGAGCGCTTGCTGGCCCAGCTGCTCGAGGCCAGCGCGGCCTACCGCAAGGACATGGAGATCCTGGTGGCCATGCGCGCGGCCAAGCATGACGGCGCGGGTGAACTGGACAAGGCGGTCAAGGGGGCAGACAAGGCCATCGCGACCACCTTCGGCAAGCTGCGCGAGATCACCGACGCCAACCTGAAGAAAGCCAACGCCGAGATGACGGCCGCAGTGGCCACGGCCAGCGTCCAGATCTGGTCGACGCTGGGCGTGATCGTGCTGCTATCGGTGATCGCCGGTGTGCTCATCACGCGCTCGATCACCCGTCCGCTGGCGCTGGCCGTGGACGTGGCCACCAGGCTCGAGGCCGGTGAGCTGGACATCGGCGTCGAGGCCCAGGGGCGCGACGAGACGGCCCGCCTGCTGGGCGCGATGCAGAACATGGTCGACAGGCTCAAGCAGGTGATCGAGGGCCAGCGGCGCGTGGTCGCGGCGGCCAACCGGGGCGACTTCAACGACCATATCGACCTGGCCGGCCTGCGCGGCTTCCAGAGCGAGATGGGCGAGGGCTTGAACCGGCTCGTCGCCACCACCGGTGCCAGCGTGGCCGACGTGGTGCGCGTGATGGGGGCCATCTCCGAAGGCGATTTGTCGAGCACGATCACCAAGCAGTACGAGGGCGCATTCGGCGAACTGAAGCAATACACCAACAACACGGTGGCCAAATTGTCGCAGGTGGTGGCCGAAGTCAACGCCAGCGCCGCGGCCCTGACGGCCGCCTCGGAGCAGGTCAGCGCCACCGCCCAGTCGCTGTCGCAAGCTGCCTCCGAGCAGGCCGCCGGGGTCGAGGAGACCAGCGCCGCGGTCGAGCAGATGACCGCTTCGGTGAGCCAGAACACGGAAAACGCGCGGGTCACCGACGCGATGGCCGGCAAGGCTTCGGCCGAGGCGACCGAGGGCGGCGACGCGGTGCGCTCGACGGTGGCGGCGATGCGCCAGATCGCAAAAAAAATCGTGATCATCGACGACATCGCCTACCAGACCAACCTGCTGGCGCTAAACGCGGCGATCGAGGCGGCGCGCGCGGGCGAACACGGCAAGGGTTTCGCCGTTGTCGCGGCCGAAGTGCGCAAGCTGGCCGAGCGCAGCCAGGTGGCGGCCCAGGAGATCGGCGAAGTGGCCACCAGCAGCGTGGAACTGGCCGAGAAGGCCGGCAAGCTGCTCGACCAGATGGTGCCGAACATCCGCAAGACGTCCGACCTGGTGCAGGAAATCACGGCCGCCTCTGAAGAGCAATCCTCGGGCCTGTCGCAGATCAACGCGGCGATCAGCCAGTCGAGCCAGGTGACCCAGCAGAACGCGGCCGCGTCCGAAGAATTGGCGTCGACCGCCGAAGAGATGAACGGCCAGGCCGAGGAGCTGCAGTCGACGATGTCATTCTTCCAGCTCGGCGGCCCGGCTGGCGCCATGCGCGCTCGCCGGCCGGCGCCCGCGCCCAGCCGCAAGGTCCAGGAGAGCGTCGCCGCACGCCAGGTCCATGCGATCGAGGCCAACGTGGACGAAGCCAATTTCACCCGCTTTTAAAGCACACACCAATAATAATTAAGGAGTATGTCATGTTCAATCGACTGTCTGTAGGTCTGCGGCTGGGTATCCTGGTTGCGATCATGTCCGCCATTTTGCTGCTGGTGGGGCTTGCCGGCTTGCGCGGCATGAACTACAGCAATGAAAAGCTCAAGACCGTGTACGAGGACCGCACCGTGGCCCTGGTCATGCTCGGCAAGGTCGTCGACGCCGGCTACCGGGTGCGCAACAACACCCAGCGCGCGCTGGAGGCGACCAATGCAGCCGATGTCGAGCGCAATCTGCAGAACGCGGCCCGCTACGAGGGTGACGTCGAGAAGAACTGGAAGGACTACACCGGCACCATCCTGACTGCCGACGAGAAAAAGCTGGTGGCTGAATTCGCCGCCGCCTGGCCCGCCTACAACGAGGGGCGCAACACCGTCGTCGCCACGCTCAAGGCTGGCAACCGGGCCGCGGCCATGGAAAAAATGGTCGCCATCGATCCGCTGTTCAATCCCCAGCGCGACATCATGATCAAGCTGCGCGACCTGCAGGAAGCGGTCGCCAAGCAGGAATACGAGGACGCGGTGGCCAGCGCCGCCACGGCCATCAAGGTCAACACCATCGCCATCGCTGGCGGCCTGCTGTTTGGTATCGGCCTGGCGTTCATGCTCATCCGCAGCCTGCTCAGGCAGCTCGGTGGCGAGCCGTCCTACGCGGCCGACATCGTACGCCAGGTGGCCGAGGGCAACCTGGCCGTCGAGATCGCAGTCAAGGACGGCGACACCAGCAGCCTCCTGTTCGGCATGAAGACCATGGTCGACAAGCTGGCCCAGGTGGTGGCCGAAGTGTGCAACGGCGCCCAGGCCCTGGCCAGCGCCTCCGAGCAAGTCAATGCCACCGCCCAGTCGCTGTCGCAGGCGGCCTCCGAGCAGGCCTCGGGCGTGGAAGAGACCAGCGCCTCGGTCGAGCAGATGACGGCCTCGATCGCGCAAAACACGGAGAACGCCCGGGTCACCGACGCCATGTCGGCCAAGGCGGCCACCGAGGCGGCCGAGGGCGGCGAAGCGGTCCGCTCGACGGTGGCGGCGATGCGCCAGATCGCCAAGAAGATCGTGATCATCGACGACATCGCCTACCAGACCAACCTGCTGGCGCTGAACGCGGCGATCGAGGCGGCGCGCGCCGGTGAACACGGCAAGGGCTTTGCCGTCGTCGCCGCCGAGGTGCGCAAGCTGGCCGAGCGCAGCCAGGTGGCGGCCCAGGACATCGGCGAGGTGGCCGGCAGCAGCGTCGAGCTGGCCGAGCGGGCCGGTCAGCTGCTCGACCAGATGGTGCCGAACATCAAGAAAACATCCGACCTGGTGCAGGAGATCACGGCCGCCTCGGAAGAGCAATCGTCGGGCGTGGGCCAGATCAACGCGGCCATCGGCCAGCTTTCGCAGACGACCCAGCAGAACGCGGCCGGCTCGGAGCAGCTGGCCTCGACGGCCGAGGAGATGAGCAGCCAGGCCGAGGAGCTGCAGGAGACCATGTCCTTCTTCAAGGTGGCCGGCCTGAGCCACGCGGCGCTGCCGCGCACCGAGCGCTTGCGCCCAGTGGCTGCCAAGGCCAGCGCGTCGAAACCGTCTATGATGTCCACTGGCAAATCGTATTTCACCGACAGCGCCCCGGACGAAGCCCAATTCACCCGTTTTTGACCGCAGGGGGACAGACATGAATGCATTGGTTAAATCACGCGGCAACGCCGTCACGGCGGCTCCGCAGGCGGCGGCCGAGACGACCCAGTACCTGACCTTCATGCTCAGCGGCGAAGTGTTTGCCATCGGCATCCTGGGGATCAAGGAGATCATCGAATTTGGCGGCCTGACGGCGGTGCCGATGATGCCCGATTGCATACGCGGGGTGATCAACCTGCGCGGCGCGGTGGTGCCGGTGATGGACCTGGCGGCGCGCTTCGGACGGCCCGGCAGCGAAATCACCAAGCGCACCTGCATCGTGATTGTCGAGACCGAGCACGAAGGCGAGCAGCAAGTCGTCGGCGTGATGGTCGACGCGGTCAACGCGGTGCTCGAAATCGCGGCCACCGACATCGAGCCGGCGCCCGCGTTCGGCGCGCGCGTGCGCTCGGACTTCATTGCCGGCATGGGCAAGGTCAACGGCAAGTTCGTGATCCTGCTCTCGACCGAGCACGTGCTGTCGTCGGTGGAGATCGGCGCCATGGCCAAAGGGGCCGAACTGTCCGTGTCGGCCGAATAATATGAGCAACATCACCATCACGGACCAGGAATTTACCCAGTTCCAACGCTTCATTTTCGAGGCGGCGGGGATCACCATGTCCGAGGGTAAGAAGGCGCTCGTCAGCGGACGGCTGGCCAAGCGCCTGGCGCACTACCGGGTCGACAGTTATGGCGCCTATTTCAAGCTGCTGGCCACCGGGCGCGAGCCGGCCGAGGTGCAGATGGCGGTCGACCTGTTGACCACCAACGAGACCTATTTTTTCCGCGAGTCGAAGCACTTCGACCTGCTGCGCGAGCTGGCGCAGGCGGCCAAGGCCAGGAACCAGCCGATGCGGGTGTGGAGCGCGGCCTGCTCGACCGGCGAGGAGGTCTACAGCATTGCGATGGTGCTGGCCGACGTGCTCGAGGATCGGGCGTGGGAAGTGCTGGGCACGGACATCAGCTCGCGCGTGCTCGAGCGCGCGCGGCGCGGCCACTATCCGATGGAACGCGCCAGCCAGATGCCGCCGCTCTACCTCAAGCGCTTCTGCCTGAAGGGGCAGGGCGCCGAGGCGGGCACCATGCTGGTCGAGCGCAAGCTGCGCTCGCGCGTCCAGTTCGCCCAGGCTAACCTGAACGCGGCGCTGCCGCAGCTGGGCATGTTCGACATGGTTTTTCTGCGCAACGTGATGATCTATTTTAACGGCGACACCAAGCGCCAGGTGGTGGCGCGGGTGCTGGGCCAGCTCAAGCCGGGCGGCCATTTCTGCATCGGCCACTCCGAGTCGCTAAACGACATCAGCACCGCCGTGCGCGCGCTGGCGCCGTCGATCTACTACAAGGAGTAAGCGTCGATGGGCGAGCTCGGGATGTCGGATGTGATGCTGCTGCCGGGCGAGTACTTCGTCGGCGGACGGCAGTTCCGCATCCGGACCCTGCTCGGCTCCTGCGTCTCGATCACGCTGTGGCATCCGGATGCCAGGGTCGGTGCGATGTCGCACTACCTGCTGGCGCGCCACAGTGCGCGCGAGGCGCTGCTCAACGCGCGCTATGGCGAGGACGCGCTCGAACTGATGCTGGCCGAACTGGCGCTCTTGGGCGTGCACGGGCGCGATTGCCACGCCAAGGTGTTCGGCGGCGGCCAAATGTTCCCCGGCCTGGGCAAGGGCGAGACGGTGGGCCACAAGAACGGCGAGGCGGCGCGCAAGATGCTCAAGAAGCACGCCATCACGCTGGTGTCGGAGAGCCTGTACGGCAGTGGCCACCGGCAAATTGTATTCAATGTACGCACGGGCGACGTGTGGAGCCGCCAGGTCGATCCTGGCGTGGCCGTACTCGCTTGCAAACCGGAGAAGGCTTGATGTCGAAAATTAAAGTCATGATCGTGGACGACTCGGCCGTGGTGCGCCAGGTGCTGACGGCACTGCTTAACGCCGCCCCGGGGCTGGAAGTGACGCACGCCGTGGCCGACCCCTTGCTGGCGATGGAGCGCATGAAGGTGCAGTGGCCCGACGTGCTGGTGCTCGACGTCGAGATGCCGCGCATGGACGGCATCACTTTCCTCAAGAAGATCATGGCCGAGCGGCCCACGCCGGTGGTGATCTGCTCGACCCTGACCGAAAAGGGCGCCCAGACTTCGATGGAGGCGCTGGCCTCGGGGGCGGTGGCGATCATCACCAAGCCCAAGCTGGAACTGAAGCGCTTCCTCAACGACAGCGCCGACGACCTGGTGACGGCGGTGCGCGAGGCGGCCGGCGCCAACTTGCGCCAGCTTGGCGCGCGGCGCGCGGCGGTGCCGCTGGCGCCGACGGCCAAGAACACGGCCGACGTGATCCTGGCGCCGTCCGAAGGCGGGCGCGCAATGATCCAGACCACCGAGCGGGTGGTGGCGATCGGCACCTCGACCGGCGGTACCCAGGCGCTCGAGGAGGTGCTCACGGCGCTGCCGCGCGTCTCGCCCGGGATCATCATCGTGCAGCACATGCCGGAAAAATTCACCGCCGCGTTCGCCGAGCGGCTCAACGGCCTGTGCCAGATCGCCGTCAAGGAGGCGGCCAACAACGACCGCGTGGTGCCGGGGCGCGCGCTGATCGCGCCGGGCGGCAAGCACATGCTGCTGCGCCGCACGGGCGCCCAGTACTTTGTCGAGGTCGTCGACGGCCCGCTGGTGAACCGCCACCGGCCCTCGGTCGATGTGCTGTTTCGCTCGGTGGCCAAATGCGCCGGCGCCAACGCGCTGGGTGTGATCATGACCGGCATGGGCGACGATGGCGCGGCCGGCCTGCTCGAGATGCGCAAGGCAGGCGCGCGCACGGCGGCCCAGGACGAGCAGAGCTGCGTGGTGTACGGCATGCCGAAAGAGGCGGTCAAGCGCGGCGGCGTCGAGAAAAGCATTCCGCTGTCGGCGGTGGCGCGCGAAATCGTGGCCCAGCTGGCATCGTTTTGACCATGACCGCGAACTCAAGCGAGTGGCGCGAGCACACCGTGCTGGTGGTGGAGGACAGCTCGGTGCAGCGGGCCCACCTGGTCGGCCTGATGCGCCAGCTCGGTTTCGGCACCGTGCTCGAGGCCGGCGACGGGCGCGAGGCGCTGCTGGTGCTGGAGGCGAACGGCAGCGAACCGGTGTTCCTGGTGCTGACCGACCTCGAGATGCCGAATATGGACGGCATCGAGCTGACGCGCTGCCTGACCGAACGTGGCATGACGCAGAACCTGATCGTGGTCAGCGCGCGCGACCCGCGCCTGCTCGAGATCATCGAGAACATGGGCTCCGAGGACGCCGCGATCGGCCTTCTGGGCACGGTGCTCAAGCCGGTGCGCGAGGACGATGTGTTGCTGCTGCTCGAGCGGGTGGGCCACACCAGCGGCGTGCGCGCGACGGCGCGCGAGGTGCGCGCGGCGACCCAGGACGAGTTGAGCGAGGCCCTGCAGCGCAACGAATTCATCGCCCATTTCCAGCCGAAGATCTCGATGCGCTCGGGCTTCATCAAGGGCGTCGAGGCGCTGGCGCGCTGGCAGCATCCGCAGCACGGACTGCTTTCGCCGCTGCATTTCGTGCCGCATCTGGAAGGCGGCGCGCTGATGGCGCCGTTCACGCTGGCGATCGTCGAACAGGTGCTGCGCCAGCTCAAGCTGTGGCAGCAGGCGGGCTTGCCGGGGCTGACGGTGTCGGTGAACCTGTCGGCCGACAATCTGGCCGACTCGCAGTTCGTCGCGCAGTTGTCACAGCTGGTCGAATCGCACGGGGTGGCGCCGCAAGCCTTGATCTGGGAGGTCACGGAGACCATGATGATGAACCAGTTGTCGCAGTCGCTGGCCAACCTGGGGCGCCTGCGCCTGATGGGGTTCGGCCTGGCGATGGATGACTACGGCATCGGCTACTCGTCGATGCAGCAGCTCTCGCGCTGTCCGTTCACGGAATTGAAGATCGATCGCGCCTTTGTCGACGGCGCCTCGCAACGGCCGAACCGGCATGTGATCCTGGAGAGTTCGATCGAGCTGGGACGGCGCCTGGGCGTGACCACGGTGGCCGAGGGTGTCGAGACGGTCGCCGACTGGCAGCTGCTGCAGTCGCTCGGCTGCGAGATGGCGCAAGGCTACCTGCTGGCCAAGCCGATGGAGGCGGGCGCGCTGGTCAGCTGGGTCAAGGACAACCGCGCCAGGCTGCGCGCGCTGGCCGCTGGCTGACTCCGAAAAATCGAATCACTCACAGGCTGGTAGGGTGGATAAGCGCAGCGCAATCCACCATGAGCCGTCGGCGACTCATGGTGGATTGCGCTGCGCTTATCCACCCTACGAACTGCAAATGGCGGTTACGTCGAATCAAATTTCCGACCTATTTACAGCTTGTGCGGTTTTCCGACGATTCCCTAACTCTGGTCGGCGGGCCGAGCTGTGGCACACTACGCCTGTGAAAAGGAGTTGCCATGTCCGACCCTGCAAGCACCGGCCCTGACGGCGTCGGCTTATTCTTGAATCCGTCCGGCCAGCGCCGGATCGCCTTCCAGCGCAATTGCGGGGAGCGTTTTGCGCGCCTGTACCTGGCCGACGGCACCGAACAGGCCAGCTACATGCTCGCGCAGCAACAGGTCGACCTGCTGGTGATCGACCTCGAACGATTCGACCGCAGCATCGACCTGCAGGCGCTCGGTGAACTGATCGCCCAGCGCGGCGGCGCGCCAGTGCTGCTTATCTGTCCCTACCTGAACGGCGGCTGGCTGTCCGCCCTGATGGCCTTCGGGCCGCTCGACTACGCCATCGGCCCGCTCAACGACGACGCCTTTGGCGCACGGATCAGCGCCTGCCTGCGCGCCGCGCCCGCGGCACAGGGAGAGAACGTCGCCGCAACCGAACTGCGGGCGATGCTGGCGGCCATGTCGCGGATGCAGCAGGCGTTGCTCGAAGCGGACGACATCAATAAAGTGGCCGAGCAGGTCTGCATGGCCCTGTGCAGCGTGCCCGGTGTGACCCAGGCCGCGCTGTTCCACCTGAAGCAGCGCGGCGACCTGCAGCTCGAGGCACAGCATGCCAGCAACGGCTTGAACCTGGCGCGCGTGCTCGGGCGCAGCGACCGTTTGCTGCAGTCCCCGTTGCGCCACGTGTTCCCCGGCCTGTTGGCCGCCTGCAGCGGCGAACTGGCCTTTCTCGACGTGCTCGAGAAAGCGGAGGAGCCGGAGCTGACGCTGGCGCTGCGCCGGCACGGGGTGGAGATGGTGCTCGGCCTGCCGATCCGGCTGGCCTGCGGCGGCATGCCGAGCGGCTCGTTGTGCCTGATGTTCGACAGCCAGCGCCTGTTTTCGGCCGACGAACTGGGGGCGTATGCCGACCTGGCTCAGCTGGCTGGCTTTGGCCTGCGCATGGCCGAGATGAATCGCGAATCGGAATCGCTGCTGGCGCGCCTGACCCACCTGGCGACGATGGACGCCTTGACCGGCGTGGCCAACCGGCGCCGCGGCGAAGAATTGCTGGAGCTCGAGATCAAGCGCGCGCGCCGCTACAAGGTGCCTTTGGGCCTGATCGTGTTCGACATCGACCATTTCAAGGCCATCAACGACCAGTACGGCCATCCGGTGGGCGATGCCGCCTTGCGCACGGTGGCCGACGCGACCATGGCGGCGCTGCGCACCAGCGACGTGCTGGTGCGCTCCGGCGGCGAGGAATTCCAGATCATCGTTGCCCACACCAGCGCGATCGACGCGCTCAAATTGGCCGAGAAGTTGCGGGTGGCGATCGGCCAGACCGACATCGCCGGCTGCGACCGCCTCACGATCAGCCTGGGCGTGGCACAGCTGGCCGACCAGGAGAGCGCCGACTCGCTGGTGCTGCGGGTCAACGCCGCGCTCGGTCGCGCCAAGCGCGCCGGGCGTAATTGCGTGGAGCTGGCGATGTCGTGACGGCGTAGCTAGTTTTTGTCGCTTATCTAAGCAACCTCATTCAGGGTGAAACATGCATTCCAATCCAAACGACGTTGCAATGAAAGAAACCGTTCAAATTCAAGTTCTGGGCAGCGGGGATGCCACCTCGCTGCGTGCCATGCTTTTCCTGTTTGGGCGGGAATTTGGCGACATGACGACCTATACCGGGCACCAGCCTGATGATGCCTACTTGGAAGGTCTGCTTTCCAGCGCCACATTCATTGCCATTGCAGCCATTGCTGGTTCAAAAACCGTCGGCGGCCTGGCCGCATACGTTCTGCCCAAGTTTGAGCAAGCACGATCGGAGTTGTACATCTACGATCTTGCGGTTGATGAAGCTCAACGGAGGCAGGGCATCGCCACGGCCATGATTGAGGAACTGAAGAAGCTTGCCACCGCGCGTGGCGTCTACGTGATGTTCGTACAGGCGGACTACGAAGACCCACCGGCGATCGCGCTCTATACGAAACTTGGAACGCGCGAGGATGTACTGCACTTCGATATCGCGCCCTAGAACGTTCGGCCCATCAACGGCATGCAGCTGACGGCGCCCTCCATCGCCGCTGGACCGATAGCTGAAGCGCGGCGACGCCCATCTCCAGAGCTATGGCAAGCACAACAAGTTCTCGAAACGTCTACAAATTAAGAGTGCATATGAATTCGAAATCTCTCGTTGGGAAAAACGCCCTGGTCACCGGCGCCGGCTCGGGTATCGGGCGACAAGTGGCGATTGCGCTGGCTGCTGAAGGAGCGCGAGTCGTCTTGGCCGGTCGACGTATTGCTGAGCTACAGCAGACCGGTATCGAGATTGAGAATCGTGGTGGTAGCTACCTGGTTGTGGAAACGGACATCACGAGTGAGGCGGCTGTCAGTGCATTGCTCGGCGAAGCCCTTGCCGGACGGAGTCGTCTTGATATTGCAGTCAACTGCGCAGGAGTATTTTGTGCCGGTGCAATCGACGACATGGAGTTCAATGTCTTTAGTCAACTCTTGATGACGAATACGATCGGCACCTGGCTGTGCATGAAGCATGAAATACAAACCATGAAAAAACAAGGTGACGGTGTCATTGTTAATATTGCGTCGAATATTGGCGCGCACCTGACACGACCCGGTACAGGCGCCTACGCGGCATCCAAAGCCGCCGTATCGGTGCTCACGCGCACGGCCGCACTCGAAGCAATCGGCAGCGGAATTCGCATCAATAGTGTCAGCCCAGGTCCGGTCGATACGTCAATGTCTTTGCGCCCAGGGGAGGATGATGCCGCCCGTGCCGCGAGAATTGCAACGATCAATCCTTCCAGGAGGGTGGCCAAGCTAGATGAGATTTCTTCCGCCGTGCTTTGGCTATGCTCGCCTGGAGCAGGCTACGTCGTCGGCCATGATCTGGTGATCGACGGCGGCGCTTCGGCTTAGACGGGCACGCAACCGTGACTGCGCCTCACGGCCGTTTTGGGCATACTGGCGGGTGCGGTTGTAAGCTGCGCTGCTGATCGGCTTCGTGATTTTCCTGACCAGCATGTCGGCGGCCTAGAGCCTGGCCCTGGAGCGCCAGGAGAAACTACACAGCAATTTCGAACTGATCGGCCTGGGCGCAGCCAATGTCAGAGTTGTACATCTACGATCTTGCGGTTGATGAAGCTCAACGAAGGTAGGACGTCGCCACGGCCATGATTGAGGAACTGAAGAGGCTTGCCATCGCGCGTGGCGTCAACGTGATGTTCGTACAGGCGTCCCCCATCGCCGCTAATGCTACCTCCTTGTATTTCGCCGATACATCGAAGTGGAGCGTAACGGCGCGGACAAGCACATCTTGTTTATGGGAAGGTGTGGTGGCTAACGGCCAGGAGCAGCCTGTGGCTGTGGCGTCAGGCGTAGGGTGGGTGAGCGAAGCGTTACCCACCATGTCCGCGCCGACGCGGTGCTTGGTGGGTAACGCTTCGCTCACCCACCCTACGGCAATGCCGGCGTCACGTTTGGGGCGTAAGCAAACATTCTCACTTCCGTCGGAGCAGTACCGACAAGCACGCAACCGTGACTGCGCCTCACGGCCGTGTTAGGCTTGCGCTTTTCATAGCGGAGCCGTATCCATGCTGCAATGGCTGAGACACTACCGGCGCGCGCTGCTGCCCGGCGACATCAGCGCCGGAATCGTAGTGGCGATGATGATGGTGCCGCAGGGGATGGCTTACGCGCTGGTGGCCGGCCTGCCGCCGGTGGCAGGCATCTACGCGAGCATCTTGCCGCCGCTCCTATACGCCGTGTTCGGCTCGAGCATGACCCAGTCGGTCGGACCGATGGCCATCGTCTCGCTGATGACGGCGGCCGCACTCGCGCCGCTGGCAGTGCCGGGTTCGGGCTTGTACATGGTGCTGGCCGGCCAACTTGCGCTGATTTCGGGCGCGGTGTTGCTGCTGTGCGGCTTGATGCGCATCGGCTTCCTGGCCAACTTCTTTTCGCGTCCGGTGATGAGCGGCTTCACGATCGGCTCGGCCATCGTGATTGCGTACGGCCAGGTGATGCCGCTGTTGGGTGCCGAACTGCCGCATCTGCACTGGCCGAGTGCCATGCTGGGCATCGGCTCGCTGGCGGCGCTGATCCTGGCGAAGCAGTTCCTGGCGCCGTTGCTGCGCCGCTGCGGCCTGCGCCCGGATGCCGCCGAGATTGGCGCGCGCCTGGCGCCGATGCTGGTGGTGATCGGCGCTACGGTGCTGGTTGCCGTGCTCGACTTGCAGGCGGCCGGTGTGCGTACCACGGGCGCGGTGCCGCAAGGTTTGCCGGGGCTGAACCTGGCCACGTCCAGCACCCACTGGCGGGTGCTGCTGCAACCTGCGCTGCTGATTGGCTTCGTGATCTTCCTGATCAGCATGTCAGCGGCCCAGAGCTTGGCCCTGAAGCGCCAGGAGAAACTACACAGCAATTTCGAACTGATCGGCCTGGGCGCGGCCAATATCGGCAGCGCGCTCAGCGGCGCGTTTCCCGTCACCGGCTCGATTTCCCGTTCGGCCGTGAACTTCTCGGCTGGAGCCAACACGCCGCTGGCGAGCATGATCACGTCGGTATTGCTGGCCGTGGCGCTGGTGGCGCCGACCGGCTGGCTGGCGCTGCTGCCGCTGCCGACGCTGGCCGCCACCATCATCCTGGCGGTGCTGGGCATGCTCGAATTACAGACTTTGCGCACCGCCTGGCGTTATGACCGTGGCGATGCGCTGGCCTTGCTAGTCACCGCTGGTGGCGTGCTGGTGCTGGGTGTGGAAGCTGGCGTGATTATTGGCGTGGTGCTGTCGATGGTCACGCTGATCTGGCGCGCCAGCCGCCCGCATATCGCGGTGCTGGGGCGGATCGCGGGCACCGAGCATTTCCGTAATATCGAGCGTTATCCAGCCGAGACGGTGCCGACGGTACTGATGCTGCGCATCGACGCCAATCTGTTCTTCGGCAACGTGGAAGCGGTGAACGGGCGGATTGACGACGGACTCAAATCGCGGCCGCTCGTCCGCGATCTGGTGCTGGTGATGTCGGCGGTCAGTTCGATCGATACTTCGGCCCTGTTTGCCCTGCAGGAGCTGAACCAGTCGCTCAGGCAGCGCGGCATCGGGCTGCACCTGGCCGAAGTGAAGGGCCCGGTGATGGACCGGCTCAAGGAGTGCGACTTGCTGGGCAAATTGAACGGCAAACTGTTCTTGAGCGCAGTGATGGCGTGGGACGAGTTGACGGCGATGGCGGCCGACCCGGTGAGTGTGGCGTTTCGCAAGACGCCGGCGGGGACGCCGGAGTTTCATATCTAACGTATGCCGATCCAGTCGGCGGTGCCTTTGAAGAGAGCCAGCTTGCTCATGATCGTTTTTGTGCCTGTGCTGGCCGCCTACCTCAGCCTATGGCCGGTCCCCATTGAACCGGTCGCCTGGCACGCGCCAGCCGCGCCCGGGTACACCGGTGCGCACGCGGCGAATACGAAATTGCTCGGCCTGCAGCAAGTCGATCTGAATGGGGAGGTGGGCCCCGAACATCTGGTGCCCGGCGCGGATGGCAAGCTGTACACCGGTGTCGAAAGTGGCCGCATCTTGCGCATGAATCCGGACGGCAGTGAGCTGCAGGTGTTCAGCGTCACCGGCGGCAGGCCGCTGGGCATGGTGTTCGACACTGGCGGACGGCTGGTCGTTGCGGACGCGGTCAAGGGGCTGTTGTCCATCGACGCCGATGGCAAGGTAACGGTATTGGCCAGCGCGCAGGCTGGCGGGCCGCTGCACTTTCCCGACGGCGTCGTTGTCGCCAATAGCGGCAAGATTTACCTGACGGACGCATCGATGCGTTTCGCCCCCGCCCAATGGGGCAGCACGATGGAAGCGGCCACGCTCGATGTCCTCGAACAGTCCAGCACAGGACGCGTGTTGGAATATGACCCGGCCAGCAAGGCATTGCGGGTCGTGGCAACGGGCTTGAGCTTTGCCAACGGCATTGCACTGAGCGCAGATGAGCAGAACCTGTTCGTTAGCGAGAGCGGAAGGTACCGGGTGTGGAGAATCGCCGCTGCGGCTGATCGGCTCGACGTGGCGCAGCCGTCCGCGCAAGCCCTGGTGGTGCTCGATAACCTGCCTGGTTATCCGGACAACCTCATGCGGGGGCTCGATGGCAAGCTGTGGCTGGGCCTGGCCGGGCAGCGCAATGACCTCGATGCGATGGCCGGGCGGCCGCTCATGCGCAAGCTTGCGCTGCGCATTCCGCGCATGTTCTGGCCGCCGCCGAAGCCATATGGCCATGTGATCGCGTTCACCGAGGACGGCAAGGTAGTGGCCGACCTCCAGGACCCGAGTGGAAATTCCCCAGTCACGACCGGCGTCACCGAAACGAAGGAACGCCTGTACATTCACAACGTCTCAGGCAAGAGTCTGGGATGGTTGCTACGCTAGGCGAGCGGGCACATACCCATTCAAGTGCCGTACCGTGCGATTTCGCCTTGAAATCGTGCAAAATCGGATGTGCCGCGCTGTGTATGTGGAAAAGCGTTCAAGGGGTCAGACCCTAATGCCGCTAAGTTAAGCTCGTTTTTGTAGGTCTTCGTTCT
>JAZJYV010000063.1:0-76530 GCA_040390195.1 Pseudomonadota bacterium | reverse complement strand
GGCCTGACCGAGGTGGCCTACCAGAACGCGCTGGCCTACGCCAAGGACCGCATCCAGATGCGCAGCCTGTCGGGCGTGAAAGCGCCCGAGAAGGCGGCCGACCCGATCATCGTGCACCCGGACGTGCGCCGCATGCTGCTCACGGCCAAAGCCTACGCCGAGGGCGCGCGCGCCTTTTCGTCGTACGTGGCGCTGCAGATCGACCGCGAGCTGCACCACCCGGACGAAGAAGTGCGCAAGGAAGCGGCCGACGAGGTGGCGCTGCTCACGCCCGTAATCAAGGCCTTCATCACCGATAACGGCTGGATCGCGACCTCGGAAGCGATGCAGGTGTTCGGCGGCCACGGCTACATCAGCGAGTGGGGCATGGAGCAGTATGTGCGCGACGCGCGCATCAACCTGATCTACGAAGGCACCAACACGATCCAGTCGCTCGACCTGCTGGGGCGCAAGATCCTGATGGATAACGGTGCCAAGATCCGCAAGTTCGGCGAGAAAATCCGCGCGTTTGTCGAAGAAAACGGGACCGACGAGGCGATGTCCGAGTTCATCACGCCGCTCGGTGACCTGGGCGAGAAGGTCGGCACGCTGACCATGGAAATCGGCATGAAGGCATTCGCCAACCAGGACGAGGTGGGTGCCGCCTGCGTGCCTTACCTGCGCGTCGTCGGCCACCTGGTGTACAGCTATTTCTTCGCCCAGATGGCGAAGATCGCACTGGCCAAGGAAGACTCGGGCGACACTTTCTACAAAGCGAAACTGGCCACCGCACGTTTTTATTTTGCACGCCTGCAGCCTGAAACGGCCATGCTGATTCGCCAGGCACGTTCCGGCGCATCGAGCCTGATGGCACTTGATGCTGATCTGTTCTAAGGAAAAAACATGACAAACTTTATCGTAAAAAAAGTAGCTGTTCTGGGCGCCGGCGTGATGGGTGCGCAAATCGCCGCCCACTGCATCAATGCCAGGGTGCCGGTGGTGCTGTTCGACCTGCCGGCCAAGGACGGCAACAAGAACGGGATCGTGCTGCGCGCGATCGAGAACCTGAAAAAACTCAGTCCTGCGCCACTTGGCAACAAGGACGACGCCGGCCTGATCGAAGTGGCCAACTACGAGGACAATCTCGAGCTGCTGGCCGGCTGCGACCTGATCATCGAAGCGATCGCCGAGCGCATGGACTGGAAGCACGACCTGTACAAGAAGGTCGCGCCGCACATCGCGCCGAACGCGATCTTTGCCTCGAACACCTCGGGCCTGTCGATCACGACGCTGGCCGAAGGCTTCGACGCCGAATTGAAGACGCGCTTTTGCGGCGTGCACTTCTTCAATCCACCGCGCTACATGCACCTGGTCGAGATCATCCCGACCGCGTCCACCAGTGCCGCCATCGTCGACCAGCTCGAAGGGTTCTTGACGACGACGCTGGGCAAGGGCGTCGTGCAGGCCAAGGACACCCCCAATTTCATCGCCAACCGTGTCGGGGTATTCGGCATGCTGGCGATCATCCACGAAGCTGAAAAATTCGGCCTCTCGGTGGACGTGGTCGACGACCTGACCGGCGCCAAACTGGGCCGCGCCAAGTCGGGCACTTTCCGTACGGCCGACGTGGTTGGCCTCGATACGATGGGCCACGTGATCAGGACCATGCAGGACTACCTGGCTGACGATCCGTTCTTCGCCGTCTACAAGACGCCCGAAGTCCTGGCCAGGCTGGTTGCAGCAGGCGCGCTGGGTCAAAAAGCCGGCGCGGGTTTTTACAAGAAGGTCGGCAAGGACATCTTGCGCCTTGACCTGGCCAGTGGCGAGTACGTGGCCGGCGGCGGCAAGGCGGCCGACATCGTGGCGCGTATCCTGAAAGAGAAGGATACGGTCAAGAAGTTCAAGGCGCTGAAGGAGTCGACCAATCCGCAGGCGCAGTTCCTGTGGGCGATCTTCCGCGACGCCTTCCACTACATCGCCGTGCACCTGGGCTCGATCGCCGACAACGCGCGCGACATCGATTTCGCAATGCGCTGGGGTTTCGGCTGGAACGTCGGCCCCTTCGAGACCTGGCAGGCGGCCGGCTGGAACCAGATCGCCACCTGGGTCAAGGAAGACATCGATTCCGGCGCCGCGCTGTGCAGCGCGCCACTGCCGGCCTGGGTGTTCGAAGGCCAGGTCGCCGAGAAGGGCGTGCACACGCCTGAAGGCTCCTACTCGGCCTCGAAAAATGCCTACGTGCCGCGCTCGTCACTGGCCGTGTACGAGCGCCAGGCGTTCCGCGCGCCGGTGTTCGGCAGCGGGGCAGTGGACGGCAAGAGCGCTGGCGTCACCGTGCATGAAGACGAGTCGGTACGCATCTGGCACCAGAACGATGAAGTACTGATCATCTCGCTCAAGACCAAGATGCACGTGATTGGCGAAGGCGTGATCAACGGCCTGAAAATGGCGCAAGCCGAAGCCGAGAAGAATTTCAAGGGCCTGGTGATCTGGAACGCCGACGCTGCCGATGGCGGCGCGTTCTCGGCCGGCGCCGACCTGCAGTCGGCGCTGCCGCTGTTCATGCAAGGCGGCGCCAAGGCGATGGAGCCAGGCATCGCGCTGCTGCAGGACACCTTCATGGCGATGAAGTATTCGAACGTGCCGGTGATCGCTGCGGTCGCCGGGCTGGCGCTGGGCGGCGGCTGCGAAATGGCCCTGCACGCGTCAAAGCGCGTGGCCTCGATCGAATCATACATTGGCCTGGTCGAAGTGGGCGTGGGCCTGATTCCGGCCGGTGGCGGCCTGAAAGAAGCGGCGGTACGCGCTTCCAATGCGGCCCAGGGCAGCGATATCCTGCACTTCCTGAAAACGGGCTTCACCAATGCCGCCACCGCCAACGTGTCGAAATCGGCGCTGGAAGCGAAGACCATGGGCTACTTGAAGGAAGACGACGTGATCGTCTTCAATCCGTATGAGTTGCTGCACGTGGCCAAGGTGGAAGCGCGCGCCATGTTCGACGCCGGCTACCGTCCGCCGATGAAAAAACTGGTCAAGGTCACGGGCCGCTACGGCTGGGGCACGATCAAGGCGCAATTGGTGAACATGCGCGACGGCGGCTTCATTTCGGCGCACGACTTCAAGCTCGGCGACATGATCGCGCAGATCGTCAGCGGTGGCGACATCGACCAGGACAGCATGGTCAGCGAGCAGTGGCTGCTGGACATGGAACGCAAGGCCTTCCTGGAGCTGCTGAACCATCCGAAAACGCAGGAGCGCATCATGGGCATGATGCAAACCGGTAAACCAGTGCGCAACTGAACGACGTCCATGTCGATTGCGACCCTGGCATTCAAACTGTTACTACGCGTGAGGCCGAGCATGGTGTATGACCGCATCAAGCAGCAAATGATGGACACGCTGCCGTTCGTGCGGCTGCTGGGGATCTCGATCGATGAGATCGGCCACGGCAGCTCGAAGGTGTCGATGCCGGAAGACCCGAAGCTGAACAACCACCTGGGCAGCCAGCACGCGGGAGCCCTGTTCACGCTGGCCGAAACGGCCTCCGGCGCGGCCATGGCAGGTGGCTTTGCAGACCTGATCCTGGGCCTGCGGCCAGTGGCCAAGGAGTCGCGCATCCAGTATCAGAAACTGGCCAAGGGCGCGACCCATGCGCAGGGCAGGGTGCCAGGCGACATCGAGGCCTTGAAGGCGGCGTTGAAGGCCGACGGCAAGGTGGCCTTCCCGGTCGAGGTTGACGTGTTCGACGCGCAGGGAACGCTGGCCGCACAGGTGCAGGTCGACTGGTATTTGTCCGAAAAACGCTAAACGAATTTAAGAGAGAACATCATGAGCAAACAACTTCAAGACGCCTACATCGTCTCCGCAACCCGCACCCCGATCGGCAAGGCGCCGCGCGGCATGTTCAAGTCCATGCGTCCGGACGACCTGCTGGTGCGTGCGATCCAGTCGGCCATGGCGCAAGTGCCGGGGCTCGATCCGGCGCTGATCACCGACGCCATCATCGGCTGCTCGTTCCCGGAAGCGGAGCAGGGCTTTAACATCGCGCGCAATGCGGTGCTGCTGGCGGGCCTGCCGAACACGGTGGGTGGCGTGACCGTCAACCGCTACTGCGCCTCGGGCATCACCGCTCTGGCGATGGCGGCTGACCGGATTCGCGTCGGCGAGGCCGATGTGATGATCGCCGGCGGTGTCGAGTCGATGTCGATGGTGCCGATGATGGGCCATCATCCTTCGATGAACCTGGCCATGTTCACGGACGAAAACGTCGGCATGGCTTACGGCATGGGCCTGACGGCCGAAAACGTGGCCAAGCAATGGAAGATCACGCGCGAGCAGCAGGATGCGTTTGCGGTCGAGTCGCACCGCCGCGCCATCGCCGCGCAGCAGGCCGGCTTCTTCAAGGACGAGACCACGCCGGTCGAGATCATCACCCGTACGCCGAACCTGGCGACCGGCCAGACTGACGTCAGGTCGCGCACCGTTGACACCGACGAAGGCGCGCGTGCCGATTCGTCCATGGAGTCGCTGGCCAAACTGAAACCCGTGTTCGCGGCCAAGGGTTCGGTCACGGCTGCCAACAGCTCGCAGATGTCGGACGGCGCAGGTGCGCTGCTGATCGTTTCCGAACGCATCCTGCGCGAACACAACCTGACCCCGCTGGCGAAATTTTCGTCCTTCGCGGTGCGCGGCGTGCCGCCGGAAATCATGGGCATCGGCCCGAAGGTGGCCATTCCCGCCGCCTGTGCCGCCGCCGGAATCACCCAGGACCAGCTGGACTGGATCGAACTGAACGAAGCGTTCGCCGCGCAGGCGCTGGCCGTGATGGGCGACCTCGGGCTCGACCCGTCCAAGGTCAATCCGATGGGCGGCGCCATTGCGCTGGGCCATCCACTGGGCGCGACCGGTGCGATCCGCGCCGCCACGGTGGTGCACGCGCTGCGCCGCAACAACCTCAAGTACGGCATGGTGACGATGTGCGTCGGCAGCGGCATGGGCGCCGCAGGCATCATCGAGCGGGTGTAAGAACATGGACATCCTGAGCAGCAAGGCCGATGGCATACTGACGATCGAATTCAACCGCCTCGATCGCAAGAATGCGATCACGGCGGCGATGTACCAGCTGATGGCCGACGCGCTGGTCGACGGTGAGCAGGACGCGGCGGTACGCGCCGTCCTTATCATGGGCAAGCCGGAGATTTTCACGGCCGGGAACGACCTTGACGATTTCCTGAAGAACGCGCCGGTTGATGGCGAGGCGTTTTCCGACCGGCCCGTGGTCCAGTTCATGCGCGCGCTCTCCGGCTGCAGCAAGCCGGTGGTGGTGGCGGTGTCCGGTGCGGCCATCGGCATTGGCACCACCATGCTGATGCACTGCGACCTGGTGTACGCGGCCGACAGCGCCAAATTCTCGATGCCGTTTGTGCAATTGGGCGTGTGCCCCGAATTCGCATCGAGCCTGCTGCTGCCAATGCTGGCCGGTTATCCGCGCGCGGCCGAAAAGCTGCTGCTCGGGGAATCGTTCCCCGCGGCCGAGGCGCTGCAAATGGGGCTGGTGTCGAAGGTGCTGCCGGCGGCCGACCTGGCGGCGTTTGCGCGCGCCCAGGCGGCCAAGCTGGTGGCACTGCCGGCGACCTCGATCCGCGCCACCAAGGCCCTCATGAAGCGTTCCAGGACCGATTCCATCACGGCCGCGATGGCCGCCGAGAACGCGCTGTTCCCGGTCATGCTGCAGGCGCCCGAAGCGAAGGAAGCGTTCACTGCCTTCTTCGAGAAGCGCAAGCCGGATTTCTCCAGGTTCGCCTAGTATCATGAGTTGAAAATTCGTTGGCATCATCCTTGGGGTTCCGCCCTACGTTTTGTCAGCGAATTTCTGATTCGGGACATGTTCCGTCTAAATTGACTTCCGTCAATTTGCTTGCATTCGAAATTTACGTGTGATAACGTTCCCATATTGGATTGACCCGGATCTTCACCTGCGCGGCAAGCGGCGCGGGTAACGATGCGGCTACCTTAACCTGCTGGGAACTTTCACCTTCATGAGCGCAGATTCGAATCACGGCACTTGGTATACCCGCTATCTGTTGTTCGTCGCGGGGCTGGGCGGCTTGCTATACGGTATAGATGTCGGAATCATCGCCGGCGCCTTGCCCTATCTGGAATCGACCGCGTCCGGATTATGGAATCTCAGTGCGCAAGAACTGGGTTTTGTCGTGGCCGCGGTCCTTCTGGGAAGTGTCCTGTCGTCGCTGTTCGCCGGTGCATTGGCGGATGCGATCGGCCGCAAGAGCGTGCTGGCATTGTCGGGATTGTTGTTCTCGCTGAGCATTCCCGTCATCGCCATGGCCGACGGCTATACCCCGCTCTTGCTGGGCCGCCTGCTTCAGGGCATCAGTGGCGGCTTGATCGGGGTGGTCGCGCCGCTCTACCTGGCCGAGTGCCTCGATGCCCGGTACCGGGGCCGGGGAACGGCAATCTTCCAGCTGCTGCTGACAGTCGGCCTCCTGATGGCCGCGCTCATCGGGCTGTATTTTGCCCGCCAGGTCGAGGTGTCGGCCTTGACGGCGCGCAGCGACGTCTTGTTGGCGGCCAAGGACCACGCCTGGCGCAGCATCTTCTGGATGTGCCTTCTGCCCGGCGTCATTTTCACGGCTGGCACGTTTTGGCTCAGCGAATCGCCGCGCTACCTGGTCCAGCGCGACCGGCGCGCGCAGGCGCTGCGGGCCTTGCAGCGCAGCCGCTCGCTGGCCCAGGCCGAGGCGGAGCTGGCCGACATGGAGCGGGCCGTGACAAGTGCCCCTGGCCCGGCCGGCGCCGACGCGCCGAAGGACCCATTGCTCAGCCGGCGCTACGTGCTGCCCTTTTTATTGGCCTGCCTGATCCTGGCGTGCAACCAGGCGACGGGCATCAACTCGATCATGGCGTATGCCGTCAACATCCTCGGCCAGGCAGGTTTGCCAGGTGCTTTGGCAAACACCGGGGACGTGGGGATCAAGCTGCTCAATGCGGTCATGACGGTCGTTGCCGTCATGCTGGTCGACATCAAGGGGCGCAAGTTTTTGCTGATGCTGGGCAGCGGCGGGATCGTGGTTTCCCTCCTCCTCGCCGGTTTCCTGTTCAGTTCGGTTGAGGCCGAATCGAACGATATCCGACCCCTCGTGCAGGCCCAGATCAAGCATGACGGCCTGGAGCTGGACCTCCATGCCACGGTGCTGGCAGCGGCAGGCGCGTCGCCTGGCGACCGGCCGCAGCAAGTGACTGTCGCCTATTCCTACGGCGACTTCACCAATGTGCAAACCTTGCGAAGCAACGATGCGGCCCAGTCGCGGATCGTGATTTCGCGCGCCGCCACGGTGCAGCCGGACAGCGTCATCGGACGCGCGTTTCGCCGTGTTGGCCTCAACCCCTTCCCCGATCCGGAGGCCGCCGCCAATGCGCCATTGACGATAGAAAAAGCAAGCATCGGCCTGGTACCCGGACAGCGCCACGGCTGGTTGGTGATGCTCTGCATTTTTGGCTTCATCGGATCATTCGCCGTCGGGCCTGGTGTGTGCGTCTGGCTGGCGCTGTCCGAACTGATGCCGACCCGGATACGCTCGAACGGCATGAGCATCGCCCTTCTGATCAACCAGTTCGTCTCGACCGTGATTGCCGCGATCTTCCTGCCAACCGTGGGCAAACATGGATATGCGCCGATGTTTTATTTCTGGGCCGCTTGCTCGGCGGTCTACTTTTTGACGGCAGCTTTTCTCTTGCCGGAAACCAAGGGCAAGACGCTGGAAGAGATTGAGGAGCATTTTTCCCGCAAGTAGAGTGCCAGTAATTTTTTTCGTCTGGTGTGGGAACGTTACCTGATCAGGGGCGAATCCGCGCTACCGTAGATCGCCCATCGAGGAGCATCATGAATCAGCGAAAGTCATGGCCATGTGCCATCTGGTTGTTCATTTGCCTGACTGCAGGGACATGCATTCAAGCCCACGCCGACGAATATGACACCATGCGTGCCAAGTGGCAGACCCGCGCCACCGGTGGCGCCGCGGTCGACCTGGGCGATCCCGACATCAGCGGCCAGATTTCCGTCGTGACGGGCAATGCCCAGACCAATTGGGATTCGATGCAGACCGGCGCGGGCCGCACTGCGCTCTGGACTGATCTGGCGGACTGGACGATTTCGGCCAACGTCACCGGCAGCTTCAACCGGCTTTCCTCCATGGCCTCGGCGTATGCCTCCCCCTATTCGAGCTTGTATCAAAATGCGGCGCTCGGCAGCGCCATCGTCGGCGGGCTCGACTGGATGATCCAGAACCAGTACAAGGCGGTCATGACCTCCTTCGATAATTGGTGGGACTGGCAAATCGGCGCGCCGCTTGCGCTCAATAATACGGTCTCGGCCGTGTACCCCCTGCTGAGCGCGGCCCAAATCGCCTCCTACCTGGCCGCGGTGGACCGCTTCGTTCCCGATCCGACTTTGCGCACCAATCCGGGCGGCAGCCTGTCCACGACGGTCGAGACCGGCGCCAACCGCCTCGACAAGGCACTGGTGGTGGTGCTGCGCGGCGTGCTGGGGAAGTCGTCGAGCAAGATCGCCCAAGGCCGTGACGCAATCAGCCAGGCCCTGCTCTATGTCACGACGGGAGATGGTTTCTATGCCGATGGCTCCTTTATCCAGCACAGCAATATCGCTTACATCGGCAGCTACGGTCCGGTGCTGCTGTCGGACATCGCCAAACTGCTCTACCTGCTGACCGGTTCGACCTGGACGGTCACCGACCCGAATACGGCAAATGCCTATGCATGGGCGGTGAATGCGTTCGCGCCGTTTATCTACAATGGCGCGATGATGGATATGGGCCGGGGCCGCGCGATTTCCCGTGAATTCAGCACCGACCACGGCAGCGGCCGGGGTGTCGTTGGCGCGCTTGCCGAGCTGAGCCTGGGCTTGCCTGCCGACCAGGCCTTGCAAATCAAGAGCCTGGTCAAAGGCTGGATGCAAGGTGACACGAGCTTCGGCAACTCCTATTTTGCGTCGGTCGCCACCGCCATTCCGGGCGTGTCTGCAGGCATGACCCTGTATGACATGGGTTTGCTCAAGGCAATCTTGAGCGATACCGCCGTCAGCGCCGCGAGCGAAGCCACCCGGACCCACGTGTTTGCCTCGGCCGACCGCGTGGTCCAGCGCGAGCCTGGTTTCGCATTCGGACTGAGCATGTTTTCGAACCGGATCTCGGCCTTTGAATACGGCAATGGCGAGAATGCCAAAGGCTGGTGGACCGGAATGGGGATGGCGAATCTGTACAACAATGACTTGACGCAGTTTGACGATAATTTCTGGCCGACCATCGATGCGCGCCGCCTGCCCGGGACCACCACCGACCACAGCGGCAGCGGCACGCCAGTCAATTGGAAAAGTTTCATGAATTCCCGTAACGGCGTCGGCGGCGCCGAGCTTGGTGGGCGTTACGCGGCAGTGGGCATGGATTTCACGTCCGTCAACGTCACCGCGTCGACCCTGTCGGGCAAGAAGGCATGGTTCCTGTTTGGCGATCGCATCGTGGCCCTTGGTGTTGGCCTTGCCAGCACCGACGGGAGCAGCGTTGAGACCATCGTTGAAAACCGAAAGCTCAACAGCGCTGGCGATAATCTGCTGACCGTCAACGGCGGCGCCAAGTCGGGTTCACCGGGCTGGTCGGAGTCGATGGTGGGCGTGCAATGGGCCCACCTGGCCGGCAGCGTCGGCGGCAGCGACATCGGCTACCATTTTCCAGATGCGCCGGTGGTTGCCGGCCTGCGCGAAACACGTACTGGCGCCTGGAGCGACATCAACTCGGGCGGCACCACCACAACCGTATCGAACACGTATCTGAGCCTGGCTTTGGGGCATGGCGTCAGCCCCACCAACGGAGCCTACACCTACGTCATCCTGCCCAATCGCAGCGCGGCCCAGGTGTCGAGCTACGCCAGCGCGCCAACCATCAAGGTGATCGAGCGCTCGACCAGCGCCAGCGCCGTCAGCGATAGCCAGTCGGGTTTGACGGGCGCCATTTTCTGGAACGATGCAAGCAAGGTCATCAGCGACGCGGGGCTGGCGCTGCTGACCAGCGACAGGAAGGCCGCCGTGGTCATGCAGCAAAATGCCGGTGACCTGCAGTTGAGCGTGGCCGACCCGACCCAGGCCAATACCGGAACGATCAACCTGGAAATCAATCGCAGCGCCGGCGCTCTGGTGGCAGCCGATCCTGGCATCACGGTCAACCAGCTCAGCCCCACGATCAAGCTGAGCGTCAACGTGAGCGGGTCGAGCGGGAAATCATTCAATGCCCATTTCGCGCTCAATACCACCACCGTACTGTCGCCAAGTGCCGACGCCTACGTGCGCAACGGCACGTACGCAAGCACCAACTACGGCTCGGCAGTGAGCCTGGTGCTCAAGAACGACATTGCAGGCTACTACCGCAAAGGCTTGCTGAAGTTCGACCTGTCCGCCGTCAGCGGCACGCTTGCCAGCGCCAAACTGGTCCTCGCTACCTCAGCGCTGGGCCAGACCAGCGCCATGACCACCAATCTGACTTTGGGCAATTCCGATGCCTGGACTGAGAGCGGGGTAATCTGGACGACGGCGCCGGGCAATGGCACGCTGATTGCCAGCTGGAGCGTGCCGCCACTTAAAAGTGCGGTCCAGGTCGATGTGACCGGCCAGGTCAGCGCCGCATTGGCGAGCGACAAGCTGCTGACGATGGTGCTCGACCTGGCAAGCAATTATGGCTCGAACGGCTGGGTCGAGTATGCATCCAAAGAACACTCGAACCTGGCCTTGCGCCCGACCCTGGTCATCACAACTTATTAAGGAGCGGGACGTTGTTGCTGAAAAAATCGGTCAAAAATTCCTTGTTCGCCGTGCTGCTTGGCGCCTGCGCTGCAGCGGCGCAGGCAGATGGATTCGACCAGATGCGCTTGCGCTGGGAGGCGCGCCTGGCCGGCGACCCGGGCGCAAGTCAGGATGACGCCGACGTGCGCGCCACCAAGCGATCGGTGGCAGCCGCGGCGCAGCGCTATCTCGTCACAATGGATGGCGACGTCAACGCCACGGCACTCTGGTCCGACGCTGCGGACTGGAACAACCCCAATGGGATCGTGGCGTCGGCCACGGTCACCAGCAACTACGCGCGCATCGAAACGATGGCGATGGCCTACGCGCAGCAAGGCACGCCACTGTACCGCAGCGCGGCCCTGCGCTCGGCCATTTTGCACGGACTCGAGTGGATGGATGCCAGGCATTACCACGCGCGGGCGGCACCCTACGGCAATTGGTGGGACTGGCAGATCGGCGTGCCCCTGCGGCTGGTCAATGTGCTGACCTTGATGAACAGCGAAATTGCGCCGGCGCTGCTGTCGCGCTGCCTGGCGGCAATCGACCGCTTCGTTCCCGATCCAGGCTGGCGCGCCCTGCCTGACGGCGCCCTGGACAAGACGGCCGAGACCGGCGCCAACCGGCTCGACAAGGCGCTGGTGGTCGCCCTGCGCGGCGTGCTGGGCCGCTCGGCCCGGCACGTCAAGGCCGGGCGCGATGCGATCAGCCAGACGCTGGTCCCGGTGAGCGCCGGCGATGGCTTTTACGCCGACGGATCCTTCGTGCAGCACGCCCACGTGGCCTACACGGGAAGCTATGGCCTGGTGGCCCTGGATGACTACGCCAAGTTGATCTATCTGTTTTCCCGATCCGACTGGCCGATTGGCGATGCGCTCCTGGCCAGCGTATTCCGGTCGGCGCGCGAGACGTACGCGCCCTGGATCTTCGATGGTGCGATGGCTGACGCGGTGCGCGGCAGGCGCATTTCCTCGCGCCTGCAAAGCGATCATGAGGCGGGGCGGCGCGCCATCGCCGCCATCGCCTCGCTGGCGCAGGCCGCGCCGCCGGGCGACGCCGCCTGGATGAAGGCCGCGGTGAAGGGCTGGATCGAGCGCGACATGGCGTTCGGCAGCAATTACCTGGGCAGCCCCACCGGCGTTGGCGCGGTGCTGTCGGTCTACGACCTGCACACGCTCAAGGCGGTGATGGCCGATCCGGCGACGGTCGGTGCTGCGGAAGAGCAGGGTGTGCGCATCTTCGCCAGCATGGATCGGGTGCTGCAACGCGGTCCGGGATTTGGCGCCACACTGAGCATGTTCTCGGACCGGATCTCGGCGTTCGAATTTGGCAATGGCGAGCATGCGCGCAGCTGGTGGAACGGCATCGGCATGCTCAACCTGTATAACGCGGACCAGACCCAGTACGATGCCAATTTTTGGCCGACCGTCGACGCGATGCGCCTGCCAGGTACCACCACCGACCGCAGCGGCACTGGTCTGCCCAAGGCATGGAATTTTTACGCCAATCGGGCAAGCTGGGTCGGCGGCGCCCAGATCAATGGCCGCCATGCCTCGATCGGCATGGCGTTCGACCTGCGCGGCGTGACCGGGTCCGACCTGCAGGGCAAGAAGTCCTGGTTCATGTTTGGCGACAAAATCGTCGCGACGGGATCGGATATTTCGTCCGGCGGGGCGGCGCCGGTCGAAACCATTGTCGAGAACCGCAAACTCAATTTCGAAGCCAGCAATCCGCTCACTGTCAATGGCGAGCTGCAGCCGCTTGCCCTGGGCGCGCCCGTGACCTTGGCCGATGTGCGGTGGGCGCACCTGGCCGGCAGCGTGCCCGGCGCCGGCATCGGCTACTACTTCCCGCAGGCGCAGGCCGTGACGTCGCTGCGAGAATCACGTACCGACCGGTGGCAGGCCATCAACGGCTTTGAAAGCCCCGACCCGGTACACAACGCCTTCCTCAGCCTGGCCATCGGACATGGAATTCGTCCTCAAGGCCAGGGCTATATCTACGTGCTCCTGCCTGGGGCAAGCGCGGCTGCCACCGCGGCGTATGCGGCGCACCCGACGATCGAGCTGCTGGCCAACGACGGCAACGCCAGCGCCGTGCATGACAAGCTGCTCGGCCTGACGGGCATCAATTTCTGGAATCCCGGCATGGTGCGCCTGGACGGCGCCCCGTATGTCGGCAGCGACAGCGCCGCTGCCGTGGTATTGCAGGAGCAGGACGGCAAGCTCACGCTCGGCGTTGCCGATCCGACCCAGCACAACATGGGCGAGATCACGATCGAAGTGCACCGGCGCGGCGCACGCCTGGTCCAGGCCGACCCGGCCATCACCGTGATCCGGCTCGCACCCACCGTCCTGTTCAAGGCGAAGGTGGGCGCGACAGCGGGGCGGTCGCTGAACGTCACGCTTGCATTCGATCCGGACCTTCCCGAGCCAGTGCGCTAGATGCGCCACTTTTTCTCCTTGTTTTTTGGACCTCACGATGAACCTTATTCCGTACACGAAATCAAAACCGGCCCTGTTTGCCGCGCTGATCCTGCTTGCCTTGTCCAGTGCGCACTGCGCGGCACCGGTAGCCGCGCCCGATCCTGGCCGCAGTGCGCCGACGGCCACGTTGTCGGCCGCCGCCGTCCTCGGCACGATGGAGCGCGCCGCCGACTGGCAGCTTGCCCATCCCAGCGACTGGCCGACGTTCGACTGGACCCAGGCGGTGGGCTATTCCGGCATGATGGCGCTGGCCGGAATCTCCGGGCAATCGCGTTACCGCGACGCCATGGTGGCGATGGGCGAGCGCCGCGACTGGAAGCTGGGCCCGGACACCTATCACGCCGACGACCAGATCGTCGGCCAGACCTACGCCGAGCTGTATCTCCAGCTTGGCGACCCACGCATGATCGCAGCGATGCGGGCACAATTTGACGGCATGCTGGCCCAGCCCCATGACGGTTCGATGGAATTTGGCCTGCCCGACAGCCTGACGCGCTGGACCTGGTGCGACGCCCTGTTCATGGCGCCGCCAGCGTGGATGCGCCTATATGCCGCCACGGGCGACCAGCGCTACATGGACCTGGCCGTTGCGCACTGGTGGCGTACTTCCGACTATTTGTACGACAAGAGCGAACACCTGTATTTCCGCGACAGTAGCTATTTCAATCGGCGTGAAGCGAACGGCCAGAAGGTATTCTGGAGCCGCGGCAATGGCTGGGTGATGGGTGGCCTGGTGCGCATGCTGCAGTACCTGCCAGCCCACCATGCGGCGCGCGCCCGCTTCGAGCAGCAATTCAAGGAGATGGCCGACAGGCTGGTCACCCTGCAGCAGGAAGACGGCATGTGGCGTGCCAGCCTGCTCGATCCAGAACACTATCCGCTCAAGGAGACCAGCGGCACCGGGCTCTATACCTACGCGCTTGCCTGGGGCGTGAATCAAGGCTTGCTGGAACGGGCACGCTTCGAACCGGCGCTGCGCAAGGGCTGGGCCGCATTGAACGCCAGCGTGCTGGCCGACGGCAGGCTGATTCATGTCCAGCCGATTGGCAAGGATCCCAAGTCCTTCGACGACAAGGCCACCGAAGTGTATGGCGTGGGCGCGTTCCTGTTGGCCGGCAGCGAAATCTATCGCATGGCCCTGCTTGAGCAAAGCACGCCGCAAGGGGTCAGCGTTGTCAACGGCGCCGCCATTTTCCGCGCCGCCGAAACGGTCGAGGCGGCGCTCGGGAAGGGCGCGGTCGCCATCATGGATGCCCAGACTTCGCGCATCGTCAATAGCCAGGCCGACGGCGCGCACGTGCTGTTCCAGGCCACGCTGGCGCCCGGAGAAACGCGGCGCTACTTCGCGTTTGAGCGGAGCAAGCTGCCAGCGGTGCCGCCGCTGGACCGGCGCGCCCATGCGCGTTTCGTGCCCGAGCGTTTCGACGATTTTGCCTGGGAAAGCGAGCGTATCGCGCACCGCGTCTACGGCCCGGCGATCATGACCGAGCCGGGCGAAAAACTGACCAGCAGCGGCGTCGACGTGTGGGCCAAATCGGCCCACAAGCTGGTGATCGACAACTGGTACAAGTCGAAGGACTATCATGCGGACCACGGTGAAGGACTGGACTTCTACAGCGTCGGTACCTCGCGCGGCTGCGGCGGCCTTGGCGTGTACGACGGCAGGGCGTTGCATGTGTCATCGAACTTCAAGCAGTGGACCGTGCTGGCCGACGGGCCGCTGCGCGCCGCCTTCGAATTGCGCTTTGGGCGCTGGGACGCAAGCGGGCGTGCGGTGTCGGAAGTGCGCCGCGTCTCGATCGATGCCGGTTCCAATTTCTCACGTGTGGAAAGCCGCTTCGAGAGCCCGTTGGCGGCGCCGCTGCAAGTCGGTGTCGGCATCGCGCAGCGGGCCGGCGGCGGCCGCTACACGAGCGATGCGGGCATGCACTGGATGAGCTATTGGGAGCCGCAGCACGGCGCTGACGGCACCATCGGGTGTGGCGTGGTGCTGCCGATGGCGGGCGCGTTCGCAGAAAGCGCTGGCAACTACCTGGCGCTTGGCCAGGCGCTGCCGGGACAGCCGTTTGTCTACTATCTGGGCGCAGGCTGGAGCAAGAGCGGCGACTTTTCGAACGCGCAGGCGTGGGAAGCCTATGTTCAAAACTTTGCGGCCCGGGTCGCCGCCCCGGTGCAGGTGCGCGTCGAGGCCCGGTAGGCAGGATGCCCCGGGGGGGCGCGATGTTGTATCTTGGCGCGGAGCACGGAAAGCAGTTGATTTGAATCATTCTAAGTGATATCGTTATCACATTGAACTTCGTCGCAGATAAGAAAATGAAAAAAACTGCAGTCACACTTGTCCAGGTTGCCAAAGCGGCCGGCGTGGCCGTCATGACCGCGTCGCGCGCGCTCAGCGGAGACGGCTACATCTCCGAGGAATTGAAAGCCCGGGTACTGGCCGCGTCGGAGCAGTTGGGTTACACGCCCAATGCCGCCGCGCGCATGATGAAGGGCGCACGCACCAACGTGATCGGCGTGGTGGTCAATGACCTGGCCTCCGTGGTGATCAACGCATTCATTGCCGAGTTGAGCGCCGAAGTGCGGCGCTACCAGATGGATCTGTTTATCTACAACTCGGTCGACGATTTCACGCAGGCACAGGGCAAGCGCCTGGACCAGCTGCTTCATGGACTATGGGATGGCCTGGTGTTCGTGTTGCCGCGCATGAGCGACGCGTACCTGAAAATGCTCGAGGCGAGCGACAAGCCGATCGTCCTGATGAACTACTGCAAGCACGAGACGCTGCTGCCGGTGGTTCTGGGGGATAACTTCAACGGCGCGCGCGATGCGGTCAGCCATTTGACCGAACTGGGACACCGCCGCATCGGCTTCATCCGCGGCAGTGCCTACACGGGACAAAGCGCTGAGCGCGAGCGCGGTTACCGCCAGGCCTTGAGCGATGCCGGCATCGCGATCGATCCGGCACTGATTATCCAGGGTGATTTCTCCGAGCGTTCCGGCTTGGAAGCCGGTACGGCCTTGATGGCGCTGGCGGACCGGCCCACGGCGATCTTTTCCGCCAGTGACGAAATGGGCTTGGGCTGCATGGTCGCGATCCGGGCGGCCGGACTGCGCATCCCGCACGACATCTCCCTGATCGGTTTCGATGACGTGCCGGCCTCGAGCATCATCCAACCGCGCTTGACCACGCTGCGCCATCCGGTCGCCGAGATGGCCAAGGTGGCGGTGCAGGAATTGATGCGCCGGATCCAGGGGCACTCCGGGCGCCGCCAGCGCATCGAATTTCCAAGCGAGTTTGTGATTCGCGAATCGACGGCGCCGCCGCCGAAGTCGCGACCTGTACCTTCGGGTGCCGGAAAGCGGGCGCGCAAGGCCGGCACGGCATGAGCGCTTTGAACAAGGATGCTGTCCATGGGCAGCACCGGCAGTTGGTGGCTAACTTTTTTTGAGTTGATATGTTAACGTTATCTTCTATTCAGGCGGCAGCGATGGATGAGCCTTTCAAGGCCGCCGAGACGCGCGCCATCGATCGCCTGCTGCGCCATGCTGAGTTGCTGGGAAACCGCTTTCCGGACGATACGACCGTTGGGCAATATTACCGGCTGCGCCAAACCGAGGGCGAGCGGCCGGGCACCAATATGGGCTGGACGACGGGTTTCTGGACCGGCCTGGCCTGGTTGGGCTATGAATCGGGCGGGCGCCACAAATTCCGCCACCTGGCCCTGAGCCACCTGCCCAGCTACGCGCGCCGCCTGGCCCGCAATATCGACCTCGACCATCATGACCTGGGCTTCCTGTACGGGCCTTCCTGTGTCGCCGCCTATCGCGCCACGGGCTTGAGTTGCAGCCGCAAGCTTGGCATCGCCGCTGCCGACTGGCTGATGGGCCGTTACCTGCCCAATGCGGGGGTATTCCAGGCCTGGGGCCGCATGGACGACGCGGCTGAATCCGGGCGTATCATCATCGATACGGTGATGAACCTGCCCCTGCTGCACTGGGCGGCCGAGCAAAGTGGCGACGTGCGCTACACCACGGCGGCGGTGCGGCATCTGCAGCGCTCGATGGACTTGCTGGTGCGCGCCGATGGCTCGAGCTTCCACAGTTACCACCTCGATCCTTTCAGCGGTCGGGCGCGCATTGCCAGCACGGTGCAGGGAAGTTCGACCGAGTCTTGCTGGGCGCGCGGCCAGGCTTGGGGGATCTATGGCTATGCCTTGAACCACCGCTACGCGCCGGAACTGGGCATGCTCGATTGCGCCATCCGGATGGCCGACTATTTCCTGGCCAAGCTGCCTGAAGACGGGATCGCGGCCTGGGACCTTTCCCTCGTCGCCGGCGCGGCGGTGCCGCGCGACAGCTCGGCCACGGCCATCGCCGTGTGCGGCTTGTTGGAAATCACGAACCAAATGCCGGATGGCCCGGCCCGGACACATTTTCTCGATGCCGCGCAGCGCTTGTTGCGCGGCCTGATCACCCATTGCACCCCCCAAGCCGACGAGAGCAATGCCTTGTTGCTGCACGGCGTCTACAGCCTGCCGCATGGGCGCGGCATCGACGAGGCCAATTTGTGGGGGGACTACTATTACTTGGAAGCACTGGCCCGGGTAAACAGGGGATGGCGTAGCTACTGGCACGTCGGCTCCACAAGTTCATATTGAAATTCGCACAATGATAATTTGGAGAAGTAAAAAAATGAAAGCCAAGAAAACATCTAGCCCGCATCTCCGGCCACTCGCTTCCTCGATTGCCCTTGCCTTGCTGGGCATGGGCCTGGCCCAGGCCCAGGACGCGGGCAAGAAGGTGGAAGTGGAGACGGTCGTTGTGACCGCCAACAAGCGCGCCCAAAATTTGCAGGATGTTCCTGCCGCCATCACGGTACTGAGCGACGCGGAACTGCAACGCAACAATGTCCGCGACATCAATGACCTTCCCAACCTGTCGCCGGCCCTGACCATCACCTACAGCACCCAGCCGGCCAACTTCAGCGTGAACATGCGCGGCATCGGCACGTTTTCCCTCGGTGTCGGCGTGGAGTCCGACGTGGCGGTGGTGATCGACGACGTGCCGTTCGCTTTGCAGGCGAACGCGTTCAAGGACCTGGCCGATGTGTTCCGGGTTGAAGTGTTGAAGGGGCCGCAAAGCACCTTGCTGGGCAAGAGCTCGATCGCCGGCGCGCTCAACATCACCACCAAGCCTATCGATGGCGTATGGCATGAGCGCTTCAATACCTTGATGACGAGCGATAACGAGTGGCGCGTGGGCGGCTCGGTCTCCGGTCCCGTCAGCGATACGCTGCGCATGCGTGTGGCCGCAAGCAAGTCCGGCTTTCCTGGCCTGGTGAAGAACCTGACTGATGGCGGCATGCTCAACGGCTCGCGCAGCGAGACCCTGGCCGCCAAGTTCGAATGGGCGCCGCTGAACGACCTTCAGGTGACGTTCTCGCCCCGTTACAACCGTTCGGTGGTGAACTGCTGTGTGCAACCGTATACGGCGATGACGCCAGGCGGGCTGTATCAGAACATCGCCCAGTTGCCGGCCTCGACCTTGTTGGCCGGCATCACGCCAAGCGCCGACAATGTCAGCGTGCGCAACGACTTTCCTGCCGGGGGCAAGACCCATGACGGCGGCGCCGGCCTGAAAGTGAACTACGCGTTTGACGACAATTCCATCCTCGCTGGCCACGCGCTGACCTCGATTACCTCGTTTTCCACCTATCACATGGATGACTACCAGGATGGCGACGGCACCGACGCCAACGTCTTGCGTTATGTTCCCGGCGTGGACGGCAAACTGACGGGCTTTACGGGCGGGCTGTACTTGTTCGGCAATTTCGACGTCAAGTCGCGCACCCAGGAATTGCGCCTGACTTCGCCCGACAAGGGCGCCTTTCGTTACGTTGCCGGACTTTGGTATGGCGACAACAAGCTGTCGCGTGAGTTGACGCGTGCGCCGATCAGTTCCTACACGACGGCCTATTCGACGGTGGCGCGCAATACCAGCTACGCCGTGTTCGGCCAATCGACCTGGGACTTCCGGCCCGACACCAGCCTGATCGCGGGCTTGCGCCTGAATCGCGAAGACACGGGATACGACTTTACCCGCTATGCGCCGCCGCCGGCAGCGAAGGTGGCCACTGAAACCTATGCCAAGACCGACAGCAACAAGGACGTGACCGGCAAGCTGGGCCTTGAGCACCGTTTGGAAGGCGGCACCATGGCGTATGCGACCGTCTCGACCGGCCACAAGGGCGTCGCCTACGACCTCACCAGCAGCTTCAACGCAGCCGTTGCTGCGCAGCAGCCGGTGGCAGCGGAAACGGCGAAGAGCTACGAAGCGGGCTTGAAGATGTCCCTGCTCGACAACCGCATGTTGCTCAACCTGGCAGTGTTTCGCACCGACTTCAAGGGCTTCCAGCAATCGGCGGGCTTCACCGATGCGCTCGGCATTTTCCGCACGACCTTGCATAGCATCGGTGGTCTGCGCACGAGCGGCTTCGAGGCCGACCTGAACTGGCGCGTGCAGCGGGAACTGACGCTCAATGGCGCATTTGCCTATACCAATGCGATCATCACCAGCTTTGAAAACGGCCCCTGCTATTCCGTCCTGAACGCCGCTGGCACTGGAACTGTCGTGGGCGGCAATTGCGCGCCGAATCCAAAGTACAACAACACCAACGTTGCCAACCTGGCCGGCGCGACCTTGCCCAACGCTCCCAAGGTGAAGGCCAATCTGGGTGGCCAATATGACATCATTCTTCCATCGAGCAACTTCAACGCTTTCGTCACCGGCGCCTACCGCTGGCAGAGCAAGACCCAGTTCAATCTGAACCAGGATCCGATGACGATCCAGGATGCGTTTGGCATTGCAAACGTGGGCTTTGGCATCCGTGACAAGAAGGATCAGTTCAAGTTCACCCTGTTCGTGAACAATCTGTTCGACAAGCGCTATGCAGCTGGCCTGGCGAACGGGCTGGCGAACGGCACCTGGAGCAGCAAGGCGCCCAATCCCGTGGTGGTGGTGAACACCTTCAGCTGGACTCCGCCGCGCGACTACACCCGCTACTTCGGAATGCGGCTCGACATGAATTTCTGATGTCGGCTTAATGCCACAGCATGGCATCGCGCAGCTTCCGGCGCGATGCCATGCAGTGCTAAGATTCCCTCTGAACATGGCCATGTACTGAGAACCCCTCCGCGACCGGCGTGGGAGGAAAGGGAACAACAGATGAAACCGCCGACCGTCGCCGATGCGGCCAGCCTGCAAGGCAGGTCGGCACTCACACCCGTCCGCGGTGCACAGGGATTGGCTGCCTTGTTCTTTTTCCTGCTGCTTGGCGACCTGGCCTGGTCCTTGAAGGAGCGCTCCGTCCAGGAGCTGGCAAAAGCCCAGCTTTACATCCTTAGCGACAATGCGCTGGTGCTCAATGCCTTGTTCGGCGCCTTGCCCGCCTTGATCGTCATGGGCGCCGGCCCGCTGATCGGCGCCTGGAGCGACCGCACGCGAAGCCGCTTTGGCCGGCGCATCCCGTTTCTGTTTGCCAGCGCACCGCTGGTATTGATCTCCATGGTTGCCCTGGCGTACAGCAATGACCTGGCGGCAATGGTGGGGAAGGCTATCGCTGCGCCGCAGTCCGCCCAGCCCTCCTTGCGCATCATGTCGATGACGCTGTGCTGGATGTTTTTCGAGATCTTCACGACGATCGCCAATGCCTTGTTCATTGCGCTGATCAATGACACCGTGCCGCGCAAGATCATCGGTCGATTTTTCGGCATGTTCCGCATCGTCAGCCTCGGTGCTGGCGCGCTATTTTTCTATTTCGTTTTCGGCAAGGCGATGCCCGATGCGCTGCGGCCTTTGCTGCTGATCATCGGCGCCATTTATTTCCTGGGTTTTCTCTTGTTGTGCCGGGGCGTCAACGAACCTGCCTATCCGGCGCCGGCAAGCATGCCGGCCCACCCGTTCCGGGTTCATGCCGATTCCGAGGCGCCGTCGCTGTACCCCCTGCTGTACATCGCGCTGGCAATTGCCACGATCAGTGTCTTGCCGATCAATATCAACAGTTTCAACGCCAAGGCGCAGTTCGGCGTGAGCCAGCATGCGTTCGGGGAAGCGATTGCGCTGACCTACATGATTTCGATTGCGCTGGCCTTGCCACTGGGCTGGCTGGCTGACCGTTTTCATCCAGTATCGATCGGCTTCGTCGTCCTTGTGGCCTACGCCGCGTCCATGCTGGCGGCGTGGTTCCTGATCGATGGACGAACCTCCTTCCTGTTTTGGTTTGTCGTCCATGGCGTGCTTGCCGGTTGCTTCCTCACGGGGACGGCGTCGCTCTTGCCGATGCTCTTGCCTGGCGGGCGATTTTCCGAAATGGCCGCATTTTCCGCGTCCGTCACATCGCTGCTGGCGGTGGTGGCGACGCTGGGGCTGGGCTTGTTGCTCGATTATTCCGGGCGCAATTTTCGATTGATGTTCCTCGCTGGCGGTGTCGCCGCCGCGCTCGCCGCGCTCGCCTGGTTCCTCTTGATTCGCGAACTCTGGCGCCGGGATCGTGCTGCCGGGCGCCGCCCATCACCTTGAAGCCGTCGACCGGTTCGACAAGTAGCGCCCGGTCAGCGAATGCTTGCTCCTGGCGAGATCGGCCGGGACTCCCTCGAACTGCACCGTGCCGCCATCATGGCCGGCAGCCGGGCCCAGGTCGATCACCCAGTCGGCGCGCGCAATGACGTCGAGGTTGTGCTCGATCACGATCACGGTCGAGCCGGCGTCGACCAGGCGGTCGAACAGGCCGATGAGCGTGTCGACATCATTCATGTGCAAGCCCGTGGTCGGCTCGTCGAGCACGTAGATGTTGCCCTGCTTGCCCAGTTCGGCGGCGAGCTTGAGGCGCTGGCGTTCGCCGCCCGACAGCGTCGACAGCGGCTGGCCGAGCGTGAGGTAGCCGAGTCCGACATCATCGAGGCCCTTGAGGGTCCTGCAGATGGCGGCCTCGGTGAAAAAGGCCACCGCGTCCGCCACGCTCATGGCATACACGTCGGCGATGGATTTGCCGCGCAGCTGGTGTTCCAGCACCTCCGGCAGGAAGCGCTTGCCGTCGCAGGTCTCGCACGGCGTCACCATCGGGTCGAGGTGGGCCAGGTCGGTGTAGATCACGCCCAGGCCGTTGCAGTCTGGGCAGGCGCCCCTGGAATTGGCCGAGAACAGGGATGCATCGACGCCATGGGCCTTGGCAAAGGCCTTGCGCACATGGTCGAGGATGCCGGTGTAGGTGGCGGTGTTGGAGCGGCGCGAGCCGCGTGCCAGGTTCTGGTCGATGACGATGGTGTCGGGATAGGCGGCGGGCAGGCAACCCTGGATCAGGCTGGACTTGCCCGAGCCGGCCACTCCCGTCACGGCCGTGAGCACGCCGCGCGGGATTGATACCGACACATCCTTGAGGTTGTTCAAGGTGGCGTGCCGGATGGCGAGCTTGCCGTCCGGCTTGCGCACCTTGCCTTTGAGCGGCTGGTGCCGGTTCATGTGCTGGCCGGTGAGCGAGCCGCAAGTGAGCAGTCCCTGGAAGTCGCCTTCATAGACGACCTCGCCGCCCTTCGAACCGGCCAGGGGACCCATGTCCACCACATGGTCGGCAATGGCGATCATGGCCGGCTTGTGCTCGACGATGAGCACCGTGTTGCCCTTGTCGCGCAGCTGCTGCATCAAGCCGGCCAGGCGGCCCACGTCGTGCGGATGCAAGCCCACCGAGGGCTCGTCGAACACATAGGTGATGTCGGTGAGCGAGCTGCCCAGGTGGCGCACCATCTTCACGCGCTGGCTCTCGCCGCCCGACAGCGTCGAGCTTTCCCGGTCCAGGCTCAGGTAGCCAAGGCCGATGGTGACCAGGTTCTCGAGCCGCGCCGCCAGCGAGGCGAGCATCGGCCCCACTTGCGGCGCGTCGATGCCGCGCACCAGCGCGGCCAGGTCGCTGACCTGCATGGCCGACAGCGCGGCGATGTGCTGCCCGGCGATGCGGCTTTCCAGCGCTGCTTCGTTGAGGCGGGCACCCGTGCAGCCGGGGCAGGTCTTGCGGGTGAAGACCCGGTCATACTCGGCACGGATATGGGGCTGCAGCGATTCCGGGTCCTTGTCTCCGAGCGAACGCTTGAGCTTGGGAATCACGCCTTCATAGGTGAGCTTGACCTTGCCGACACTGACCTTGCGGCCGTCATCGAGGTCGAACAGCAGGGCGCGTTCTTCTTGCGTGAATTTCTTGATCGGCTTGTCGAGATCGAAATAGCCGGAGCGGAAATAGGTGGACGACCACCAGCTATCGAGCTCGAAGCCGCGGCACAGCAGCGCGCCCTGGTTCAGCGAGCGGCTCTCGTCGACCACCGCGCTCATGTCCATCGCCGCCACCTGGCCGATGCCCTCGCAGTGGGCGCACATGCCGCGCGGGTCGTTGCAGGAATAGAAGCCGGGCGAGGGCAGGCGCGGCTCGGCCAGGCGCGAGAACAGCACGCGCAGCATCTGGGCCGTATCGGTGACCGTGGCCACCGTCGAGCGCGAATTGCCGCCCAGGCGCTGCTGGTCGACGATGATGGCCGCCGAGATGTTCTCCAGCAGGTCGGCGTCGGGCTGGCCGTAGTGCGGCATGAACTGCTGCACGAAGGCCGGGTAGGTCTGGTTGATCAGGCGCTGGCTTTCGGCGGCGATGGTGCCAAACACCAGCGAGGACTTGCCCGAGCCGGAGACGCCGGTGAAGACGGTGATTTTGCGCTTGGGAATGTCGAGCGCGACGTTCTTGAGATTGTTTTCGCGGGCACCGCGAATGACGATCGAACCATAGGGATTGCTTTGCAAGGTCGCGCTCCGGTGGCCTCAGTCGATCCGCGCCAGAAGCTTCTCGAGGCTCGCAAAGAAGTTCTGCCAGCCGTATTGGGCGCCCTGGTAGGCTTGTTCCTGGTCCGGCCGGAAGCCCGCCTGCTCCATGCGCAGGTGGGTGCCGGTGCCGCTTGGCGTCAGCGTCCAGGTGACGACGCTCTCGAGGCCATACGCGGCCCAGGTGTAGGCCAGCGTCTTGTTCGGCTCGACCGCCGTCACCTGGCAGTCGACCGCGCCCCAGTCTGCGCTCAGTTTGAAATGGCGCGCCAGGACCGGCATGAAATCGTTCTTCATGAGCCACTCCTCGATCAGCTGGGGTTGGGTGAGGGCGCGCCAGAGCTTTTCCGGCGCGTGGGGGAGCTCGCGTTCGACCACCACGGAGCGGATTTCGGTCGAGGTCTGGTTCATTGGTCCATCCTTTTCAGTAGCGTTTCGAGCTCGTCGAACCGGGATTCCCAGAATCCGGTCATTTGCCTGGTCCAGTCGCTCAGTGGCGCCAGCGCGCCAAGCTGCGCGCTGTAATGGGTTTGCCGTCCTTGGTGCCGGTCCAGCACCAGGCCGGCCTGTTTCAGCACGCCCAGATGCTTGGAGACGGCCGGCTGCGACACCCCCGCCCGCGCTGTCAGGGCGCCCACCGTCTGCTCGCCTTCGCGGCACAAGCGCTCGAAGATCGCCCGCCGCGTCGGATCGGCCAGCGTTTTGAACAGTGTGTCGTAAGGGTTGGGCATGTGGGATCAATAACTTGTCAGCGATGGATTAAAGTATAACCATGCAGTTATGCGTTCGTCAAGGGTTTTTCGCCTGCCGGAAAAACGGGCTGGAGCGGATAGAATAGCGGTCGTTGTCATCCATGGATCGCCCGCATGAAACCGCAAGCCATCGTCACCATCGTATCGAACAATTACCTGCATTACGCGCGCACCCTGATGGAAAGCGTGGCCCGCCACCATCCCGAGGCCGCGCGCTATTGCGTCATTGTCGACACCGATTCCGCGCCGGCGCTGGCGCTGGCGGCCGAATTCGAAGCCATTCCCCTGTCCGCGCTGGGCCTGCCGTTCGGCGACGAATTCACCTTCCAGTACACGATTCTCGAATTGAACACGGCCGTCAAGCCGTGGGCGCTGGAGCTGCTGTTTGAACGCGGCCACAGCCAGGTGCTGTACATCGATCCGGATATCTATCTGTACCGGCCGCTCAGTGAAGTGCTCGCCCTGCTCGACGGTGGCGCCAGCGTGGTGCTCACGCCGCACTTGCTCGCGCCGGTGGACGACGAGCGCAATCCGGGCGAGCTGGCGATCCGGGTGGCAGGCACCTACAACCTGGGTTTTTGCGCGCTGTCGAACCACCCGGCCGCGCGCCAGTTCCTGCGCTGGTGGCAGGGCAAGCTGGCGCGCCACTGCGTCGTCGACAAGCTCAGCGGCATCTTCGTCGACCAGAGCTGGGTCGACCTGGCGCCGGGCCTGTTCGATGATGTGGCCGTGCTGCGCCATCCCGGCTACAACATCGCGTACTGGAACCTGGCGCAGCGCCAGGTGACGGGCGACGCCGAGGGCGGCTGGCTGGTCAACGGCGCGCCGCTGGCGTTCTTCCATTACAGCGGGATCGATCCGCAAAAGCCGCAAGCCGTCTCGAAGCACCAGGACCGCTTCCGGCTCGACAACCTGGCCGCGCCGGCGCGCACGCTGATGCTCGAGTACTGCCGCAATGTGCTCGGCCACGGCCAGGCCGGGTACAGCAAGCTGCCCTACGGCTATGCCACCTTTGCCGACGGCACGCCGATTTCGGTGTACGTGCGGGCCCAGTTCCGGCTCAGCGCGACGATCCGCGCGATGGCCGCGGGGCGTCCCTTCGACTGCCTGGCGCTGGCCGACAGCAGGACCTTTTCGGGGCCGGCCCGCTTGGGCGAGATCTACCAGTATTTCCTGAACCGGCCGGCCGACGCGGCAGCGCTGCGCGACTTCTCGCCGCGCTGCACGAGCTGGCCCGGCTACCTGCGCACCGCCCTTGGCGTGGCCCGTTCGGCCGAGAGCCGCGGCAAGCCGGGCTGGCTGGCGCGGCTGGCGTTCTTCCCCTTGCGCGCGGTCGGCATGCCGCTGCAGGAGTCGCTCACGAGCGCGCTGGCGATGCCGGCGGAAGCGGGCGCGCCGCTGCGGGCCGGCGGCATCAACCTGGTCGGCTACATCGCCGCGGAACTGGGTGTGGGCGAGGCGGCCCGCTCGCTGGCGCGCGCCTGCAGCGCGGCCGGCGTGCCGTATTCCGTGGTCGACGTGGGCTTCCAGTCGTCCAACCTGCAGCGCGACACTGTCGCGCTGGCCAACGCCAGCAGCGAACGCTTCGCCATTGACCTGGTGTATGTGAACGCCGACCAGACCCCGAACACGATCGAATACCTGCGTTCGAAAAAGCTTGAAAGCGCCTACAAGATCGGCTTCTGGCACTGGGAGCAGCCAAGCCTGCCGGAAGCGCACCTGGGCGCCTTCGACCTGCTGCACGAGGTGTGGGTGCCGTCCAATTTCGTGCGCGACGCGGTGGCCGCCGTCTCGCCGCTGCCGGTGGTGGTGATTCCGCACGCGCTCCAGTTCGAAGCCTCGCCCGGGGTGCGGCGCAGCGCCTTCGGCCTGCCCGAGGACAAGCTGCTGGCGCTGGTGATGTACGACTTCCACTCCTACCAGTACCGGAAAAATCCGGCGGCGGCGATCGCCGCATTCCGCCAGGCGCAGGCCGGGCGCAGCGACGCCGCGCTGGTGGTCAAGACCATCAATGGCGAGCACCATCCCGAGGCGCGCGCTGAACTGCTGGCGCAGCTGTCGGACCTGCCGGGCACGGTCGTGATCGACCGCTTCCTGACGCGCCAGCAAGTGTGGGACTTGCAGTCGTGCTGTGACCTGCTGGTGTCCTTGCACCGCGCCGAGGGCTTCGGGCTGGCGCCGGCCGAGATGATGTACCTCGGCAAGCCGGTGGTGGCCACCGGCTGGTCGGCCAATATGGACTTCATGACGCACGACAATTCGATGCCGGTGCGCTACACCCTCAAGCCCCTGGCCGAGACGCTGGGCGCCTATCCGGCCGGGCCGCTGTGGGCCGAGGCCGACATCGACCACGCGGCCAGCTGCATCGCGCGCCTGCTCGATGACGCTGGCCTGCGCGAACGCATGGGCCAGCGCGCCATGGACGACGTGCGGCGCCAGCTCGATCCCGCGGTGGTGGGCAAGCTGGTAGCCGAGCGGCTCAAGGCGGTGCGCCGCTGGCATCCCGAGCTGGCCTAACACGGGTATTCACCTTGCGAGGCCGCGATCCGGTCGAATTCCCGGTTCAATCGGGCAGGCTGGTGAACTCCATGATCCAGTTCGTTTCCCAGACCCTGCCGTCGTCGTTCGAGAACGCCTGCTCCCAGCGCGGCCCCTGAGGCCCGCCGCGCTGCCAGGTGAAGCGCACCAGGATCGGACGGCCCTCGAAGACGTTGGCGCCCTCGAACACGCCGCCGCTGCCCTCGAAGCCGCCATACACGGGCGCCTCGAGCGTGCCGCGCCGGCTGTCGGCCCAGTAGATCGCCCACAAGCCGCTAACCGGATTGAAGAAGCGAAACGACATGCCACTCATGCCGCCGTCGTGCGCGGTCTCGAATTCGTCCTCGTTGCCCAGGCCCCGCAGCAGCATGCGCACCGTGCTGGTGGCCTCGAACTCATCCCACTGCGAACATCCCCGCAAGCGTTCGCGCAGCTTCAGGTTGCGCACCCGCCAGCTGCCCATCAGGAAGTCAAAATCTCGTGCACCCATCGCCGCTTCTCCTTGTTATGCGTCCAGGACCAACAGCCTAAGCGCCAATCAGGTCAGATTCGGCCCTGATTCGATCGCACCGCAGGCGCCGCTTCGCGCGCGGCGCTCAATTGGGTCGGCCTGGCCGGGTGCTCGAATGGGCTTCGCTTTTCCACTCCACTCAAGTATGCTTTCGGTTTGCATCAGCGATTGAAAAGGATCTTGTGGCGACTATCAAAGACGTGGCCCGCCTCGCCGGCGTTGGCTTGGGAACGGCATCGCGTGTCGTGAGCGGCAGGGGGTCGGTTTCCCCCAAGACCCACGAGCGCGTGACGAAGGCGATCGCGCAGCTCGACTTTCGTCCTTCCCACGCGGCGCGTGCGCTGCTGTCGGGCACCTCGCAGATGATCGGCGTGTACATCCCCATCCTGAAGGGCACCTTCTATACGCCCATCCTGCAGTTGATCGACACCGAACTGCGCAACGCCGGGCTGCACATGGTGGTGGCATTCGGCGTGGGCCAGGGCGACGCCCGGCGCCAGGCGATCGAAGGCATCGAGTTCCTGATGGAGCGCGGCTGCGACGGCCTGATCGCCATGAGCAACCACCTGACGGACGCCGACATCGCCACGCTCGGTCCCAAGCAATCGCGCATCGTGGTGCTGAACCACTGCTTCGAGAGCATTGCCGAGCAGTGCTTCACGGCCGACCACAGGGAGGGCGGGGTGCTGGCCGCGCGCGCGCTGCTCGAATTCAAGCATCGCAAGATCGCCGTCATCGCTGGCCCCTCGAGCTCGCCCGACAATGTCGACCGGATGGCTGGATTCATGGGCGAGCTCGCCAGTGCCGGCATCGACACCGGCAAGATGTGGGTCGCCGAGAGCGACTTTTCACCCGAGGGGGGCTGGGCTTCGGCGGCCGAACTGATCGAGTCCGGGCACAAATTCACGGCCCTGTTTTGCGCCAACGACGAGATGGCCGTGGGCGCGCTGTCGTACTTCCAGCAGGTGGGCATTGCGGTGCCGGGCGACGTCTCAGTGCTCGGCTACGACGACACGCCGAGCGCCGAATTCTCCGCGCCGCGCCTGACCTCGGTGCACATTCCCTGGGCCGCCGTCACGCTCAACGGCCTGAACGCGCTGCTCAACCGCTGCTACGACACCGAGCGCCCGGTCGGGCGCGAGTTTCCGATCAGCGTCACCCACCGGGCCTCGCTGGCCAAGCCCAAACGCTAGGGCGCTGCGCGGCGGCGCCGGCAAGTCAAGCCGGCCCGCCGCTTTTTATTGTTTGTTTATGGAATCGTTTCCAGAAAAGGAGAATCGAATGCCTCTGAAATCCCTGCTTCTTGCCGCGTTGCTGACACTGGCCGCTTGCGGCGGCGGTTCCGGCGCTGCGCCGGCCGCGCCAGTCGCGGCGCCGGCCCCGGTGGCAACGCCGGTCGCCCCGGTGCCCGCGGCGCCGACCAGCGCCGCGGGCGCGCTGATCCACGCCCAGGGCAGCAAATGGGTGCGCGCCGACGGCAGCCCCGTCACGCTCAAAGGGGGCAACCTGGGCAACTGGCTGATCAACGAATTCTGGATGATGGGGCAGGGCTCGAACGGCATCGACGATGAGTGCAAGCTCGAAGCGAAGCTCGATGCCCGCTTTGGCTACGCCGAGCGGGACCGCCTGATGACGCTCTACCGCGACAACTGGATTGGCGCGCGCGACTGGGACATGATGGCCAGCTTTGGCCTAAACGTGGTGCGCTTGCCGTTCATCTACAGCGTCGTCGAGGACGAGAACAATCCGCGCCACCTGCGCGCCGACGCCTGGCGCTATTTCGACGACGCCATCGCGCAGGCCGAGAAACGCGGCATGTACGTGATCCTGGACCTGCATGGCGCGGTCGGCAGCCAGGGCTGGGAGCAGCACAGCGGCTGCGCGGGCAAGAATTTGTACTGGAACACGCCGGAGTACCTCGAGCGCACCACCTGGCTGTGGCAGCAGATCGCCGCGCGCTACAAGGACCGCCCGGCAGTGGCCGGATACAGCCTGCTCAACGAACCCTGGGGCACCAGCGCGAGCAACCTGGCGGCGGTAATGGGCAAGCTGTACGCGGCGGTGCGCGCGCTCGACCCTGTCCACGTGATCATCCTGCCAGGCCACAGCAGCGGCATCGGCGCGTATGGCGTGCCAGCGGCGCAAGGCATGAAGAACGTCGCCTTCGAGATGCACTTTTATCCCGGCTTGTTTGGCTGGGGCCAGATCGGGCTCGACGTGCACCGTGACTGGCTCTTGTGCAACGCGGCCCAGGACAGCGGCGTGTGCGAATGGAATGCGCGCATCGCCGGCCTGGACACGCCGTTTTTCATCGGCGAGTTGCAGCCATGGGCGGGCATGGGCCTCGATCTGGGCGGCCAGGTCACGCGCGCCACGTTCGACACCTACGCCAGGTATGGCTGGGCGGCCACGGCCTGGTCGTACAAGTACGTGAGCAACGACGGCGGTCAAGGCAAGGGCACTTGGGGGCTGGTCACCAATGCTGGCGGGGCAAAGGTGCCGGCGCTGGACTTCAACGTCGCCAGCGTGGCCCAGATCGAGAGCCTGTTCAAGCTGTACGGCAGCGTGCCTTACGAGCCGCAGCAAAGGGTGATGGACTGGATGACGAGCAGCACGGCGCCGGCGCCGTTCGCCACCCGATAGCGCGCTAGGTACAAGTGGCGTCGAGCGACGCCGTGCTGGCTCACATCGCGCGCAGGTACAGCGCCTCCAACTGGCCCGGATCGTCGTAGCGCAGGCGGATGCCGGCGTTCAGGTCGTCGCGCATGAGCAGGATCATGCGCTTCGCGCAAGCCTCATCGATGGCGATTCCCATCACCTCCCGGACCCGGCCCTGGATCACCGGCAGGTCGCTGCCGACGGGCGAAATGCGGTAGGTGTAGCGCGCGCCGATCAGCTCCGGCGGCAGGTCCATCAAACGCCCCGGGCTCTGGTCGAAACCGCTGTACATCTGGCGGTAGGCGTTCGAGCCCTGCACCGGCCAGTCGTGCGGCGGCGCATCCTTGTTGTTGATGACATGCATGGCGTGGCAGGTCGGCAGCAGCGTCTCGACCCGGTAAGCCCTGGCCACGTGCGCGTTCCCGGCGCGCAGCAGGTTGGCGATCAATTCGCCCATCGAGGCGTGGCCGATGGTCGAGGACTGCTTCTCCATGCCGGCCCAATAGCCATCCGCCCCCGCGAGCAGCGCTTCGAGCACCGAGGCGTTCTCCATGCCGTTGCCGGTGTGCGCGTGGAACAGCAGTTTTTGCGCCGGCCAGAGCAGCGCCTTGGCGGCGCGCACCATCGCGCCCACCTGGAACGGAAAAAAGGTGCCGCGCCCATCCTCGAACGAGACGGCGTCGACGTTCTGCGCGGCCAGCAGCGCGAGCACCTGGGCCGCCCAATCGGGATCGGCGTAGAACGCGTCCATCAGGTCGACAAGGTTCATGAAGATGCGCGGCGCGCCGCCATGCTCGCCCGTCATGTGCTGGCGCAGCCAGGCCAGGCTGGCCGCAATGCGCCGCAGCACCAGCGCATGGTCGCTCGCCTCGGGCGTCATCAGGTAGATCTCGTGCATGGTGTTGGGGATGTGGTAGCCCACCAGCGCGCGCATGCTCAGGTCCGGCACGAACTGGCCGTCGGGTCCAAAGCGGCCCACCGCCGTGAGCGCGAAGCAGCCCCGCATGTCGTAGCCGGTCTCGACCAGCCATGCGCAGAACTGGTTCTCCACCTGCGGGTGGGCCGGGTCCTGGAAATCAAGCGTGGCGATGATCTTGTCCTTGAAACCGAAGCGCTCGATCAGCGGCAGCAGCTCGATCTTGTTTTGCAGTGTCTGCCCGTAGTAGGAGCTAAAGCAGGGCTCGCGTAGCGACACGTCGATCAGCATCGGCTCGAGTTGTTGCAGGCGCCGCAGCGTGGACTGGGCGTGGGCGAGCTGGGCATCGAAGGCGGCGCGGGCGGTCTCGGTCATGGCCACTCCTGGGGCTTAGAGTTGCTCGAGCGCTTGCGACAGGCGCGGCGTGGCTTGGGCAAATCCGGATTGGACAGCGTGCGCGCGCAACTGGCGCAATTCGGCCGCCAGCGCCGCGCCTGGCGCCGCGCTCCACTGGGCGTAGGCGCGAATCAGCGCGGCGTGGTGGGTGATCCAGGCACAGGGCTCGGCGCAGGCTTCGAGCTGGTCGGCGTAAAACCCGGCGCTCACCATATCGTGCTCGAGCAGCGCCACTTCGGCCGCCGTGACGTAGAAGCGGTAGGCATTGTGGGCCAGGCAGTCGCGCGTGAGCAGGGCCGCGCCCTGCAGCAGCGACTTCTTGCGCAGCGCCGGATCGCGCGAGAACAGGGCCACGGTGCCAAGCACCCAGGGGCCGATGAAGCGCTGCAGCTTCAGGCGCGTCATGGCCTCGGCCGCCGCCAGCGCCTGGCGCTCGGCCAGCGCGTGCTCGCCGCGCAGCCAGGCGATGCGCGCCTCGCTCTCCATCAGGAACGGCTCGAAGCGGCTCGCGCCCATGGCGCGCGCCAGTTCCAGCGCGCGCCCCACCTCGGCCGCGGCCGGCTCGACCCGGGCCAGGCCGACCAGCACCCAGCCGGCCGTCATGCGCGCGACGATCTCGGCGCGCTTGTTGCCGACCTGGTGGGCCAGCTCGGCCGAGGCCAACGCCTCGGCCAGCGCCGCCGCGCTCTGGCCGAGGTAGATCTTGGCCGAACCGAGCGCCGAGCGGTTCGACGCCTCGATGTTGAGGAAACCGTGGCGTTCGCACATGGCGATGCACTGGCCGAACAGCTCGTGGGCGCGCTGCATGTGGCCCTGCGCGTAGTAGGAGTCGCCCAGCCCGGACAGGGCGCGCGCCTCGGTCTCGCTCATGCCGCTGGCGCGCGCGTAGCGCACCGCGTCCTCGTGGTGGCGCCGGCACTGGGCGTAGTTCCCGCGCGGGAAATAGATGTTCCCCTTCAGGTGCAGCAGCTTGCCCAGCGCGGCGTCGGCGTTGATCGAGTGCGCCAGTGGCAGCGTCTCGTCGAGCAGGCGCTCCTCCTCGTCGAGCTCCTCGAGCAGGTTGAGGGTGGTGGCCAGGCCGATCACGGCGTCGATCTTCTCCTGCGGGCGCCCGGCCAGCAGCAGCGCGTGCTGGTAGGCGCGCCTGGCCTCGGCCATCCGGCCCAGCCCCGCCGTGGCGTGCGCCTGCAGCAGCGCCAGCGTGAAGCTCGAGTAGCGGGTCGAATCGTTGGCGCTGCATTCGGCCGTCAGCTCCAGCGCCGCCTCGTACTGGTGGGCGCCCAGCTTGTCGCGGATGGCGCGCAGCATCACGTCGAAGGCCGAGGGGTCGGCCGCGCGGTACAGGTGCTGGGCCGATTTGGCCGGGTCGCGCTCGCGGTACAGGGTGGCCGCCCCCTGATGCAGGCGGCGCAGCTGGGGCGCATCGATCGACTCGTAGATGCAGTGCATGACCAGGTCGTGCACGAACACGTAGGCGCCCGGCCCGGCCGGGCGCACCAGGGCGTTGCGCCCGGCCGCCTCGAGCGTGCAATCGGGCTCTCCCAGCAGCGCGCGCAGCAGCTCGAGCTCGAAGCGGTTGCCGATCACGGCGGCGGCGCGCAGGGCCCGTTGCTGGGCCGGCGCGAGCGCGTCGAGGCGGGTCTGGATCACGTGTTTCAGGCTGTCGGGCAGGGCATGTTCGGGGCTGGCCAGCAGCTGGGTCAGGAACAGGGGATTGCCAGCGGCGCGTTCGACGCAGCGCTCCCGGTGCGCCGGCGCGGCGTCGCCGAACTGGTCGGCCAGGGCGCGCGATTCGCGCGCGCCCAGCGGCGCGAGCTCGAACACGGACAGGGGCAGGTCGACCAGCAGCGGGCGCAGCGTGGCCTCGAGCGGGTCGTGCTCGATGCGCGAGGTGAGCAGCCACAGCACCGGCGCCTCGCGGGTGGCGCCCAGCAGAGCGCCGAGCGCCTCGACCAGGTAGCGCTCGCCCCAGTGTAAGTCTTCGATCGTCAGCAGCAGCGGTTCGACGGCGGCGGCGGCGTTGACCAGGCGCTGCAGGGCCAGCGCGATGCCGGCGTCGCGCACCGCGTGGCTCATCGCCGCGTACAGCGACATCTGCCCGGACGTCATGCGCGCGCCGGTCACGGCGCGGTAAAAGATGGCCGATTCCCCGGCCAGGCCCAGCTCGGCCATGCCCGCATCGATGGCCGCCTCGGGCGCGGCGCCGGCGGCGATCCCGAACAGGCTGCGCGCCAGCTGGCCGAGCGGGGCGCGCCAGCTGTCGGCGCCGGCGTCGGGCACCTCGCAGCGGTGGCAGGCGTAGCCGTCCTGGCGCGCCAGCTCGGCGCATTCGGCCGCCAGATGGCTCTTGCCGACCCCGGCCATCGCGCGCAGGTAGACGATGTGGCTGTCCCGGGCCTCGCGCGTGGCCAGGGCCAGCGCCTTGAACTGGCCCGTCTCGGCCACGCGCCCGATCAGCGCCCCGGACGCCGCGGCCTCGGCGTCGATGCTGCGCGCAAAGGCGAGGTAGCCGGCGTGGGCGGCGCCGAACTCGAAGCGCCCGGCCAGTTGCGCGACCAGGTTGCGCGCGACGTAAATGGGCATGCCGGGCGGCGCGGCCTCGCCCTGCCACCCGGGCGGCGCCGCCTGCGGCGCGCGCGCGCCATCGTGCCAGCGCTCCAGGCGCAGCGCCAGCGCGCGCCCGCCATGCACCGGCAGCAGGTGCGCCAGCTCGATGGCGCAGCGCAGGGCCCGTTCGGCGTCGCTGCGGTAAGCCTGCGGCAGGCCGAACACGGCGGCCAGGTCGGCCTCGGTGTGCGCCTCGAGGCGCCCGCCGAAGCGGCGCACGGCGGCGTCGATCTCGGCGCCGGTGTCGGGCGCGGCCGGGGCGGCGAGCGCGATGTGCAGGGCGATCACGTAGCGCAGCCCCGCTTCGGCCACGGCCGGCGGCGGCGCCGGTTCGGGCCCGCCCGCGCCCGCCTCGACCAGGGTGTCGAGTTCGACGTCGAAGACCGTGGCCAGGTGGCGCGCGGTGCGGTACAGCACCACCTTGCCCGTTTCGGCGCGCTTGATCGAGGCAATCGAGACGGCCAGCTGGCGCTGCATGCACAGCTCGGCCAGCGCCTCCTGGGACAGGCCGCGCGCCTTGCGCAACTGCTTGAGCAGGGCCGCGTCGAGCGCGATGCGGCCGTCGGCGGGGGCGAGCGGTTCGGGGAGGGGCGGTAGGTCCAAGCGCATGTTGGCGCAACTATAGCATCGCCGGCCCGATCGTGCGGGCCGCCGCGCCCGGCGCACGCTCAATAGAAGGCGGCGGCCCCGATCGGATGGGGCACCGCGGCGCCGGCGATGGCCGGCATGGGCGTGAGCGGGCGGCGGATGCTGTAGCTGCCGGCCGGATCAGGGTCGTAGGTGCTCAGCGTCACCGACAGGTCGTGGCAGTTGGCGCCCGTGTAGCTGCCGCGCACGCTGGCCTCGACCTGGCGGCCCGAGCGCAGCGTGAAGCGCCCGCGCAAGGTGTAGGGCACCACGATGGCCGAGCGCATCGCCGCCACCAGGCACATCATGGCCGAGCGGGGCGGCACCGCGGCCGGCGCGTTGAAGCCCCAGGTCTTGGCGGTGGTGGCCGCGCCGTTGCGGATGTAGGCGTGGCCGCTGTCGCCCGAGAGCTGGACCCGGCCCCCGCAGACCACCGGCACCGGGCCGCGGTAGGCGGGCACGGTCTCGCCGGCCAGCGCCAGGCTGTCGGACCAGCCGGTGGTGTCGGACACGGTGACCGAGCCCGACACCATGCTCGTTTGCACCTGCAGGTTGGGGTTGTTGACCGTTTCCCGGTACAGGTCCGAGGGGCGCGACTGCACCAGGCGCGCCTGCCCGAGCTGGTAGTCGATGGCCTCGATGTGCAGCAGGCGCTCGAGCGGGTCGCGCGCGCCGGAGCGCCAGACGGTGCCCTGGCAATCGTCGGGGCCGGCGCCGCGGCAGATGCAGAACTCGCCATCGTCTTGCAGGTGGGCGTGGAACAGGCTGCCCTCGGCCGTCATCTGGGTGCCCCAGTGCCAGCCCTCGTTGTGGGCCAGGTCCTCGCCGCGGTAGATGCAGAAATTGGCGTCGCTCTGGACCAGCGCGAAAAAGCGTCCGCCCTCGGCGCTGCGCGCGCTCTCCCACAGGCAGTCGGCGTCATCGCCGCGGTACACGCGCAGGCGCCCGTCGGCGTCGATGCGGGCGCAAAAGACGCCGTTGGCCGAGACGATGGCTTGGCCCACGGCCAGGCACAGGTTCATCGGCAGCACGGCGCACAGGGGCGCGCGCGGCGCGCCGGCGGCGCGCAGCACTTCGGTTTCACGTAGCGGGGCTTCGGTCAGGCGGGTCATCCGGGACTCCATCGGCTTGCACAGCGTCGATTGTGCGCGTGCGCGGGCCGCGCCGACAGGCCAGAGCGGTATCAGTTCAGTATCAAGGGGGCGCGCCGCCTTGCTTATTTGTAACTAAAAGCGCCGCCGGCGCGCCGTTTTGTGAAATAATGGCTCGCCCGCGCGGCGGGCGGCATTCGGGAAGGATGGACAATTGCTAGAGATGTTCGCGAGCGCCGAGACGGTGGCGCGTTGGGAGGCGCAAGTGGGGACGGCCGGCGCGGAGCCGCTGCTGGCGCTGGCCTGGCAGCTGCGCCAGCGCGACCCGGCGCGCGCGCAGCTGCTGGCCGGCCAGGCGCTGCAATTGGCGATCACCGAGGCGCAAGGCCAGCGCACGCGCGCGCGCGCCATGCTCATCGAGGGCGAGGCCAGCTGGCTGTTCGGCGAACTGGACGCGGCGCGCGCGCTGGCCGACCTGGCCTGCCTCGCATTCGAGCAGCAAGATGACCCGATCGGCTGCGCCGACGCGCGCTGGCTGCGCGCCTGGATCGAAGTTGATCGCGGCAACGCCGCTGCCAGCGACGTTGAACTGGCCGCCGCCGCGGCCAGCGCCGAAGCGGCCGGCGACTTCGATCGCAGCGCCGTGTTCGACGCCGCCGCCGCCCTGTTCGCCGTGTTTCGCGACCTGCGCACGGCCCAGGCGCGCTGGGGCGCGCGCTTCGAGCTGTCGCCGACACAGCTGGCCGCCCGGCTGCCGGCCACGCGCGGCTGGATCGACGATTTCCGCGGCACCTGCGCGTTCCAGGCGAGCGACTTCGGAAGCGCCATCGGCCTGCTGATGCTGGCCTACGAGGCGGCCATCGACAGCGGCCAGCTGCGCCGCGCGATCAACCTGGCCACCAACATCGGCAACGGCTTCACCAGCTTGAACGCGCACGACGCGGCGCTCGAATGGATGCAGCGGGGGCTGGACCTGGCGCGCCCCACGGGCTGGCCGATGAGCATCGGCCTGGCCCTGATGCAGACGGCCGAGACGCTGCGCCAGCTGGGCCAGCGCGCGGCCGCGCGCGAGCTGCTGGCCGAGGCGCTGGCCACGCTGGCGCCGCTGGCCGGCTCGCGCGCCTATGCCATCGCGCTCGAGTACCAGGGCGACCTGGCGCTCGACGGCGGCCAGTTCGGCGCCGCGCTCGACAGTTTCGCCCTGCTCGAGGAACGCGCCGTGGCGCTGCGCCAGGCCGACTTCCAGAGCGGCGCGCGGCGCGGCCAGGCGCACGCGCTGTCGCAGCTCGAGCGCCCGCGCGAGGCGCTCGAGAAGGCCCACGCGGCGCTGGCGCTGGCGCGCGAGCACGGCGACGCCTACAACCAGATCGGCGCGCTCAGGGTGCTCGCCGAGATCCACGCGCGCCACAGCCTGCCCGAAGCGGTGCCGGCGCCCAACGCCGCGCTGCATTACCTGCAGCAGGCCATGGCGGTGGGCGCCACGATCGAGGGCTACACGACACCGGGCGAGCTGCTCGACGCGCTGGCGCGCGCCTACGCGAACGTGGGCCACTTCGAGCGGGCCTACGAGGTGGCGCTGGCGGCCGGCGCGGCGCGCGACAAGACCCACAGCGTGCAGGCGACCAACCGCGCGGTGGCGATGCAGGTGCAGTACCAGACCGAGCGCGCCAGGACCGAGGGCGAACACCACCGCCAGCTGGCCGCGGCCGAAGCGCGGCGCGCCGAGGTCCAGCAGCAAGTCTCGGCCACGCTTGAGCACTTGTCGGCGATCGGCCAGGAGATCACCACCCACCTGGAGGCGGCGGCCGTGTTCCGCGCGCTCGACCGGCATGTGCACGGCTTGCTCGACGCCACCCATTTCTCGATCTTCCTGATCGAGCCCGACGGCAGCGCGCTGCGCTGCGCCTTCGGCATCGAGGCCGGCAAGACGCTGCCGCCGACGCGCTTCCCGCTCACCGACGAGCACGCCAACTCGGCGCGCTGCGTGCGCGAGCGGCGCGAGATCCTGGTCGAACTGGACGGCTGCGAGGATACCCCGAGCCTGATCCCGGGCACCCTGGCGACATTGAGCCTGCTGTTCGCGCCGCTGCTCATCGGCGAGCGCGTGCTGGGCGTGATGACGGTGCAGTCGCTGGCCGCGCAAGCCTACGGCGAGCGCGAACGGCTGATCTTTCGCACCCTGTGCGCCTACGGCGCCATCGCGCTCGACAACGCCAGCGCCTACCGCCAGGTGGCCGCCACCCTCAAGGCGCTCTCGGCCACCCAGGCCCAGCTGCTCGAGAAGAACGTCGAGCTCGAGCAAGCCTACAAGGCGCTCGAGGACGTGAGCCTGACGGACCAGCTGACGGGCTTGCGCAACCGCCGCTTCTTCCTGCAGCACGTGGACGCCGACGTGGGCATGAGCCTGCGCCGCTACGACGACCCGCTGCGCCAGGGCGCGCTCGAGCGCGAGACGACGGTGGGCAAGGACCTGGTGTTCTTCATGGTCGACCTCGACCACTTCAAGCAGGTCAACGACCGCCACGGCCACGCCAGCGGCGACGCGGTGCTGGTGCAGATGCAGGAGCGCTTGCGCGAAGTGTTCCGCGAATCGGACTACCTGATCCGCTGGGGCGGCGAGGAGTTCCTGGTGCTGGCGCGCGCCACCCACCGCGACGACGCCCGGGTGGTGGCCGAGCGCATCCGCGCCGCCGTGGCCAACCGCCATTTCGAGCTGCCCGACGGCACGCTGCTGCACAAGACTTGTTCGATCGGCTTCGCCTGCTTTCCCTTCCTGCCCTCGCAACCGCGCCTGCTGTCGTGGTCGGAGGTGGTCGAGCTGGCCGACCAGGGGCTGTACCTGGCCAAGCGCTCCGGGCGCAACGCCTGGGCGGCCCTCTACAGCACGCCCGAGTCGCGTCCCGAGGGCCTGTTCGCGCGCCTGATCCACCAGCTCGAGCAGGCGCTGGCCGAGGGCGAGGCGCGCCTGGTCACCAACCTTGAGAACGTCGAGATGGCCGGCCCCAAGCAGCGGCGCCTGGTGACGGCGGCCGAACAGCTCAAGCCTTAAGCGGCGTCATTGGGGCCTGCGCGCTGGTGGGCGCAATAGGTCTGTTGACATGGATGCGGCCCCAATTCGGCCTTGGAATGTTGCCGACATGGCGAAACTACAACGTCGCCTCCCTATTTTGTTGGTAACCCGGGCCGCGAATCGGGCATGCGCGCATGCGCACGGGAGTTCTCGCGTCAAGGCGCGCTTGTCACAAGCTTGCCAGGCGCGCGCCGAGCATGGCGCCCATCGCGCCGCCCTGGCCGGCGGCGATGTTGCGCTGGTCCTGCAGCGGCCGGTTCTGGCTCAGCTTCCACTTGCCCTGCAGGCGCCCGATCACGATCTCGATCCCCACGATGGCCCCCAGCAGCTGCTCGATGTAGGCGCGCGGCGCGTCGTGCACCGACCAGGGCAGATCGCGCCCGCCTTCCTGCTGCGCCGTCAAGCGTTCGAGCAGGGCGAACAGCCAAGCCGGGTCGTCCACCGCGCGTAGGGTGCCGTGGGCGTGGGCGACGGCGTAGTTCCAGGTCGGCACCACCTTGCCGCTGGCCGCCTTCTCTTCGTAGAAGGCGGGCGAGATGTAGGCGGCCGGCCCCTGGAACACGGCCAGCACCGCCTCGCCCGAGCGGCGCCACAGGGGATTGGCGCGCGCCACGTGGGCGCGCAGCACGCCGAAGGGCGCCTGCGGGGTGGGCGGCGCGACCTCGAACGGGAGATGGTCGGCATCCAGGCCACCGGCGCCGCCGCACACCAGCGTGGCCAGCGGGTGCGATCCGATCAGCGCGTGCAGCACCTCGCTGCGGGTTTCATCGAAATGGGAGGGGGCGTACATCAGCGCGGCTCCCCGACGACAATCTGCGCCTTGATCGAATTGGCGATGTAGCAGCGCTGGTGGGCGCCATGGTGCAGCGCGGCCAGTTGGGTCGGGTCGGGCGGCGCGCCGCAAAAGCCGATCTCCGGGCGCAGCGTGATGCGCACCATCGCCATGTTTCCTTCCTCATTGGTGTCGAGCACGCCCGTGGCCTGGTCGCGGTAGGCGTCGACGACGAAGCCGCGCTGGGCCGCCAGCGCCAGGAAGAACAGCATGTGGCAGCTCGAGGCGGCCGCCACCAGCGCCTCTTCCGGGTCGACATTGGCCGCCACCGACATCGGCAGCGGCACCGACAGCGGCGAGGAGGAGGCCGGCACGCGCAGGCCGCCGTCGAACTGCCACTCGTGGGCGCGGCTGTAGCGCTGGTCCAGAAACGGCTGGTCGCCGCGCTGCCACAGCAGCGCCGAGGTAAATTCCTGCATGGGAGCTCCGGTCGGTGAATGGGGCCATTCTACGGCGTGATTTGGCTTGCTCAAATATCCAATAAGCGCGAAGATGAGAATACCAATTTTCGACGACGCCATGCACATCAGCGACATCTGCGCCACCTTGCCGCTCGAGCGCTGCGCGGCCGAACCCCTGTTCCGCCAGTTGTACGCCCGGCTCAAGGATGCCATCCTGTGCGGCGCGCTGGCGCCCGGCGCGCGCCTGCCGCCCACGCGCGCCCTGTGCGCGGCGCTGGCCGTGTCGCGCCAGACGGTGCTAAACGCCTACCAGCAGTTGACGGCCGAGGGCTACCTCTGCGGCAGCGTGGGGCGCGGCAGCTTCGTCAGCGCGCGCCTGCCGATCGCCGCGCGCGCCGCGCCGGCCGTCGAGCGCGCCCTGATGCGCCCCTTGCCGGCGCGCGGCACGGCGCTGGCCGAGGCCATGGCCAGCGTGCGCCACCACCAGGGGCCGCTGCGCGCGTTCCGGGTCAGCATGCCGGGCCTGGACTTGTTTCCGTTCGAGCTGTGGCGCCGGCTCGAGGCGCGCCGCTGGCGCCATCCGGACCAGCATTTCGGCTACAGCGACCCGGCCGGTTTCGGGCCCCTGCGCGAGCTGCTGTGCGTCTACCTGCGCGCCGCGCGCGGGGTGCAGTGCAGCCCCGGGCAGATCGTCATCACCAGCGGATCGCAGCAAGCCTTGTACCTGCTGGCGGCGCTGCTGCTCGCGCCTGGCGACGGCGTGTGGGTCGAGTCGCCCGGCTACCAGGGCGCCAGCGCGCCGATGCGGGCGGTGGGCGCGCGCGTGTGCGCGGTGCCGGTCGACGCCGAGGGCATGGACGTGGCCTACGGCGCGCTGCACTATCCGCAGGCGCGCATGGTGTTCGCCACGCCTTCGCACCAGTTGCCGTTGGGTGTGACGATGAGCTTGCAGCGCCGCCTCGAACTGCTGGCCTGGGCGGCGGCGCGGCGCGCCTGGATCATCGAGGACGACTACGACAGCGAGTACCGCTACAGCGGATCGCCGCTGGCCTCGCTGCAGGGCCTGGACCGGGCCGACAGCGTGGTCTATGTGGGCACGCTGTCGAAGGTGCTGTTCCCCGGGCTGCGGCTGGGCTATGTGGTGGCGCCGCCGGCGCTGGTCGAGCCGCTGGTGCGGGCCAAGGCGGTGCTGGACCGCCACAGCGCGATCGTGCCGCAGATGGTGCTGGCCGACTTCATGGCCGGCGGCCATTTCGGGCGCCACATCAAGCGCACCCGCGCCGCCTACGCCGAGCGGCGCGCGGCCCTGATCGAGGGCATCGGACGCCACCTGGGCCAGGAACTGGTGTGCGGGCCGTCCGATGCGGGGCTCGACCTGTGCGCGCACCTGCGGCCCGGGCGCGACGAGGCGGCGCTGGTGCGCGCCGCCGGGCGCCACGGCGTCGAGCTGCGCGGCCTGGCCTACTACGCCGAGCGCGGCGCGCCGCCCGCCTGCGCCGTCGGGCCGGGGCTGGTGCTCGGCTTTGCCGCCTGCACGCCCGCCGAGATCGGCCATGGCATCGAACAGCTGGTGAAGGCCTTGGCCGATCCTTGAGCGCGCGCATGCCGCGACAATCGTGCGCCCGATGCAGGTATTGCTATACTTTCGGACATGACTCTGATCCGCTGCAGCTGGGCCAACCCGGCCAATCCGCTCTACCTCGACTACCACGACCATGAGTGGGGCGTGCCCTGCCACGACGAGCGGCGCCTGTTCGAGATGCTCAACCTCGAGGGCGCGCAGGCCGGCCTGAGCTGGGAGACCATCCTCAACAAGCGGGCCAACTACCGCGCCGCATTCGACAACTGGGATGCGCACAAGATCGCCGCCTACGATGCCGAGCGGGTCGCCCTGCTGCTGGCCAACGCCGGCATCGTGCGCAACAAGCTCAAGGTGGCCGCCGCCATCAGCAACGCCCAGGCCTACCTGCGCCTGCGCGCCGAGGGCAGCTCGCTCGACCAGTTTTTGTGGGACTTCGTTGGCGGCACGCCGATCGTCAACTGCCACACGCGCCAGACGCGCCCCGCCAAGACCGCATTGTCGGACCGGATCTCGACCGAGCTGGCGCGGCGCGGTTTCAAGTTCGTCGGCTCGACCATCGTCTACGCCTACCTGCAGGGCGTGGGCCTGGTCGACGACCATGACGTCGCCTGCTTTTGCCACGGCCGGCGGTGAGCATCGAGTATCGCCAGCGCTGGCGCGGCCGGGCCCGTTTCGTCATCTTCGACAGCGGCGGCGATCCGCACGCCAGCACGCGCGCCTTCCAAGCCTGGCGCGCCGACCCCGAACGCCCGGCGCGGCTGCACTACATCGTGCTCTCGGACGGCCCGCTGGCGGGCTATCGGCGCGTGCCGCAGGCCGACGCGCGCACCACGCTCGACCTGCTCAATATGGCGCCGCAGGCGGCGCTGGCCCAGCTCGAGGCCTTGATCGACCATGCCATCCTGGACGGCGCCCGCTTGCCGGGCGACGCCTGCGCGCGCGCGCTGGCGCGCTGCGCAGCCCCCGGCACCAGCATCAGCAGCAAGGCGCTGGGCCCGGCCCAGCAGGCGGCGCTGGCCGCTTGCGGTTTTCGCTTCGACGGCGCCAATGCCGTGTACGACAGCCGCAAGCCGGCGCGCGTGCGCAGCGGCCAGGCCGAGCGGCGCGCGCTGGTGATCGGCGCCGGGCTGGCCGGCGCGGCCGCCTGCGAGCGCCTGTGCGCGCGCGGCTGGCAGGTCACCCTGGTCGAGCGCCACGCGGCGCCGGCGCAGGAAGCGTCGGGCAACCTGGCCGGCATTTTCATGCCGCTCGTGTCGATCGACGACAACCTGCCCACGCGCCTGACGCGCGCGGCCTACCTGTACGCGCTCGACTACTTCGAGCTGCTGGGCGGAATCGGCGCGGCCATCGAGGGCGGCGCCTGCGGCGTGATGCAGCTGGCGCGCGACGCCCGGCACGGCGCCGTGCAACAGCGCATCGCGCGCGCGCATGGCCTGCCGCCCGGTTATGCCGAATGGTTCGACGGCGCGGCCGCCGCTGCCATGCTGGGCGCCCCCGCGCCCGACGGCGCCTGGCTGTTCCGCCAGGGCGGCTGGGCGCGCCCGGGCAGCGTGGTGGCGGCCATGCTGGGCGCCTGCGGCGCGCGCCTGGAGCGCCGCTTTGGCGTGGGCAGCGTCGCGCTGCGCCGCGCCGGCAGGAGCTGGCAAGCGCTCGACGCGGCCGGCGCGCTGGTGGCCGAGGCGCCGGTGGCGGTGCTGGCCGGCGGCGCGGCGGCGGCCAGCTTCGAGCAGGCGCGCACGCTGCCGCTGCAAGCGCTGCGCGGCCAGGTCACCCACCTGGGCGCCGGCAGCGTGCCGGCGCTGCCCTTCGTGCTGTGCCGCGAAGCCTACCTGACGCCGGCCGCGCACGGCCTGTGGTGCGCCGGCGCCAGCTACGACGCCGACCCCGACCCCTCCCTGCGCGAGGACAGCCAGCGCGAGAACCTCGCCAAGCTGGCCGCGCTGCTGGGCGCGGCGCCGCTGGCGCAGGCGCCGCTGGCCGGGCGGGTCGGCTTTCGCAGCGTGGCGCCGGACCGCTTGCCGCTGGTGGGCGCCTTGCCCGACGCCGCCGCCGCCGGCAGCGGGCCGCTGCGCGCGCTGGCGCGCCACCCCGGCCTGTACGGCCTGCTCGGCCTGGCCTCGCGCGGCCTGATCTGGGCGCCGCTGGCGGCCGAGCTGCTCGCCGCCCGGCTCGACGGCGAGCCGCTGCCGCTGGAAGCCCAACTGGCCGCGGCGCTCGACCCGGCCCGTTTCGTGCTGCGCGCGCGGCGCGCCCCACGCCAGTGAGGCGCCACCATTGTGCGCCGATCGGGCCGCCAATCTGGGGTATTCTGGACGGCGCTTTTCGCAAACCGGGTATAATTGGCGCACGGCAACACATTGCATTGCTGGGGGACTCTGATGGACGACACGCCGAGCTCGCACGAGCTGTTCCTGTTTCTTGCGTCGACCGCGCACGACATGAAAAATTCGATCGGCGTCCTGTCCGGCACGCTCGAGTCGCTGCTGGCGGACGCCTCGCCGCAGACCGAGTCGGCCTATCCCCAGATGGCCCAGGCCCTGTACCAGACCAAGCGCCTGAACGACAACCTGATGCAGCTGCTGGCCCTGTATAAGCAGGTCGGCAAGCCCGAATACCCGTTCGACGTGCAGCCGCTCGAGATGGGCCACCTGGTGGCCCAGGTGGTCTCGGCCGAGCGCGTGCTGCTCGCCTCGCGCGGCATCACCCTGGTGACCGACTTCGATCCCGAGCTGATCTGGCACTTCGACGAGGACTTGATCATCGGCGTGCTCGGCCACGCGATCAACAATGCCATCCACTACACGGACGACGAGATCCGCCTGGCCATCGCCAGGGTCGACGGCTGCCTCGAGATCCGGGTCGAGGACAATGGCAAGGGCTATCCGGCGGCCATGCTCGAGGCGGGCGCCTCGGCCATGCACGGCGCGGCCAGCGGCGTCAATTTCATGACCAACAGCACGGGGCTGGGCTTGTACTTTTCGAGCGAGGTGGCCAAGATGCACAAGCACCGCCAGCGCAGCGGCACGCTGCGCCTTGAAAACGGCGGGGCTTACGGCGGCGGTTGTTTCGTGCTGACCTTGCCATGAGCCGCACCGTGCTTGACGCCACCATCGCCACCAATTTCCAGCACGTGGACTGGGCCGACAAGAACTACCTGGTGGTCGACGATTTCGTCGGCATCCGCCAGTTGCTGCGCGAGAGCTTGCGCAACCTGGGGGCCAAGAACATCGACCAGGCCTCCAGCGGCGGCGAGGCGATGGCCCTGCTGGCGCGCATCCGCTACGACGTGGTGCTGTGCGATTACAACCTGGGCGAGGGCAAGAACGGCCAGCAGGTGCTGGAGGAGGCGCGCCTGCGCAACTTGCTGCTGCCCTCGTCGGTGTGGCTGATGGTGTCGGCCGAGAAGAGCGTCGAGTCGGTGATGGGCGCGGCCGAGCACCAGCCCGACGCCTACCTGATCAAGCCCATCACCGAGGGCGTGCTGCTCACGCGCCTGAACCGGGTGTGGAACAAGAAGCAAGTGTTCAAGCTGATCGACCAGGCCTACGCCGAGAAGGATTACCTGCGCGCGGCCAAGCTGTGCGACGCCCAGATCGAGACCCACAAGGTGCACGCCACGGAGCTGTTGCGCATGAAGGCAACCCTGATGCTCAAGAGCGGCGAGCCGGACAAGGCGCGCGAAGCCTACGAGCGGGTGCTGCAGGAGCGCGAATACCAGTGGGCCAAGGCCGGGCTGGCCAAGATCCGGATGGCCAACGGCGAATACGAGCAGGCGCGCCAGATCTTCCAGGCCGTGATCGCCGACAACCGCTACTACATCGACGCCTACGACCAGCTGGCCGCCGCCTACCAGCACATGGGCCAGGCCGATGAGGCGTGCACCATCCTCGAGCGGGCCGCCAAGCTCTCGCCCAACTCGGTGATGCGCCAGCGCAGCCTGGGCCAGATCTGCCTGAAGCTGGGCAACGTGGGCATGGCCGAGAAGGCCTTTCGCAAGTGCATCGCGATCGGCGAATATTCGGTCATGAAGACGCCCGACGCCTACCTTGGCCTGGCGCGCGTGTGCGGCCTGAAAAACGAGACCAAGGAGGCGCTGCAGCTGCTGCTGGTGGCTCAGCGCGAATTCTCGACCGACCAGATCCAGCTGCGCGCCAAGATCACCGAGGGCATGGTCTACCACGAGAGCGGCGACTTCCGGCGCGCGCGCAAGGCCGGCGACGAGCTCGAGGAATTGCTGGCCATGAATGGCGAGCGGCCCGACACCCCCACCTGCATGGAGATGGCCAGCTTGCTGTTCGCCGTCGGCGTCAAGGAGTCGCCCGTCGAGCTGCTGTGCTACGTGATCAAGAACAATCACGACAATGTGCAGCTGCTCGAGGACGTGCAGGGCATCTTCGACAAGGCGCGCATGGGTGACGAGGGCAGGGCCTTGATCATGTCCTCGAAGAAGGAAGCGTCGGACATGATGAACCGGGGCGTGCTGCTGTGGAAGACGGGCAAGCTGCCCGAGGCGGTGGCCTGGATGCGCGACGCGCGCCTGGCGCTGCCGAACAATATGCGGATCCTGTTCAACTCGGCCCAGATCCTGATCTCGCACATGCAGCAGCATGGCTACGAGGAACTCTTGTCGGGCGAAGCCACCGATGTGCTGCTGCACGTGGACAAGGTTTTGCCGGGGCAGCAACGTTTCGCCCAGCTCATGGAGCAGCTGGCCACGCTGGCGCCCGTGCCGCTCGAAGACGCCCCCGCGTGAGACGGGGCCTTGCCGCCGCGCGGTGATAAACTGGCACTCAGCGCGGGCAAGCCCGCTTCATCGAGGGAGGAGAACCATGCGCGACATCGCCAGGGAAGTTTACGAAAAAATGAGAGTGGGCAATAGCGCCTGGATCCGGCCGGTGGCCGCCAAAGGCGACACGGTGCCGGCCTTCCAGGCCGTGCACGAGCAGGTGTGCACGATGGCCGAGGACGGCCTGATCGCCATTTCGAGCGTCAAGCGCCAGGAGGACGGCTTGATCGACGCGATCCGGATCCAGCGCCTGGCTTGACGCAGGGCCGCGGTGAGAGCGTCACCGGATTTCATTGTCTGGCCTACCCCAACAGCTTGAACGCTTGGCAGAGCGCGCAGAACAACGGTGTGGACGTCTCAGCCCGCCTTCGGCTTGGCCGGAGCCCGTTTGCGGGGCGCCGCTTTGGCCGGTGCGGCTTTGGCGTCGGCCTTGGGTGCGCCCGGGCTGGCCTTGGCCATCGCCTTGCCCAGGCTGGCGGCCGGCTTGGCCGACGCCAGCTTGGCCGCCGCGTCCGAGGACAGGGCCGTGCTGACAGCCTGCTTGAACTGGTCTTGCAGCAAATTCCACCACAGGCCGGGATTGGCCAGGCCGGCCGCCGGATCCGGTGCGGCCACTTTCGCGGCGGCCGGCGCCGGTGCGGCGACCGGTGCCGGCTCGGCGGCAACGGGCGCGGCGAACAGGGCCGACGCGTAGGGCGCCGCCTCGAGCACCGATTTCTCGTTGGCGCCGGGCTGCTTGACGGCCGTGGCCAGGGCCGCGCCCATCGACTTGAGCGTGGCGATGGTGCCGCGCTGCACTTCGAGCGCCTGGATGGTCCCGCGCAGCATCGACACATTCACATTGAGCCAGGACTCGACGGCCTTGAGGTCGGCGATCTTCTTGTCGAGCTCGTCGACCGACAGGGTCGGCGCCGCCATGCCCGGCATGCTGATTCCCGGCACGCTCATGCTGCCCCACAGGTTCTTGACGAAGTCGAGGGTGTCGGTCATGGCGCCGACGCCTGGGAGGCTCGGCATTTGGGGTTTCAACATGGTAGGGCTCCGTGGCGTTGGGGGAGGCTTGAGCGTAGCAGAAAATCAATGTCGATCAAAGTGGCTTGTGCGGCCACCCACCCAGCGGATTGTCAGCGCAAAGCGGGACCGGCACGTTACACTAGGCAAATGACGATTGCTACGTTCCTCACCCGGCGCCGACGCTTGCTGGCGCTGTGCGCGGCAACGGCCCTGCTGCATTGGTGGGCGCTGGGCTGGGTCGCGGCGCGCATCGGCATGCCGGCGCCGCCCGCAGCGCCGCCCGCCGCCATCGTGGCGCACTTGCGCGCGCCCGAGGCGGCGGCTGCCGCGCCCCAGCCCCAGCCCCAGCCCCAGCCTCAGCCTCAGCCTCAGCCTCGCGCCCGGCAGCGGCCGGCGTCGGCGCCCAGGCGCGCGCTGCCCGCGCCCGAGGAGGAGGGTAGCGTCGCCTTGGCCGGCGCAGCGCCGCTGCCCGGGCTGGCTGACGCGCCCCTGCCCGAAGTGGCGGTGGCGCCGCCCCTGCCCGAGCCGGCCGCGCCCGAGCCGGCCCCCGCCACGCCGCCGCTGCCGCAGTACAAGGCCAGCGCGCCGCCCTCGTCGGAGCTCAGCTTCGACGTCGAACGCAGCGACGCCGACGGTGCCCGCTGGCACGGCCAGATGGCGATGCGCTGGAAAGTGGACGGCGCAAGTTACAATCTGACGGTGGAGGCGGGTGTGCGGGTGCTGGTGCGCCTGAACCTGTTGCAGCTGAGCAGCCGCGGCAGCATCGGGGCGGCCGGTTTCGCGCCCGAGCTGCTGACCGAGAAGCGCCGCGGCCGGGCCCAGACGGCCACCCATTTCAACCGCCAGAGCGAACAGATCACCTTCTCGGCGTCGGAGGCGGTGGTGGCGCTGGCGCCGGGTGCCCAGGACCGCGCGACCTTGCCCTTGCAGCTGGCCAGCATCGCGCGCGCCGATCCGGGCCAACTGAGCGGGGACATTGCGCTGCTGGTGGCCGACGACAAGGACGCCGTCGTCTACCGCTTCGTGACGCTGGGGCAGGAGGCACTGGAGACCGCGTTTGGCCGGCTGCAGACCTGGCACCTGTCGCGCCCGCCGCGCGAGGGCGCCTACGGTGCGCGCCTGGACGTCTGGCTGGCACCGGAGCGGGGCTGGTTTCCGGTGCAGATCCAGCAGACGGACGCCGGCGGCGCCGTCACCACCCAAACCATCAATCGCATCGTCACGGAGTGAAGTACATGGGCATGAAGGCAATCAAGGGTTTGGTCATTGGTTCGGTCATTGGTTCGGCCATCGAATTGGCCATTGGTTTGGCCCTGTGCGCGGCGGGCATGGCGCTGGCGCAGGCGGCCGAGCATCCGGCCGTGAAATACGCGGTCGACCTGCCGCCGCCGGCTGACCTGAGCTACCTGATCAAGGCGCGCCAGAGCGGCTTTTCGATCAACGGCGAGGCGCTGATCAGCTGGCGCGTGGCCGACGGCAAATACGCGCTGCTGGCCGAGACGCGCGCCACCCTGTTGGGCAAGGTGATGGAGAACCGCAGCGAGGGCGCGATCGACGGCTTCGGGCTGGCACCGACCAGCTTTTTCGAAAAGCGCTTTCGCAAGGAGCCTGCCACCACCACCTTCGACCGTGCCGCCAGGTCGATCGTCTTCACCGATGGCAAGCTGACCTATCCCCTGCAGGGGGGCGAGCAGGACCGCACCTCGGCGCCATGGCAATTGGTGGCGGCCGCGCGCGCGGCGCCCGACAAATTCACGCCCGGCTCGGAATGGGTGTTCTTCGTGGCCGGGCGGCGCGACGCCGAGCCCTGGTCGTTCAAGGTGATCAAGCACGAAAAGGTGCAGACCGGGATCGGCGAAGTCGACGCCCTGCACCTGGTCAAGGCGCCGCCGCCGGATTCGAAGGGCCAGCAGCTCGACATCTGGTTGGCGCCGGGCCACGAGTGGTATCCGGTGCGCTTGCGCTTCGCCGACAAGGATGGCGAATTCGTCGACCAGACATTGGAAAAAATCGTCAGGAAGTAGGGCCGCCGTGAATCAATCGAAAAATTGAGTCCTCGTTTTCACCACAGCTTGTGTCAACGATCAGTCCAGCGCGCAGCTATCGGCCAGGAGGTCGGCGCCGCGCCGGCTGCCAGCGCGGCGCCGTTCGGCCTGTTGCGCGGCGCCCTGGCTCACCTGGCCGACCAGCGTCAACGCGCTCTGGAGCGCTTGCGCCATGCAGGCCGCAGCGGCGTTGATGGTCTCGGCCGGCGACGGCGCCGCTGCTGGGGCGGGGGCGGGCCCGGTGCGCAGACGCGCGGCCTGGGTCCAGTTCGACTGGCCGGGAAAGCAGATCCACAGCTCGCGCAAGGCGTTGCGCCCGCTCCCGGCCAACGCCAGCGTCAGTTGGCGCGGCGAGCAGCGTCGCCCTGCATACATGATGGCGTCGCCCTGCACAGTGGCATAGCCGGTCTGCCCACAGGCGCACATGCGCAGGCGGGTTTGATCGGGCAAGAACAGGGTTTTCCACTGGTAGCCACGGCGCGCCGAGCTGGCGCCGGGCGCCGGCGTATGCGCGGCCAGCCAGGCCTCGATGGCGAGGCTGGCCACCTCGCAGGACGTCAAGCCGCCGGGCGCGGCGCTCAGGTAGGCGTCCAGGGCCAGCGCCGCGTGTGGGGAGAGGGCCAGGGGCACTGTGGCATTCATGCTCGTTTCCTATGCGCGTTTTGTCTCATTTGTGCTCATTCTCCAAAATTAGACAAGGTCTTTCGCGCTGAGTTCAAATTCGACAAAATGAGACAGAACGCGCATCGAAATGAGCACGAATGCCGCAAGGGCTAGGACCTGTCCACCCCAGGCGCGCCGCCCGCCGGCCGCGCCGATCGCTTGATGTTCACGCAATCTTTATTTTCCGGGCAGGGAAATGGGAGGCCACACGGCCCGATTCCCCGCTAGTTGCCGAGTCTTAACTGATATACTGACGCCCCTCACGGCGAGATGTCGCCAGCACAGGCAGCGGACTAGAAACGATGGAATTAATGGCAGGCGCGGCACTGGTCGCGGAAACCTTGACACTTGGCCCGGACGATCCGGACTCCTTGCAGGCGCACTTTCACGCCGGGATCGCGGCCGACGAAATCGAGCAGGTGTTCCACCTCAAGCGCGCGGCGCCGACCCTGCAGGCGTTCACGGCGCTGTTCCACGGCGGCGCCGACGGCGTGCTGATTCGCCTGCTGGTGCTGCGCGAACTGGCGGCCGACACGGCCAGCCCGGCGTTTTCGCGCGCCGACATCAACACCAAGCTGGCCTACCTGATTCCTGAGAGCCTCGAGACGGTGCTGCAGCGCCTGCGCAGCCACGGCCTGCTGGCCTGGGACGCGCAGGCAGCGGTCTACCGCATCACGCCGATGGCGCGCAACGTGCTCTCGGCGCTCGACACGCTGCTGTCGATGGGGCAGGCCGACGACGAGGCCGAGATGGGTTTCCTGCTCTCGCAGGTGGCCGGTGCCCAGGCCGTGGGCGGGGTCACGGTTGAACAGCTCAAGCACTTGCTGGGCCGGCTGGTCGACCTGACCGAGGAATTTCGCGACGCGATCGCCTCGGGCTCGGAATTTCGCCTGCGCACCTCGCAAGCCAAGTGGCATATGGCCTGCGACTGGGTCGAGAAGGGTTCGCTGATCCTGCGCGCGATCACGGCCGACGAGCGCGCCGACGCCGCCACCCACAAGGCCGCGCAGGCGATCGGGCGGGCCCAGAGCGCGCTGCTGAACATGCAGGGCATGTTCTCGCGCGCGCTCAACCAGATCGAGCGCCAGCGCGTGCACCTGGGCCAGTCCGGCTTGTCCACGACCGACGTCAAGCGCTGGCTGCTGGCGCACGAGGACCTGTCCTCGCTGGCCGCCGGCGCGATCGACCGTCCCGTGGTGCCGATGTTCGGCACGCCGGCCGAGATGATCGACGTGGCCGAGACGGAGCTGCTGGCCGAGCGCAACGCGGTGGCCGGCCCGGCGGGCCTGCCGGCCGGCCAGGACGCGCCGCTGACGGTCAACGACGCGCCGGCGATCCAGGCCGAGCTCGACGACTGGCTGGCGCGCCTGTCCGATTTCGCCAACCTGGGCAACTTTCCCAGCTTCTCCGAGCACGGGCCGAAGACGATTCCGATCCAGGACTCGCTGCTGCCGGCCAGTTTCGCGGTGGCCTCCTACCGGGCCTCGCTGCTGCCGCTGCTCGGTGACGCCGCCGAGGCCAGCCTGCAGGGCGCCACCGCCCAGCTGGCGCGATTGCCGGTGTCGTTCCACCCGACCGACGCCATGTTGCAACTGAACGACCCGCACGTCGCCGCCATCTCGATTGCGACCCTCTCACTAGACCTCGAAAGCGGCCCGTTAGATGAATGACGATTCCCAAATCCTGATCGCGCGCCTGCTCACGCACCAGACGCTCAGGCGCGACGACAAGCTCGTCAAGCGAGTGCTGTCGGACGAGTTGTTCCGTGCCGACGTCGACAAGCGCCTGCTCGAGGCGGGCCTCAAACTGCTCGACAATGTCTACGCCGACCATGTCACGCTGGCGCTGCACCGCGCCGTCGAGCCAAAGATCTTCGGCGCCAAGGACATCTGGCAGAACAATAATTTCGGCCTCACGCGCGACGGCGTGGCGCTCCTGGTGGTGCTGTGGGCGCAGATCATCCTGCCCAAGCGCGAGCGCCAGGAGACCCACCAGCACGCCGACGACGACCAGAACGACCTGTTCGACAAGGACAAGCCGATGCCGCGCGCCGAGGACACCTCGATCGGCATCTCGTATACGGCGCTGCTGTCGGACTTCGGCGACAAGCTGGGCAAGAAGACGCGCATGGACATGAACCTGGGCACGCTGTCCAAGCTCGGCTTCATCGAGCGGCGCGGCGACGTGATCCTCGAAGGACCCTTGCTGGACCTGATGATGGACACCGACGTGCTCAAGGAGCGCATCATCAACGGCGCCCTGGCCGAGGTGTTCAAGCGCGCCCCGCTCGCCATCGTCGCGGCCGACCCCGAACTCCCACCGGAAGACTGAATGTTCCACATTAAATCGCTAGAACTGGTGCACTGGGATTACTGGCAACGCATCAAGAACATCCCGCTCGACGCCAAGATCATCACCATCGCCGGCCAGAACGGCTCGGGCAAGACCACGCTGCTCGACGCGCTGCGCACCCTGTTCGGGCTTGACTGCTCGATGGGGCGCACCTACAAGCACTACGCGCGCCACTCGGGCCAGCAGACCGCCTGGATCCGCGCCGTGGTCGACAACAAGACGGTGGGGCGCCAGCTGTCGAACCGGCCGTTTCGCAGCTCCGGCTTCTTCAGCGACGACGAGGTCACGCTGTTCTGCCAGATCCAGAAGAACGGCGGCGACTGGAAGCGCCAGTACCTGATGCGTCCCGGGAACGTCGAGATCGAGGAAGTGACCGAGGCGAGCGACTGGCTGGGGGTGGAGAACTACCGCAAACGCCTGGCCAACGCCGGCCTGTCGCCGGCCATGGCCAAGGTGCTCGCGCTCGAGCAGGGCGAGACCGACAAGCTGTGCGAATACGCGCCGCGCCAGCTGCTCGACCTGGTGTTCCAGGTGTTCGGCGACAAGGAGGTGCTCGACGCCTACGACGAGGCCAAGCGCCACCAGCGCGACACGGAAACCGAATTGAAGCGCTTCGAATCCGAACTGGAAGCGTCGCGCACCAACCTCGAAGGCTTGCGCCTGCGGGTGGCCAACTACCATCAGTGGGAAGACTTGCACAAGGAGCGCCGCAACCTGCTCGAGGAAGTGCTGCCCAGCCTTGAATACCACGAGGCGCGCGAGAAGGCCGGCGCCGTCAGCAAGGCCCTGCGCGAGGCGCGCAAGCCGATGGCGCAGGCCGATTCCCAGCTCGCCGAGAAGCGCGCCGCGCTGGCCGCCCAAGCCCGGGCGCTGACCGAGGCCCAGCAGCAGGAAACCCGGCTCGAACAGGAGGCGACGCTGCTGGGCAGCCGCCTGTCGGCCGTCAACACCAGGCTCAAGCCGCTCGAGGGCTTGCTCGAACAGAAGGCGCGCTTGCAAAAGCTGGCCGCCGATTCGGGCGCCGACATCGCCGAAGTGTCGGTCCAGCTGGACGAAAAAGAGGCCGAACTGACACGCCAGAAGCAGGCGCGCGAGCTGGTCTCGACGCGCATCGCCGGCGACCTGTCGACCATCTCCGCGCTGCAGGGCAAGAGCGCGATGCCCGAGCCGGAGCCGGTGCGCGCCATGCGCCGCGCGCTGCGCGAGGCCGGCATTGCGCACGCGATGCTGTCGGACATCGTCGAAGTGAGCGACGCCAAATGGCAGGGCGCGGTCGAGGGCGTGCTCGGTGGCTACGCTTCGGTGGTGCTGCTCGAACGGGCCAAGGATGCGCCAGCGGCCTACCGGCTGGCCGAGAAGGAGCGCTATCGCCACTTCATCGTGCCCGAGTGCGTCGCCGCGCCCACCACCGGCGACGACAGCCTGCTGTCGGTGGTGCGCTTCTCGGCGCCCGCGCCCGCCTGGCTGATCGACCAGCTCGCGCGCATCGACCGGGTCGACTCGGTCGAAGCTGGCTTCAAGCTGGGCAAGGAGGCGGAATGGATCACGCCCGAGGCCTACCACCGCGAGCGGCGCGGCGGGCGCTCGTTGTTCGTCGAGGCTGCGCGCTACCGCTTCGGCCAGGCCGGGCGCACGGGGCGCCTCGAAGCGCTGCAAAAGTCCTTGCCGGCGCTCGAATCGCAGGAAGACGCGCTGACGCTGGCCATCAGCAAGCTGGCCGGCGAGGTGGGCGCGCTCAAGGCGCGCATCGCCGGCGTCGACGCGGGCAAGGAATTGACGGCGCGCCACGCCGAGTTCGAGGAGGCGGCGCGCGGCACGGCGCCGCTCAAGGCCGAGCGGCTCGACGTGGGCTCGCGGCTGGGCGAGCTGCAGGGCCTGACCAAGGCCGCCACGGTGGCGCGCACGCGCGCCGATACCGTGTGGCAAAACGCGCGCATGGCCTTGTCCGAGGCCGAGGCCGGCCTGCGCCTGGGGCACAAGCGCCAGATCGAGCAGCGCGCCGAGCACGCCAGGAACCTGGCCGAGCTGCGCCGCAGCTGGCGCCACCTGCCGCAAGGCTGGCGCCGCCGCGCGCGGCGCGCCTCGCTGGTGGCCGAGCACCAGAACGCGCACCAGGTCGATTTGCGGGTGCACTCGCTCGAACACAGCCTGGCGCGCGAAGACTGGGAGCTCGATGCGACCGTGATCGACCAGCACCACCGCCTGGGCGAGCAGCTGCACGGGCGCCAGACCGAGACCGACGAGCGGCGCTACCAGAACAACCGCGCGATCGAAGCGACCGGCAACGCGCGCGGCGCCTACATCGAGCGGCTGCGCTACACCATCAAGACCTACGGCAAGAACATCCGCGAGCTGGGCGAACTGGCCGGCATCGACGTGCACGCCGATCCGGTGCGGCTCGAAAACGACGACGTGCAGCTGGCGCAGGCCGGGCTGCACGTGCGCTTCAAATTCGACGGCAAGGACCAGATCGGGATGAACGACGGCGAAGCGTCGGGCGGCCAGCAGGTGATGAAGTCGCTCGTGTTGCTGATCGGACTGTTGAAGTCCGAGGATGGCTCGGGCGGATTCGTGTTCATTGACGAACCGTTTGCCCACCTCGACATACGCAACATCCAGCTGGTCGGCGAGTTCCTCAAGAACACCGAAGCGCAGTACCTGATGACGACGCCGCTGACGCACAACACCGACGTCTACGACCCATCCGAGCTCACGCTCATCACCAGCAAGAAGAAGAAGGACATGCCGTGGGCGCAGCCGATCTTCGTGCTGCAGCGGCGCGTGGCGCCGGCCGCCGCGTAGAGCGGACCGGTTGGCGAACCGGAATTTCGCCAGGTGGAAAAGTGCAGCGCCTCCGGTAACACCGGGGTCAGACCCCGGTTCATTCGCTTGGGGTCTGACCCCGGTGTTACCGGAGGCGCTGCGCTTTTCCGCCCTACGTCTTGCGCAGCCTCAACCTCCAGCGCAGCAGCCCGGCCGAATAGCTGCCGAAGTAGCCGCCCAACAACCCCAAGCTGAGCAGCGTGAGCGGACTGTCGGTAAATTTCGGGTTAGGCAAGCTGCTGCCCTGGTTGGCGTACATCTCGAAACCGAGAAAGAGCACGCGCGCCACAAACAGCATCGCCACCGCGATCCCCAGGCGCGCGTTGGGCCGGAAAAAACAGCCTTCATCGGTAAGTTCGAAGCGGGTCAAGCGCAAGCCCCAGATGGCGTAGCCGATGCCGGCGGCGCAGCCCACGGCCAGCCAGGCGAGCGCGGGCAGGTCGTTTGCCAGCTCCGAGGCGGGAACGGCGATCAGTGCCGCGAACACGCCGATGCCCGTGTGGTGGCGCGACAGGATCGAGCGCTGGCGCTGCATCATCGACTTCAGGCGCGAATACACGCGCCACACCAGCAACGGCGTGAGCACCAGCAGTGCGAGCGTGGTCAGGTTCATACGACTATTCGCTCAAGGCATTGGCGCGCCGGTAGCGCAGCACGCCGGCGGCGAAGGTGAGGTAGTAGCCGGCCAGGATGCCGAAAGCGAGCAAGGTGAGTGGACTCTGGCTGAAGTCCTGGCGCCCGGCGGCGTCCAGCGCATAGTATTCATAAGCGCGGTACAGCAGGCGCGCGACGAAGACGAGCGAGACGGCCAGTCCGATGCCGGCATGGGGGGTGTAGAAGAAGTCCGAGCCGAGCCGTTCGAACTTGGTCTTGCCCAGGCCGAGCAGGCCGAGCGCGACGCCCGACGAGACGCCGGCCAGCAGCGCGGCGAGGGCGAGCGGATGGCCCAGCGCGAGCACGCCCAGGGCCGCGATCAGCAGCGGAAACAGGCCGACCGCGATCCAGTGGCGCCAGGCTTGCGAGCGCTGGCGCACCATCAAGCGCTGTACGCGCTTGTAGATGCGCCACAGGATCAGGGGTGCCAGGACGGCGGCGACGATGGGAGCTGAAGTCATGGGCTGGACCCGGTCAATGAAAGGAACGCCATTGTAATGCAGGCGCCAGCGTCCAAGGGGCCAGGTTGGGTTGGCGGCAGCGAACCGGGGTCAGACCCCCAATAGAAGAACCGGGGTCCGACCCCTTGAACGCGTCTGTCGCAGTTTTTTGCGCAGTCAATGAAAGGAGCGCCATCGCAGTAATGCAGGCGCCAGCGTCCAAGGGGCCAGACCCCGGTTTTGCATTTCAGGGGGTCTGTCCCCGGTTGCGTTGGCGGCAGCGAACCGGGGTCCGCCCCCTTGAGCCCATGAAAAAAAAGACGGCCCGCCGGGCAGGGCGCGGGCCGTCCCAAACGGAAAAGCTCAGATCCCCGTCAAGCCTTGCAAGCTCAAGTGGGTGGCGGTGCCGATCACCAGTTCGTTGAGCTTGGTGATGGCGCCGTTCGCGCCGATGCTGTAGGCCACCACCTTGTCGTCGCCCAGGTAGTCGGCGTAGAGGAACTTGCCGTCGGCGCTGATCCAGGAATCGCCCGAGACGCTGTTCACGCCGGCCAGCACGCCCGGCTCGACGGCCGCTTTCGCGTTGAGCAAGCTCAGCGCACCGCCCGCACCGACCGCGAACGAGGAGATGCTGCCGGCGCCGTTGCCGACGTAGGCGAACCTGCCGTCAGGCGTGATCACCAGCCAGCACGGGGCCGCCTCGCCGCTGACGACCGAGCCGATCAGGTTGAGCACGCCGGCGTTGCTCAGCGTATACGCGGCCAGGGCGCGGCCCGCGATGTCGCTCGACAGGTACACGGCCGGGCTGGCGAAGGCGCCGGCGAAGGGCGTGTTCACGCCGGCGCTGTTGCTCACCGGCGAGCCCAGCGAGCCATCCTTGTTCATCGGATACGACACCACCACGTTCGACGCGGTGCCGGCGCTGACGACGACGAAGTTGGCGTCGGGCGAGACGACAACCTGGGTGGGCGCGGCGTTGCTGAGCGGCAGATTTTGCAAGCTCAGCTGGGCCAGGGCGCCATCGGCCTGCACCGTGTAGGCGCCGATCTGGTTGGCGCCGGACTGGAACATCACATACAGGAAGCCGTTGCGGTAGGCCAGGCTCGACGGCGTGCTGCCGAGCAGCCTGGTCGACTTCTTGAGCGTCAGGTCGCCGCTGGACTGGTCGATGGCGAACACGGACACGGACGAGTCGCCGCCGTTGACGGCGAACAGCAGCGTCTTGTCGGCGCTCACGATCACGCTGTTCTGGCTGCCCAGCGAATTGGGGGCGAGCGCCGCCGTGCCCGGCTTGAGGCCGTTCAAGCCGGTGCCGCCGGTGGCGGCGCGGTTCTTCACGCTGATGCTGCCGTCGGCGTTGCGCGCCATGTGCACCACCATATTGGCCGTCTCATTGGTCTCGGCGTAGAGCTGGTTGGCCAGTGGCGGCAGCGGCGCGGGGGCGGGCGGCACGGGCGGCGCCGAAGCGCTGTTGGAGCCGCCACAGGCGGCCAGCGTGAGGGCGATGGCGCCCAGGGCGGCGGCGCGCAGTGCCGCGCCGGTCGAAAACATTGTCATGGGTAGCTCCTGATATTCGGATGGGGGGAAGTGCCAGTTTCGAAACTGTTGTTCGGTCGAACGCCCCCAGCTTTCCTTACACGGCGTAAAATAATTTAATTCCCTGTAATGAATCGCGTCGCCATCCGACCAACCGCCAGGTCGATGGTGCGGCAACACCGGCGGTCCATTCAACTGAAGGGAGAATCACCATGACAACCATGTTCAAGGGTTTGCTGGCAGTGGGCTTGGCGCTGGCGCTGGGTCAGCCGGCCTGGGCGGCGGCGCCGGCCAGCGCCGACGAAGCGGTGGCGATGGTCAAGCGCGCCGTGCAGTACATGAAGGAGAATGGCAGGGAAAAGGCGTTCGCCGAGTTCAGCAATCCCAAGGGCAGCTTCGTCGACCGCGAACTCTACATCGTCGTGTTCAACATGGACGGGGTGAACCTGGCGCACGGCAACAACGCCAAGATCATCGGCAAGAACCTGATCGACCTGAAGGACAATGACGGCAAGTTCATCATCAAGAACTTCATCGAGATTGCCAACACCAAGGGCAAGGGCTGGTCCGACTACAAGTGGCCGAATCCGGTCACCAAGGCGATCGAGGCCAAGTCGACCTATCTCGAAAAGGTCGACGATTTGATGGTGGGCGTCGGCATCTACCAACATTGAGCGGCGAGCCATGCGCGTGCGCCTGTCGCTGTGCGCTTGCCTGCTCGCCCTGGCGCCGGCCCGGGCCGGCGCGCAAGAGCTGGTGCTGCTCTACAACCGGCACGCGGCCTACCATGAACTGGCCGCCGACGGCAGCGTCGACGGCTTGATCGCCGCACCGCTGGCGGCGGCGCTGCGGCGCGCCCAAGTCCCGTTCCGCTGGCGCGAGGCGCCGGTGGCGCGCCAGCGCTCGATCCTGCACGAGAACCAGGAAACGGTGTGCGTGGTGGGCGCGCTCAAGACGGCCGAGCGGGCCCAGGCCGGCAAATTCACCGAGCCCCTGTACCGCGCGCTGCCCGTCGTGGCCCTGTCGCTGGCGTCGAACCGGCGCATGGTCGGCCAGCGGCCCCTGCGCCAGACGCTCGACGACCCCCGCCTGACCTTGCTGGCCAAGGACGGCTACACCTTCGGGCCCTACGTCACCGAGGCCATCGCCGCCAGCGGCGCGCGCGTCATGCGCACCCAGACCGAGATTCCGAACATGGTGGCCATGCTGCTGCACGGGCGCGCCGACTATTTCTTCATGGCCGAGGACGCTTTTGCGCCCCTGATCCTGAAGTCCGGCTACCGGCTCGGGCAATTCAAGATCACGCGCTTTTCCGACATGCCGCCGGGGAACGAGCGCTACCTGTGGTGCAGCGCGCGGGTGCCGGACGGCTTGATCGCGCGCATCAACCACGAGTTCGAGAAGCTGGCCAGGCCGCGCCAGGCGAGCCGGTGAAGGTCCTGGCCCTGCTGGCGCTGGCGCTGGCGGTGCTGGCGCCGGCGGCGGCCCAGGACGGGGTGCGCCTGTTCGGCCGGCTCGACGCCAGCATCGACCGCGTCAACGGGCGCGCCGCCGTGCTCGACAACAATTCCCACCTGGGCCTGGCCGTGAGCGAGGCGCTGGCGCCGGGCTTGACGGCGCTGGCCGGCCTGGACGCCGGCGTCGCGCTCGACAGCGGCGCGGCCAGCACGCCCCTGCTGCGCAACAGCTACCTGGGCCTGGCCGCAGCCTGGGGCACCCTGGTGCTGGGCCACCTCGACTTCGACCAGCCCACCGGCGCGCCGGTCTACACGGCCATGCTGCACGAAGTCGACCTGGTGGCCCATGACGGCGGCGCCAGCGCCATCGGCGCCTTCCTGAACGGGCGCAACCGGGTCAACGGGGCGCTTGGCTACCTCAGCCCGCCGCTGGGCGCCTGGAGCGTGCGCGCGCGCGCCAACCGCACTGCAGGCGGCGCCCAGAGCCAGGGTGACCTGGGCCTGTTCTACGATGGCGCGCCCCTGAGCGCCAGCCTGGCCCTGGCGCGCGACACGCGCCAGGGCGGCCTGCAAGCCGGCGAGTTCGCCTACAAATGGCAGGCCGGGGCGGCGCTGCGCACGGCGCTGGGCAAGTTCCACGCGCTGGCCGGGGTCGACCATTACCGGCCGGCGCCGGGCGCGCGCGGCGCCGTGCGCTACTGGCTGGCCGGCTGGACGGTGCAGCTGGGCGAACGCGACCGCATCACCAGCAACACCGTGCAGCGCACGCTGGCCGAGGGGCCGCGCGGGCGCATGCTGGCCGTGCAAAGCGGCTTGGTCCACACGATGACGGCGCGCAGCCGCTGCTTCCTGCTGCTGGACCGGCGCAACGCCGACGACCGCCTGGCGCGGGCCGTCACGCGCAGTGTCAGCGCCGGCCTGCAGTTGCGCTTTTGAGCAGCGCCGGCCCGTGTTCGCAGTCGCGCGCGGGCCGGGGCCGTGCTACTGTGGGAGCATCAGCTGGAAGGAGCGACCATGACCCCGATTGAAGCGCACCGTGCACCGGACCCGGCGCCGGTGGAAGAGCCGGACCCCGAGCAATTGCCAAGTCCCCATCCGCACCACCCGCCGGTGCACACGCCGCAGGGCGAGGAGCCGGTGCCGGACCCCCACCCGAGCTAGTCGAAGGCCCAGGAATAGAGCACGTCGAGGGCGCTGTTGGTGCCGGTCTGGAATTGCAGCGTGATGCGGGGATTGAGCTTGTAGCGCAGCTTGACCAGGCTGGTGGCCGTGCTGGCCCCCTGTTCGAAGCTCAGGTAGGCGCGCGCGGAAATGCGCTTGCCGACGGTGACGACGGTCGTCTCCAGGCCCTTCGCCTGCGCCAGGCCCAGTTCGTCCACGCCCAGGGTGTTGGCCAGGCGCGACTGCAGGGCGCCGGCGGCGCCGCCGAGCAGGGCGCCGGCCGCCGCGCCCAGCATCCCTGCTTCGTTGCCGGCGCTGCTGTCCATGCCGTGGCCGAGCACCAGCCAGGCCAGCTTGTCGCTGTCCGGCACCGACGGCGTGGCCACCAGCTTGGCCACCGGCGCGAGCGCCGTGCCGCGCAGCTCGACCCCCGCTTCCACATTCGTTTCGCTCAAGGGCTCGCCCTCGGGGCGCTTGCGCACGGCCAGGATGTTCAGCGCGGGGTTGTCGTAGGCGCCGCTGAAGCTGAGCACGCCCCGTTCGATGGTCAGCTTCTGGCCATAGGCGGCGTAGGTGCCGCTGCTGACGCGGATGCTGCCGTTGGCGCGCGGCGCCCGCCCGCCCGCCGCGCGCAGGTGCACGCTGCCGGCCAGTTCGGCGTCGATGCCCATGCCGCGCAGGTGGAAATCGTCGCCCAGCTCCGCTTCCAGGTCGACCGTCAGCGGCAGCGGCGTGGCGACCTTGGCCGTGCCGGGCGCCGTGCGGCCCAGCACGATCACATCATCGGACAGGGCGGGGCGATCCTGGGGCGCCAGTTCGATCAGGGCGCGCTCGGCGCGGACTTTGCCTGCCAGCGTGAAGTGGCGTTCGTCGCGCACCAGCGTGCTGCTGCCGCTGACGACCAGGGTGCGGTCGGGGCGCGCGAGCAGTTCCAGGTGCTCGGCGGTCAGCTTGAGCTGCATGCGCGTCTCGCCGTTGACGAAGCGCAGCGCGCCGTCGGCCGCCAGCGTGCCCTGGTTTGCCTCGAAGCTGAGCCCTTGCAATTGCAGCTGGTCGCCCGCCAGCTGCGCGCGCAGCCGGCCGTTGCGCAGCTTGATGCCCTGCTCGGCCCAGCGCAGGGCCAACTGCTCGCCTTCCATGTGGCCGTTCAGGAGCGGCGCGCCGACGCTGCCGGCGCCGTCGAGGACGAGCTTGAGCGCGCCGTCCAGTTCCAGCGCCGGCTGGCCGCTCAGGGGCGCCAGCCAGGCGATCGAGCCCATGTCGGCGCTGGCGCTCAATTTGAGCGCGCTCGTGTTCGCCAGGCGCCCCTCTTGCAGGCGCGCGCTGGCGTCGACCCGGGCGTGTCCGGCGCGCGCGCCGTCGAGCTCCAGTTGCAGGCGCAGCGCGCCATTCTCGACGTCGGCGCGCAGGTCCAGCTGGCGCAGGCCCAGCACCACGGGCACTTGCGCGCCCACGGTCAGGTCGCCTTTTTCGCGGAACACATGGGCCATGCCGGAGATCGCCGGCGCGCCGCCGGCCTGCAGTTCGAGCGCCCATTGCGCGCCCAGCGCCAGGGTGCCGCTGAGGTTCTCGCGCATGGCCCCCGAATACTGGGCCAGGTAGGACAGGGGGATGCCGCTGGCCTGGCCGGTGCTGCGCCAGCGCGGGCCGTTCTTTTCCAGCGATTGCAGGCCCAGGGTGCCGTCGGGCAGCTGGAAGGTGGCGCTGGCGAGCGCCAGGTGCGCCGGGCGCAGCAAGCCGGCCGGCCCGGCGCCGGCCGGCACCTCAAGGCGCAGCGGGGCCGCCGCCTGCAGCACGAAGGCGTAGCGGCCCTTGTTTTGCAAGGTTTCGATGGCGCCGCTCCAGCGCGCCCCATCCCAGCTGCCGCGCAGCGCCGCCACGGCGTCGGCGTCTTCGCTGCGCACGGCCAGCCTGAGGCGATGCTCAAGGCGCGTGCCGCTCGTTTGCAGGCGCGCCGCCGCCACCCGGCTGGCGCCGGCGCGGTAGTCGGCCAGTTCGATGTCGCTGACCAGCTGCTCCGGTCCCAGGCTGGCCGAGGCGCGCACACTCTTGAGCTGGTGGGCGCCGTACTTCAGGTTCTCGCCGGCCAACGTCAAGCCCAGCACGGGCGCGGCCATGCTGCCGGCCAGGCTGCCATTGGCGCGCAGCGCGCCGCCGTAATGCGCGCCCAGCAGCGCCAGCTGGGGCGCGTCGATGCGCCAGGCCAACTGGTCGCCAGCGGCCCCGAATGCGCCCTTGGCCGCTGCCACGTTGGCGCCAAGGTGAAGCTCCAGCTCGGCCCGCGCAAGCCGCCTGGCGTCGCCGCTGAGGTGCGCAAAGCCGGCGACCGGGGCGCCGGCCAGCGTCGAGGGCTGCAGCGCGACGTTCAGCGCCGCGCGCCAGTGGGCGCCGATGCTGGCGTCGGCATCGAAACTGGCATTGACGCTGCCGGCCAGCGGCGCGCCAAAGGCCAGCGGATTGAGGCCCCGGGCCGTGCCTTCGAGCGTGAGCTGCGGCTGGTGCGCCGCGTCAAGGAGCGCTTCGCCGCTGGCGTGCACGGCGCCGTTGGCCGCGCCGCGCGCGCCAGCGGCCCAGCCGATGGCGCGCGCGTCGAGCACAAAGCGCGCGCGGGGGGCGCTAAAGCTGCCCTCGACGCTGCCGCCGGCCGTCACGCTGCCGTACAGATCACTGCCCAGTGCGGCGAGCTGGCCGGCGTCGAGCTTCCATTGCAAGCGCTCGCCCGGCGCGCCGAAGCTGCCGCTGGCGCTGGCCTTGTTCTGGCCCAGCGCGAAGTTCGCCGCGACGCCGCTCAGGTGGCGCGCGTCGGCCGTCACTGCCAGCTTGCCGCTCAGCGGCTGGCCGAACAAGACGCTGGGCCCGATCTGGGCCCGGGCCTTGAGCGTCCAGTCCGGCGTCAGCACGCCGTCCAGGGCCAGCGCGGCGTTGATCTCGGCCGCCGGATACCTGCCCAGCGCTGACGGGTCGAAGTGGACGGCGCTGCCCTTGACGCTGAACGCGTGCGCGCCGGCCAGGCTGGCCTCGCCGGAGAGCTGCAGCCTGCCTTTGCCGGCGGCCAGGCGCGCCAGCTGCAAGGCGAGCTGCTCGCCCGTGCGGCGCGCCTGCAGCGCCAGTTGCAGCTTGCCGTCGGCCAGGCGCGCGTCCAGCGTTTGCGCGCGCAGGTCGCCGCCCAGGCGCAGCTGGCCCGCGATCCGGGTCGATGTCAGGCGGCTGTGCAAACCCTTCAAGTCGAGCCCCTGGGTGTGCAGGACGACCTCGGCCACGCCGCTGGCCCGATCCATGCTGCCGGCGCCGTTCAGGCGGCCCGCCGCGCCCAGGTCCAGCAGCAAGGCTTCGATGCGTGGCGCGTCGAGCGAACCGGCCAGTGTCGCGTTCAGCGCCCGCAGCGGCAAGCGCTGCTGGTCGATACTGCCCGGCGCCCCCTCGTTGCGCAGCGCCAGGCTGCCCGCGACGGTGCGCCGGGCGTCCACGCTGGCCACCAGGTCCAGTTTCAAGGCGGCGCCCGGCAGGCCGGGCGCGAAGGCGGGTGGATCGATGTCGCGCAAGTGCAGCGCCAACGCTTGCAGCGGCACGGCGGCGAACGGCGCCAGCACCAGCGCCGCCTCGCCCGTGGCCTTGCCGGCCGCGCCGCGCGCCTCGAGCGTGCTGCGTTGCAAGTTGCCGCCCGCGCGCAGCGTGATGCGAGCTTGGCCCGCGCGCGGCGCGCTTTCGCTCAGGCTGGCCGCGGCGGTGAGCGCGAACGGCGCGGCGGCGTCGATGCTGGCGCTGGCCGTCGCCTGTCCCCACGGCGTGCTGGCGCTGGCCCGGCGCAATTGCCAGCGCCGGGCGTCGCCCTGCAGGCTCAATTGCACGCCTTCGATGATGGTGGCCGACGCGCCCTCGGCCAGCGTCAGGCGGCCCACCCGCACGTCGGCCAGCTCGAGCGCGAACGGCGGCGCCAGCGAGGCTGGCATGGCCACGGGCGGCCCCGCGCCCAGGCGCTCGACCCGCAGCGCGGCCACCTTCAACTGACTGAGCGCGATGCCGCCGCTGAACAGTTGCCAGGGTGCCCAGTCGATCTCGACCTGGTCGGCCGTGATGCGCCTGGTGGGGCCAAGGTAGACCAGCTGGACCAGCTGCATCCGGCCATACAGCGAGCCCGAGACGCCGCGCACGGTCACGCTGGCGCCGCTGGCATTGGCCACCCGCTGCACCAGCGCCTGCAGGGTCGACTCGCGCCCCAGCAGCCACAGGGCGCCGCCCAGCAGCGCGCCGCACGCGGCGATGCCGATGGCGAGGCGGCGCGGCCAGCACCGCACGGGGAGCGGGGCGGGCGCCATCAGAAACTGAACCCCAGCGAGAAGTGCAGGCGCAGCTTGTGCAGCGCGTGGCCGTAGGCGAGATCGACATTGATCGGTCCGACCGGGCTGCGCCAGCGCGCGCCGATGCCGTAGCCGGACTTGGGCGCCAGCGCGCGCAGCGTGTCGGCGGCATTGCCCGCGTCGTAGAACAGGGCCACGCCGTAGGGCGGCTTGAACCAGTACTGGAGTTCGGCGCTGCCGGTGAGCAGGTAGCGCCCGCCCACGATGGCCGTGCCTTCATGCACGCCCAGTTGCTGGTAGCCGTAGCCGCGCACCGACTGGTCGCCGCCGGCGCGAAACAGGTAGCTGCCCGGCACCCCCGCTTTTTCCTTCGACGCCAGCGCGCCGGCCTCGCCGCGCAGCACCAGCGTGGCGGCCGCGCCCAGCGGCTGGTAGCGCACGAAGCGGGTGCTGGCGCGGATGAAACGCTGGTCCGTCAGCAGCGGCAGCAGGGCGCCGCCGATTTGCCCGTTGAGCACGTAGCCGCGGCTCGGTTGCAAGAGGTTGTCGAGCGCGCGGCGGGTGATCGAATAGCTCAGCGGCACGCTCTTGCTGCTGACCGAGGGCTGGCCGTCGACGCTGCGCTGCTCGGTGAGGAACTCGAGCCCCAGGCTGCGCTCGAGCAGGGGCGTGCCCCAGGCGCGGCGCGCCGACAGCGTGGCCACGCCGAGCACTTCGCCGTTGATGTCGGTGCGCTCGAAGCCGGCGCCCACGCTGTCGCTGTCGCCTTGCGCCGTGGTGGGAAAGTAGAAGTCGGCGCGCGCGTTCTGGCGCCGCGTTTCGAGCGTGATGTTGCTTTTCATGCGCAGCCCGAACACGCTCAGGTCGTCGTAGCTGAGCTGGGCGCGGTTGCCCGTGTTGGTCGAGTAGCCAACGCCGGCGGCCACGTTCTTGCGCCGGTTCTCCGTCACCCGCACCACCACCGGCACCGTGTCCACGCCGGTGGCGCGCGCGCGCTCGGGCGCGGCCAGCGCCTCGAGGTCCTCGTCGAGCGCCGCGCCCAGGTCGACGCTGACGTCGACGCCGCTGAAATACCCCAGGTCCTGCAGGCGCGTCTGGAGCGCCAGCAGCGCCGCCTCGCTGTACGGCGTGCCCGGCGCGATCTGGTTCAGATTGGTGACCAGGCTGGCCGGGTAGCGCTGCAAGCCTTCGATGCGCAGCGCGCCGAAGTGCACCTCGGGACCGCTGTCCAGTTCCACTCGCAGCAGCGCGCGCCGCACTTCCGGATCGACCGTCGCGCTCGAGGCGCGCAGCCGGGCGCGCGGATAGCGGCTCGCCAGCGCCTGGCGCAGCAGCTGGCGCTTGGCCAGCTCCCAGTCGGCCTGGCGGAAGCGCCGGCCCACCGGCAGGCTCCAGCTGTTGCGCAGCAGGGCCGTGTCGAACGGCGCCGCGAAGCCGGTGAGCACCAGCTCGACGTCGCCCACCAGCACCGGCGCGCCCGGCTCGAGCGTGAGGCGCACCAGGGGCTGGGGGCCGGCCAGCTCGGCGCTGGCGCTGACGCTGGGCGAGTAATAGCCTTCGGTGGCCACCAGCGTGCGCGCCTGCTCGGGCGCGCCCTTGACCAGGCGCGCCAGCTGGTCGCGGTCCAGGCGCGGATTGCCGCGCCAGCGCAGCAGGTCCAGGTTCGCCTCGAGCAGCGCGCGCAATGGCGCCGGCGCCTCGATCTGGACGGCGTAGTGCAGCGCCTGCGCCGGCGCCATCGGCGCGCCCAGCGCGGTGCACACGGTGAGCCCGAAGTATGCCAAAATTCGGGTGCGCCGCCCGCACCTTGCCGGCCTGCACACTTGGGTTGCTGAAAACATGCGGCTCCATTCAGGTCAATGCTCGGTGCATCTTACCGGATCGGCAAAAACGATGGCGGGCGAATAACCTTTTGGAATGGGCACATGGTTCACACTGACACCGCACTGGTCCTGTTCAGCGGCGGACAAGACTCCACCACCTGCCTGGCCTGGGCCCTGCAGCGCTATGCGCGGGTCGAGACCATCGGCTTTGACTACGGCCAGCGCCACGCGATCGAGCTGACGGTGCGCCCGGCGCTGCTGGCCGGCCTGCGCGCGCTCGATCCGGCCTGGGCCGGGCGCCTGGGCGAGGACCACCTGGTCGACCTGGCGGTGATCGGCAAGCTGTCCGACACGGCCCTGACAAGCAAGGTGGCCATCGCAATGCAGCAGGACGGCTTGCCCAACACTTTCGTCCCGGGCCGCAACCTGCTGTTCATGACGGTGGCCGCCACACTGGCCTACCGGCGCGGCCTGAACGTGCTGGTCGGGGGCATGTGCGAGACCGATTTTTCCGGCTATCCCGACTGCCGCGACGACACCATGAAGGCCTTGCAGGTGGCGCTGAACCTGGGCATGGCGACGCGCTTGAAGCTCGAGACGCCGCTGATGTGGCTCGACAAGGCCCAGACCTGGGCGCTGGCGCGCGAGGCCGGCGGCGCCGCGCTGGTCGAGCTGATCCGGCACGCCACCCACACCTGCTACCTGGGCGAGCGCGGCACCTTGCACGCCTGGGGCTACGGCTGCGGCAGCTGTCCGGCGTGCGCGCTGCGCGCGCGCGGCCATGCGCAATTTACCGCCGGCGGGGGCGCCGTTTGAGCCAGATCAAGGAATTGCGCGCTGGACGCGTCCACACTGCAGATAGTTGCAACACAGCAAATATACTTTAAGGGAAGCCCATGAGCACCACCACCGTCGCCGCCAGCACCGCCCCCATGCCGCTCGAATTTCTCGCCTTCAAGCTCGGCGCCGAGGAGTACGGCATCGACATCCAGAAGGTGCAGGAGCTGCGCGGCTACGAAACGGTCACCCGGGTGGCCAACGTGCCCGAGCACATCAAGGGCGTAGTCAACCTGCGCGGGCACATCGTGCCGATCATCGACATGCGCATCAAGCTCGGCCTGGGCGCGCCCAGCTACGACCAGTTCACGGTGGTCATCATCCTCAACATCGGCAAGGCCGTCATGGGCATGGTCGTTGACAGTGTCTCCGACGTCACCACCCTCACGCCCGAGCAGATCCGCCCGGCGCCGGAGATGGGCGGCGGTGGCGACGCCGCGCACCTGCTGGGACTGGGCACGGTCGACGAGCGCATGCTGATCCTGGTCGACATCGACAAGATGATGGACCTGGGCAGCTACGGCCACCACGCCCAGCTGGTGTCCTGAGGCGCGGCCGCAAGCGCGCCCGATGCGCTAGAATCCGGGATCGCCGCCGATCCGTCCATGGAGTTGTCCTTGAACCCGTCCCCCCACCCGCACGCCCGGCGCGCGCCCTGATCCCATGCGGCTCGCCCTGCTCACCGACCTGCACGCCAACCGCGAGGCCCTGAGCGCCTGCCTGGCCCATGCCGAAGCGCAGAAGGCCGAGCAGTACGCGTTTACGGGCGACTTCGTCGGCTATGGCGCCGATCCGGCCTGGGTGGTCGACACCGTGATGGCCTACGTGGCGCGCGGCGCCTGCGCCGTGCAGGGCAACCACGACCTGTCGGTGACCCGTTCGACACGCCCGCAAATGCACGCCGAGGCGCGCGAAGTGATCGACTGGACGCGCGGCCAGCTCAACGCCGCACAGCTGGCCTTCCTGGCCGCGCTGCCGCTGGTGCAGGAGCAGGGCCGCACCCTGTTCGTGCACGCCAGCGCGCACCAGCCGGCCGACTGGGAGTACGTGACGGGCCTCGAGGAGGCCGAGCGCAGCCTGCGCGCCACCGGCGCGCGCATGGTGTGCAGCGGCCACGTGCACATCCCGGCGCTGTACCGGCGCGCCGACGACGGCAAGATGGGCGCCTGGGCGCCGCCGCCGGCCGGCACCGTGGCGCGCGTGCCGCTGCAGCCCCAGCACCAGTACCTGGTCATTCCGGGCGCGGTTGGCCAGCCGCGCGACGCCAACAACAAGGCTTGCTACGCCCTGTACGACGACCAGACGCGCGAGCTGTCGTTTTTCCGCATCCCCTACGATCACGGCGGCGCGGCGCGCCGGGTGATCGCGGCCGGGCTGCCGATCGTGTTCGCAATGCGCCTGGTCGAAGGTATTTGAGCGGCCAGCGTTGCGTCGCCGGGCCGGCTAACGTAGTATGGTCCGACAGGCGCCCGCCACGGGCGCCGCCACCGACCGCGCGCCGCCCATGGACCCGCCCGCCCCCCCTGCCGCACCCCGCACCGGCGCCCGCCTGGGCCGCCTCGGGCCGCTGTTGCTGGCCGCCCTGGTGCTGGCCCTGTGCCTGGGCTTGACGGCCCAGCTGTGGCGCGCCGCCCGGCGCGACGCGGGGGCCGCGCTGCGCGCCGATTTCGATTTCCGCGCGCGCGAACTGGTCAACAGCCTGGCCCAGCGCATGGCCACCTACACCCAGGTGCTGCGCGGCGTGCAGGGCCTGTTCGCCAGCTCGCAGCAGGTCACGCGCGCCGAATTTGACAATTACATGCGCGAACAGGCGCTGCAGGCCCAGTTCCCCGGGGTGCTCGGCATCGGCTACATGGCGCTGGTCGAGGCCGATGCGCGCGCCAGCCACATCGCCCAGGTGCGGCGCGAAGGCTATCCGAACTACACCATCGCGCCGCCCGGCGAACGGGCCCGCTACGCGCCGGTGCTGTACCTGGCGCCGTTTTCCGGCGCCAACCTGCGCGCCTTCGGCTGGGACGGCTGGTCCGAGCCGCTGCGGCGCAGCATGCTCGAGCAGGCGCGCGACAGCGGCCAGGCGGCCATGTCGGGCAAGCTGGCGCTGGTGCAGGACCGCGGCGCGGCGCCGGCGCCGGCGTTCCTGGTGGCGCTGCCGGTCTACCGCAACGGCATGCCGCACGCCAGCCTGGCCGAGCGTGGCAAGGCGATCCGCGGCTGGGTCTTCGCGCCGTTTCGCATGGACGAGCTGGTGGCCGGCCTGGGCGGCGAGCGCGGCGCCGAGCTGGCCGTCGAGTTCTACGACGGCGACACGGTCACGCGCGAGCGGCGCCTGGCCGCGCGCGGCGAGGATGGCGCGCGCGCCGCGCTGGCGCTCACCACCGAGCAGCGCATCAGCATTGCCGGGCACCGCTGGACGCTGGCGATCGGCGCTCTGCCGGCCTTCGAGGCCCAGCTGCAAACCGAGCAGGCGCGCGCGATCCTGTTCGGCGGGCTCACCGCCAGCGCCCTGATGACGCTGCTGACTTGGCTGCTGGCGCGCTCGTCGGCGCAGGCGCGCGCCGCGCTGGGCCGGGCGCGCGCGCTGACCGACGAGCTGGAACGGGGCCAGCAGCGCCTGGCCGGCGTGGCCGACGGCGCCCAGCGTGCCCAGGCGCTGCTGCGCAGCGTGCTCGACTCGACCATCGACGGCGTGCTGGTCGACGATGGCGCGCGCACCGTGCTGCTGTCGAACCCGCGTTTTCGCGAGCTGTGGAGCGTGCCCCAGCGGCTCGAGGTGCTGGGCGAGGACCGCCTCCTGCTCGAGCACCTGCAGGCGCAACTGGTCCATCCGGCGCCCTTTCTCTACAGCCGCGCGCCGCAGCCGCAAGCGGCGCAGGAGCAGCGCGAGCTGCTGCGCCTGAAGGATGGCCGCTTCATCGAGCAGTTCACGCGCACGGTGCGGCTGAACGCGGGGCAGGCGCGCCTGTGGTCGTTTCGCGACATCACCGAGCGCAAGCAGATCGAACAGCGCGAGCGCTCGCACCGCCACGTGCTCGAACTGCTGGCGCGCGGCGCGCCGCTGCACGCCATCCTGGAGGCGGTGGTGCTGGGGATCGAGGCCACCAATCCGGGCATGCTGTGCGCCATCTTGCTGCAGGAGGGCGAGGGCGAGTGGGCGCGCCTGGTCACCGGCGCCGCGCCCAGCCTGCCCCATGAGTTCAACCAGGCCATGCACGGCGTGCGCGTGGCCTACGGCGCCGGCTCGTGCGGCACGGCCGCCTTCAGCGGCAGCCGCGTGATCGTCGAGCAGATCGACGGCCACCCGTTCTGGGATGGCTGGCACGCGCTGGCAGCGCGCGCCGGGCTGGCCTCATGCTGGTCCGAACCGGTGCGCGGCGCATCGGGCAAGGTGCTCGGCTCGTTCGCGATCTACCACCGCCAGGCCCACTATCCGAGCCCGGCCAATGTGGTGCTGATCGAACAGGCCGCCCAGCTGGCCGGGATCGCCATCGAACAGGCGCGCGCGGCCCAGGCGCTGCGCATCGGCGAGGAGCGCTTTCGCAGCCTGTACGACCACGCGCCGGTGGCGCTGTGGGAGCAGGACTGGTCGGCCCTGCGCGCCGCCGTCAGCGTGCTCGAAGCGAACGGGGTGGGCGAGCTGGCGGCCTACCTGGCGAGCCGCCCGGCCGAGGTGCGGCGCCTGGCCGCGCTGGTGCGGGTCACGGACGTGAATGCGGCCGCGCTGGCCCAGGTCGGGGCCGCGGACAAGGAGTTGAGCCTGCTGGGGCTGGCCCAGGTGTTCGCCGACGCGGCCCAGCCGAGCTTCATCGCGGCGCTCGCCGCGCTGGCCGGCGGCGCCCTGCATTTCGGCTGCGAGGGCAGCTTCGTGCGCCTCGATGGCGTGCTGCGCCAGAACGAGGTGACGATGCTGGTGATGCCGGGGCACGACCAGTCGCTCGATTTCGTGATCGTCTCCACGCTCGACATCACCGAGCGCAAGCGCATGAACGCCGAGCTGACGCTGCTGGCGACGACCGACTTCCTGACGGGGCTGCCGAACCGGCGCGAATTCATGGCGCGCCTGGACGAAGAGCTGGCGCGCCTGCAGCGCAACCTGGACGACAGCGCGGCCGTGCTGATGCTCGACATCGACCACTTCAAGAGCGTCAACGACCTGTACGGCCATGCGGCGGGCGACGCCGTGCTGCGCCACATGGCCGCCCTGATGCGCGCCAACCAGCGCAAGGTCGACACCCTGGGCCGGATGGGCGGGGAGGAATTCGCGGTGCTGCTGCCCGCTGCCGGGCCGCAGGCGGCCCAGGCCTACGCCGAGCGGCTGCGCCACAGCGTCGAGCGCAGCCTGCTGACGCTGGACGGCCATCAGGTGGGCATCACGGTGAGCATCGGCATCGCCCGCGTGCTGCCGGGCGACGCCAGCGCCGACGCCGCTCTGATCCGCGCCGACCAGGCCCTGTACAGCGCCAAGCAAGCGGGCCGCAACCGGGTCGGCGCCCCCCAAGCGGCCTGAACAGCGAAAACCCGGGACGGACTAAGGTTTTCGGCAAACCTTGGTTTGTCCCGGGTTTTCGGATCAGACCGCGTCCGCTTTCATGCGCTGGCGGCGGTTGCGGCGCGTGAAAAGCCAGATCAGGCCCAGCGGCAGCAGCAGCGGCAGCAACAGCGGCGAGACCAGCGCTGCCACGATCAGCGCCGCCAGCACCAGAGCACCGACCATCAGGATGCCGACCCCGGCGAACACCACCGCCAGCACCAGGGCGACGAACAGCAATGCCACGGTGCCGATCACCAGGCCGCCGCCGGCCAGCGCCAGCGCCGCCAGCGCGCCCAGCGGGCCGTCGATCCGCTCGCCGTCGATGCTCAATGCGGCGCCGTCGGCGTGGCCGAAAACGTTCCAGGCCAGTACGGCGAACAGGAACACGATAAGCAGGGTGGCGATCTTTTTCATGACGATTCCTTCGGTGTGGGACGACGCTGTTTGGACTGTCTGCACTGTAGCGGCGCGCGGCGGGCGCGGCCAGCCGATTGCGACAGAGTGCGCCTTTGACGGGTCGGAGCAGCGCAAACGGGCGATGAATCGGTGCCAGCTTCGCCTTGCAAAAGGGGGTTGCCGGCCTATACTGAACTCCTGTTCGTGCGCACGGAGAACCGTATGCTGTTCGTATTTGCCGCCCCCGGCCAGCTGGCCGGCAATGGTCCCAAGGGCCCGCCGTCGGCACCCCCGACCATCCCGCCGATCATCATCAACCCGTTCAGCTACCATGCGCCGTCGCCCGCCATCGATCCGCGCATCACGCCGCTTGGCCCCCCCATCCTGCCACCCGGGCGCCCCGGCATGCGCATGTGAACCCGCCGCGCGCGGGTTTTTTTGTGCCTGTGCGCCGGGCCGATTTCGACTATGATTCTCCCCCTCGGGGCCGGGCCCCGCATTTTTCCGGGATGAGCAGCGATGAACGATGAAGCATTTCCAGCCGACGAAGAGGACGCGCCGCTCCAGCAGCCGCGCCTGTGGCAGGGCAACGGCTGGACCGCGAAAGTGATCAAGAACGAGGACGACGAGGGCTGGGCCGTGGCCATGATCCGCGACGGCGAGCCGGAACCGGCGCTGGTTGGCCCCTGGACCATGGGGCGCGACAAGAAGAACCCCAAGCCGCTCGACACCAACGCCTTCCACACCCTCGTCAAGACGGCCAACGAGGTGATCCGCCGCCACGAGCAGCAATTGCACGCCCAGCTGCACAAGAGCACCGTGGTCGGCTTCGGCGCGGCCCAGGTGAAAGTTGCGCTCGACATCGTGCCCGACGACGAGCATCCCTACGCGCTGCTGACGGCCACCGACGGCGCCGGAGCGCGCCTGGCCCAGGTGCGCGTGGCCGCCAGTTTCAAGCTCTCGCCGGCCAGCGCCGCCGACTGGATCGAGAGCGAGTTCCGGACCCCGCGTTAATCGCTTCGTTTTTTCGGCCGACCCTGATAGTATTTCCTGTGCGCATTATAAAAGGAAGCCCTTGATGGAAAGCCGTCTTAACCGCCTCGAAGCGGTGCAAGCCATGCTGCTCGAAATCGGGCAGCTCTCGACCAGCTGCAGCGACATCACCGAATTTGTCCGCGCCGTGCACCGCGCGCTGGGGCGCATCATGTATGCGGCCAATTTCTACGTGGCCCTGTCCGACCGCGAGGACGGCAGCGTGCGCTTCGTGTATTTCGTCGACGAGCTCGACGAGACGCCCGACCCGGCCGCCAAGCTCACCCTGGCCTCGCCCGAGCAGTCGCCCACGGCCTGGGTGATCCTGAACCGCCAGAAGCTGGTGATGACGGCGGCCGAGCACAACGCGCGCGGCCCGGACGGCAACGGCTGGGGCCAGGGCAGCACCGCCGAGCACTGGATGGGTTGTCCCCTGCTCGACCAGCAGCACTTGCCGCTGGGCGCGATCGTGATCCAGAGCTATTCGCCCCTGCACACCTTCAGCAGCGAGGACCAGGCCTTGTTCGCGCTGATTGCCAACCACGTCTCGGCAGCCCTGCAGGGCATGCAGAGCATGGACCGGCTCGAGCGCGCGGTGCAGGAGCGCACCGCCCTGCTGGCCGTCGAGGTGGCCGAGCGGCGCCGCGCCGAGACGGTGCAGCACGCGCTCTACGAGATCGCCAACCTGTCGGCGTCGGCGGTCGACGCGACGGCGCTGTCGGCCAGCCTGCACAAGATCATCAACGAGCTGATCGTGGCCGACAACTTCCTCATCGCGCTCTACCATCCGGACACCAAGGAAATCAGCATCCCGTATTTCGTCGACCAGAAGGACAAGGAGGCGCCCGTCAAGCGCTTCCAGTACGGGGTCGGCATGAGCTCCTACGTGCTGGCGCAGAAGCAGGCCAGCCTGCACGACGCGGCCAGCTATGCCCGCCTGGTGGCCGACGGCTTGATCAATGAGCCGCTCGGATGCACCGACATCGCCAGCTGGATGGGGGCGCCGATGCTGGTCAAGGACCAGCCGTATGGCGTGATCATCGTGCAGAGCTACGATCCGTCCATCATGTACAGCCAGGGCGACCTGGAGCTGCTCGCCTTCATGGCCAGCCACGTCGGCGTGGCCATTGCGCGCCACGTGGCCGACCGCGCCATCATCAAGGCCAGAGACCGCCTCGAGCAGCAGAACGCGGCGCTCGAATCGGCGCTGCACTCGCTGCAGGAGGCCCAGTCCGAGCTGGTGCGCCAGGAGAAGCTGGCCTCGCTGGGGCGGTTGGTGGCCGGCGTGGCGCACGAGATCAACACCCCGCTGGGGATCTGCGTGACGGCCACCAGCCACCTGGTGCAGGAGCTCAAGCTCACGCGCGAGGAACTCGAGGCGGGCGAGATGACCGAGGACAGCCTGCAGCAGTTTTTCGAAATCATCGACCAGTCGCTGCGCATCATGACCACCAACACCCAGCGCGCCGCGGCGCTGGTGCGCAGCTTCAAGCAGGTGGCGGTGGACCAGTCTTCGGACGACATCCGCGGCTTCCGCCTGAAGAACTACCTCGACGAGGTGCTGCTGTCGCTGCAGCCCAAGCTCAAGGGGCGGCCGGTGCAGGTCGAAGTCGAGTGCCTGCACGAGATCCAGATGGAGAGCTTTCCCGGCGCCGTGTCGCAGATCGTCACCAACCTGGTGATGAATTCGCTGGTGCACGGTTTCGAGCACGGGCAGGCGGGGCGAATCCGGATGGCGGCGCGGCTCGAGGACGAGATGGTGGTGTTCGAGTACAGCGATGACGGTGCCGGGATGGACGGGGAGATGCTGGCCAAGCTGTTCGACCCCTTCTTTACCACCAAGCGCGGGCAGGGCGGCAGCGGGCTTGGTGCGCACATCCTGTACAACCTGGTGACGGGGCCGCTGGCGGGCAGCGTGCGCGTCGAGAGCGCGCCTGGCAAGGGCTTGCGCTACTACCTGCGTTTCCCGCGCAGCCGGCGCGAAGCGAAGGTCGCCGCCTGAGCGTCAAGGGGCGGACTCCGGTTTGCAGGCGTCGTCGCAACCGGGGTCAGCGCCGGTTCACCTCGACGGCCGCGTCGATATTCTTGATCAGCAGCTCGAACTACACCGGAGCGTCAAGGGGTCGGACCCCGGTTTTTCTTTTCAGGGGGTCTGACCCCGGTTTGCAGGCGTCGTCGCAACCGGGGTCAGACCCCCAACAGAAGAACCGGGGTCTGACCCCTAGTCGGGCCAGCGCCGGTTCACCTCGACGGCCGCGTCGATATTCTTGATCAGCAGCTCGCGCTACACCGGAGCGTCAAGGGGTCGGACCCCGGTTTTTCTTTTCAGGGGGTCTGACCCCGGTTTGCAGGCGTCGTCGCAACCGGGGTCAGACCCCCAACAGAAGAACCGGGGTCTGACCCCTAGTCGGGCCAGCGCCGGTTCACCTCGACGGCCGCGTCGATATTCTTGATCAGCAGCTCGCGCTACACCGGAGCGTCAAGGGGTCGGACCCCGGTTTTTCTTTTCAGGGGGTCTGAC
>JAZJYV010000062.1:0-11076 GCA_040390195.1 Pseudomonadota bacterium | reverse complement strand
ACGTCTCACCAAATGTAACAACGGACGAATTAGTTTCATTTAATTTGTAACATTTGTACATGCATTGTGCGCTAGCGTGCCAATGCGGTCGTCACATGAGCTTCGGCAGTCAGCTTTAACGAATTGAAACTCAGATCCGTTGGTTCCGCGCTCTAATTGTAAGCAGAATCCACGAGTTGTAAGCACGTGTAAAGCGCGTCAACTCTTCAATTGCCGAGCCCGTTTCTTGCTCAGTGACACGGCAAATGTGCACAGAACCCAAACTTAGAAAGAGGACTGACCATGAATAAAGTAATCGCTACTCTGATCGCCGGACTGTTCGCTAGCGCTGCGTTCGCACAGACCACGACACCGGCCCCGGCACCAGCAGCACCGGTAGCGAAGGCGGAAGTGAAGGCAGAACCCAAAGCCGAAGTCAAAGCAGAAATCAAAGCAGCAGCAGCGCCAGTTGCCCAGGCAACAAAGTAACGCAAACCGAACTAACAAACTAAACCATTTATATCATTAAGAGGAATATCATCATGACCAAGACCATCGCTACCCTGATCGCCGGCCTGTTTGCAACCGCAGCGTTCGCCCAAACCCCAGCCCCTGCCGCCGCGCCAGCCCCAGCGGCCAAGACCGAAGCCAAAGCAGTGAAGGCCGAAGCCAAGGAAACCAAGGCCGTTGTCGTCGCCAGCGCCAAGACTGAATCCAAAGTCGAGCAAGCCCCGGCGCATGAGAAGACCGCAAAGGCCAAAGTGAAATCGCACACCAACGCCAAACCGGTGGAGAAGATCGCCAGTGTCCCGGCAGCGGCAACGGTCGTCGCCTCGGCAACTACGCCAGCAGTCAAGAAATAATCGCGTAGCGTTCTCCGGCCCCCGCTTCGGCGGGGATTTTTTTATTTATGCGATCATGCCTGCTACGCCCACCTTGGAAGTAGAGGTTCCGATGCTGCAGGTAATGGAAGCGACCATCCCGCAATTGCAGGCGGTGCTGGCCACAAACGCGATCACATCGCGCGACCTGGTCGCACTCTACCTGGCCCGCATCGCCGCCTACGACCAACAGGGTCCGGCGCTCAACGCGCTCAGCGTCATCAACGAGAAGGCGCTGGCAGACGCCGATCGGCTCGACGAGGAACGCCGGTCTGGCACCGTGCGCGGCCCACTGCACGGCATCCCGATTATCATCAAGGACAACTTCAACACCATTGGCATGCAGACTGCCGCCGGCTCGCGCGTGCTGGCCGGCTGGATGCCACCCGATGACGCCCGGCTGCTCATCCAACTGCGCGCGGCCGGCGCCATCATCCTGGCCAAATCGAATATGCATGAGTTCGCGCGCGGCATCTCCACCATCGGCTCGTTGTTCGGCGCCACCCGCAATCCTTACGCGCTCGAGCGCAACCCCGGTGGCTCCAGCGGCGGCACGGCAGCCGCGATCGCCGCCAACTTCGCCGCCGTCGGCATGGGTACCGATACCTGTGGCTCGGTGCGCATTCCTGCCGCGCACAACGGCCTGGTCGGCATTCGCGGCACCCAGGGCCTGGTGAGCCGTAGCGGGATCATTCCGCTTTCCCACTCGATGGACATCGCCGGCCCCATTGGCCGCAGCGTCACCGACGTCGCGATCGTGCTCGACGTTATCGCCGGCTACGACCCGGCCGACCCGCAGACGGCGGCCTGCGTCGGCCATGTCCCGGACAGTTACACCGACGCGCTGAAGCTCGACGGCTTGCACGGCGCGCGCATTGGCATGCTGCGCGAACTGACGGTCAAGGTGCCGGAAGACGAGGAAGTGGCTGCCGTCATCGGCGCCGCAGCGGCGGAATTGCAGGCCGCCGGCGCCACCGTGGTCGAGGTGTCGATCCCGGCCCTGAGGGCATTGCTGGCATATGGCGATGGCGGCAGCAGCCTGCTCATCACGCAGGACTTCAAGGCCGACCTGAACGCCTACCTGGCGGCGCGTCCCGGCGCGCCGGTGCGCAGCCTGGCGCAGGTGCTTGCTTTGAATCAAGTCGACGCGCGCGTCGTCCAGGGCTTGCTCGACGCCGAGGCGGTCGAATCGCGGGACAGCAAGTTCTACCTTGAACAGCTCGCGCTGCGCAACACGATGCGCGACGCGGTCCTGGTGGCGATGGCCGAGCAGCAGCTCAACGCGCTCGCCTTCCCCACCATCCGGCGCAAGGCCAATCTGATCGGCCTGACGCAAGCGGGCAGCAACAGCGCGCTCAGCGCCGGCTCCGGCCTGCCGGCCTTGTCCGTGCCCTGCGGTGTCACGGCCGATGGGGTGCCGGTCGGCCTGGAACTGCTGGGGCGGGCCTGGAGCGAGCCGTTGCTGCTCCAGTACGCCTTCGCCTATGAGCAGGCCACTGGCCACCGGCGGGCGCCGGACAGCACCCCGCCTGTGTTCTAAAATGAAAGTTTGTAGTCCACGCATCCGGCTGCTATAACAAAGGAGTAGCCCACCAGACGAGGAGACCGTTATGCGTCGCAGACTCTATTACATGTTGCCCGACATTCCGCATGCCCGCGCCCTGCTCGACGAATTGCTGCTCAAGCGTATCGAAGAGCGCTACATGCATTTCATGGCGCGTGACGACACCTTGCCAGCCGATATGCCCGACGCCAGCTTTCTGCAAAAGACTGACCTGGTGCACGGTGCGCAAATGGGCATGATGGTCGGCGGCGGCGCCGGGCTGATCGCCGGCGTGCTGCTGGTGATGTTCCCGCCCGAAGGCCTGTCCTTGCAGACCATGGCCATCCTGGTGGCCGGCCTGGGCGGCGCCGTGTTCGGGGCCTGGGCCTCGGGCATGAACGCGGCGGCCGTGCCCAATTCGCGGTTGGCGCAATTTACCGAGCGCATCCAGAACGGCGAAGTGCTGCTGATCATCGACCTGCCGCACTCGCGGGTGGCCGAAATCGAGGAGCTGATCAAGGAACGCCACCCCGACTACACTTTCGGCGGCCAGGATTCGCACGTCCCGGCCTTCCCTTGATCAGATGCCCATGCTGGCCAGGATGTTGCCCAGCTCGCGCAGGGCCGGTTCCAGCCGCGGGTGCTGGGCGGCGAAGCGGGCGGTGATTTCCTGGCTGCGTTCGGCCAGTCCATAAGTGCTGCTGTCCTGCGGGGTGGCGCTGGCGCGGCGTTCCAGCAGGGCCTTGATGTCGCCGTCAAGCTGGCGCAGCAGCGCCAGCATTTCTTCATCCACTTCGTCGGCGTCGGCCAGGTCGGCGTGCAGCGTCTTCAGGTGCGACTTCAGGTTTTCGTCGTTCAGCATGGCATCCTCGGTGTGCGTTTAATCGGCAAACTGCGTTTCCAGATAGAGCTCTTCAACCTTGCTGCGCGCCCAGGGCGTCTTGCGCAGGAACTTCAGGCTGGACTTGATGCTGGGCTCGCTCATGAAACAATTGATATCGACCCGCTGTGCCAGGCCGTCCCAGCCGTAGTGGCCTTGCAGGCGAATCAGCAATGCTTCGAGCGTGATGCCATGGAGCGCCTGGTGGCTCATCGTTGAGCCCGCCAGCGCCGGGTGGAGGGGCTGACTTGGGTAGTGATGATCTGCGTCGTGTTGGACATGGTCGCGCCTCCTTGGTCGCTGGATGCCATGATAGATATCCATATTACGCCGTTTTGGCCGCCGGCAGGGGCAGCAGGTCAGGCGTGACGAAGCGTGCACGGGCGTCTTCAGTGGCCAGCAACTGCGCCGAATAGTGGCGCGCCACGCGCCCGCGCGCATCGCCGATCAAGTCCGCGTTGGCGGCCAGGAACTCGGGCCAGTCAAGGTGCTGCTCGGCGGCGCCTGCCGCGCGCAGCAGGTGCATCAGGGCTTCGGTGATGGTCCAGTGGAATTTTCCGGCAGCGCCCAAGTGGCTGGCGTAGGCCTGGATGCCGCCGCAGGTGCGCAGCACCGCGTCCTCGAATGCGTGGCGCCGCAACTGGATCCACGCCAGGCGCACATGGCCCAGATGGTTGAAGTGTTCTTTGGGCAGGGTGCAGTCGTTGAAACTGGCAAGAAATTGGTCGTCGGTCATGCGCGTTCTCCGGTCAAGAGGCGAAGCATACCTTTCGCACGGGGAGTCTGGCAAACCGGGACCGGGCGCGGCATACTGTGCGCTGGCTTTTTCGGGGAGAATTCGATGGGAGTACAGGCACACGAGATCCGGCAGGCAAGCGTCGATGACGCGCCGGAGCTGGCGCGCCTGCTGACGCTGCTCGGCCATCCAGCCAGCGCCAGCGACCTGGTGGCGCGCTGGTCGCCGTGGAGCGCGGCGGGCAACAGCGCGCTGGTGGCGCCGCGCGGCGACGGCACGCTGGCTGGACTGGCGGTGCTGCACAGCATGTGGGTGCTGCATCGCGCGCAACCCCTGGGACGGATCACCGCGCTCGTGGTCGACCAGGAACAGCGGGGACGCGGCCTCGGGCGACGCCTGGTCGAGGCCGCCGAGGCCCACTTCACCGGCGCCGGTTGCGGCATGCTGGAAATCACCAGCAACTTCGCGCTGGTCGAGGCGCATGCCTTCTACGAGCGGATTGGCTACCAGCGTACCAGCGTACGGCTGGCCAAGGTGCTGGCCTCGCCGCTGCCAAGCTATGCGCCGCCGTAGGGCGCATTCAACGGACCAGACCCGGGTTGACGCGGCATCTGCGAACCCGGGGTCAGACCCCCAACGGAAAAACCGGGGTCAGACCCCTTGCACAGGTGGCGAAGGCCCACTTCACCGGCGCCGGTTGTGGCCTGCTGGAAATCACCAGGCGCATGCCTTCTACGAGCGCATTGGCGACCGGCGCACCAGTCCGGCCACGCCGCTGCCAAGCTATGCGCCGCCGTAGGCTGCGTTCAAGGGGTCAGACCCCGGTTTTGCTTTCCAGGGGGTCTGACCCCGGTTGAGGCGGCGCCTGCGAACCCGGGGCCGACCCCTTGAGCGACTCCGCAAACTGTGCGACCCGGCCTACTTGGCCGTCAGGCCGCGCCGTTCGAGCAGCGGTTCCATCCTGGCGTCGCGGCCGCGGAACTTGCGGTACATGTCCATGGCGTCCATCGTGCCCCCTTTCGACAGCAGCATCTTGCGGAAATAGTCGCCGTTCTTGCGCGACAGGCCGCCATGCTCCTTGAACCATTCGACCGTATCGGCGTCGAGCTTTTCGCTCCACAGGTAACCGTAGTAACCGGCCGAATAACCACCGGAAAACACGTGCGAGAAGTACGTCGTGCGGTAGCGCGTGGGCACCGGACCGTAGTCGACGCCGGCTTCCTTGAGCGCCGCCGCTTCAAACCCGAGCACGTCGGCCGGAATCTGCGCCACGCCCAGCTGATGCCAGCGCTGGTCCAGCATCGAGGCGGCCAGGTACTCGGTAGTGCGGAAGCCTTCGTTGAATTTCTTCGAAGCGATCACCTTTTCGAGCAGCTCTTTCGGCATCGCCGCACCGCTTTGGTAATGCGTGGCATAGTTGGCCAGCACTTCCGGCCACACAGCCCACATCTCGTTCACCTGCGAAGGGAACTCGACGAAATCACGCGGCACGCGGGTGCCGGCAAATCGCGGATATTTCACGTCCGAGAACATGCCATGCAGCGCGTGGCCGAACTCGTGGAACATGGTGTTGACCTCGTCGTAGGTGAGCAAGGTCGGCTCGCCCGCGGCCGGCTTGGGAATGTTGAGATGATTGGCCACCACCGGATGGGTGCCCATCAGCTTCGATTGCGACACGTAGGCGTTCATCCACGCACCACCGCGCTTGTTGCCGCGCGCGTAGAAGTCGGCCACGAAAATCGCCAGCGGCTTGCCGTTGGCGTCGGTGACGTCGAACACACGCACATCCGGATTGTAGACGGGCAAATCCTTGCGTTCCTTGAAAGTGATGCCGTAGACCTTGCCGGCGGCGAAGAACACGCCCTTGAGCAACACATTGTTCAGTTCGAAATAGGGCTTGAGCTGGTTCTGGTCGAAACTGAAGCGCGCGGCCTTGACTTTGTCGCTGTAGAACGACCAGTCTTCGGCACCCAACTGGAACCCACCCTTCTCGGCGTCGATCACTTGCTGGATCTCGGCGCCTTCCTTGCGCGCGTTGGCCACCGCCGGCTTGGCAAATTCGGCCAGCAGTTGGTTGACTGCGACCGTGTTCTTGGCGGTCTGGTCTTCCAGGATGTAGGCCGCGTGGCTCGGGTAGCCGAGCAGGGCGGCGCGTCCGGCGCGCAGCTTGGCCAGGCGCAGCACCACGTCGCGATTGTCGAATTCGCCGCCACGGCTGCCGCGCCCGAGCGACGCTTCCAGCAGGCGCTGGCGCACCGCGCGATTGGTCAGCACCGACAGCGAGGCCTGGCCGGTGGTGTTGGCGACTGGGATCATGAACTTGCCGTCATTGCCCTTGGCCTTGGCGGTGGCGGCGGCCGCGTCAATGGCCGCCTCGCTCATGCCGGCCAGCTCGGCACGGGTGTCAACCACCAGCGCGGCGGCATTGACCTCCTTGAGCACGTTCTGGCTGAACGTGGTCGACAGGCTCGCCAGTTCGCTGTTGTAGGCTTTCAGTTTTTCCTTGTCGGCGGCCGACAATTTGGCGCCGGCGCGCACGAAATCGGTGTGGTAGCGCTCGAGCAGGAAGGCCGACTCGGGGTCGAGGCGCAGGCCGGCGCGCTTGTCGTACAGGGCCTTGATGCGGGCGTACAGCTTGTCGTTGAGGCGGATCGCGTCACTGTGGGCCGCCTGCTTGGGCGCCAGCTCGCGGTCCAGCTTTTGCATGGTCTCGTTGGTGTTGGCGCCCGACAAGTTGCCGAACACGCTGCTTACGCGCGCGAGCAACTGGCCTGAGCGCTCCATCGCGACGATGGTGTTGTCGAAGGTGGGCGGCTGGGGATTGTTGGCGATCGCCTCGATCTCGGCCGCCTGCTGGCGCATGCCTTCAGCGTAGGCCGGGCCGAAGTGCTCGTCCTTGATCTTGTCGAAGGCCGGGTACTGGAACGGCAGGGTGCTGGCCTTGCTGAAGGGGTTGGCGGCGTCGATCATGGCGGACGGGGCAGGAGTGGCGGCAAAGGCGGGGAAGGCCAGCGCCAGGCTGGCGGCAAGCAGTAGCTGGTGGGGACGGGTCATGGCATCTTTCACGATCGCTAAGGGGCCGCCGCCGGGTAGGCGGGGGCGTCAGAGCGCACGATCATAGCAGGATGTTTTTGACTCGTCACCAGCGAAAATGTATGTATATCGTCAGTAATGCGGCGGGCGCTCGCTGCCCAGGCTGGGGCCGGACTGGGCACTGTTGCGCAGGTGCTCGGCGAGCTGGCCGACCACCGCTTCGAGCTGGTCGATGCGGCGGTTTTGCTGGTACACCATTTGGTTCAGCGCTTCGACCAGGTCTTCCTGGTGCGCCAGCTTGATTTCGATGTCGATAAAACGGTCGTCGTGGCTCACGGTATGTCCTTGGCGGCAAAACACCATTATGCCAGCGGGATGTACTCGAAGCCGTGTCCGATGACACCGATCAGCTGGGCCTGGTTCTCCGGGCTTTCGCTGAACTGGACCAGCACGTCGGCCCGCGCCACGCCCTGGTTGATGGCGCCGACCCAAAAATCGAAGCCGGACTGGTCGAGCGCGCGGTGCAGCACGTTCTGGTACAGGTTGGCGACGAAGGTGACGGTGGACGGATTGGCGCCGTACAGGCTGGCAAATTCGGCACTGCCCATGAAGCCGGCCGCCACGTCGTGCAGCGAGATGCCATGGTCCATCTGGGCGATCCAGAAGCCCAGCCCGCCCATGTCGGGCGCCCGGTTGAAGGCCGCCTGGTACAGCCGGTACGCCTGCCCGCCATCGCCATGGATGTCGATCGCCACCGTGCTGTCGGCGAAACGGATACGCTCGACGTTGAGCAGCGAGTCCAGGCCATCGTTGCCGGACAGGGCGGCGATGGTGAAGCCGTTGGTCGACTGGTTGATGCTGTAGGCCACATGCGTGCCCGCGTAGACCGCCGTGTCGATGCCGCCCTGGCCATCGATCGCATTGTTGCCGGCGCTGCCGGTGAGCACGTCGTTGCCGGCCGTGCCGGTCCGGTTCAGCGCGCTCGAGATGGAAAAATCGAGCGCCGCCGCGGCCAGCGTGAGGTTGTCGGCGGCGTCGAGCGACTGCACCGTGACGTGGTAGTTGCCATTGGCCAGGGGATTGCTGGAGAGGGTCCAGCTGCCGCCGGCTCCCACCGTGAGCGAGCCCAGCACGGTGCTGGCGCCGTCGACCAGGTTCAGCGTGGTGCCCGGCTCGGCAGTGCCGCTGAACTGGGGCTGGTTGCCGCTGGCGGCGACCGTTGCGCTCGGCACCGAGGGCGGCGTGGCGTCGACATTGAACCTGAAGGCGGCGCTGAGCGGCGAGGCGTTGCCGGCCGCGTCGGTGGCGTTGGCGTAGACGTTGTAGCTGCCATTGGCCAGCACACCGGTGTGGGCGGTCCAGAAGCCGGTGGCGTCCACCGTGGCGCTGGCGATCACGCTGGCCCCGCTGAACAGCTTGATGCTGCTGAACGGTTCGCCGATGCCGGTAAACAAAGGCTGGTTGCCCACCACGAAGCCTGCGGCGTTTTTCGCCGCCGTGGCGGTCGGCGCCGCCGGGGGCGTGCTGTCGACCAGCTGGGCGCGCTGGTAGCTGGCGTCGGTGAACTGGAACACCTCGATCGAATCGAGGGTGTCGCTGCCGTCGGGCCCCACCACCAGCAACTGGCCGCTGGCGTTCTGGGTGATAGTGTAGGCGGCCCGGTCGCCGCCGAATACTGCCGTGTCGATCCCATCTCCTCCGTTAAGCATGTCGTTTCCTCCATCGCCTTCGAGCGTATCGTTAAAGGGCGTGCCGACCAGGGTGTCGGCCAGTGTGGTGCCGGTCACAAAACGGGCACCGCTTTGCGAGCCGATGCCAAGTGCGCCGCCCAGGCCGTCGCGGCCATACAGCCAGTTGAGGGCGGCGATGTCGTAGGGGCGAAAGGTGGCATACGGGCCGCCAAGTTCCGTGTACGACATCAGGGTGTTGACGGTGCTGTCTTGCGCTTTCGGCAAGGTGATCGCATCGTCGAAGGGGTGCTTGAGCCCGAGCATGTGGCCCAGTTCGTGCAACAGGGTTTCGTAGCCGCTGCCGCCGGGCGCCAGGTTGGCGTTTTGCGCCGCCCACTCGTGGTTGTCGAGGTAGACGTAGGCGTCGGCCGAATACGAGATCAGGTGGTTGTTGCCGTCGTGGCTGTAGGAGCTGTTCCAGCTGCACAGGCCGCTGGTGCCGGCGCCGCTGATGTCGACGTTGCACAGGTGGACCTGGGCGGCGTCGCCGCTGGCCGTCTCGACGAAGGCGATGCCGGTGATGCTGGCCAGGTAGAGCATGGCCGCGCGCGCGTTGACCTGCTGGGCGGCGCTGAACGCTTGCTGCCCCGACTGCCCCGCCTCATTGCCGGCGCCGATGGAAAAGGTGTACAGCAGCGTGTTGCCGCCCGGCGTGAGGAAGTTCCAGTCCGGTCCCAGGTCGAGCAGGGCGTCGATGTGGTTCAGGCCGGACAGCGGCGTGCTGGTGATGTCGGAAACAGTTGGCATGATCGCATTCGATGGAGCGCGCACCGGAAATGGCGCGGCCGATCAAAGTATTTCAAGCTCAACCGTCAGTGTCAATCGGGATTCAATCGTGCGTGCAGACTACTTGAGGTATACCCCACCGCAGACGATCAAGTCTTCAAGCGGCTGGCAATACATCGACTTCGGTTCGATCTTGCCGGTGGTGGGATTGGTGAATTTGTAGTCTTGCCAGAACGAAGCGTGTTTCTTGGCCAGCTCGACGCGCTCCTTGATGAATTGCTTGCCGTCGACATCCTTCAATTCCATCAGGTTCTTGTTGAGCATTTTCGGATTGGCGCCATGCGCGTGGACCACGCCGTCGTTGCCGTACACGACGATGTACAGGTCGCGGTCGGTGAACGGCCCATCCTTGCGGTTGACTTCTGCGTAGCTCTTGTCGCGGCCGTTGGCCTTGATGAAGGCCACCGCTCTCTTCACCATCGCCTCCGCTTCGGGCTTGGTGGCGACATCGTCGGCCAGGGCAGGTCCGCAAGCGAGGGCGGACAGCAGCAGCGAGAGGCAAACAGTGTGACGTGTTGACATGGGACGGTTCCTCATGAAAGGCGCCCGGTCGGGGCCTGCTCCCATGCTAGCACGGGATTTCGATCGCGCCGAGTGTTAAATTTTCGGCGTGGCAAGCAAGGCCTTGAGGCTGGCCAGCCGGTCTTTCGGCGACAACGTCTCGGCCTCGGTGGGGGCGGCCGTGCCGACGTCGAGCTCCATCTCCTTGATGAAGCGCGAGACGTCGCAATGGACTTGCTCGCCGGCCCGCTTGCGCTTCTTGCACCAGGTGATGTGCAAGCTGCGCTGGGCGCGCGTGATGCCCACATACATCAGGCGGCGCTCCTCCTGGACCCGCGCGCCGATCGTCTCGACCGAGGCGTCCGGGTCGCCCTTGTGCGGCAGGATGCCCTCCTCCACGCCGACCAGGAAGACATGGGGAAACTCGAGACCCTTGGACGCGTGCAGGGTCGACATGCGCACCGCGTCGGGCTCCTCGTCCTGGCCTTCGAGCATGCTCATCAGGGCGACCATCTGGGTCAGTTCGAGCAAGTTCTTTTCCTCGCCCGACTTGTCCTTGCCACCGTTGCCGCGCTCCTTGAGCCAGTTGGTGAACTCCATCACGTTCTGCCACTTGGACTGGGCCGCGCGGTCGTCGAAGCTGTCGTACAGATAGCCCTCGTAGTTGATCTCCTTCATCATGTCGTCGAGCACGGCGGCCGCGTTCTCGCCGCTGCCGGACGGACCGGGGCGGCTGGCGCGCGCTTCGAGCTGGTTGATGAAGTTGCAGAAGGCGCGCAGCGGCAGCAGCTGGCGGTCCGGCAGTTTCGCTTCGATGCCGCCCTTGAAGGTGGCCTCGAACAGGGAGCAGTTCCATTGCTTGGAGAAGGCGCCGAGCACCTCCAGCGTGGCCATGCCGACCCCGCGCTTGGGGGTGGTGACGGCGCGGATGAAGGCCGGGTCGTCACCGTCATTGGCGATCAGGCGCAGGTAGCTGATGATGTCCTTGATCTCGGCCTTGTCGAAGA
>JAZJYV010000061.1:17403-24240 GCA_040390195.1 Pseudomonadota bacterium | reverse complement strand
CCTCGTCGAGCCGGCCGCACGCTGGCGCCGATGGCCCTGCATTGCCTAGCCTTGGTTTGTCACGCCAAAAGAGGCCCAGCGACAAGCGCAAGCGCTAATCTGGGAGGAACTTGGGGGCGTGCCCAGCCGCTAGATTCTCTTTGGCCCCCGAAGTCTTCTTGGGTTTATTGATCGCTTTTGTTAGGACGGGCGGCGCCATAAGTTCATCGAACTCTGGACAATGCTTTACGAGCCATCCATATTCGCTGATCGCGGCAGAGATGATCGGGTTCTTCGATTGTTTCAACGCCATTTTCACGACGCCCTCATCGACAGTGGTCCGCGCCACCTTTGCACTCGGCGCGACCCACCACCAACTGGTATTCAATCTCCACGGCAGTTTGGGTGGCATTGAACATGGGGACCGCGTCGACCCAAATATTCACTTTGGGTATAGCGTTGTTTTCAGCGACGATCACGAGGCGTCTCCCTGGGGCAGCGAGGCCAAGCTTGGAGACGCCGAGCGCGGCCGATATCGACTCGCGCAACGCCTTCTTCGCTCTCCAACTCATCGCAGGCTTCGTCATCGATGCCAAGCCGGTCAGTCGCTCAACTTCTCGGATTTGAATGGAGGCTCAGCCACCATCGAAGCGATGTCGGTGCCATCGATCCCAGCCTGGACGCCTTGCATGGACCGCGAGAGGATGGACTGGACGCCCGCCGCGAACTCCTGGTGCTTGGCGAGATCGGTCCAGCGGCGCGACGCGGCCTCGACCGGCGTCATCCAGAGGATGTCCCATGCGCCGAGGCGGTCGATCACGGTCGAAAGCAGATTCTCCTCGACCATGCTCTCGACGTTGCCCTTCGCGTCCACATAGAACGCCTCGTGCTCGGCCAGGTCGAAGATCGTGGCAAACATCTGCCCCTTCTTGGCCGCCGCCTGGATGGAGCTGCTGACGGTGTTCGCCTGCTGCCACGCTATGAGGTCATCGCGGGTGTAGGAGCAACTCTGGTTCGTGCCTTTGGCGCCATGCGAGCCACCCTGGATGTATTGTGGGCCGTTGCCAGCTTTGCGCATCCGCTCCAAGCTGGTCACGGAGCTCCTCAGAAAGATCGCCGCTTCCGAAGTGGTCATCGCCGCCTGGGGCGGCAACTGATGGAGCAAGGTCAGCACGTCCATAACGGCCATCATCTTGCCGCCGAACTTGACCTGGTCCATAAGCGATTTGGCTGACGACGACATCGGTATTCCCCCGTAGATTTATGTTGCCTGATTCTACAGGGATCAGGGCGCGAAGTGTCGTCGTCAGAGCTTGGCCGCCTCCGCCAATGCCTTGGCTTCTTTCGCCGCCTTCGATGGCCGGCCTGTGCGGGCCTTTGGCGGCCGGCAGACATGGGGCTCCGGCGCAGGAATTGGCGGCCACTCGGCCGCCTTCAGCGAGTTGTAGATGTTTGGCGCGCGCACCAGGATCGACTGCTCGATCTTTGTCATCCACTCCCTCAACAGCTCCCATTCGGCTTGTGTGTAGACATCCGTCACGTTCGAATGGGCATGGTTCAGAAACCGGCTCTTGATGCCTTCCGGGACCTGGATCGCCGTCATCACCGCGCCGAACGAGCGCCGCAAGTCGTGGCGGTTGAGCCGCTCCACCCCAATCTCCTCGCGCAGGTCGTCCAGCAGGTCGGTCGCGTCCATGTAGTGCCCCGTCTTCGAGAACTTGCTCCGAGCGGGGAACACGAACTTGCGGGAGGTGGCGCCGAACCCGCGCCGGACCGCCTCGTCCGCCGACACGCCTTGCCGGCGTTTGAGAAGCGCCAAAGTCATCGGCGGGATCGGCATCCTGTGGTTGCGGCCATTCTTGGTCTTGTAGAAGAACACATACGGCCCCCAATCGGGATGCTCTTTGAGCCAGACGTGGCTTGTGGAGCGCCGGCCGATGCCGGGACCGCCGACCTCCGTCAAGAGCTCGCCCCACACCAAGCCGGCGTGCTCGCTCTTGCGGCAGCCCCACAACAACATCAGCATGATGTAGTGGATGCCCGTCATGTTGTCGTTCGTGTCCTTCTTCGACCAGCAGGCCTCCAAGAACCGCCCCAGGTCCTGCGTGGGCCGCAGCGGATTGCGCTTGCCCTTCTCGTCGCGCTCGGCGTCGATCATCTCCTTCGAGCGGTAATGGCCGTTGATCGCCAGCGTCTTGAACGGATTGCCCCGCAGCGTCGGGTCGCGGTTTTGCGCGTCCGCCCTGATCTTCTCGTTCTCGATATACCAATCGATCGCCCGCGACGGCCAGCGGAAGGCCTGCTCGGTGGCGGTCGGAGTCACTTTGTTGGTCTCGCCGAACTTGCCCTTGATCTCCTTGTCGGAAATCTCCCGCACCTTGCGGTCGGACCATTTCCACTCGTCATGGCGCTTCATCACCCGGTCGTAGACCTTCAAGGTCTCGACCTTGGCTGGCTTGACGGTGCGGGTGGTCAAGTGCTCGCGATACGCCATCATCGCCTGCTTCAAGGTCACCTCGGCGGCGTTGGCCTCGCGAGCCAGGGCATTGGGATTTTGCCCTGTTTCGACCATGGTTCGCGCCAATTCCCCCGCTTTTGCCCTCGCATCCTGTATCTTGTCGAAGTCGGCGAGATTGCCGACTTTGGAGAGCATCGATTTGCCCAGGACTTTGCGGCGCAGGATGTAGGTTTTCCTCTTTCCGACCTTGAGCCCGAAGCCCGGCGGAGCATCCCGGCTGATGTCCCATACAATGTAGCCTTCGGGATTGGGGACCGCCTTCGCCGCGAACGCCAACTTGCCGTCGACGCCATAGCCCACGGGCGGATGGTCAAGCTTTCGAAGCTTGCAGTAGTTGTCGTTGAGCTCGGCCCGCCACGATGGCGCGCGCGGCTTCGCGTCGCTTGGATTGCTGGACTGCTCTTGGCTTGCGTCATCAAGCTGCATGGCTGGCCCTTTCCAAAAAAGGCATGCATTTTGGCGATCGGGGGACTAATCTCCGATCGCAAGCCCTTGTCGCAATTGATTTTTTCGCGGCAAGGGGGAGTAAAATTGAGAATATCAGAAATAAGCCGCTTCAGGTCCCCTTCTGATCCCCATGGATGGCGTAGGCAAATGACGGAACATGGCGGCAAACGAAGGCGTCAGAGGCCACAAGAATTAGATAAGTGATTGAATGAAAACGGAAAACGAACAAATCGAAGCAAGCAGCCCAACCCCTCCGAATGGTGGAAATGGGGCCTCAAAAGTCACCCCCATGATGCAGCAATATCTGCGCATCAAGGCCGACTACCCGACCATGCTGGTGTTCTACCGGATGGGTGACTTCTACGAGCTGTTCCACGAGGACGCCGAGAAGGCCGCGCGCATCCTGGGCATCACCCTGACCGCGCGCGGCGCCTCGAACGGCAACCCGATCAAGATGTGCGGCGTGCCTTTCCACTCGCTCGACCCTTACCTGGCCAAGCTAGTCAAGCTGGGCGAGTCGTGCGCCATCTGCGAGCAGATCGGCGACCCGGCCACCAGCAAGGGGCCAGTCGAGCGCAAGGTGATGCGGGTCGTCACGCCAGGCACCCTGACCGACGCCGACCTGCTTCCCGAAAAGGCGGAGCGCCCGCTGCTGGCCGTGTGCATGATCAGCCAGCGCAAGGTCGTCACCACCGGCCTGGCCTGGCTGTCGTTGGCAAGCGGCGCGCTCAAGCTGATGGAGTTCTCGGGCGATAGCCACACTGTGGGCGTGCGTCTGCAGCAGGAGCTCGAGCGCATCGCGCCGGCCGAGATCTTGCGCGGCGACGACGCCGAACTGTTCGCCGATTCCGAACTGGCGCACACGGCGCGCGTGCCGGACTGGCATTTTGATGTGGTGGGCGGCCACAAGGCGCTGCTCGAGCAGCTTGGCGTGGCCACCCTCACCGGCTTCGGCGCCGACGGCCTAGGCGCCGCGTTTGGCGCCGCCGGCGCACTGCTGCGCTACGCCCACTCGACCCAGGGCCGCGGCCTGCAGCACGTGCGCAGCCTGGCCACCGAGACGGAGAATGAATTCATCGGCCTGGACGCGGCCACCCGCCGCAATCTCGAGTTGACCGAGACGATCCGCGGCCAGGAGTCGCCGACCCTGTTCTCGCTGCTCGACCACTGCCGCACCGCGATGGGCTCGCGCCTGCTGCGCCACTGGCTGCACCATGCGCGGCGCGACCAGGACGTGGCGCGCGCGCGCCACGCGGCGATCGCGGCGCTGGCCGCGGCCGACGCCAATGGCGCGCTGGCCGTCACGCTCGGCCAGGTGCCCGATATCGAACGCATCACCACCCGCATCGCCCTGCTGTCGGCGCGCCCGCGCGACCTGGCCAGCTTGCGCGACGGCCTGCAGCAGCTGCCGGCGCTGCGCCACGGCGTGCAGCATTGCATTGAAGCGGGCCGCGACAGCCTGCTGGCCGCGATCCACGGCGCACTGGCCACGCCGCAGGCCTGCCTCGAGCTGCTCGAACGCGCGGTGGCGCCCGAGCCGGCCGCGATGGTGCGCGACGGCGGCGTGTTCGCGCGCGGCTTCGACGCCGAGCTCGACGAGCTGCGTGGCCTGTCCGAGAACGCCGGCCAGTTCCTGGTCGACCTCGAGACGCGCGAGCGCGCGCGCACCGGCATCACCAACCTGCGGGTCGAATACAACAAGGTGCACGGCTTCTACATCGAGGTCACGCATGGCCAGACCACCAAGGTGCCCGACGACTACCGGCGCCGCCAGACGCTCAAGAACGCCGAGCGCTACATCACGCCGGAACTGAAGGTGTTCGAAGACAAGGCGCTGTCGGCCCAGGACAAGGCGCTGGTGCGCGAGAAGCTGCTGTACGAGCAGCTGCTGGCCGACCTGGCGCCGCATATCGGCACCTTGCAGACGATCTCGCGGGGCCTGGCGCAGCTCGACGCGCTGGCTGCGCTGACGGGCCACGCCCTGCACCACAACTGGTGCGCGCCGCAGCTCGTCGCCGAGCCCTGCCTCGACATTCGCGAGGGCCGCCATCCGGTCGTCGAGAACCAGATCGAGCGCTTCATCGCCAATGACTGCCAGTTGCAGGACGAGCGCCGGCTGCTGCTGATCACCGGCCCGAACATGGGCGGTAAATCGACCTTCATGCGCCAGGTGGCGCTGATCACGCTGCTGGCCTACGTGGGCAGCTACGTGCCGGCCACCAGCGCCACCATCGGCCCGATCGACCGCATCTTCACCCGCATCGGCGCCACCGACGACCTGGCCGGCGGACGCTCTACCTTCATGGTCGAGATGACCGAGTCGGCGGCGATCCTGAACGGCGCCACCGAGCACTCGCTGGTGCTGATGGACGAAGTCGGGCGCGGCACCTCCACCTTCGACGGCTTGGCGCTGGCGTGGGCGATTGCGCGCCATCTGATCGACACAAGCCGCAGCTTCACGCTGTTCGCCACCCACTACTTCGAGCTGACCCAGCTGCCCGAGAGCCATCCGAGCGCGGCCAACGTGCACCTGTCGGCGGTCGAGCACAAGGACACCATCGTGTTCCTGCACGCGGTGCAGGCCGGCCCGGCCTCGCAGAGCTACGGCCTGCAGGTGGCGCAGCTGGCTGGCGTGCCGCCAGGGGTGATCAAGGCGGCGCGCAAGCACCTGGCGCGGCTCGAATCACAGGCGCTCGACAGCACGCCGCAGCTGGACTTGTTCGCGTCGCCAGCGGCCGAGCCGGAGGAGCCGGCGCCGGCCAGCGACATGCTGCGCGAGAGCCTCGGCGGGATCGATCCGGACGCGCTCACGCCGCGCGAGGCGCTCGAACAACTGTATCAACTGAAGCGGCTTGCCGCCCAATGATGGCGCGCACCGTGCTGGCCATCGCCGCGCTGCTGGTGGCGCATGGCGCCCTGGCGGGTGCGCCCGATGCGCACCAGTTCGGCGTAGTCGGCCACAGTTTCGCCAACGGCAGCGGCGAGGCGCAGCTGCGCCAGGCGCTGGCAGAAGGCGTCGACCAGGCCGACGCCTTCGTGGTCGTCACCGGCGTCAAGAGCGGCGTCGAGCCGTGCAGCGACAAGCTCTATGAGCAGCGGCGCGCGCTGCTCGACGAGGCGCGCCGCCCGGTGATCGCCGCGCTGGCCGCCAGCGACTGGAGCGAATGCCGCAATTCGGCCGGCCGCTCGGCCGCGATCGAGCGCCTGAACCGGCTGCGCGAACTGTATTTCGCCGAGTCGGCCAGCCTTGGCACGGCGCGCAAGCTGGCCCTGACACGCCAGTCGAGCAACCCCAAGTTCCGCAGCTACGCGGAGAACGCGTACTGGATCGTTGGCAAGGTGCTGTACGCGACGGTGAACCTGCCGGCCAATAACAACCACTACCGGCCCGAGGCGGGCCGCAACAGCGAATTCGAGGACCGGCTGGTGGCCAACCGCTTCTGGCTGAACCGCCTGTTCGCGCTGGCGCAGCGCCACAAGCTCGATGCGCTGGTGTTGTTTTCGGAAGGCGATGTGAAGGCCCTCAAGCAGGCAGTGGGCCTCGGTGCGCTGCTCGCGCGCGCGACCGATCGCCAGGATGGCTTCGCCGAGCCGCGTCGCCAGATCGGCACGCTGGCACAAAAATTCAAGGGTCGTGTGCTGCTGGTTGACACCGCACCGGGCAGCGCCGAGCCGGCCATCGAATGGCGCGCCAACCTTGGCCACCTGAGCGTGGGCGGTGGCGCAGTCGAAGTGCGCGTCACGCCCGGCACCGAGCTGCTGTTCACGTTGAAGGACGCGAACCGCTAGACCGAGGGGTGGAAAAGCGTGCAAGGGGTCGGCCCCCGGTTGAGGCGGCGTCTGCGAACCCGGAAAAACCGGGGTCAGACCCCTCCTCCCGCGGTTTTCAACTG
>JAZJYV010000061.1:0-17303 GCA_040390195.1 Pseudomonadota bacterium | reverse complement strand
GGATCGATGCACCGGGTGGCTGCCGAAGTGGTCGCCTTCGTCGCCGTGATCAGGGGCGTGTGCTGCTGGTTGGCACCGCGCCGCGGCGGCCATCGAATGACGTGCCAAATCGCAGCTTGCATGCAAGGGGTCGGACCCCGGTTTTTCTTTTCAAGGGGGTCTGACCCCGGTTGAGGCGGCGTCTGCGAACCGGGGTCAGACCCCCAACGGAAAAACCGGGGTCAGACCCCTCCTCCCGCGGTTTTCAACTGGGATCGATGCACCGGGTGGCTGCCGAAGTGGTCGCCTTCGTCGCCGTGATCAGGGTCGTGTGCTGCTGGTTGGCACCGCGCCGAGGCGACCATCGAATGGGGTGCCAAATCGCAGCTTGCGTGCAAGGGGTCAGACTCCTCCTCACGCGGTTTTCGACTGAGATCAATGCACCGGATGGCTGCGGAAGTGGTCGCCCTCGTCGCCGTCGTCCTCGTCGCCGTGATGGTGGCCGTGCGCGCCATGCACATGTTCGTGGGCGATTTCTTCGTCCGTCGCGGCGCGCACTTCAGCGACCGACAATTCGAAGCGCAGCGCCATGCCCGCCAGCGGATGGTTACCGTCGAGTACAACCTTGTCGTCGGCGATGTCGGTGACCGTGAAGATCATCGCTTCGTCGTCGGCATCGGTCGAATCGGGCATGCCTTCGAACTGCATGCCCACTTCGAGCGGCTCGGGCAGGCGGTTGCGCGGCTCGATCTTGACCAGCGCCGGATCGTAATCACCGAACGCGTCGTCCGGCTCGATCTGGATCGTCGAGGCGTAGCCGACTTCCTTGCCGTCGAGTTCTTCTTCAATCTTTGGCAGCGTGTTCTCGTAGCCGCCGTGCAGGTAGACCATGGGCTGACTGCCGTCTTCGATCAGATTGTTTTGGGCATCCGATAGTTTGTAGTTGACCGTTACCACCGTGTTTTTGGCAATCTTCATCGTGTTTCCTTTCATTGTGAGCAGGCAGATTATACCTCCGCCGCCGCCAACGCCCGGTGTGACGTTGATATAATGGCGCCATGAAAAAATTACAGCTCCTCGGCGACATCACGCCGGCCCAGTTCCTGCGCGACTACTGGCACAAGAAGCCGCTGCTAATCCGCCAGGCCATTCCCGGCTTCAAGCCGCTGCTCAAGTTCGAGGCGCTGGCCGAACTGGCCACGCGCAACTACATCGAGTCGCGCCTGATCACCAACGTCGACGGCGCCTGGGACATGCAGCACGGGCCGCTGGCCGAACTGCCCGCGCGCAGCGAGCAGGCCTGGACCATGCTGGTGCAGGGCGTGAACCTGGTCGATGCGCGCGCCGACGCGTTGCTGCGCCAGTTCAGCTTCGTGCCCGACGCCCGCCTCGACGACCTGATGATCAGTTTTGCCACCGACGGCGGCGGCGTGGGCCCCCATTTCGATTCCTACGACGTGTTCCTGCTGCAGGCACAGGGCAGGCGCCGCTGGCGCATCGGCGCCCAGAAGGACCTGTCGCTGGTCGAGGGCATGCCGCTCAAAATCCTGAGCAATTTCAAGCACCAGGAGGAATTCGTGCTCGAGCCGGGCGACATGCTCTACCTGCCGCCCCACTACGCGCACGACGGCGTGGCCGAGGGCGAATGCATGACCTATTCGATCGGCTTTCGCGCCCCATCCTACCAGGAGCTGGGCGAGGCCTTCCTGCAGTTCATGGCCGACTCGATCGACCTGCCGGGACGCTACGCCGATCCCGGGCTCGAAGTGTCCAAACACCCGGCCGAGATCCCCAAACACATGCTCGCCGCCGTGGTCGAGGAAATGAACAAGGTGCGCTTCACCGAGGAAGACATCACCATTTTCCTCGGCGAGCACCTCTCCGAGCCGAAGCACAATGTGTTCTTCAGCGGCCCGGCCAAGCCGCTCACGGTGGGCCGCTTTGGCGAGGCGCTGGCAAAGCGCGGCGTGGCGCTCTCGCTCAAGACCCAAATGCTGTATCGTGGCAAACACGTCTTCATCAACGGCGAATCGTTCGCCGTCGGGCGCGCCGACAAGGCCGTGCTCGACGTGCTGGCCAATGCGCGCCGTCTCGACGGCGCGGCGCTCGCTGGCGCCTCCGACGATGTGCTCGAAGCCCTCTACACCTGGTACCAGGACGGGTGGATCGAACTGGCGTGAAAGGAAAGCGATGGACCCGATCCCGGTCGTGAAATTTGATACCCATGCGCAGTTCGAGGCCGAACTGCGCGCCTGCATCGCGCGCTCGGCGCACACACTGCAACTGTTCGACCCGGACTACGCGGTCTACCCTCTGGGCAGCAGCGAGATGGATGCGGCGCTGCGTCAATTTCTCGCCGGCGGCGGCCGCATCGAGCTGGCCATGCACCGCAGCGACACCATCAGCCTGCACTACCCGCGCTTCCTGCGCCTGCTCAAGGACTTCGGCCACCGGATCGAATGCCGCAGCACGCCGCGCACCTTGCATATGGTCACCGATTCGTTCTGCATCGGCGACGGCGTGCACATCGTGCGGCGCTACCATTGCGATCACATGCGGGGCGAGGCGTGCTGCAATTCCCCGGCCGATTGCGAGATCAGCCTCGAAAGGTTTGGCGCCCTGTGGGTCGATGCCTTGCCGGGCCTGCACGCTACGACCACTGGTTTGTAAGGCCAGGCATCAAAAAAACAAAATTTTATTCCAAATTGTGCGCGGCGTTTGACAAGTTCATTGCGAATGTGCCATTTGTTACAATGAGATACTTGTTTTTTCGCATAATACTTCCATGAAAGCATCTTTCGCCTATTGCGGAGCACCAAATTTAGCTATAATATCGGGTTAGGAAGTTTCCGTTGTCTGTCAGGCACCATTACAGGTACGAAAGCCTACGAGAATTCCCTAATCGAGCGATAATTACCGGTAATTATTCATCGCAACAACGTAGTTCTACTTTTGAATTAATTAAGGAAAACCCATGAAAAAATCTTTGCTGATCATCTCCCTGTTGGCTGTTGCTTTGGCTGCTTGCAGCAAAAAAGAAGAAGCTCCTGTTGTTGCTCCAGCACCGGCCGTTGAAGCTGCTCCAGCTCCAGCTGCACCAGCCGCTCCTGCTGCTGACGCTGCTGCTTCGGCTGCTGCTGTTGCCGCTTCGGCAGCTTCGGTTGCTGCTGACGCTGCGATGGCTTCGTCGGCTGCTGCTTCGACCGCCGCTTCGGCTGCTGCGTCGGCTGCATCGGCTGCAAAGCACTAATCAGCTCGGTTTGGAAGAAAAGGCCGGCCTTCGGGCCGGCTTTTTTGCGTCCAAAAAACCGGGGTCAGAACACGTTTTTCAGGAAACGTGTTCTGACCCCGGTTTTTTGGCCGCGGACGAAAAAAATCGGGGACAGACTAATATTCCGGTTGGCGGGATGTTAGTCTGTCCCCGGTTTAGGGGGGCGGGGCTTACTTGAGCTCGTCGCTGAGCAGCTTGAGGATCTTGGCGCCCGTCGGCGAGGCTTCGGCCTTGCCTTCATTGTTCTGCACCGTCACCTGGCTGGCCGTCGCGCCTGCCGCCGCCTTCACGCTGACGCGGTAACGCTGCGCTTCCTTGGCCTTGTCGGTCGAGCTGCCCAGGTTCATCAGCTTGGTGAAGAAGCCGTCCGTCTTGGTCACGTCCGGGTCGACGTAGCGCACGAAATACACGCCCTGCACACGGTCGCGGTCTTCCACCGTGAAGCCGACCCGGTCCAGCGCCAGGCCAACCCGGCGCCAGGCGCGGTCGTAGCCTTCGTCGAGCTCCACATAGTTGCCGGTGCTGGCGCTGACCAGCTTGGCGTGCTGCGGCGCCACGACCGCGTTCGCGACCGCGCCCTGCGCCACTTTCACGTCCGGACTGCCCGACAAGCGCGCCATCAGCTTGCTCAGGAATTGCGCTTCCAGGCCAGGATCGTTCGGACGCCCGGTCCAGGTCGTCGTTTCCTTCTGGCTGCCGACGAACACTTCCTCCACCCCGCGGTGGCTGATGTAGATCTCGGTGCTGCCGTCCGCCGTGCGCTCGAGGCGGGTGCGGAACTTGTCCCGCTCGCCGGTCGAATACAGGGAATCGAACACCTTGCCGATCGTGTTGCGGATGATGTCCTGGGGAATCTTGGCGCGGTTCTCGTTCCAGTTCGTCTCCATGGTGCCGGTGGTGGCCGACTCGCTCTCGAGCGTGAAGCCGGAATCGGTCCAGAACTGCTTGAGCTGGGGCCACAGCTGCTCGGGCGTCTGGCGCACCACCAGCCAGCGCTGGCTGCCAGCGCGCTCGACCCGCACCGCAGGCGTGTTGACGGCGCCAACGGCGTCGCCCACGACCTGCGGCGCGCTGCCCTTTTGCTGCTGGTAGCCAGAGGCGGTGGCCACGCCACGTCCTTCAGGGATGGTGTAGCGGTTGTCCGCCGACATCTGGGTCAGGTCGGGCGGCACGTCAAGCGCCGACGCCTTCTTGGCTGAACGGTAATCGACCTTGTCGGACTCAAGCACCGAACTGATCATGCCGCAGCCGGTCAGGCTGACCATGAGCGCGGAGAGAACCAGGCCACGTTGTGCGGCGGGAGTAATTGTCTTGCGAATAGTCATGTCGTGAATGGTGTCGGAAAAGATCCTGGCCTTGCGGGCTCAGGGCTGTGGAAGCACACCGGCCTCGCGCAGGGCGGCGCGAACGGTGGCGTGGTGGTCGGCGGAGAGCGGCGCCAGCGGCAGGCGCAAGCCCGCTGGCATCAGGCCCATTTCCGCCATGGCCCATTTGACCGGGACCGGATTGGGCTCGACGAACAGTTTCTGGTGCAGCGGGATGACGCGGTTATTGATCGCAATGGCCTGGGCGATCTGGCCGCCCATGGCCGCCACGCACAGCTCGTGCATGGCGCGCGGCGCCACATTGGCGGTGACGGAAATATTGCCTGCGCCGCCGCAAAACATCAGGGCCATGGCGGTCGGGTCGTCGCCCGAATAGACGGCGAAGCTCGACGGCACCAGGCGCAGCAATTCCGTGCCGCGCCCGATGTTGCCGGTCGCGTCTTTCACGCCAATGATGTTGGGAATACTCGACAGGCGCACGATGGTCTCGTTGGACATGTCGGCCACGGTGCGGCCCGGCACGTTGTAGAGGATGATCGGCAGCTCGACCGCCTCGGCGATGGCCTTGAAGTGCAGATACATGCCTTCCTGGGTAGGACGGTTGTAGTAGGGCACCACCAGCAGGGCCGCGTCGGCGCCCGCTTCCTTGGCGAATTCAGTGAGCTTGATCGCCTCGGCCGTCGAATTGCCGCCGGTGCCGGCGATCACGGGAATGCGCCCGGCCGTGTGGTCCACCGCCAGCTTGATCAGGTCGCAGTGCTCTTCCACCGTCACCGTGGCCGATTCGCCCGTGGTGCCCACGATCACGATCCCGTCGGTGCCCTCGGCGATGTGCCAGTCGATCAGTTTGCGCAAGCCTGGCAGGTCCAGGCTGCCGTCTGCGTGCATCGGGGTGACGATTGCTACTATGCTGCCCTTGATCATATTGACTTGACTATGCTGGTAAATAAAAGACTGATTGTAGCGGATCGCCCGCCCCCGTGGTTCATTCTTGACTAGAATCGGGCCTCAAAAGGGCCCGATCCGCGCTTTCTGGCGCGGAAATTCGGCGCCGGCGGCGCACAGGCGCTGCACCATGGCCGCTTTCGGGACATGCATATAGCCATCCTCGAAGGCGATCGTGCGCAAGCCGCTGGCCGTGGCAAAGGCCAGCAATTCACCCTCGGCCAGCAGGAAGGCGGGATTCGACGGCTTGCCGAAGGCCTCATTGCCGGCCGCAAAAGTCTCGTACAGCAAGACCCCGCCCGGCGCCAGGCTGGCCGCCAGTTGCGCCAGCCGCGGCCGGTGCAAATAATTCGTCACCACGATGCCGGCGAAACGCCCGGCGGCGAACGGCCAGTCCAGCGCCGCATCCTCGAGCTCCGCCTGCAGCGTGACGATGCCCGGCCCCGCTGCCTCGGCCAGCGCCTGCGCATCGCGGTCGACCGCCAGCACCGGATGGCCGAGGGCGGCGAAGTGGCGCGCGTGGCGTCCGCCGCCGCAGGCCAGGTCGAGCACTTCGCCCGGCGGCACCAAGGGGGCGAAGCGCGCGATCCAGGGCGAGACGGCGTCCATCAGCTGTACGACAAGCCCATCGCCTCGCGCACGTCGCGCATGGTTTCCTGGGCCAGCTTGCGGGCCGCGTCGCAGCCGTCGGCGACGATGGCGCGCACCAGCGACGGGTCGTCCAGGTACTGCTGGGCGCGCTCGTGCATCGGTTCCTGTTCCTTGATGATGGCGTCGATCACCGGCTGCTTGCATTCGAGGCAGCCGATGCCGGCCGTGGTGCAGCCCTTGACCACCCAGTCCTTGGTGGCGGCGTCGGAGTAGACTTCGTGCAATTGCCAGACCGGGCATTTCTTCGGATCGCCCACGTCGGTGCGGCGTACGCGCGCCGGGTCGGTGGGCATGGTGCGCACCTTCTTGACCACCGAGTCCTTGTCTTCACGCAGCGAGATGGCGTTGCCGTAGCTCTTGGACATCTTGCGTCCGTCCAGGCCGGGCAGGCGCGAGGCGACCGTCAGCTTCGCCTGCGGCTCGACCAGGATCAGCTTGCGGCTGCCTTCGAGGTAGCCGAACAGGCGTTCGCGGTCGATCATCGACAAGCTCTGGGCGTCGTCGAGCATGGCGCGCGCCTGCATCAGGGCCTCGTCCTTGCCGTCTTGCTGGTACTGGATGCGCAATTCCGTGTACAGCTTGGCGCGTTTGCTGCCGAGCTTCTTGACCGCCTCCATCGCCTTCTCTTCGAATCCCTTTTCCTTGCCGTACATGTGATTGAAGCGGCGCGCGATCTCGCGCATCATTTCAATGTGCGGCACCTGGTCGTCGCCCACCGGCACCTGGCTGGCGCGGTAGATCAGCACGTCGGCCGCCTGCAGCAGCGGGTAGCCGAGGAAGCCGTAGGTGGCCAGGTCCTTGTTCGACAGGTTCTCGATCTGGTCCTTGTAGGTCGGCACCCGCTCGAGCCAGCCCAGCGGCGTGGCCATCGACAGCAGCAAGTGCAATTCGGCGTGCTCGGGCACGCGCGACTGGATGAACAAGGTCGCCTGCGACGGGTCGACGCCGGCCGCCAGCCAGTCGACCAGCATGTCCCAGGTGCTGCGTTCGATGATCGTCGGATCGTCGTAGTGGGTGGTCAGCGCATGCCAGTCCGCCACGAAAAACAGGCAGGGCTGCTCGGACTGCATCTTGATCCAGTTTTTCAGGGCGCCATGATAGTGGCCAAGGTGCATGGTGCCCGTGGGGCGCATACCAGAAACGACACGTTCGGGGTACATAAGGTTCAGTTCAAAAATAGGGAAAGGGGAGAAACCAGGAGGCCCAACAGGAACTGCGTGCCTGCAATCATTGGTTCAAACCAATAGTTCAAGAGGTTAAAGTATAGCAAGCCGAGCACGATGAACAGGCCATACGGCTCGATGCGGGCAAATTTGATGGCGTAGGGCCTGGGCAGCAAGCCGGTCAGGATGCGGCCGCCGTCGAGCGGCGGAATCGGCACCAGGTTGAAGACGAACATGATGACGTTGACCAGCACGCCGGCCTGGGCGACTTTGATCGGATAGGCCTCCTGGACATGGACCATGCCGAGAAAAATGGCCAGCACCAGCCAGGCGAACGCCATCGCGAAATTGGCAGCAGGGCCGGCCAGGGCCACCCAGACCATTTGCTTCTTGGGGTTGCGCAGCTGGCTGAAATCGATCGGCACCGGCTTGGCATAGCCGAACACGAAGGGCGTGAAGGCGAACAGCATGATCGGCAACAGGATCGTGCCGAAGGGATCGATGTGGCGCAGTGGATTGATGCTCATGCGTCCCGCCGCAAAGGCGGTGTTGTCGCCAAAATACTTGGCCGCATAGGCATGCGCGGCTTCGTGCAGGGTGATGGCAAAAATGACGGGGAGTGCGTAGACGGTGATCGTCTGGATGATATGGTTCATGGCTGCGATTCTATCAGAGCCGGGCGCGGCACCGCCCCGCGGGCACTCGCATGGCTCACAGGCCGAATGGCGCGGGATCGCCGCGCCCCTGGCGCACCAGCACCGTGTCCTCGCCCGTCAGGTCGATCACGGTGGTCGGCTCCAGGCTGCAGGGGCCGCCGTCGATGATCAGCTCGAGCTGCTTTTCGAGCCGCTCGCGGATGCTGTCGGCGTCATTGAGCATGTCCTCGTCGCCGGCCAGGATCAGCGTCGTGCCCAGCAGCGGCTGGCCCAGCTCGGCCAGCAGCGCCTGGGCGATCGCGTTCTCGGGCACGCGCAGGCCGATCGTCTTGCGCGAGGGATGGGACAGGCGCCGCGGCACGCTCTTGGTGGCCTCCAGGATCACCGTGTACGGCCCCGGCGTGGCCGCCTTGAGCAGGCGGAACTGGCGATTGTCGACGCGCGCATATTCGGCGATTTCGGACAGGTCGCGGCACAGCAGCGTCAAATGGTGCTTCTCGTCGATGCCGCGAATGCGCCGCAGTTTTTCCACCGCCGCCTTGTCGTCCAGGTGGCACACCAGCGCATAGCAGGAGTCGGTCGGCAAGGCCACGATGCCGCCCGCGTGGATGATCTGGGCGGCCTGCTTGATCAGGCGCGCTTGCGGATTGTCCGGGTGGATCTGGAAAAACTGGCTCATCGATCAGGCACGCAACTGCTGCAGGGCAGCGATCCGCTGCTCCATCGGCGGGTGGCTGGCGAACAGCTCGCCCCAGCCGCTGCCGCCACTGGAAATGCCCGAGGCCGCCATCGACTTGGGCAGTTCGCCCGGCGCCAGGCCGCCCAGGCGGGCCAGCGCGTGCTGCATCGGCAAAGCGCTGCCAAGCAACTTGGCCGAGCCGGCGTCGGCGCGAAATTCGCGCTGGCGCGAAAACCAGGCCACGATGATCGAGGCCACCAGGCCAAACAGGATTTCGCAGACGAACACGGTGACCATGTAGCCGATGCCGGGGCCACGGTCCTGGTCGCCGCGCAGCAGCACCTTGTCGACGAAATAGCCAACCACCCGCGCCAGGAACACGACGAAGGTGTTGACCACGCCCTGGATCAGGGTCAGGGTAACCATGTCGCCGTTGGCCACGTGCGAGATTTCATGGCCCAGCACGGCTTCGATTTCTTCCCGGTTCATGCTCTCGAGCAGGCCGGTGGAGACGGCCACCAGCGCCGAATTCTTGAACGCGCCCGTGGCGAAGGCGTTCGGCTCGCCGTCGTAGACCGCCACCTCCGGCATCGCGATGCCGGCGCGCTCGGCCAGCTGGCGCACCGTGTTGACCAGCCACAGCTCGGTCGAGTTGGACGGTTGCTCGATCACCCGCGCGCCGGTGGACCATTTGGCCATCGGCTTGCTGATGAGCAGCGAGAAAATCGAACCGGTGAAGCCGACCACCAGCGAAAACACCAGCAGCGCGTTGACATCGATGCCGGCCCCGCTCACGGCGCGGCCCACGCCCAGCAGGTTGAGCACCAGCGAGAGCACCAGCATGACGGCCAGATTGGTGGCGAGGAACAAGACGATGCGCTTCATGGAAAGCCTCCCGGCTCGGAAATGGTTGACAGGTCGATAAGATAAGGCCCTCAACAGGAAAATTCAAGTGGCAAAAGTGGAAGGCACTGCGCTTTTCCACCCTGTGAAGCGTTTTCTTGACCTGCAAGCGGGGGGGAACGACGCTATTGTCGAGCAATCACAGGGGGGCCAGCAACGCAATTCGCCAGTGCCGATCAGAACCAGTCGTGCCAGACCGGCGTGAGATTGCCCGGCAGCGGCGGCAACAGCGCGAAATCGACCCGCGACTCGCCCGGCGCATGGAAATCGGTGCCGCGCGAGGCCAGGAAACCGTAGCGCCTGGCCGCCTCGGCGTAGATCGGGAACTGGTCCGGCGTGTGGCTGCCGGTCACCACTTCGATCGCAGCGCCGCCCAGTTGTTTGAATTCGTCGAAGATGGCGCCCTCGGCGGTGGGGCTGAACTTGTAGCGTCCCGGATGGGCGATCACGGGAATGCCGCCGGCGGCGCGGATCCAGCCCACCGCGTCCTGCAGCGAAGCCCAGCGATGCGGCACGAATCCCGGCTTGCCTTCGACCAGGTACTTGCGGAACACGTCAGGAATATTGCGGCAGGCGCCGCACTCGACCAGGTAGCGCGCGAAATGGGTGCGCGACATCAGGTCTGGATTGCCCACGTACTTGAGCGCGCCCTCGTAGGCGCCGGGAATGCCTGCGCGTGCCAGCTGGGCCGAAATCTCGCGACCGCGTGCGTCGCGCCCGTTGCGCGTGGCCGTCAAGCCCTGCACCAGCGTGGCATTGGTTTCATCGACCTGCAGGCCGACGATGTGCACCGTGGTGTCTGCCCAGGTGATCGAAATCTCCACGCCCGCCACGAAGCCCATGCCCAGCGCCACGGCCTGCGCGCGCGCGGCGACGATGCCGCCCACCTCGTCGTGGTCAGTCAGGGCCCAGACATCGACCCCGGCCTGGTGCGCATATTTGGCCACTGCGGCCGGCGACAGTACACCATCGGAAACGTTGGAGTGGCAATGAAGATCTACGTTGAGCATACGGGGAAAAAGCCTGGAATCGGGAGCGGGTTCGCGAAGCCCCCATTGTACGCTGACTGGGCAATTGGCTCCGTTCAGCCCCGCAGGAAGGGCTCGAGCAGGCGCGCCAGCGCTTCCGGCTGGTCGTGGTGGAGCATGTGGCCGGCGTCCTCCATCATGTGGCAGCTGACCCTGGCCAGCTGGGCCAGGCGGCGATCGATCTCGATCCGCGCCTCGGCCTTCGGCCCCATCCATTGCCACATATTGGTGTCGGCCGCCTCGACCCACAGCACCGGCGCCGTGATCGCCCGCCAGCAAGCCATCACCTCCTCGACCTGGTACAGCAGCGGGGTCGGCTTCTTGTGCGCCGGATCACCCAGGATTTCCCATGCCCCGTCAGCGTTCTCGGCCGCCCAGTGCTGCGACAGGAAGTCAGCGCGCGCGTCGGACAGCCTCGGATTGGTTTTCTGCAGGCGCGCGGCGACCGCCTGGCGGCTCGGATAGCTGCGCAAGGTGGGTGGCTCGCGCAGCTCGTCGAGCCATGTGGCGTAGCGCCGGGGTGACTGTTCGGGCCGGGAAGCGGGCATGCCAAAGCCTTCCAGGTTGACCAGGCGGGCGACGCGGGCCGGGCGGGCGCCGGCATAGATGCCCACCACATTGCCGCCCATGCTGTGCCCAAGCAAGTTGACCGCTTCGCCCGGTGCGTAATGGCCGAGGATGACGTCGAGGTCGGCCACATAATCGGGAAACCAGTAGGTGTCCGAATGGCTGCGCTCGCTCAAGCCGAAGCCGCGCCAGTCGGGCGCGATCACGTGCCAGTCGCCCGCCAGGCAATCGACGACGAACTGGAACGAGGCCGACACATCCATCCAGCCGTGCACCATGAACAGCTTGGGCGCGCCTTCGCGGCCCCAGTGGCGGATGTGGGAGCGCAAACCACGCACAGTGAGAAATTCGGAACGGGACGGTGTCATGATGGCTGCCTGAAATAATAGAACGACCGTTCGAATTATACCCGTCCCTTGAATTCGTGCTGGCCGCCACCATTTCCGTCGCTTCAGGCAGAAAACAGCCACGACGGCGTAAAATAGCGCCATCCCAACGCACCCACCACTCTTCCCTATGGCAATTTACCAGCTGGGCGAACACGCCCCCGAGATCGCCGCCACCGCATACGTGGCCGACACCGCCGCCGTGATCGGCAAAGTCACACTGGGCGAACACGCCACCGTGTGGTTCGGCGCCAGCCTGCGCGGCGACAACGAGCGCATCACGATCGGCGCCAACAGCAACGTCCAGGAAGGCACGGTGATGCACACCGACATGGGCTACCCCTTGACCGTCGGCGAGAACGTGACCATCGGCCACCAGGCCATGCTGCACGGCTGCACGGTCGGCGACGGCTCGCTGATCGGGATCCAGGCGGTGATCCTGAACGGCGCCCGCATTGGCAAGGGTTGCCTGGTTGGCGCCGGGGCTCTTGTCACCGAGGGCAAGGAGTTCCCGGACAATTCACTGATCATCGGCACGCCCGCCAAGGCGGTGCGCACCCTCTCCGAGGAAGACCGCGCACGCTTCGCCGGCCTGGCCGGCGGCTATGTGGCGCGCGGCGCCATGTTCAAAGCGCAACTGAAGAAAATCGGATAGACATGAGCAACGACACCTTGCAGAAATTCATCTTCGACAATGCCGCCGTGCGCGGCGAATTCGTCGAAATTTCCGACACCTGGCGTGAGATCCAGCAGCGCCACGCCTACCCGCCCGCCGTCAAGACGGTGCTCGGCGAAATGGTGGCGGCGGCCGCCCTGCTGTCGGCCAACCTCAAGTTCAACGGCGCCATCATCATGCAGATCCACGGCGACGGGCCGGTGCGCCTGCTCGTGGTGGAGTGCGATTCGGAGCTGCGCATCCGCGCCACGGCCAAGCTGGCCGAGGGCGCCATGGTGGCCGACGACGCCAGCCTGACGGCGCTACTCAATGCCCACGGTAAGGGCCGTTTCGTGATCACGCTCGATCCGCTTGACAAGGTGCCGGGACAGCAACCCTACCAGGGCATCGTGCCGCTCGATGGCGAGAGCATGGCCACCGTCATCGAAAACTACATGCTGCGTTCGGAGCAGCTCGACACGCGCCTGTGGCTGGCTGCCGACGCGACCGTCTCGCGCGGGCTGCTGCTACAAAAGCTGCCGCGCCACAGCGGCAAGGACGACCAGACGAAGCAGCTGAGCGAGGCCGAAGACCTGGAAACCTGGAACCGCGCGGTGGTGCTGGCGTCGACCCTGAAGCAGCCCGAGCTGCTCGACACCGACATCCAGACCCTGATGAACCGCCTGTTCTGGGAAGAGACGATTCGCGTCTTCGAACCGGCGCATCCGCAATTTCACTGCTCGTGCACGCGCGAGAAAGTGGGCAATATGCTCAAGCTGCTGGGTGCGGCAGAGATCGATGCGGCGCTCGACGAACTGGGCCAGCTGGGCATCAATTGCGACTTCTGCGGCAAGCACTACGACTTCGACAAAGTCGATTGCGCCCAATTGTTCGCCACCGATGCGCCGGTCGAGGTGCTGCTGCCGGTCAGCGGGATCAAGCATTGAGCATGCGCGAGCTGCCCCGTTCGGCGTTCCCCCATTTCCTCGCCATTCCCACGCGCTGGATGGACAATGACGTCTACGGGCATGTCAACAATGTCGTGTACTACTCGTATTTCGATACGGCGGTGAACCAGTTCCTGATCGAACGTGGCGTGCTCGACATTCACCAGGGCGAAGTGGTCGGCTTCGTGGTCGATTCTGGCTGCTCCTACTTCAGCTCAATCAGTTTCCCGGACACCATCCACGCCGGCATCCGCGTGGCCAAGCTGGGTAACACCAGCGTACGCTACGAGATCGCACTCTACCGAAACGACGATGCCCTGCCCTGTGCAACCGGCCACTTCGTGCACGTGTATGTCGAGCGCAGCAGCAATCGTTCAGCTCCCATCCCCGAATCCGTTCGTACCGTTCTTGGAACCATCCATTGCAACTAAGGCAACGCTGCAATTGTGTGGGTCATTTATCCAATCGCAGGATCATATGTTCTTCGGCAAAAAACAGATCGCCCACCCGCATCGAACGAGGTTCTACGCCAAACGTCAGGAATCCTAGCGATTCATAGAGAGACTTGGCCTTGTCGTTTTCAACATTGACGCTCAACATAATTTGGAGCACGCCGATCTCCATGGCATGGGACCTCACGCAGGAAAAGAGCTGCCGCGCGATGCCTTCCTTGCGCCGATTCGCGTCGACATAGACGCCCCACAGGACAGCTTTATGGGCGACTTGAGCAAGCGGTTCACGGCGCAATCCAGCAATTCCGACCGGCTGGTCCCCGTCAATTGCACCGAATACGATCTGGTTCGTATCTTGTTCGATCCGTGCAGTGATCGCATCGAGCGATTGTGCAGACACCTCGTCATAGGTAGCCCAGATAGCGTTTGGCGAACTCAAAATCGCTTCAAGCCGCATTGTCTTGAAGGCAGCCGAATCTATTGATGAAAGTGGTCGAATGTGAAGCGTCATATTTTTTCAGGAAAACGGATTGAACACTGTGACGCCGGTCGCCGAAAAATCACGCGTATTGCGCGTCACAAGCTGTAGCCCATACATGAGCGCAATCGCGGCAATTTGTTTGTCGATTGGGTTGCTGGCATGTGGCGACATCATGCGTCCCCACAGCTGAGCACATTCGCTGTCAAAGTCCAAAATCCGGTCTGCGTACTCAACAACAACCAGGCCAAGCCATGCTTCCAGCCGTCCAGCTTGCACACGATCACCGCGCCTGCGAATGTTTTCGACACCGCGCCGTATTTCTCCAAGCGATTGCACGGCGATATAAAGGCTGCCCGCCAAATTGGATTGAAAAAAGCCGATAACACCTGAGTTCGCCTTACTGCCTTTGCGCGCCTCGCTGACCACATTGGTGTCAAGCAGGTACATCGCCGTCCTTAACCATGGCGGCAGTCAAAATCGGCATCTTCTCCGACATTAGGCATACTCGCAAGAACTTCAGCAAACGGACGTCGCTTCGGCCGCTGCAAAGCATTCTTCAAGATTTCGCGGTGCTCGGCTTCAGCGCTGCGCCCGTTGGCAGCTGCTCGCTGCTTGAGTGCCAGAGCCACCGCTTCTTCAACATTTCTCACGACCAGATTCGTTGCCATTGCGCACTCCAAAAATGCAATCAATGATTACATATTACGCAGCCTTCTGTCACCATGCAAGCGCTTCAAGCCGTGTCAAATAAGGCATTTGACCAATGTGGTGTACTACTCGTATTTTGATACGGCGGTGAACCAATTCCTGATTGAGCGCGGCGTGCTCGACATCCACAACGGCGAGGTGGTCGGCTTCGTGGTCGTCAGCTTCCCGGATACAATCCACGCCGGCATCCGCGTGGCCAAGCTGGGTAACTCCAGCGTGCGCTACGAGATCGCGCTGTACCGCAATGTCGATGCCCATCCCTGCGCCGCCGGCCACCTCGTGCATGTCTATGTCGAGCGTAGTAGCAATCGTTCCGCGCCAATTCCGGCAAGCGTACGCAATGTGCTGGCGACGATTCACGGCAGCGAATCGACTAATTGATTTTTGGATCAGGGGAGCAATCGAACAGCGTTGACCTCTGGCAGCAATCGCCCCGAAGCGGACGCACCTGAACATTGAGCAAACCGGCACTATGCGGTAGTGCCATGTTATACCTTGGCTTCCGGCTCACAGTAACCATCTGGTTTCTCAGCTCCATACTCGAAGAGTTCATTGAGCATTTTCCAAGCTCTTTTTCTTGCGCGTTCATTAAGATGAGATGCGCGTTCAAGATTGCCCGCATGGATTTCACGCTGAACGAGCGTGCCGTGATGATTCATGTGAAGCAATGAGTCGGCCCATACCGTCAACTGGGCCCTACTGATCGTTATTTCGTCTTGCATCGAATTGCCTCCGTAGTATGCGTAAGCGAAGCCAGCAATGTCGATATACACGTACTACCGGCACGTCAGTGGTGGCGAAGTCATTTAGCTCCCATTGGATCTTTGATCCGCGAGTGACCGCTTCTGGCCGATTTTACGCGGCAGCATCGCCACTGTCATCGACACTGGTCGCGCCAATTGAGCCATTCTGTACCATCCTCACTCACGAGGTTAACGAAAACGAAGCACTATCGCCGAATGAAAGAACGGCTTCTAAATGATTGGTGCCGACCTTTCGCGCAAGCACGTCGTCTAGGCAGTGCGTATTCAGGCGAACTCGAACCTGGGTTGGGCGTGTGAAGTCCCACAGAACCCCAAATGTGAAACTCGTGTTGAGCTCGTTACTCAGCGCTGCCGCATTCTGGCCATGCGACGTTTCTACCTGCACGGAAAATGCCTCGTGCAGCCTTGGGCGGGCACGTATTTCTGCGGCCATTTCATCATTGATCGTGAAGTCAGTCTGGGTGGACGGTTCATCATCAGGGTAAAGCTCTTGAATGGTCCGGCCCTCGTCCGAGATGCTGCATTCCTCGGTCAACTTCACGCTCAATGTTTCACCGGGCAATAGTGACTGATCGGCGACCCAAATCAAATGGCCGCATCCCCCTTGAGAGTAGTTGCCGCCACCTGCGTGCAGCACTGCTTTCGGTTTTTGGTCGAGCGCCCCGTGGGCAGATACATCCACAACTTCCATCCCCGCCAGGTCGATTGTCGCGACGTGCGTGCCATTGAGTTCAATTATTATGCCGGGCATCATTGCTTTCATCTCAGTATCAAGCGCACTGCCATGCGGCTCGCTAGCCAGTAGCCCAACTGACGCCGCTAAACGAACGACTGGTCTTGGCCGATTGTACGCGTTCGCGGCGCTGCCGTTGCCGACGACATTCACACCGAAGCGGCCTTCAGCGCAGCGGCCTTCAACGCAGCCCTCAGCAGCGCGGCCAGCGCTTCCGACAGCACGAAGTGGAGCGAGCTTGAGAACCCCTTGATATACATGATCGCTCTACTCGCAAAAGTGCGCATAAAAGGGAATTTGGCGTAACTTCAATTTTCGTTCTTCGATGTTTATGCGTGACTCGTATTCGGCCAAAATTGAAATGAAATTCTTCGAGTGCAGCGCCGCTTTGAACGCGGGGATATCCTCCGCAGTTGTGAGGTTCATGTTCATCGTGTCGAGACGGGAGAGCACTTCGTTTACTGCTTCGGACTCGCCTTCGTAAGTGCTGGTGCAGAAGCGATCTTCGGCCCAAGCATGAACTTGTGGCTCACTGAGCTTGCGAGAAGCCCACTGGTTCAAGATGTGTTCGATGTCAACGGCAGTGATTGTAGTCATGACGGAAAAAGTTGAAATGAACAGTTTGAAGTCATGACAGGATCTTTTCTATCCAGTGGCCGGTATTGGCCCAGACTGTGTAAAAACAGAATTACGTCGAAGTTCTGAACAAATTGCCCGCGACTGAGTAACCAGGCCATCAGCGCGTTGGTTGCGCGCTATAGTACTCGGTTTTTTGACGTTTCTTGCAATTGGCGCGGCGCTTTGAATATGGGCTCGTTTCTAGCCCCGTCTGCAGCTCCGTTCAGCCCTTCATCGCCTGGCTGAGTGCTCCAGCACCCATTATCGCGATCACGCGTTTGAGATTGTAGGCCAGGACATGCAGGCTCATCTCGGTGCTAACCCGGCCAAGAGTGCGCATCTGGAAGTGCGTCGATCCCATCCAGGATTTGAGGGTGCCGAATGGATGCTCG
>JAZJYV010000060.1:0-42884 GCA_040390195.1 Pseudomonadota bacterium | reverse complement strand
ACCTCAGCGTAATCCACGTTGCTTGAGGCTGGTAGGTCAATACATTATGTCTACATGGCGCGCCGACGGAAACCTTCGCGCGCACTAGCAAAAACAAGAAAGCATTCGATGTCGACAGCACCACCGATCCTGCAAGCCTATCGCGCCAGCTTGCTGCATTTTCACGCCGACCCCGCGTTCAGCGAGAACGCCTACGCCTGGCACGAGGACGGCCTGCTGGTTGTCGATGGCGACAAAGTCCAGGCCGCCGGCGACTACGCCGCACTGGCCCCGGCGCTGCCCCCTGGCACATCCTTGCACGACTACCGCGGCCAGCTGATCGTGCCCGGCTTCATCGACACCCACCTGCATTTCCCGCAGACCGACATGATCGCCTCGCCCGCGCCCGGCCTGCTGCCCTGGCTGGAAACCTACACCTTCCCCACCGAGCGCCAGTTCGGCGACCCGCAGCACGCGCGCGAGGTGGCCGATTTTTTCCTCGATGAGCTGCTGCGTTGCGGCACCACCACCGCCATGGTCTATTGCACGGTGCAGCGCAGCTCGGTCGACGCCTTCTTCGACGCCAGCGAAGCGCGCAATCTGCGCATGGTGGCCGGCAAGGTCCTGATGGATCGCAACTGCCCCGACTTCCTGCGCGACACAGCCGAGGGCGGCGTGCGCGAAAGCGAAGAACTGATCCGGAAATGGCACAAGCGTGGCCGCGCCCTGTACGCGATCACGCCGCGCTTCGCCCCCACCTCGAGCGAAGCGCAGCTGCAGCTGGCCGGCGAACTGGCCGCTGCCTACCCCGACACCTTCATCCAGACCCACGTGTCGGAAAACGTCGAGGAGTGCAGCTGGGTCAAGTCCCTGTTCCCCGCAGCGCGCAGCTACCTCGACGTCTATGACCGCTGTGGCATGATGCGCCCGCGCGCCATGTTCGGCCACTGCATCTGGCTCGACGATGCCGATTTTGCGCGCATGGCCGAAACACGCTCGGCGGCGGCGATCTGCCCGACCTCGAACCTGTTCCTGGGCAGCGGCCTGTTCGACTTCGCGCGCGCCGACGCGGCAGCGGTGCCGTTGTCGCTGGCGACCGACGTGGGCGCCGGCACTTCGTTCTCGATGTTGCAAACAATGAATGAAGCCTATAAAGTAGCGCGCTTGAAAGGCAGCTACCTGCCTGCCGTGCGCATGTTCTACATGGCCACCCTGGGCGCGGCGCGCAGCATGCAACTGGAAGGGACGATCGGCAGCTTCGCGCCGGGCGCCGAGGCCGATTTCATCGTGCTCGACCCGCAGGCGACGCCGCTGCTGGCGCGCCGCAATGCGCGCCGCGAGAGTCTCGAGGAGCTGTTGTTCTCGCTGGCGCTGCTGGGCGACGACCGCGCCGTGCGTGCCACTTACGCGGCCGGCCGCAAGGTACACCAGCGCCTGCCCGCCTGATCACTGTTTCACCCATTGAAGGAAGCACCATGCACAAGACCTTGAGCAGCCTGTTGATCGCCTCCGCGCTGGCCGTGGCAGGCAGCGCCCATGCCGCCTCAGCGAAGGCCAACGAGGCCGCCACGGCGCGCCAGCTGGCCACCCTGACCGCGGGTGATCATCCCAGGCTGTCCGAACTGACCATGTTCTTCACTCAGATGCCCAAGGGCGGCGACCTGCACCATCACTATTCGGGCGCGATCTACGCCGAGCAGTACATCCAGTGGCTCGACGTGCAGGGCCTGTGCGTGAACAAGCAGACTTACCGCATCGAGAGCAACAAGGCGGCGGTGGCGGCCCAGCGCGCGCTGCCGGCGGCCGAGCGCACCTGCCTGTCGACCAATGAGGTGTTCGCCGACGACCAGGTCTACCGCGAATTGCTGCAGCGCTGGTCAAGCAAGGATTTCCACAACCACGGCGCCGTGCAGGCGCCGCCGGACCGCCAGTTTTTCCAAACCTTCGGCTATTTCGGGCCGGTGTCGAACGCCAATTTCCATGAAGGCTTGCTGGAGCTGAAGCAGCGCGCCATCGACGAGAACGTCGGCTACATCGAGACCATGTTCAAGATGGCGCCGTTCATGCTCAATGCCGAGTTCGACCAGCAAGCCTGGCAGCCGGGACTGTCCGACGCCGCACTCACGGCCCAGATGGCGGCCTGGATGGCGGTGCTCGACAAGGACCCGCTGTTCGCCCAGAACGTGAACGACTACGTGGCCAGGATCGGCGAGGCGGCCGCCGGCATCGACGACGAACGCTTCACCATGCGTTACCAGGCCTACGTGCTGCGCCTGCTGGGGCCGGCGCAAGTGTTTTCCTCAATGCTGGCCGGCTTCAAGGCGGCCAGCCAGAGCCCGCTGGTGGTGGGCGTCAACATCGTCGGCCAGGAAAGCACGATGGTGGCGATGCGCGACTACAGCCTGCACATGAAGATGTTCCAGTTCCTCAAGGCCCGCTACCCGGCCGTCAAGCTGGCGCTGCACGCGGGCGAGCTGGCGCTGGGCGACGTGCCACCCGAAGGCTTGAAGTTCCACATCGACCAGGCGCTCAAGGTGGGCGGCGCCGACCGGATCGGCCACGGCATCGACCTGGCCCACGAGTCGAACGTGCTGGCCATCCTCAAGACCATGCGCGAGAAAGACATCGCGGTCGAGATCAATCTCACCAGCAACGACTTCATCAGCGGCATCCGGGGCGACGCCCATCCAGTGACCCTGTACCGGAAATACGGCGTGCCATTCGTGATTTCGACCGATGACGCGGGCGTGACGCGCCACAACCTGGCCAATGAATACATGCTGTTCGCCAGCCGCTACAAGCCCGATTACGCCGAGCTCAAGCGCCTGTCGTACAACAGCTTGCGGTATTCCTTCCTGCCCGCGCCAGAAAAACAACGTTTGAGCAAACAACTGGACGCCCGATTCGAGCAATTCGAGGCCGACATCGCCGCACTGGCGCGCGCCAGGCGCTAGCGCATCCGCGCAGGGCGGAACAGCGCAGCGTCATCGGCCAAGTGCCAGCGTTGTATTGACACCCGCTTTGGCGGGTGACGCTGCGCTTTTGCGCCCCGCGAAAACCGTTTTGCAGCCGATTTCCCCGCCTGCCCGGCCTCTGTGTGGCCTTCTTGCTACACAATTGCGCGTCCTGCCCAACCTTTGTTGAAAAACACCATGAAAGGATTTCACCCAAGAATGGCTCATTTATAATCGCGGCTTGATGCTCCTCATGTGGCGCAGCGATTTTTAGGTCATTTTTCGGTGTACTTTTATTGAATTTATATCTTCTGCATATAAATTCAGAAGCGAAATCGTATTTGTCATGTAACTGGCCTTAATGCATAGTTGTTCGAGGATCAATTAGTTGCATGGTTCGTCAGTCTGGTCGCAGTGTCATTGCTGTGACATAAACAACAAGTAAGCTTGCGCGCTGCGCAGTCTGAGCAAGGGTTGCAGCAACAGTAAAGAGGGATGCCCCTAGCCGGGGAGGTCCACATAACTAATAAGTCTTTTTTGGGGTTATACAATGATCAATCACAAACGGATTCAGCTGACCAAGCTGGCGCTAGCTTTGTCTATCGCGCTGTCCGCAGCGCCGTCGTTCGCACAGAACACCACTTCGGCCATCGGCGGCCGCATTTCCGGCGCCGACGGCAAGCCTGCAGCGGGCGCGACGGTATCGATCGTCCACACCGAATCCGGTTCGGTCAGCAATGTGGTTACCGACTCCGAAGGCCGCTACGTTGCGCGTGGTTTGCGTACCGGCGGTCCGTACACGATCATCATCACCAAGAACGGCGTTTCCGAAAAGCGCGAAGGCGTGTTTACCAACCTCGCTGAGACGGCCGCCGTCGACGCCACCCTGGGCCAGCCGATCCAGAGCGTGACCATTGCCGGTTCCGCCTCCCGTTCCGAGAAGTTCTCGCGTTCGAACATGGGCGCCGGCACCAGCATCAGCGCCACCGAACTGCAGACCCAGGCTTCGATCCAGCGCAACTTGCAAGACTACGCGCGCGCCGACCCACGCGTGTCGCAGACCGATAAAGAGCGCGGCGAAATGTCCGTCGCCGGCCAGAACTCGCGCTACAACTCGCTGACCATTGACGGCGTGGCCGTGAACGACACCTTCGGCCTGGAAGCGAACGGCAGCCCGACCGCCAAGCAGCCGATCTCGATCGAAGCGATCCAGTCGGTGCAGGTCAACGTGGCCAACTACGACGTCACCCAGAAGGGCTACACGGGCGCGAACATCAACGCCGTGACCAAGTCCGGTACTAATAACTGGAAGGGCAGCGTCTACTACGTCTACCGCGACGACGACCTGGTTGGCAAGCGCTACAACGCCTCGACCGACAGCTACTTCGACGCGCCCGCATTCAAGGAGTCGACCAAGGGCTTCACCATGGGCGGCCCGATCATCAAGGACACGCTGTTCGTGTTCGCCAACCTGGAAGAACTGAAGAGCACCCGCACCGCGCCGGCCTTCGGCCCGATCGGCAGCCCCTTCACCAACGTCGGCATTACCCAGACCGGCATCGCCGGCGCCCAGTCGATCGCCAAGACCAAGTACGGCATGGACATCGGCACCACCGATGTGCCAGATGGCTCGAAACTGCTGGTGCGCGACGCGCTCCTGAAAGTTGACTGGAACATCAACGACAACCACCGCGCCATGATGCGCTACTCGAAGACGGACCAGCAGGAACCGCAGTTCCCTGGCCTGTCGGCGACCGGCATCTCGCTCAATTCCGAGTGGTACTCGCAGGGCAAGAGCATCGAAACCATCGTCGGCCAGGTGTTCTCCGATTGGACCCCGAACTTCTCGACCGAGTTCAAGGCTTCGAGCCGCGACTACTCGTCGATCCCGACCAACAACTCGCGCCTGCCAGTCGTTGGCCTGACCTTCTCGGGCTCGACCCCGGCCGGCACCCCGGCCAGCGTCTCGACCGGCAACCGCTTCCTGAACTTCGGCACTGAATTCAGCCGCCAGCTGAACGTGCTCAAGACCAAGACCAAAGACTTGTATGCAGGCGGCAACTGGTCGCTGGGCGACCATGAAATCAAGTTCGGTGCCGACTACAGCAAGAACGAAATCTACAACGCCTTCCTGCAGGGCGTGTACGGCAGCTACACCTTCAACTGTAACCAGTCGATCAGCTACAACTTCGCACCAGGGCGCACCATCAACTGCGCCAACGGTACCGATGCCGAAGCGGCAGTGCTGGAGAACTTCCAGCGCGGCCGTCCGAGCGCCTACACGGTGCAGATCCCGGTCGCCGGCGGTTCGCTGTCGAACGCGGTCGCACAGTTCAGCCTGAACAACCAGGGCACCTTCGCCCAGGACACCTGGAACGTGAGCCCACGCCTGACCCTGACCTACGGCCTGCGCGTCGATTCGGCCAAGGTTGGCAACAAGCCGCTGCGCAACTCGGACGCGGCGCTGCCGATGGTGCCGGGCTCGATCAGCGCCACCGGCGTGATCGTGCGCCAGACCGGCGGTTTCGGCCTGGACAACACCGTCACCATCGACGGCCAGAACCTGATCCAGCCACGTGCCGGCTTCAACTACCGTTTCGACACCGAGCGCTCGATGCAAATTCGCGGCGGCGCCGGCCTGTTCCAGGGCGCGGCCGCTTCGGTCTGGATGTCGAACCCGTTCTCGAACCCAGGCGTGGCCACCCGCACCGTCGGTTGCGGCGGCAGTTTCCCTGCCTGCCCGACCACGGACGGCACCTTCAGCCCCAATCCGGACGCCCAGCCGACCGTGTTCCCAGGCACGCCGCCAGCGGCCAGCGTCGACTTCCTCGACCCGTCGCTGCGCCAGCCTTCGATCTGGAAAGCGAACCTGGCGTTCGACACCGAACTGCCATGGTTCGGCCTGGTTTTCGGTGCTGAATACCTGAACACCCGCAACAAGGACGCGATCTACTACGAGCACCTGAACCTGGGTGCGCCGACCAAGACCGGCACCGACGGCCGTGAGCTGTACTACACACCACAAGGCTACAACGCCGCCTGCTGGACCGCCACTGGCGGCACCGTCACTTCGGGCACCGCTTGTACCGGTTTCCGCACCCGCGCCCTGTCGAACGCGCTGTACGCGAACGTGCTCAACGCCAAGAAGACCGACATGGGTCGTGGCAACCTGGCGACCTTGTCGCTGTCGAGCCCGATGAAGTCCGGACTGGGCTGGTCGGTGTCGTACACCTACACCGATGCGACCGAAGTGTCGCCGCTGACCTCGTCGGTGGCGAACTCGAACTGGGCGGGCCGTTCGGTCTTCAACCCGAACGAGCAAGTCGCGTCGAACTCGAGCTACCTGGTCAAGAACCGCGTCAATGCGCAGTTGAGCTGGCAGCATCGCTTCTTCGGCAGCTACAAGACCAGCGTCGGCGCGTTCTATGAAGGCCGTGCGGGCAAACCGTACAGCTGGACCATCAACAACGACTTGAACGGTGATGGCTTGGGCGGCAACGACCTGATGTACATTCCGAAGAGCGCCGGTTCGGGCGAAGTCGTGTTCTACGGCGACACCGCCACCAGCCACGCCAACGAAGACAAGTTCTGGGCTTTCGTGAACTCGGACAAGGACCTGAAAAACTCGCTGGGCAAAGTGGTACGCCGCAACGGCAGCTTTGCACCGTGGACCAACAGCGTCGACATGCGCATTTCGCAAGAGATGCCTGGCCTGATGCCTGGCAACAAGGGCACCTTCTCGCTGGACTTCTTCAACGTGGGCAACCTGCTCAACAAGAAGTGGGGCCGCATTCCTGAGGTGGACTTCCAGTCGAACGGTGGCACGGCACGCAGCTTCGTCGATTTCGCCGGCCTCGACGCCACTGGCAAGTACATCTACCAGGTGCGTTCGGCAGTCGAGACCATCAATATTCGCCAGGCCAAGGGTGAATCGCAGTGGGCCATCCAGGCAACCGTCAAGTACGAGTTCTAAGCTCGTGAGCTGAAGGACAAGAACGGCTGGTGGCGACACCGGCCGTTTTTTTTCGCCCACCTCCGTCCTGATACATTTTCATAACATAGCCACGCTGTGCGCGCCGCCATGGCGGGCACTCTTGGGTTATCCTTTGCCCCCATGAATACTTCTTTCCGTTCGCCCTGGTTCCTGCTCGCGGCAACTGCGCTGCTGAGCGCCTGCGCTGCTGCCCCGCGCACGCCGCTCGAGATCAACCTGGTGGCGCTTAACGATTTCCACGGCCACCTCGAGGCCCACAAATTTACCCCGGACGGCGCCGCGAAAGGCGCCACCGTCATGGCCGGCGGCATCGACACGCTGGCCGCCGCATTGCAGGCCTGGCGCCGCGACGACCCGGAGCTGCTGATGGTAGCCGCCGGCGACCTGGTCGGCGCCAGCCCGGCCATGTCCTCGATGTGGGCCGACGAGCCGACCCTGAACGCGATGAACCTGCTGGGCCTGAACGTGAGCTCGGTGGGCAACCACGAATTCGACCAGGGCCGCATCGAACTGCTGCGCCAGCAGAACGGCGGCTGCCAGTCGCAGCGCCCGGACAAGGCTTGCCAGATCGCGCCCAATTATGGCGGCGCCAGATTCAGCTACCTGGCCGCGAACGTGCTCGACAGCGCCACTGGCAAGCCATTCCTGCCCGCCTTTCGCATCGAGCAAAGCCACGGCGTGAAGATCGCCTTCATCGGCGCCGTGCTGCGCGACACGGCCTCGGTGGTGCTGGCCTCGGGCATCGCCGGCCTGTCCTTCGTCGACGAGGCCGATGCCGCCAACCGCGCCGTGGCCGAGGCGCGGGCCCAGGGCGCGACCGTGTTCGTGCTGCTGATCCACGAAGGCGGACGCACCGACGAGCCGTTCGACCAGCCCGACTGCCAGCACTTGAAGGGGCCGATCGTGGGCATCGCCAGGCGGCTTGATCCGGCGATCCGGCTGGTCGTCAGCGGCCACACCCACCGGGGTTTCCTGTGCAAGGTCGACGGGCGCACCATCACCCAGGCCGAGATGGGCGGCCATGTGCTCTCGCGCATCAAGCTCACCGTCGACGCGGCCAGCGGTGCCGTGCAGGACATCAGCGCGCGCAACGAGGTGATGATTGCGGGCGCCTATCCGCCGGTGCCGCAGGCCGGCGCCTACCTGGCAGGGGTGCGCGAGCGCAGCGCCGCCGCGCTGGCGCGTCCGGTCGCGCGGGTGGCCGTGCGCAGCGTGGGACGGGCCCAGAACAGGGCCGGCGAGGGCGCACTGGGCGACCTGATCGCCGATGCCGTGCTGGCCGCCACGCACGAGCAAGGCACCCAGATCGGCTTCATGAACATTGGCGGCATCCGCAAGGACCTGGACGTGGCCGAGAACTTGAACGCCACCTACGGCCAGGCCCAGGTGGTGCTTCCGTTCGGCAACACGCTGGTGGTGATGGACATGAGCGGCGCCCAGATCCGCGGCCTGCTCGAACAGCAGTGGCAGCGTCCGCACCCCGATTCGGAGCCGTCCACACTGCAGGTGTCGAACGGGTTTAGCTATCGCTGGGATCCGAAGCAGCCCAAGGGGCAGCGCGTGGTGGCCGGCAGCATGGCCCTGAACGGGGTCGCGCTCGACGAGGCGAAGCTGTACCGGGTGGTGGCCAACAATTTCCTGGCCGAGGGCGGCGACAGCTTCCCGATGTTCGCCCAGGCGGCCAACAAGCAGGACACCCAGATGCGCGACATCGACGCCCTGGTGGCCTACCTGGTCAAGCATGACCGCGCCGGCACGCCGGCCGGCTCGAGCGCGCCGGCCGCGCGCATCATCCGGGTCGAATAAGATGGGCCGCCTGCTGCCGCTCGCCTTGCTGGCACTGGCCGGCGCCGCGCACGCCGACTTCAGCATTCCCGGCTATGAGCTGGTGCAGACGGTCCCGCTCGAGACTTCGCTCGGCAGCGCCGACCTGCGCGATCCCGTCACGGTCTGGTCGCAGCTGTTCGACGGCGCCCGCCACGAAATCGTGCTGGGCCAGTTCTACGCCGTGAACCGGGCTGGCGCGCCGTTCGAGAAAGTCGTCGAGCGCCTGGCCGCGGCCGGACGGCGCGGCGTCAAGATCCGCTTCCTGCTCGACCAGAAGGGCGTGGGCCTGTCCGACCCGGCCACGCTGGCCCAGCTGCGCGCCATTCCCAATCTCGACTTGCGGGTGCTCGATTTCGCCAGGCTGACCGGGAACGGCATCCTGCACGCCAAATACCTGGTGGTCGACGCGCGCGCCGCCTTCATCGGCAGCCAGAATTTCGATTGGCGCTCGTTCAGCCAGATCCATGAAACGGGGCTGCTGATCACCGATCCGGTGGTGGTGGCGCAGGCGCAGGCCGTGTTCGAACAGGACTGGGGCGCCCAGGCTGCGCTGGCGGCCAGGCAGGCCGTCCAGCGGCCCGTGGCGGCGCTGGCAGAGCCGGCGCCGGTGCCAGGGCCGGCGCAGCTGCTGGCCAGCCCTGCGGCCTTCAATCCGGCCGGCGTGGGCGATTCCGAGGCGGCGCTGCCTGCCCTGCTGGCCGAGGCGCGCACCGAAGTGCGGGTCCAGCTGCTCGATTACGCGCCCTTGAGCTACGGCGATGGCCGCAGCCGGCCCTATTACGGCGTGATCGACAACGCGATCCGCGCGGCGGCGGCGCGCGGCGTGAGCATCAAGCTGATGGTGTCGAACTGGAACACTGAACAGCCCGCGCTGGCCTACCTGAAAAGCCTGGCGCTGGTGCCGAACGTGCAGGTCCGGATCGTGACGCTGCCGCCGGCGTCGACTGGCTTCATCCCGTTCGCGCGCGTCATCCACAGCAAGACCATGGCCATCGACGGCAAGCTGGCTTGGGTCGGCACCAGCAACTGGAGCGGCGGCTATTTCGACAAGTCGCGCAACCTCGAAGTGGTGCTGCGCAGCGAAAAGATGGCGCGGCGAATCGCCGAACTGCACGAGCAGGCCTGGAGCTCGCCCTACGCGCAGCCCCTGGAGATTCAAAAAGAGTACCCGAAACCGAACAAGGGCGACCAATGAGCGTCCTGTCACAACCCTAGGAATGAGCATGAAAAAACTGGCAACCGTACTCGCGCTGGCCGCAGCCTTCGCTTCCTCCAACGCCCTGGCATGGGGCAATGACGGCCATCGCGCGGTGGGCGCCATCGCCGACCAGCTGATCAAGGGCAGCAACGCCGAGAAGCAGGTCGCAGCGCTGCTGCTGCCGGGCGAAAGCCTGGAATCGGTGGCCAACTGGGCCGACTGCGTCAAGGGCAACTACTGCGGAGCGCAGACGGCGGAGATGATCGCTTACGTCGCGGCCAATCCGCGCGCCAGCGAATACCACTACACGGACGTGCCGTTCCAGAACGCGCACTACCATGACGGCGACGTCGGCAGCGCCGAGGTCGACATCGTCCAGACGCTCAAGCAGGCCATCTCGGTTTTGCAGGGCAAGACCGACCCGGCGCTGAACCCGCACAAATTCAGCAGGCGCGAGGCGCTGCTGCTCATTGCCCACCTGGCCGGTGACATCCACCAGCCGCTGCACGTGGGGGCCGCCTTCGTGGGCAAGGACGGCAAGTTCGTGGTGCCGAACAAGCACACCGACATCGACGCGATCAATATGTTCGATTCGCGCGGCGGCAACAACTTCCTGCTCAACGACGAGAAGATCAGCGCCATGAGCGCGGGCCTGATTCCGGGCGAAGCCAAGCCGGCGCCGGTTGGCGTGCCGAAGTCGCTGACCAAGCCGTTCCACTCGTACTGGGACAGCACCGTGGTCGATTACGCGATGCGCCGCATCAGCACCAAGACGCCCGAGCAGTTTGCCCGGGCCGTGATCGAGAGCAAGCCGGCGCTCGAGAAGAACAGCGGCGACGCCGCCACCTGGCCCTACCAGTGGGCCGATGACGCGCTGGTGGTGGCCAAGCTTGCCTACGCCGACGTCACGACCGGCCCGATCCAGGTCCAGACCAGCAAGAAGGGCGAGGTCTACCACAACTGGGGCCTGGAAGTGCCGGCCAACTATCCGGTGCCCAGTTCGGCGATCGCCAAGACCCAGCTGATCAAGGGTGGCTACCACCTGGCGTCGCTGCTGCAAACCATCTGGCCATAAGCCGATGCGCGCCGCCCGCCTGCTGTTGCTGCTCAGTTGCCTGCCCTTGGCGGCAGCGGCGCAAGACTTCGACGAGCAGCGCCTGCCGCTGTGGGAGGCGGGTCTGACTGGCCGTCTTTCGTCCGGGCCGGCTTATCCTGGATCGGACACCCGGGCCATGCGGGTGCTGGCGCTGCCGTTCGTGTACTACCGCGGCAAGGTGTTCCACGCCGACGAGTCGGGCGCCGGCGCGCGCCTGGTGCGCAGCGATGCCTGGGAGCTCGATCTCGGCTTTGCCGGCGCCTTGCCCCCGCGCGGCAACGGTGTGCCCGCACGCGAAGGCATGCCCAACCTTGGAACGCTGGTCGAGTTCGGCCCGCGCGCCAGGATCACGCTGGCGCGCCCGACAGCGACCAGCCAGTTGAGGCTGGACCTGCCGCTGCGCACGGTGATCGAAGCGCGCGGCGGCCTGCGCGGGCGCGGCTGGACGTTCGAGCCGAAGCTGGCCCTGGAACTGCATGAAACCCCCGAACGCTGGGGCATGGACGTGCACGGATCGGTGCTGGTCGGCGACGCCCAGGTGAACCACTTTTTCTACGACGTGGCGCCGCAATACGTCACCCCAACGCGCCCGGCCTACCAGGCCAAGGCAGGGCTGATGACGACGCGCCTCGGCGTCGGCGTCACGCACAGGCTGGGCGCCGACCTGCGCCTGCACGGATCGCTGAACTACGACAGCTATGTCGGTTCCGCCAACCTTGGCAGTCCACTCAACAAGAGCAATGGCGGCGTTTCGATCGGCATCGGCCTGGCCTGGACCCTGGCCCGCAGCGGCGTCAAACAATAGGGTGGAAGAGGGGTCGAAGTCCGCGGCTTGCGAACCGGGGTCAGACCCCCTAACAGAAAAACCGGGGTCAGACCCCTAGCGCGACTTGCCGATGGCCTTGGGCGCCACCGACTTGGCCATCAGCCCGGCGAGCACTACCACCGTCACGACGTAGGGCACCATCTGGATCAGCGAGCCGATGCCGGGCAGGTCGACGCCTTCGATCTGGATCTGCACGGCGCTGAAGGAGCCGAACACCAGCGCGGTCAGCGCCAGGTAGCCTGGACCCTGGTCCGCAGCGGCGTCAAACGAGGGGTCAGACCCCGGTTTTTCCGTTGGGGGTCTGACCCCGGTTCGCAGGCGCCGCCTCAATCGGGGTATCCGACCCCTAGCGCGACTTGACGAACGGCTTGCCAATCGCCTTGGGCGCCACCGACTTGGCCATCAGCCCGGCCAGCACCACCACCGTCACGACGTACGGCACCATCTGGATCAGCGAGCCGGGAATGCGTCCGATGCCGGGCAGGTCGACGCCTTCGATCTGGATCTGCACGGCGCTGAAAAAGCCGAACATCAGGCAACCCATGGCGGTGTACATCGGCCGCCAGTTCCCGAATACCAGCGCAGTTAGCGCCAGGTAGCCGGCGCCGGCCGACATGTCGCGCAAGAAGAAGCCGCTTTGCACGATGGCCAGGTAGGCGCCCGAAAACGAACACAGCACCCCCGCCACCAGCATCGCGATGTAGCGCGTGCGCTCGACGCTCACGCCGGCCGCATCGGCCGCATGCGGGTTCTCGCCGCAGGCGCGCAGGCGCAGGCCGAAGCGGCTGTGATAGACCACCCAGTGCACCACCGGAATGAGCAGGAAGGCCAGGTACACCAGCGCCGAATGGCCGCCAATCACATGCCCCCACAGCCAGCCGATGAAGGGCACGTTGGCCACCGCCTCGGTGCCCGGCAAGACGATGTCGAACAGGCGCGCCTGGCCCAGGTCCGGCGTGCGGCCACCCTGCTGGTAGAAGAACTGCGCCAGCACGAACGTCAGCCCGCTCATGGCGATGTTGATCGCGATCCCGCCGACCAGCTGGTTGCCCTTCTGGGTGATGCTGACATAGCCTTGCAGCAGGGCCAGCGCGGACGACACGGCCACGCCGGCGGCCACGCCATACCAGGCGTTCTGGGTGGTGTAGGCCACCGCCGCCGAGGTGAACGCGGAAGCGAGGATCTTGCCCTCGAGCGCGAGGTCGATCACGCCGCTGCGTTCGGCGAACAGGCCGGCCATGGCGGCGAAAATGAGCACCGGCGCGTTGCGGATGGTCGACACCACGATGCTGGCGATATGCAGGTCTTCGAGCATGGCTTATTCCTTGCGCAGGTTGATCAGCCTGAGGATCGCAGGCGCGTAGAAATTCTCCATCGCGCCGCAGAACAGGATGATCAGGCCCTGGATGAAAATGAAGGTCTCTTGCGGGATGTTCGGTTTTTCCAGCGACAGGTCGAAGCCGCCCTGGATCAGCGCGCCGAACAGCACCGCCGACAGGAAAATGCCGACCGGATGCTGGCGTCCCATGAGCGCGATGGCGATGCCGATGAAGCCGGCGCCGGCCGGGAAGTTCAGGCTCAGGTAGTGGGTCGAGCCCATGATCGAATTGACCGCGCCCAGGCCAGCCAGCGCGCCCGAGATCAGCATCGCGACGATGATCATGCGGCTGATCGACACGCCCGCGTAGTGCGCCGCGTGCTGGTTCAAACCCGTCGCGCGCAACTGGTAGCCCCACGAGGAGCGCCACACCATCACGCCATATACGGCCAGCGCCACGATGGCGAGCAGGAAGCTGACGTTGAGCGGGGTGTCGCCCAGCACCGGGAACCAGGTGTTCAGGCGCGGCATGGCGCCGGCGTCGGCGAACACACGGCTGGCCGGGTTTTGCTGGCCCTCCGGAATCAGGTATTTGACGATCAGGAAGTTCATCAGGCTGGCGGCGATGAAGTTGAACATGATCGTGGTGACGACGATGTGGCTGCCGCGCCTGGCCTGCAGGTAGCCCGGCAGCCAGGCCCAGGCCGCGCCGAATATAGCCGCGCCCAGCATCGCCGCCGGAATCAGGAGAAAGCCGGGCAGCGTCTTGTCGAGCGCCAGCATGGCCACCGTCAGGCCCATGCCGCCGATGTACAGCTGGCCTTCGCTGCCGATGTTGAACAAGCCCGCCTTCATCGCCACCGACACCGACAGGCCCGTGAAAATGAAGGTGCTGGCATAGAACAGGGTGTAGCTCAAGCCTTCCGGATTGATCACGGCGCTGTTGACCAGGATGCCGAGCGACTCGACCGGGCTCTCGCCGAGCAGGTAGATTACCAGCGCGGCCACCAGCAACGCCGACAGCAGGTTCAGGACGGGGAGGGCGAAGGCAGTCGCCCAGCGTGGGAGTTCGGTTTTTTTCATGACTTGTGCATTCCGCCCATCAGCAAGCCGATGCGGGTCGTGTCGAATTCTTCTATCTTGAGTTCACCGGTGATGCGTCCGCCGGACATGACGACGATGCGGTCGGCCAGCGCCCGCACTTCCTCCAGTTCGACCGACACGAGCAGGATGGCGACACCCTCGTCGCGCATCTTGAGCAGCTCGGTATGGATGCTTTCGATGGTGCCGATGTCGACCCCGCGGGTGGGCTGGCCGACCAGCATCAGCTTCGGAGCGGCCGACACTTCACGCGCGATCACCACCTTTTGCTGGTTGCCGCCCGAGAGCAGGCCGATGCGGATGTCCGGGTTCGACGGGCACACGTTGAATGCCTTGAGCAGGTGCGTGCAGCGTTCGGCGATGGCCTTGAAGTCGAACAGGCCCCAGCGGTTGCTGACCCGGTCCTGGTAGCCGAACACGGTGTTTTGCATCACCGAGAAATCCTTGATCACGCCGTCGCGCAGGCGGTCTTCCGGAATGTGGGCGATCCCGAGATTGCGCACCACGCCCGGCAGGCCGTCGGCGTCCTTGCGGCCGGCGTAGGGCAGCGCCTTGCCGAGGAATTCGACCTTGCCGCCGGACGGCAGGCGCATGCCGGCCAGGATCTCGAGCAGCTCGCTCTGGCCGTTGCCCGACACCCCGGCGATAGCGACGATTTCGCCCGCGCGCAGCGTCAGGTCGATGTCGGCCAGCAGCTTGACCTTGTGCTGGTCTTCGAGCTGCAGGCCGGAGATGGCCAGCACCGGCGCGCCCGGATTGTAGGGCGCACGCGGCAGTTCGCTCTGGATCGGCCGGCCCACCATCATGTTGGCCAGCTCTTCCTTCGAGGTGCCGCTGGTGGCCACGGCGCCGACCACGCGCCCGGCCCGCATCACCGTCACCTGGTCGGTGATGTCCATGATCTCTTGCAGCTTGTGCGTGATCAAAACGATCGTCTTGCCCTGCTCCTTGAACAGGCGCAGGATTTCAAACAGCGACGCCGTCTCCTGGGCCGTGAGCACGGCGGTGGGCTCGTCGAGGATCAGGATGTTGGCGCTGCGGTAAATTTGCTTGAGGATTTCCACACGCTGCTGCGCGCCCACCGACAGGTCCGAAATGATTGCCAGCGGATCGACGTCGAGGCGGTAGCGCGCGCAGATCTCGCGCAGCTTCGCTTCCACGGCCGGGCGCTGGGCGCCCAGCTTGAAGCCGCCCTCGGTGCCCAGCATGACGTTGTCGAGCACGGAGAAATTCTCGACCAGCATGAAGTGCTGGTGCACCATGCCGATGCCAAGTGCGATGGCTTCGTGGCTGGTCTTGATCTGGCGTTCCTGGCCGTCGAGCAGCAGCTGCCCGCGGTCGGCGTTGTAGTAGCCGTACAGGATGCTCATCAAGGTCGACTTGCCGGCGCCGTTCTCGCCGATCACGCCATGGATCGAGCCCTTGGCGATGGAAAAGCTGACGTCGGCGTTCGCCTGCACCGGCCCGAAGGCTTTGCAGATGTTGCGAAATTCTACGGCTGGCTGCATAGTGGTTCAGAGTGGTTAAATTGCCCGTCCTTCCCGCCCAGCTGGGAATTCATGCGGCGCCAATGCGGCAGGCGCAGTATGGATTCCCGTCTGTGCGGGAACGACGTGATGCTGGGGATCAGACCGGGCAGGTGCTGCCGGCGCGGTAGTCGATGACCTTGACCTTGCCGCTGATGATGTTGGCTTTGGCTTCGTTGACGCGCTTTTCGATTTCAGGCGTGACCAGGGCACGGTTGTCCTTGTCGACGACCCAGTCGACGCCGCCTTCCTTGAGGCCCTTGTAGCTGACGCCGGCCTTCCAGCTGCCGTTTTTCATCTGCATGAAGGAATCGTAGATCGCATTGTCGACGTGCTTGATCATCGAGGTCAGCATGGTGCCCGGATGCAGGTAGTTCTGGTTCGAGTCGACGCCGATGGCCAGCTTGCCTTTTTCCTTGGCCGTTTGCAGGGTGCCCATGCCGCTGCCGCCGGCCACGGCGAACACCACGTCGACGCCACGGTCGAACTGCGCGCGCGCCAGTTCGCCGCCCTTGGCCGGATCGTTCCAGGCCGCGCTGGTGGTGCCAACCATGTTCTGCAGTGTTTCAACCTTGGCGTTGGTGGCCTTGGCGCCTTGCGAGTAGCCGCAGGCGAAGGTGCGGATCAGAGGAATGTCCATGCCGCCGACGAAACCGATCTTCTTCGACTTCGAGGCCATCGCTGCTGCCACGCCGACCAGGTAAGAGCCTTCTTCTTCGCGGAACAGCACCGAATTGACGTTATCGCCCTTGGCAATCGAGTCGATCAGCACGAAGTGCACATTGGGGAATTCTTGCGCGACCTTTTGCACGGCCTGGGTTTGCGAGAAACCGATGGCAGCGATCAAGTCCAGCTTCTTGCGCGCCAGGCCGCGCAGCACCTGCTCGGCCTGGGTGTCGCTGCTTGCCTGCGCTTCAATGTACGAAATTTTGGTTTCTTTCTTGAAGCGCTCGGCGCCTTCGAAAGCGGACTGGTTAAATGACTTGTCGAACTTCCCGCCGGCGTCGTAGACGATGCCCAGCCTGGGATCGGCCGCCGTCGCGCTGGCCGCAACGCAGAGCGCCGCGATCGTCATGCTAAGTTGTTTTAATTTCATGAGTCACTCCTGGAATTTCGATATTGTAACCGGCGCACCGGCTGCATTGGAAAGGACTGCGCTAGCTTATACGACACTACTCGAGCATGGCCAGCAAATTGCTGTGTGCCTGGTCGAATCGCGCCAGGCCAGCCGCCAGCAGGTCGTCGGCGAGCGTGTCGAGATCGATGCCTTTGCGCGCCAGCTGGGCCAGCAAGGCTTCGGCGCCGCCGGCATCGTCGGCCAGCGACAGGCGCGCCGCGCCCCGTTCGCGAAAGACGAGCAGGGTCGGGGCGGTCGCGCACTGGATGCTGTCCGGACCGATCAGTTGTTCCATATAGGCGAGCGGGTCGGGGCCGGAGGCGGCGGTGGCGCCCCACAGCAGCGTTTGCGGGCGCGCGCCGAACGCGGCAAACACGGCGAACTGACTATCCTCGCGCGCGTCGCGCCAGGCCAGGCGGGCCGCAGCGATCGCCGTCCTGCCGCGCAGGGCTGCGCCTTCCGGCAGCAGGGCGTTGGCCGCAACGTCGAGCGGGCCGACCGACATGCTCGATACGCTGGCGATGCGCTGGACCGACAGCTTGGCCTGCAGGCGCCGTGCCAGGCCGCGCCGGTGCGCGGCGCGTACGGCGGCGAGCTGGCGCGGGCCGGCCACCAGGGTCGCGTTGACGTTGATGCCATCGAAAATTGCCTGCTCAAGGGCGGCGATGCCGGCCTCGGTGGCCGGGATGGCAATCATCGCATTGGGGCGATCGAGCGCGGCCCAGAGGCGGCGCGCCGCAGCCACTGTGGCCTCACGGTCGTGCGCCAGCCGTGGTGCCAGCGCGACGCTGACCAGGCCTGCGCCAGCGCGGGTGGCCGCGTGCAGCGGCGCGAACAGGTCGCAGGCCGCCTGCAGCTCGGGCAGCACCAGTGCTTCGAAACGGGTTTGCGGATCGGCGTGTGCCAGGCGCAGGGCGGGCAGGGCGGCGCGATAGCTGGATCCGCTGCGCAGCGCGTTGTAGAACATCGACGCGGTGACGTTCATGCCGGCGACGCCGTCGTCGGCGATCCAGCTGGCCAACTCGCCCGAGTGGATCAATTCGGCGCTGAACTGGTCGAGCCAAACCTGCTGACCGAGATCGGCAACGGCATTCAAACGGCTGAGGGTGGCGAGGTTCATGGTTCTTATCCGAAAAGACGGGGGCCGCGGCAACTGTCGCATGGCAGCAACAGTCTGGACGGCGCGGGCGCCAGACAGTACAGCCGTAGACTATGCCTTACCGTCAATATGTATGGCAAATACCATTTTTGTTCGTCATTTATATGAGCAGAATATAAATAAGCGCCGTATGTACTATGGTCTATCCATCATATTTTCCATGCTAGCATGCCGGGTTCACTACAGATTCCATAGGGGAAAAGTTGTGAAAAACCAGTAGCCAGGCCACGAAGACACCGAGCCGGCATCTCATAATTTATAAATGGGCAATATCGATAAGGGAAATCGCGATGACAAAATACAACAGTAGTAGTAGTAGCCGACTGGCGACCCGTTCGCTGATCGCGCTGGCCGTGGCCAGCGCTTTTCCGCTGCACACGGCCCTGGCCCAGGAAGCGGCGCCTGCCGCCCAGCCCGGCCAGCTTGAAACGGTGATCGTGACGGCCCAGCGCCGTTCCGAGAACATCAAAGACGTGCCGATGGCGATCACCACCCTCAAGGGAGAAAAACTGGACGTGCTGACCTCCGGTGGCCAGGACATCCGTTTCCTGTCGGGCCGCTCGCCGAGCCTGACGGTGGAGTCGGACTACGGCCGTTCCTTCCCGCGTTTTTACATCCGCGGCCAGGGCAACACCGATTTCGACTTGAACGCCTCGCAGCCGGTTGGCCTGGTGATGGACGACATCGTGCAGGAAAGCCCGATGCTCAAGGGTTTCCCGGTGTTCGACGTGGACCAGGTGGAAGTGCTGCGCGGCCCGCAAGGCACGCTGTTTGGCCGTAACTCGCCCGCAGGCGTGATCAAGTTCGACTCGGCCAAGCCGGTGTTCAAGACCGAAGGCTACCTGAACGTCGGCTTCGGCAACTACGGCGCCAAGAATGTCGAAGGCGTCTACAACGTACCCATTTCGGATACCGTCGCCGCGCGCGTGTCGATCCAGTCGCAGCACCGTGACGACCGGGTGCACAATCCGCGCCCGAACGCCTACACCAAGGACTTCGAAGGCTATGCCGACACGGCCGCCCGCGCCCAATTGTTGATCAAGCCGTCGAACGACTTCAGCGCCCTGGTCAATGTGCATGGCCGCGACATGAAAGGCAGCGCGACCCTGTTCCGCGCCAACATCATGAAGAAGGGGACCAACGAGCTGGTCGATGGCTTTGACTACAACAGCTACCCCACCGACGGCGGCAACAACCAGTGGCTCAAGACCAAGGGCGCGAACCTGCACCTGCGCTGGAACCTCGACGGCGCGACGCTGCACTCGATCACCGGCTATGAGTCCGCCGATTTCTACAGCCGCGGCGACGTCGACGGCGGCTACGGCTGCAACATCTTCTGCACGGTGCTGCCTGCCGGCCCGGGCGCGATCCCGTTCCCGGTCGAGACGGCCGACGTGCTGCCGAACCACGACCAGACGACCCAGGAATTCCGCATCGAGTCGAACAACAAGGGTCCCTTGCAGTGGATCGCCGGCGTGTTCTACTTCAAGGAACACATCCAGATCGACAGCATTAGCTTCGACTCCTTCACGCCGGGCAATCCGCAAAACGCGGCCTACGCCACCCAGCTCCAGGATTCGAAGTCGTGGGCGACCTTCGGTTCGCTGAACTACACCCTGTCCGATCGCATCAAGCTGCGTGGCGGCCTGCGCTACACCAGCGACAACAAGGACTTCTCGGCCAGCCGCATCGAACCACCGAAGACTTCCGGTCCACTCAAGATCGTGAGCGACTCGAAGAACGTGAGCTGGGATTTCTCGGGCACCTATGAGCTCGACAAGGACACCAACCTGTTCGGCCGCGTCGCCACCGGCTACCGTGCACCGTCGATGCAAGGTCGCCTGTTCGGCCTGACCGACAAGCCATCGTTCGCCAACGCCGAGAAGGTCCTGTCGTATGAAGCGGGCATCAAGGAAGATCTGTTCAACCGGCGCGCGCGCCTGTCGGCCAGCGTGTTCCAGTACCGCGTGAAAGACAAGCAGCTGACCGCCGGCAGCGGCTCGATCAATATGAATCAGTTGATCAACGCCGAGAAAGTCACCGGCCAGGGTGTCGAAGTGGACTTCCAGGCAATCCTGACCGATTCGCTGCGCATGAGCTTCGGAGGCAGCTACAACGACACCGAGATCCATGACAGCAAGCTGTTCGTGCAGTACTGCGGCAACGTCAACAACAATCCCTCGTCCGGCTGCACGGTGACCAATCCGAACGGCCCATTCCCGGGCACGTCGGCGATCAACGGCAATCCGCTGCCGCGTTCGCCAAAAGTGCAGACCAACTTCACACTGCGTTACGGCGTGCCAATGGGCAATGGCGAGTTCTTCGCGTTCACCGACTGGGCCTATCGCAGCACCTACAATATGTTCCTGTATGAAGCGAAGGAATACACGGCCAAGGCCTTGCTCGAAGGCGGCCTGCGGGTTGGTTACAAGTGGCAGGACGGGAAGTATGAAGTGGCTGCGTTTGGCCGCAACATCACCAACAAGATCCAGACTGTCGCTGCGATCGACTTCGACAACCTGACCGGTATCGTCAACGAACCGCGCACGCTTGGCGTGCAGTTCAAGGCCAACTTCTAATTCGGCCTGGCGTCACGAAGCCCCGCCCACCGCAAGGTGCGCGGGGTTTTTTTCTCGCGGCAGGCACCATCGGGTAAGATTGCCGCGGACCTAGACCTTGTGAATATTTTATTTCACGCACAAAACGTCGTTCCCGCCTGCGCAGGAATGGCAAATCAGATTTTCGATTCATTCACAAGTTGTGCATGACGCCCGGGAGCCCACATGCAAGCAGCAGTCAATTTATGGCCCTTAATTGGGGTTGCGGTGGTCATTGCCGGTTTCGTATTGCGCGCCAATCCGGTGCTGGTGGTGGTGGCCGCGTGTGCGGCGACTGGCGCCGCCGCGTCCATGCCGGTCGAGCAACTGCTCGCATCGCTGGGTACGGCCTTCATCAAGACCCGCAACCTGCCCATGATCTTGCTGCTGCCGCTGGCCGCGATCGGCCTGCTGGAGCGGTTCGGCCTGCGCGAGCATGCGCAGACATCAATTGCCAGGATCAAGTCGGCGACGACCGGGCGGCTGTTGATTTTCTACCTGTTCGTGCGCGAACTGTCGGCCGCATTCGGGCTCACCGGCCTTGGCGGCCAGGCGTCGATGGTGCGTCCGCTGATTGCGCCCATGGCTGAGGCCGCAGCCGAAGCGCGCCATCCCGCCATTAGCGACAGCTTGCGCCACCGGGTGCGCGCGATGGCCGCCGCCACCGACAACGTCGGCCTGTTTTTTGGCGAGGACGTGTTCGTGGCCTTCGGCGCCATTGTGCTGATGCAGACCATCTTGCGCGCCGAGGGCATCGAGGTCAATCCGCTGCACATGGCCTTGTGGGGCATACCGACTGCAGTGACGGCGTTCGTGATTCACGCCTGGCATTTGCGCCGGCTCGACGCGCAGATCCGGCGCGAAGCGGAGGCTGCATGATCGTCGTCGAGTATTTCTATTTGCTGCTGGGCGCGATGCTGACGATCGCCACCGTCATGACGCTGCGCGACCGCCACAATCCCAAGCGCTACACCACCGCGCTATTTTGGGGCCTGTACGCGGTGATCTACTTGGTCGGCGAACGCCTGCCACCGGCCATCGCGGGCCTGCTGATGATCGTGATGGCCCTGATCGCCGGCTTTGGTGGCGTCGCCCTCGGCCGCCACGGCAGCCTGCCGGAAGCCGAGCGGCGCAGCAGCGCGCGCCGGCTTGGCCATTGGCTGTTCGTTCCGGCGCTGATCATACCCGTGGCGACGATGATCGGCTCGACCCTGCTCAAGGACGTCCGTCTCGGCAGTGTGCTGCTGCTCGAGACCAGGAACCTGACCCTGGTCAGTCTTGGCTGCGGTTCGGTGCTGGCGGTGGCAGCAGCTTGCTGGCTCACCCGTGCCACACCCCTGCAGGGGATGCGCGAATGGCGCCGACTGGTCGACGCGGCCAGTTGGGCGATTGTCCTGCCGCACATGCTGGCGGTGCTCGGCCTGCTGTTTTCTGAAGTGGGGGTTGGCAAAGCGGTGGCGCATGTGACGACGTCGTACATCAACATGGATTCGCGGTTCGTGGCGGTGGCCGTGTTCTGCATCGGCATGGCGCTGTTTACCATCGTCATGGGCAATGGCTTTGCCGCCTTTCCCGTGATGGCGGGCGGGGTCGGCATTCCGATCCTGGTCGGTGTGTACCATGCGGATCCGGCGGTGATGGCGGCGATTGGCATGTTCAGCGCCTATTGCGGCACCCTGATGACGCCGATGGCGGCCAATTTCAACATCATTCCAGTGGCCTTGCTGGAACTGCCGGACAAGAACGCGGTGATCAAGGCGCAGATTCCGACAGCCTTGCCGCTGCTGGCGGCGAACATCTTCCTATTGTATTTTCTAATGGTCCGATAAGCGGGGACGTGATGAGCAAGACAGTGTTATTGACAGGGTTCGAGCCGTTCAACCTGGAGACCATCAACCCTGCGTGGGAAGCGGTGCGGGCACTGGCCGGCTGGTCAGGCGAAGGCTTTGCGGTCGAAATCATGCAGCTGCCTTGCGTGTTCGGCGCGGCAAACGAGGTGCTGCGCGACGTGCTCGCCGAGCTCAAGCCGGATCTCGTGATCGCGGTCGGCCAGGCCGGCGGACGGCCTGACTTTTCGGTCGAACGGATCGCCATCAACATCGATGACGCGCCGATTCCGGACAACGCCCAGTGCACGCTGGTCGACGTGGCGGTTGTGGCGGGCGGCCCTGCCGCCTATTTTTCCAGCTTGCCGATCAAGGCCATCGTCAGCGCCTTGCGCGCCGCTGGCCTGCCGGCGTCGGTGTCGCAGACGGCCGGCACCTTCGTCTGCAACCATGTGTTTTATGGCCTGATGCACTGCACCGCCGGCAGTGCGGTGAAGGCCGGATTCATCCACATTCCGTATTTGCCGGAACAGGCAGCGAGCCATCCCGGCTCGGCCAGCATGGCCCTGGCCGACATGGTGCGCGGGCTGAAAGTCGCGGTCGAAGCGGCACTGGCTGCGGGCGGTGATGTGACCGAGGGCGGCGGGGCGACACATTGAGCGCGTTGCCTGTAGCCCCAGCGCGGACGCCTGAATTTCGAGAGCCTCGGACAAGCATGGACGACGGGCAATCAAGAGTCCGGAGCGCTTGCGGCCGATAATGCCGTCTGTCCATTGCAACTCGACCTGATCCATTGACGAGCCGTGATGGTTCGACCTTTGATCAGAAGAGCATGTATGGTAAAGATGGTAGGCAGGATTGTTCTCGCAGCGCTGCTGGGCTCGCAGCTGGCGGCAACGGCGCAAGTGGCAGGCGACTTTCAGCAATGGCGCCTGGCGCCACAGGCGGTCCAGCCGGCCGGCAACCTGGCCAGCCCGGACCGGGTGGACCTGGGGAAGATGCTGTTCTACGACCGGCGCCTGTCGGGAGACGGCAAATCGTCGTGCGCCAGTTGCCATATTCCCGAACGCGCTTGGGGCGATGGCAAGGCGCTCGCCATCGGTTTCGGCGGAAAACCGATGAGGCGCAACAGCATGTCCCTGGTGAACATCGGCTACTACCCGGGCCCATTCATGTGGGCTGGGCAAAAGGCGACACTGGAACAGCAGGTGCTGGCGCCGATGACCCATCCCGACATCATGGCCACCGATTTCACGGGCTTGTTGGCTTGGCTTAATGCCGAACCGACTTACCGGGCGAAATTCGCCCGTGCCTATCCGGGCGAGCCGATCGACGCCGCCACCTTGTCGAAAGCGATCGCCAACTTCGAGCGCTCCATTGTCAGCCGCGACACTGCGTTCGACCGTTGGCTCGCAGGCAGCACCGATGCGATGACGCCACAGCAATTGCGTGGCCTCGTCCTGTTCACCAGCAGCAACAAGGCCAATTGCGCGTCCTGCCATACGGCTCCGAATTTTTCCGATAACGGGTTCTACAATATCGGCCTGGAGAGTGTCGATGTCGGCCGTTTCGCCGTGCGTCCCGTGCCCATCCTGAAGGGCGCCTTCAAAGTCCCGCAACTGCGTGAATCGTTGCACAAGGCCCCGTACATGCATGACGGCTCGCTCGCGACACTGATGGACGTGGTGCAGCATTACAACAAGGGAGGCAGGGGCGGCGGCGTCGGCACGGTGTCGGGTGGTATTTCTCCCTTGAAACTAACGCGCCGGGAGCAGGAGGACCTGGTGGCTTTTCTACGAGCCTTGAGCGGGCCGCCACCATTGCTGCCGGCGCCGCGCCTGCCCTGAAGGCCACGCCCGCCATATTGGCCAAGCGCGGCCTGGAAGAAGCGCGGCCCCAGCGGCGGACACTTGGGGAGGCGGGAGGAATACGCTGCCCGTATGCCTCAAGTTCATTGCAGCTTGGCAGTCAATTCCCGTACACTCGGCCCATGAGCCACGATGTCTTGTCCGAAGTATTGCGAAACGTCCGTCTGCGCGGTGCGGCCTATTATCACGTCAACGGTGGGCAGGATTGGGTGGCGGAGGCGCACGCGGCACGCGAGGTCGCCGCGATCGTGTTGCCCGGCTCGGAACATGTGCTCGAATATCATGTCGTCACCCACGGCAGCTGTTGGGGCGGAATTATTGGCGAGCCTCCGGTACACTTGCAGACCGGCGACATCCTCATGTTCCCACACGGCGATGCGCATGTCATGTCGAGCGCGCCCGGCATGCGTGCCCCGACAGGCGGTCCCGGCGCGGTAGAACGCAGTCCCGACCAACTGCCTTTCAACTTGAGATTGTCCGGCGTCCAGGGGACGGGCGAGCTCTCCGATGAAGCGGTATGCACGACCCTGATCTGCGGCTTTCTTGGCTGCGACGTGCGTCCGTTCAATCCGCTGATCGCCGCGTTGCCAAGGTTGTTGCACTTGCGTAGCAGCGGACAGAGCGGATGGATTGTCCAGCTGATGCAGAACGCCGTATCCGAGTCGCTGGCCAAGCGCCCCGGCGGCGAGGCCATGCTCGAGCGCTTGAGCGAGATGATGTTTGTCGATGCCATGCGGCGCTATGCGGATACGCTGCCGGAGGGCAGCAGCGGCTGGTTTGCCGGATTGCGCGACCGGCTTCTCGGCCGCGCGCTGGCATTCATGCATGATGATCCCGCCGCCGACTGGTCCGTGGATGAACTCGGCCGCCGGGTCGGCCTGTCCCGCTCCGCGCTGCACCAGCGTTTCGTCGACACCATCGGCTTAGCGCCCATGCAGTACCTGGCCAGCTGGCGCATGCAGCTTGCCGCATCGCTGCTGCGCAACACGAGCGCGACGATCGCCGCAGTCGCGCAGGAAGTGGGCTACGCTTCCGAAGCGGCATTTTCGCGCGCTTTCCGGCGCTTGCTTGGCATGCCACCGTCCGCCTGGCGCCGCGCCAGCATGGGCAACGGGCACGGCGCGATCACGACGCCTGCCTGACCCTGTTGAGCTTGCGGCTGGCGATCGGAGGGAAGCGGGCCGGTGCGCGGGACGGCTTTGCATGCCTCGGTAAAGCTCACTGCGTCTGTTCGATCACGCCCAGATTGCGCACTCCCAGGCGCTGAGCCGCTGCCATGACGCCGGCAAGGTATTTGTACGGCACGAGCTTGTTGGCGCGAATCTGAAGGCTCGTTGGCTCGCTGGCCGCAGCGACGGCGGCGAGCCTCGTTTCAAGGTCCGCGCGCGATGCAACGGCTGTTCCGTTCCACGAAACGACGCCGTCAAAATCGATGCCGATCGTGATAATCACCGGCTGGTCGGTCTGGGTCGAGACGGTGGGTAAAGTGAGACCGATCGCGTGATTCTGCCTGGGAATTGTTATGATGAGCATGATGATCAAAACGAGCATGACGTCGATCAGCGGTGTCATGTTCATTTCCATTAGCGGTTCCAAACTCATGGTGGTTGCGGCTGGCGAGGCGGGACGGGTACGCATGGCTTCTCCTTTGTCTGGTACAGCTGAGGACAACTTCAACCCAGCATAGGCGCCTCGCCGTGCAATTGACAGTGCAATCGGGTTCTCACATAAAGCTAAATTGCTTAACGCAGATCCACTTGCTTTTGTTGTCTGAAAATTGTGACACTCACTGTTGGACGACTGCGGAAATCGCGATAACGAAACTTGAAATTCAAGAATCAACGTCGTCCCCGCTTTCGCGAGGACGACGTCGGGTCATTATTTTGGTCTTGACCTGGGCCGCGAATTCGGCGTGAGCGCATGCGCACTGGTCGTTTCGCGTCGACCTATGTATGCCGGACACCAGTGCGCCTGCGCGGGAACGACGGTATTCAGGAGTTCGCAGGAAGGCGCTGCGTTTTCCCACCTTGCGGTCATGCTTTACGCCGCGGGCGGTCTCAGAATATTGAGGAAGGCGCGCACCACCGGCGCGTCGTCCTGCGTCGTGTAGGCAATGTACAAATTGGCCGATGGCGGATTGGTTTTGATCGGCAGGAAAATCACGCCGGGCCAGCCGATCCGGCTGGTCGTCTCCGGCATCAATGCCACCCCAAGGCCGGCGCCAACCATCGCCAGCAGCGTCTGCGGCTCGTTCGCTTCCTGGAAAATGGTCGGCTGAAAGCCCGCCTTCACGCAGCACTGGATCAGGTAGCGCGGAAAGGCCGACTTCTCGAGCGCCAGCGTCAGCATCGGCTGGTCGGCAATGTCGATCAGTTCAATGTAGGGCCGCGTGGCCAGCGGGTGGTGGTCGTTGACCGCCACGCACACGTTCTCGCGAAAGCACAGTTCCTGGCGCAGGTTGTCGTGTTTGAGCTCGTCGTCGTCAAGGCGCGGTTCGCGCCAGAAGCCTACGTCGATCTGCTTGGCGCGCAGTGCCTCGTACTGCACTGTCGGCCCCTGTTCGTGCAGGGTCCAGGTCACGCGCGGGAACTTGGTCTGGAACTCTTCAAGCAGGCTCGGTATCGGCCCCCACATGGCCGAGCCGACGATGCCCACCCGCAGGCGCCCAACCTCGCCGCGGTCGATCTGGCGGATGGTGTCGATCGTCATGCGCATCTTGGCCAGCATGTCCGACGCCTCACCCATCAGCGCCTTGCCGGCCACCGTCAGCTCGAATGTGCGCGTGGTGCGCGCGAACAGGCGCACGCCCAACTCGCTCTCGAGTTTCATGATCTGCTGGCTCAGCGGCGGCTGCGAGATGTGCAGCCGTTCGGCCGCGCGGCTGAAGCTCTTCTCCTCGGCTACCGCGAGGAAGTACTTGAGTTGTTTAAGGTCGATCGACATGAGGTCATCCGTATCAGGTCGTTGGCAGGGCGTGCAGCGCCACCGCCAGTTCGGCGCCCACCTGGGCGTTGTGCTTGACCAGCGCGATATTGGTGGCCAGGCTGCGGCCCTCGGTCAGCTGCTTGATCCGGTTCAGCAGGAACGGCGTGACGGCCTTGCCTTTGACGCCGCCGTCATGCGCTTCCTGCAGCGCCTGGCCGGTGATGCGCTCGATCTCTTCCGTCGGCATGGCGGCATGGGCCGGCACTGGATTTGCCACCACCACACCACCGGCGAGGCCGAGCGCCCATTTGACCTGGATGAAGGCCGCCTGTTCGGCCGCGCCATCGAGCTGGAAGTCGGCCGTGAAGCCGCTCTCGCGCGTGAAGAAGGCGGGGAAGTCCGGCTGGCCGACGCTCACCACCGGCACGCCATGGGTCTCCAGGTATTCCAGCGTCAACCCAATGTCGAGGATGGACTTGACGCCCGCGCACACCACGGCCACGCTGGTCCGGGCCAGTTCCTGCAGGTCGGCCGAGATGTCGAAGCTGGTCTCGGCGCCGCGGTGCACGCCGCCAATGCCGCCAGTGACGAACACCCGGATGCCGGCCAGTTGCGCGCAGATCATGGTCGCGGCCACCGTGGTGGCGCCGAGGCGCCTGCTGGCCAGCACAAAGGGCAGGTCGCGCCGGCTCACCTTCATCGCGTCCGGCGAGGTGCCCAGCAGCATCAGTTGCGCCGGCGCCAGGCCGATGCAGATCTTGCCGTCGATGATGGCGATGGTGGCCGGCACCGCGCCGGCGTCGCGGATGATCTGCTCGACCTCGGCGGCCATCGCCACGTTTTGCGGATACGGCATGCCGTGCGAAATGATGGTCGATTCCAGCGCGACGACCGGCTTGCCGGCGGCGCGCGCGGCCGCCACTTCGGGCGAGAACAAGAGGTACTGATGCATGGTCATTCCTGGTAAAGCGCGTTGAAGGGTTGCGGCGCGCCGGGTTCGGCGTTGAAATTGTGGATGTCGTCGAGGCTGTCCGAGGTCAGGAACGGGCACACCGTTTCCTCGCATTCGAGCGTCATGGCCGACAGCTGCAGGCCGCGCCGGCAGGCCAGGTTCAAATCGTCGCTGCCCTGGAACAGCGACCAGCAGACGGCGGCGGAGAACGCGTCGCCGGCGCCGGTGACGTCGACGATGCGGGCATGCGGCGCGTCGAGGTGGGCGACGCCGTCTTCGGTGGTGTAGAGCACCCCGGTTCCGCCGCGCGTGACGATCAGGTCCTGCGCGCCTTGTGCCTGCACCAGGCGGCAGGCGGCGAGCAGGTCGGCGTCGGTCTTGAGCGGCATGCCGACCCGGGTTTCCAGCTCGCCCTGGTTGAGGATCAGCAGGCGCAAGCCTTTCAGGTTCTGCGGCAGGCGCGCCATCTTCGGCTGCGACACCGCCACCAGTATCAAAGGAATGGCGTCGCGCTCGGCGTCGGCCAGTAGCATCGCCAGCGTGTCGTGCGGCAGGTTCAGGTCGGCCACGGTCAGTGCGGCGACCGCGCGCTGCGGCTGACGGCTGGCCAGGAAATCGGGTGTGAGCTGGTCGTACAAGGCCATGTCGGCCAGCGCCAGCATCATTTCGCCATGGTCGTCGAGCACCGCGGTGTAGGTGCCGCTACAGGTGCCCGACAACTTCAATGTGCCGCGCGTGTCGATCCCGGAGGCCTCGGCGTGCGCCAGCAGGGCGCTGCCAGACGAGTCGTCGCCGATCACGGTGATCAGCGCGACCGGCGCCGACAGGCGTGCCAGGTTCTCGGCGATGTTGCGCGCCACCCCGCCGTAGGACTCGTCCTGGCGCGCCGGGTTCGAGGTGCCCATCCGAAGCGTGGCGATCGAGCGCAGCTTGCGGTCGAGGTTGGCCGCGCCCAGGCACAGCACGGGCCGGTTGTCGGGCAGCACGTAGGCGCGCCCCAGCAGGCGCCGGTCCCGGATCAGGCCCGCGATGTAGCCGGCCACGGCCGAGCGCGACAAACGCAGCTGGACCGCCAGGTCTTGCTGCGAGATGAAGGGGTTGGCGCGGATCAGTTCGTACAACTGGTCTTTTTTCGAGAGTTCAGTCATGGAAGAATCACATTAAACAATTGTCTTCGATAGTAGACATCTGTTATGTTGAAGTCAATCACTGTCCGCCGCCGCTGGACAGCGCGGCCTTGCCCTTGTTGCCGGCAGCAGACACATGCTATCCCATATTTATATCTTACGCATATAAATACGAAAGAAAAATGGTATTTGCCATACATATCGACGCTCGGGCATAGTTATAATAGTTGGAAAATAATTCGACGCCGCAATCCATTCCCGCCGCCATCATGGCCGCCGCCATTCTGATCAACGTCGCATAAGAAAATAGGAAGAGACATGTCCAACAACACCCCCTTTGAAGCCGCCGACATCATCCGCGCCCGCAAGCCTGGCTTTGCGCCGCGCGTGGCGATGATCCTCGGCTCCGGCCTCGGCGTGTTGGCCGAGCAGATGAGCGACGCGGTCTCGATCGGCTTCGACGAGCTGCCCGGTTTCCCCATCAGCACCGTGCACGGCCACGCCGGCGAACTGGTGCTGGGCACCCTGTCGGGCGTGGAAGTGGTGTGCATGAAGGGCCGCGGCCACTTCTATGAAGGCTACGGCATGGGCGTGATGACCAGTGCCGTGCGCACCGTCAAGCTGCTCGGCTGCGAAATGCTGTTCGTGACCAACGCCGCCGGTTCGCTGCGTCCCGAAGTCGACGCCGGTTCACTGGTGGCGCTGACCGACCATATCAACTGGTTGCCCGGCACCCCGATGGTCGGCCCCAACGACGACCGTTTCGGCCCGCGTTTTTTCAGCATGGCCAACGCCTACGACAGCGACATCCGCAACCTGGTCAAGGAAACGGCAAGCGCCAAGGGCATCACCCTGCATGAGGGCGTGTTCATCGCCTACCCGGGCCCGAACTTCGAGACGGCCGCCGAAATCCGCATGATGGCGCGCCTGGGCGCCGACGTGGTCGGCATGTCGGTGGTGCCGGAAGTGGTGTCGGCACGCCATTGCGGCCTGAAGGTAACGGGCGTGTCGGTGATCACCAACCTGGCCGAGGGCATGTCGCCGTTCCCGCTGTCGCACGAGCAGACCTTGAAGTACGCCGCCATCGGCGCCAAGGACCTGGTCACCCTGATCCTGGCCTTCCTCGAGCGCGTGGCCAAAGTGCCGCGCAGCGACCAGGCCTGAGCTGAATAACCCTTTTTTACCGAGTCCCATCATGTCACGCGCATTCATTCTCCTGCTCGACTCCTTTGGCCTGGGCGCCACGCCGGACGCCGAGAAGTTCGGCGACGCCGGCGCCAACACGTTCGGCCACATCGCCAGTTGGGCGGCTGCTCAGGGCACGCCGATGGCGCTGCCAAACCTGGAGCGCCTGGGCCTGGCCGCCGCTGCCCACAAGGCCAGCGGCGCATGGGCCGCCGGCTTCGCCCTGCGCGACGGCTTCACCGGTGCCTACGGTGCGGCGCGCGAGCGCTCCACCGGCAAGGACACCCAGAGCGGACACTGGGAAATCGCCGGCGTGCCGGTCGAATTCGACTGGGGCTATTTCCCGCGCACGGTGCCGTCGTTCCCGGCCGAGCTGACCGATCGCCTGCAGGAACTGACGGGCGTGGCCGGCTACCTTGGCAACTGCCACGCGTCGGGCACCGAGATCATCAACAAGTTCGGCGACCAGCACGTCGCCAGCGGCAAGATCATTGTCTACACCTCGGGCGATTCGGTGATGCAGATCGCCGCGCATGAAGAACACTTCGGCCTCGAGCGCCTGTACGCCGTGTGCGAGGCCGCCTATGAACTGGTCAAGCCCTACAACATCGGACGCGTGATCGCGCGCCCTTTCCTGGGGCAGGACGGCAACTACCGCCGCACCAGCAACCGCCACGACTACGCCGTGCCGCCGCCAAGCGCCACGCTGCTCGACCATGTCAAGAACGCGGGCGGCGAGGTGATCGGCCTGGGCAAGATCAGCGACATCTTCGCCGCCCAGGGTATCTCGCGCGTGGTCAAGGGGGCCGATAACATGGCCCTGTTCGACGCGCTGCTCAAGGTCACCGACGAGGCGGGCGACAAGTCGCTCACGTTCGTGAACTTCGTCGACTTTGACCAGTCTTTCGGGCACCGGCGCGACATCGCCGGCTATTCGAACGCGCTGCACGAGATGGACGCGCGGCTGCCCGAATTCATGGCCAAGCTCAAGGACGGCGACCTGGTCGTGATCACCGCCGACCACGGCTGCGACCCGAGCTGGCCCGGTTCGGACCACACGCGCGAGCACATCCCGATGATCTTCTTCGGCCCCGGCGTGGAAGCGCGCGAACTGCCGATTTCGAACACCTTCTCCGACATCGGCGCCACACTGGCCAATCACCTCGGCGTCAAACCACTTTCTAACGGAACCAGTTTGCTATGACTCATCCTTCCGCATTCAAGCGCAACGAGGCAGTTGGCCTCGACCTCGGCTGGGTAAACCAGATCAAAGTGAACCGCAACGCATCCGACCGCCGCGCCGCCAGCCTGGCCAACCGCCGCACGGTGAAAAAAGAGTACCAGGCCGCCTGGCTGGTGAAGGCGATCCAGTGCATCGACCTGACCACACTGGGCGGGGACGACACGCCGGGCCGCGTCGAGCGCCTGTGCATGAAGGCCATGCGCCCGCTGCGCACCGACCTGATGGAAGCGCTGGGCATCACTGAACTGTCGACCGGCGCCGTGTGCGTGTACCACGAGATGATCACGCCGGCCGCAAAAATCCTGAACGGCCGCCTGCCGATCGCCGCCGTCTCGACCGCATTCCCGGCCGGCCTGGCGAGCATGGAGACAAAGGTGCGCGAGATCGAACTGTCGGTCGCCGCCGGCGCCACCGAGATCGACATCGTGATCACCCGCCAGCACGTCCTGAACGGCAACTGGCAAGCCCTGTACGACGAGATGGTCGCCTACCGCACCGCTTGCGGCGATGCCCACGTCAAGGCGATCCTGGCCACCGGCGACCTGCTGACGCTGGAAAACGTGGCCAAGGCTTCGTGGGTCTGCATGATGGCCGGTTCCGATTTCATCAAGACCTCGACCGGCAAGGAAGGCGTCAACGCCACCATCCCGGTCGCGCTGACGATGGTGCGCACGATCCGCGAATACCATGAGCAGTACGGCTTCCAGGTCGGGTTCAAGCCGGCCGGCGGCGTCGGCACCTCCAAGAGCGCGCTGCAATACCTGACGCTGATGAAGGAAGAACTGGGCCGCGACTGGCTCGAACCGCACCTGTTCCGCATCGGCGCGTCGAGCCTCTTGACGGACATCGAACGCCAGCTCGAACACTACGTCACCGGCAATTACTCGGCGAACCACCGCCACGCGCAACCATAAACACCAACGGATTCGTCATGCCAACTATTAACGAGATTCTTCAAACTATGGACTACGGCCCCGCACCAGAAAGCACCAAGGAAGCGCAAGCCTGGCTGGACGGACATGAACGGCGCTTCGGCCTGTTCATCGACAATGCGTGGACGCCGGCTGCCGAGACCTTCGCTTCGTTCAACCCTGCCGATGGCAAGGAACTGGCGCAGCTGACGCAGGCCTCGAACGCCGACGTCGAGCGCGCGGTGGAAGCGGCGCGCCGCGCCCAGCCGGGCTGGGTTGCGCTGGGCGGCCACGGCCGCGCGCGCGTGCTGTACGCGCTGGCGCGCCTGCTGCAAAAGCACTCGCGCCTGTTCGCCGTCATCGAGACGCTCGACAACGGCAAGACGATCCGCGAGACGCGCGACGCCGACCTGCCGCTGGCCGCACGCCACTTCTACCATCACGCCGGCTGGGCCCAGCTGCAATCGGAAGAATTCGCCGACTACCGCGCCGTGGGCGTGGTGGGCCAGATCGTGCCCTGGAATTTTCCCTTGCTGATGCTGTCCTGGAAAATCGCGCCTGCGCTGGCCGCCGGTAACACGGTGGTGTTCAAGCCGGCCGAGTTCACTTCGCTGTCGGCGCTGCTGTTCGCCGAAATCTGCGTGCAGGCCGGCGTGCCGGCCGGCGTCGTCAACATCGTCACCGGCGATGGCCGCGTGGGCGAGGCCATCGTCAACCATCCCGGCATCGACAAGCTGGCCTTCACCGGTTCAACCGAAGTGGGCCGCCTGATCCGCAAGGCCACGGCCGGCAGCGGCAAGAAGCTGTCGCTGGAACTGGGCGGCAAGTCGCCATTCATCGTGTTCGAAGACGCCGACCTGGACGCCGCCGTCGAGGGCCTGGTCGATTCGATCTGGTTCAACCAGGGCCAGGTTTGCTGCGCCGGTTCGCGCCTGCTGGTGCAGGAATCGATCGAAGAACGCTTCCTGGCCAAGCTGCGCTCGCGCATGGACAACCTGCGCCTGGGCGCGCCAACGGACAAGTCGATGGACATCGGCGCGCTGGTCGATCCGGTGCAGCGCCAGCGTATCGAAGGGCTGGTCGAATCGGCACGTGCGGAAGGCTGCACGATCTATCAACCGGCGTGCGAACTGCCGGCCAGCGGCTCCTGGTTCCCGCCCACCCTGATCACGGGCGCGTCGACCTCGGCCAATGTGGCGCAGGCGGAGATTTTCGGACCGGTGCTGGTGGCGATGAGCTTTCGCACCCCGGTCGAGGCGGTCCAGCTGGCCAACAACACGGTCTATGGCCTGGCCGCCTGCGTGTGGTCGGAGTCGATCAGCCTGGCGCTCGATATCGCGCCGCAGATCAAGGCCGGCGTGGTCTGGATTAACACTGCCAACCAGTTCGACGCCGCTTGCGGTTTCGGCGGCTACCGCGAATCGGGCTTCGGCCGCGAAGGTGGTCGCGAAGGCATGTTCGAGTACATGACCCATGTGTCGGAAGACGCGCGCCCGGCCGCGCCCGTGGTGGACGCCAAGGGCAAGGCCAAAGCCGCTGAATCGGGCAACCCGTTCGCGGTCGACCGCACCGCCAAGCTGTACATCGGCGGCAAGCAGGCGCGCCCTGACGGCGCCTACAGCCGCGCCATCATGGGCGCTGGCGGCGCCTTCCTGGCCGACGTCGGCGAAGGCAACCGCAAGGACATCCGCAATGCCGTGGAAGCGGCCCACAAGGCCTCGGGATGGGCCAAGGCGACCTCGCACAACCGCGCGCAAGTGCTGTACTACATTGCTGAAAACCTGGCCATTCGCGCAGACGAGTTCGCTGCCCGCCTGGCCGCGATGACGGGGTCGAAGAATCCGGAAAAAGAGGTGCAGGCCTCGATCGAGCGCCTGTTCTATTACGCCGCCTGGGCCGACAAGTACGACGGCCTGGCGCACCAGCCGCCGATGCATGGCATCACCGTGGCGCTGAACGAGCCGGTCGGCGTGATCGGCATCATCTGCCCGAACGAAGCGCCGCTGCTGGGCTTCATCTCGCTGGTGGCACCGGCGCTGGCGCTGGGCAACCGCGTGATCGTGGTGCCGTCCGAAGCCCATCCGCTGGCCGCGACCGACCTGTACCAGGTGCTCGACACCTCCGACCTGCCCGGCGGCGCGCTCAACATCGTCACCGGCAGCGCCGACGAACTGGCCAGGACGCTCGCATCGCACTCGGACATCGACGCCGTGTGGCGCCATGACGGCTCGAGCGAAGGCTGCGCCGAAGTCGAGCGCCTGTCGGCCGCCTCGCTCAAGCGCACCTGGGTGGGCGGGGGCAAGGGCCGCGACTGGTATGACACCAAACAGGCTGGCGGGCGCATGGTGCTGGCCCACGCGAGCCAGGTCAAGAACGTCTGGATTCCATACGGCGTGTAAGCACCGTCGTTCCCGCGCAGGAACCCAAGCACCGGCGACTGCATGGGGAAGCATGGATTCCCGCCTGCGCGGGAATGACGGTTGACCAGTACTCAATATCTTAGCGGGGCTCTATGTTTCTCAATCAGGAAATCGTGCGCAAGAAGCGCGACGGCGGCGCACTCAGCGCCGAGGAAATCCAGTTTTTCGTGCGCGGCATCACCGACGGCAGCGTCTCCGAAGGCCAGATCGCGGCGCTGGCGATGGCCGTCTTCTTCAACGACATGAACATGGACGAGCGCGTCGCCTTCACGCTGGCCATGCGCGACTCCGGCCAGGTCATGGAATGGCGCTCGCTGAACCTGCCCGGTCCGGTGCTCGACAAGCACTCCACCGGCGGCGTGGGCGACGTCGTCTCGCTCATGCTCGGACCGATGATCGCGGCCTGCGGCGGCTTCGTGCCGATGATCTCCGGCCGCGGCCTGGGCCACACCGGCGGCACGCTCGACAAGTTCGACTCGATCCCCGGCTATTGCACCGTGCCCGACCCGCAGTTGTTCCGCAATGTCGTCAAGGACGTGGGCGTGGCCATCATCGGCCAGACCGCGCAGCTGGCGCCGTCGGACAAGCGTTTCTACAGCATCCGCGATACCACCGCCACGGTCGAATCGGTGGCCATGATCACCGGATCGATCCTGTCGAAAAAGCTCTCGGCTGGCCTCGACGCGCTGGTGATGGACGTGAAAGTGGGCAGCGGCGCCTTCATGCCGACGTTCGAAAAATCGGTCGAGCTGGCCGAGTCGATCGTCGCCGTCGGCAATGGTGCCGGCACCCACACCTCGGCCCTGCTGACAGAGATGAACGAGTCGCTCGGCCCGGTGGCCGGCAACGCGCTCGAAGTGCGGCTGGCGATGGACTACCTGACGGGCCGTTCGCGTCCGGCGCGCCTGCATGAAGTGACGATGGCGCTGTGCGCCGAAATGCTGGTGCTGGGTGGACTGGCAAGCGAGGCCGCCGCCGCGCGCGTGAAGCTGCAGGCCGGCCTCGACTCGGGCGAGGCGGCCGAGCGCTTCTCGCGCATGGTCAAGGCGCTCGGTGGCCCGGCCGACCTGGTCGAGCGTCCCGACGCCTACCTCGAAGCTGCGCCGGTTATCGTGCCGGTGCCGGCGCTGGCGGCCGGCTTCGTCGCCGCCACCGATTGCCGCGGCCTGGGCCTGGCCGTGGTCAGCCTGGGCGGCGGGCGCCGCCGTCCGGAAGACGCGATCGACTTTGCCGTCGGCCTGAGCGGCCTGGTCGAGCTGGGCGACGCCATCGCCATTGGCCAACCGCTGGCCATGGTCCACGCGCGCACCCAGGCCGGCGCCGAGCAGGCGGTGCGCGAAGTGCAGGCCGCCTACCAGATCGGCGCTCTCAGGCCGGCCGCCAATCCGATCATCTACCGCGTCATCCGTCCATAAGAGAGATTCAAATGAACTACGAAAAACTGATCGCCGAGGCGCGCGCCGCGCGCGAGCTGGCCTACACGCCGTACTCGAACTTCCAGGTTGGCGCGGCGCTCGAATGCAAGGATGGCCGTGTGTTCCGCGGCTGTAACGTGGAGAACGCGTCATACGGCCTGTGCAACTGCGCCGAACGCACCGCGTTTTTCAGCGCCATCGCGCACGGCTACAAGCCGGGCGACTTCAGCGGCCTGGCCGTGATCGGCGCCACCGACGGCCCGATCGCGCCGTGCGGCGCCTGCCGCCAGGTGATTCTCGAATTGGGCGGCAACGATCTTCCGATCGTGCTCACCAACCTCAATGGCGACATCCTCGAGACGACCGCCGCCGGCCAGTTGCCGAACGCATTCGGCGGCTGGGACCTCAAGAAGTAAGTGTTGAAAAAGACCATCGACGTCCAGGCCGCGGTGGCGATCGCGGCCAACGAGGCCATCTCTGCGCGCACGCAGGGCACCTTCGGCGTGGGCGGACTGTTGCTCGACCATTTCGGCAATGTGCTCAAGGCGCTGCAGAACAACGTGGTGCGCGACGGTCTCATTTTCGATCCAACGGCGCATGGCGAACGCCAGTTGATCGACTGGTATTTCGCCGAACGCGCCAAGGGCCGCAAGCTGCCCGAGCCCGGGCAGGTCACCGTCGTGACTTCGCTCGACCCATGCGCCATGTGCACCGGCGCGATCCTGGCCGCCGGCTTCAACGTGGTGGTCGCGGCGCGCGATCCGAACGCCGGCATCAACCATGACATGAGCGCCAGTTTTTCGGCCTTGCCGGAGCACTTGCGCGAGCGTGCTGCGGCGCGCTTTTTCTATCCGGCGGTGCTGGGCGCTTCGTGCTTCGCGCGTGAGAGCGCGGGCAGCGCGCCACACTCTTTCTTCATCGGCAAGACGATCGCCGAACCGACCCAGGCCCTGTGTTCGCTGGTGTTCGAGGCGACCTCGCTGAAGGTGCAGGGGCTGCTCAACACAGACCTGGCGCAGGACCAGCTGAAGGACCCGGCCACGCTGGCGTCGACCCACGCGATCGTGCGCAAGCTCAAGAGCCTGTATCCGGACGCGCTGGCCTACCGCTGCGCGCCGCACCAGCCGGACGCCGGCCTGGCGCCGTATTTGCGCAACGCGGTGGCGCGCGACCTGGCACAGGGCGGCGAGGGCGATGCCGTGGCCTTGCTGGACGCGTTCGGCAATCTGCTGCTGTGCGTGCCGGGGCGGCGCGCGCAGTCGGCCATCTGCACCGCGTTCATGGAGTGCACGCGCCAGTATGCGCAACTGCGCTACAAGCTGATGCACGGCGCGAAGGCCGAGACCCAGCGCGAGGTGCGCCAGTATCTGGCCCATCCGAAGGAGGGCACCTTCGTGTTCGCGCGCGGACCCGACGCCAGCGCGCAAAGCTTCATGAACCTGGGCGCCTACGGTTCGACCATGGAGGGGCCGCTGCCGACGAACAATCCGGCGCAGTTCCAATATGTGCGGGCCGGCCTGCCTGAGGCCGAGCTGGCGGCGCTGTGCGCGGCGATGCCACCGCTGTATCGCGATTTGATCCGGATCCGGCCCGTGCCGGTCGGCGATGCGGCCCTGATCGCGGCGATGGTGCAATAATCCTGGCGGAAAAGGCGCAGGCGCGTGCGGCGCCCTTGCGCCCTGCGGTGTTCGATCAGGTGGCGCTGAGCAGGTTGGCGTCGCGCGTGAGCAGCCACTTGCCGTCGCTGCCCTTGCGCCAGACCGACAGCGTATGACCGCTGCGCCGCACCGGCGTGTGCCCATGCAGCGTGCTCACCGTCACCGCCAGGCTGGTGCGGGTGTACGCCATGCTGCCCTCGACGACGACTTCTTCAACCGTGCCGGCCGATTCGATCGCATGGTCGCGCAGCAGATTGCGCAAGCCCTTGGCGAACGCTTCGCGCCCCACCATCGGCGCCTGCCCGGCCGCCAGGAACACCACGTCCGGCGCCATCAGACCGAGCACCGTGTCGACGTCACCCTCGTGCGTGGCGCGCAGCCAGGTGGCGATCAATTCGCGGATCGCCAACGCATCCGGGGTATTCATGCGGCCGCCGGATCGGCTTGCATCATGCCAAAGATGTTGCCGTCGGGGTCCTTCATATAGGCCAGCCAGCCGATCCCCGCCACCGCCATTTTCGGCACGCAGACCACACCGCCGGCGCCGCTCGCTTCGCCCTTGCGCAGCATCTCGTCGAGGTTTTCGACGTCGACCGTGATCACGAAGGCGTTCACCGCCGCCATGTTCTCGGGAGCCGGACCGCGGCGTGGCAGCAAGCCGCCATTGATGCCCGGCTTGTCGTCAGGCCCGGTATGGATCAGCCAGTAGTCGCCACCTTCCCATTTGTTGAAGGACCAGCCGAACAGGCCGGTGTAGAAATCGATCAGCGCCTGCGGATTGCTGGCCTGGATCTCGAAGTGAATTGCGCGTGACATGCGGTTCTCCTTTAGCTTGCTTGCCAGGGGTCGTAAGTGCCGATGTTCCAGACATGGCCCTCGAGGTCGCGGCAGGTAAAGCCGCGACCGCCGTACTCGGCGTCGTAAAGGTCGATCAGGATCGGTGTGCCGGCCTGCTTGACGCGCCGGTACACCTCATCGGCGTCGTTGACGACCAGGCTGATGGTCTGGGTCTGGCGGCCACCGATGTCTTCCGGCTGGACCACCAGCTTGCCGTATTCGTTCTCGACCGAGGACGAAGCGAGCATGATCATGCCGTTGCCGAACGACAATTGCGCATGGCGGATGCTGTTGTTCTCTCCGGGGACGATCAGATGCTTTTCAAAGCCGAACACGGCGCACAGCCATTCGATGGCCTTGGGAGCGTCGTTGTAGCGCAGGCTGGGCGTGACCGTGGCCGTGGTGCGCTTGGGGGTGGTCGACATTGCACTCTCCTTGCAGGAATCATGAACAGTGACTCTATGGTAGTGGATTGTGGGCGAGGGCAGCGCCTTTTTGAACTGGCAATGTGGCGCCGATGCACGCACAAGTGGTGAATAAGTCAAAAACCCGACAAATCGTTTTTGCGCTCGAGGGGTCAGACCCCGGTTTTGCCGTTAGGGGGTCTGACCCCGGTTGAGGCGGCGCCTGCGAACCGGGGTCAGACCCCTAACAGAAAAACCGGGGTCTGACCCCTTGAGCGCTTTTCCATCACGGGCTCACATTTGCTGGAACAGGTGGGCGTGGTTGCGGCTCACTTCGAGCGCCTCGGGGAAATTGCGCACCTTGAGCATCTGGCGCCCGCGCAGGTCGCGCGTGACCTCGGCGATGGCGTCGACCCGCACCAGCGTGGAGCGGTGGATGCGCCAGAATTCGTCGGGGTCGAGCTCGTCGGCCAGCTCCTTGAGCGTCTTGCGGATCAACAGCTCGGCCGAACCGGTCTGCACCCGCGTGTATTTTTCGTCGGACTGGAAAAACAGCACCTCGCGCGTGGAAATCATGCGCAGGCTGCTGCCGACCTGGGCCTGGATCCAGCGCAGGTATTCGTGCTTGCCGTCCCTGCCGTCCTGCAGGAGCTGGGTCAGCTTGGCGAGCTGCTCGCCGATGTCTTCCGGATTCTTGAGCAGGCGCGCGCGCAATCGTTCGCACGTCATGCGCAAGCGATCAATGGTGACCGGCTTGAGCAAGTAATCCATGGCGCCGTGCTCGAAGGCGTCGATCGCGTACTGGTCATAGGCGGTCACGAACACGATGTGGCTGTGGGCATACAACTGGCGCGCCGCATCAATGCCGCTCATGCCGGGCATGCGGATGTCGAGGAAAATGATGTCCGGGCGCAGCTGCCCGGCCATGGCCACCGCGTCGATGCCGTTGGCCGCCTCGCCGCTGATGGCCAGGCCGGGCCAGGCCTCCTGCAGGCGCGCGCGCAGCTGGTTGCGCATCGGCGCCTCGTCGTCGACGATCAGGGCGGTAATCGAGGTGTGCGGCGCGTTCATGTCAATCCTTCTCCAGGAGGATAAATGGTACACGGATCGAGAGGTGGGCGCCGCCCGCCGGTTGCGCCTCGATCACCAGCTGGGCGCGCTTGCCATGCAACAGGCGCAGCCGTTCGCGGATGTTGGCCAGGCCTACGCCGTCATCGGCATGCATGTCGAAGCCGACGCCGTTGTCGATCACGTCGACATGCATGGTGCCGTCGATCAGGGTGGCGCGCACGGTGATCTTGCCGCCTTCGATTTTCGGTTCGAGTCCGTGCTTGATCGAGTTCTCGATCAAAATCTGCAGCATCATCGGCGGGAACGGCGCGTGTTCCAGATAGTCGGGCACGTCGAATTCGACCGCCAGTCGATCGCCCATGCGGGCCTGCATGATGGCCAGGTAGGCGCGCGAGAGCTCGACCTGGCGCCCCAGCGTGCCGCCGCCCACCGCGCGCATCTGCGGCAGCGTGGCGCGCAGGTAGTCGATCAGGTGCTGGTGGATGCGCGCCGCCTGGGGCGGGTCGGTCTCGATCAGCTGGCCGATCAGGGCCAGGGTGTTGAACAGGAAGTGCGGCTCGACCTGGGCCTGCAAGGTCGCCATCTGGGCTTCCAGCAAACGCCGCTCGAGCGTGGCGATGTCGGCCTGCTTGGTGGCCTCCTTCGCCTCGAGTTCGGCCTTGCGCTTGCCGCCGGCCAGCACCTTGACGCCGAAGGAAATGAAGATGAACCAGATCGCCGGTTCCGGCACCTGAACGATGGCGCCAAAGCTCATCACCAGGAACCAGGTGATGAACAGTTGGCGCCAATCGACCAGGGCCAGCCAGTCGAAGAAGCTCCACCACAGCACGGTCGCTTCGGCCCCTGCCTCGCGCAGGAAATCGATGACCCGGTTGAACTGGCTCGCTTGCATGGTTACTCTTCCTTGTCCTTGGCATCACGGTAAGGCGTGGCCTTGCCGCGCCGGGCACCGATGGCGATCGAGGCGACGATCAGCTTGATGGCCATGAACAGCAGGAACAGGAACAGCGCCAGCGGCACGATGGTGAGCATCAGCGCGATCGCCACGCAGCTGAGCATGATCGCCGGCCAGGACATGGCGCCGACGGTGTGCACGCTGCGGCGCAGCAGTTTGCCGAAGGCGCGGGCAACTTCATCCATCAGGGCGAGGAAGCTGTCGAAGGTGGGGTTTTTCATTGCGCTTCTCCAAGAGTTGATGGAGTGACTGTAACAAGCGTTGCACAGGCCTTCCAGCGGCGTCCGACGAAGCGCAGAAACAGGGGGGTGACTGGTGGTCAGGCGGGACCGGCGGCGCTTTGGACGGCTTGCCAGTCGCGCCGCAGCAGGGCATAGTTGACGGTGTCGCACACCTCGCCGTTCACGATCCAGCGCTCGCGCATATAGCCTTCTTGTTGGAATCCCAACTTTTCCAGCAGCTTGATGGAGGCGGCGTTGCGCGGGTCGATGTCGGCCTCGACCCGGTTCAGGTCGAGCGCCTCGAAGCCGTAGGCCAGCGCGGCGGCCAGCGCCTCGCCCAGGTAGCCGTGGCCCCAGTGCGCGCGCGCCAGCGCGTAGCCGACGTCGCAGCGGCGGTTCTGCGCGAAGAAGGCGTACAGGTTGACGTTGCCGATCAATTGACCGGTGTCGCGCCGCACCACGGCCAGCCGCATGGCGCTGCCGTTGCGGTAGCCCTCGTGCGCCTGGTCGATGTTGGCGCGCGCCTGGGACGGCTCGGTCCACGGCGCGCTGCTCCAGTAGCGCATCACATCGGGGTCGGAGTAGATGGCGAATTGGGCGGCGGCGTCGGCGTCGGAGATCCAGCGCAGGTTCAGGCGCTCGGTTTCGAGGATGATGGGAGTCAGTTCAGGCATCGGACAAGAATACACCATGCCGTGTCCAAGGGGTCGGACCCCGGTTGAGATGGCGCCTGCGAACTGGGGTCAGCCCCCCACCTGAAAAACCGGGGGCCGACACCCCTTGCTAGGTGCCTGTCCTCACGCGGCCGGAATGGCCACCGCCGCCAGCACCATATCGATGATCATCTTCTCGGCGTCGTCGAAATCCTTGCGCGTGAGCTGGCGGCGGTTGAGCACCAGCGCCATCTGCGCCGAAAAATCGGCATACGACTGGGTCATGGCCCAGATCGCGAACAGCAAGTGGGTGGCGTTGATCGGCGCGATGCGCCCCTCGCTGATCCAGCGCTCGAACACCAGGATGTCCTTGCGCAGCAGCGGCACCACGCGGTTCTGGATCTGCGCGCCGTACAGCTGCGCACCGCTGATGACTTCGAGCGCGTACACGCGCGAGGCCCACGGCTGCTCGCGCGAGAAGCGCAGCTTGGCCTGGATGTAGGCGCGCAGCACGTCGCGCG
>JAZJYV010000059.1:58543-82565 GCA_040390195.1 Pseudomonadota bacterium | reverse complement strand
CCGATTTCAAAAAAACGGGAATTTGAAAACATCTTGACTGGTCAATACATATCAGCGTGGATGACCGGACGTCACGAGCAAAAGCAATTGGTCGGAGATTCATATCGGACTATTTCGCGGCTCGCCACTTCTCGCTGGCCAAAGCTCAAGGAAACCATCTGCCTTCGGTTCGTAGATGCTTGCGGTGATGCGGTGTTTAACCAGGCACAATTACCTGTACTTATTGCTGAGCTACAGGCCGAAGTGGCGTTTCAAGAAGCAGCTAAGGATCGTGAGCATATCGAAAAGGTGATTAGACTCGTTCAAGTCGCTGTCGGTAGCACCCATACCTATATTGTATTCATTGGCGATTAGTTGGCGGCTATGGCCGGTGCTGCCTACCAGTACAATCGGCCATTAGCAGCCAGTTATCTTTACTTTCTATGTCTAACTTTCGCCTACTTGTTCACCCGAATGGAAAGAGCCGTCGCATAAAGCCAGGGTTTTGCTGGCTTGGATTCTTGCTTCCTACCGTTTGGGCGGTTTCTGAAGGACTATGGCGTCCTTTTGCGTTTTCGCTGCTGGGCTATTATTTGCTGACTAGAGCACACGATATTGCAAATGACCTTCGGATTCCAGCATTAGCCCTCTTGGGGCTAAGCTACTTCGTGGTCATGGCAATTTTTGGCATGAATGGAAAGAAGTGGCTTGTCGATGATCTTTTGGCACACGGCTATTGGGACGTGATGTCGGAGGAGAAAGATGATCATGCTCGTTCAGTCGAGTAGTCAGTAGTCGGCCAGCAGCCGACTTTGCCCCCTACCTCAAACCCGCAGGTTAGATTTATTGGAATTTTTCCCCGATGAACCCGTTCAGTTTTGCATTCCCCTTCGGTCTCATTGGCCCAGCACTTACGGTAGGGGTTTTCGCATACCTGTGGCGTGTCTTGCTTCCACATTTTTGGTGGTTCATTGGAATTGGAGGGCTTGCATCATACATCTTGATGGCCATGTGCCTTACGTGGGCGCTTGCCGGTGTTGGCATCATTGGTAACCCATCTAGCGCACCAACGCCAGCACTCGACCCTCTCGCCATTCGCTATCTCTTGTTCATGTTGGCGTGGCTGGCCGGAAGTGCGGTCATTCTGTTCCTCACGCGACATCTTTTATCGAAAATATAGACTTGCCGCGTAAGTCCGCTCAGGGGCGAAAGCTGACGCATGTCGCGGCAGGCGCAGGCGGTGTTCGAAGTCTGGGAAATGAGGGAGAGTCGGCACCCACCGCGTACTGCGCGCGAGTGCCGGAGCGATTCCCAAGTGCCGAAAAATGTAGTCGGTCAGCGCCGTATCAGGCACGCGCCTTGAGCAGGCGCGCGATATCGAGCGCGAAGTAGGTCAGCACGCCATCGGCGCCGGCCCGCTTGAAACTCATCATCGCTTCCATCATCACCTTGTCATGGTCGAGCCAGCCGTTTTGTGCGGCTGCCTTGATCATCGCGTACTCGCCGCTGACCTGGTACGCAAAAGTCGGCACCTTGAACTCATCCTTCACGCGGCGCACGATGTCGAGATAGGGCATGCCGGGCTTGACCATGACCATGTCCGCACCTTCGGCCAAGTCCAGCGCCACTTCGCGCAGGGCCTCGTCGCTGTTGGCCGGGTCCATCTGATAGGTATTCTTGTCGCTCTTGCCCAGGTTGCTGGCCGAGCCGACCGCCTCGCGGAATGGGCCGTAAAAGGCCGACGCATACTTGGCCGAATACGCCATGATGCGCGTGTGGATGTGGCGCTGCGACTCGAGCGCGGCGCGGATCGCACCGATGCGCCCGTCCATCATGTCCGACGGCGCGACCACGTCAACGCCGGCCTCGGCCTGGGTCAGCGCCTGGCGCACCAGCATGTCAATGGTTTCATCGTTGAGCACGTAACCATTGTCATCGATCAGGCCGTCCTGGCCGTGGCTGGTGAAAGGGTCGAGCGCGACGTCGGTCAGGATGCCCAAGTCCGGAAAGCGCGCCTTCAATGCGCGCACCGCGCGCGGCACCAGCCCATCTGGATTGGTCGCCTCGATGCCGTCCGGCGTCTTGAGCGCCGCGTCGATCACAGGGAACAGGGCCAGCACGGGAATGCCCAGCGCCACGCATTCAGCCGCCACATCCATCAACAGGTCCAGCGAGACGCGCTCCACACCCGGCATCGACAACACCTGCTGGCGCTGCTTGGCGCCGTCCAGGATGAACACCGGGTAAATCAGGTCAGAGGCGGTGACGGTGTTCTCGCGCATCAGCGCGCGCGAGAACGGGTCGCGCCGCATGCGGCGCATGCGGACGGCAGGATAGGCGTGGTTCGTCATTGCGGTAAGTTCCTCGTCAAGTGGACTAATCTTCTTCGCTGTCTTCCGGGTCGACCAAGGCCACGCCGGGGTCGGCAGGTACGTCGGTCAGGCCCAGCAATTCGATGATCTTGTCATTCGCCTCGTCGATGCCGATGCGCTTGAGCGCCGAAAACAGCTGAACGGTGAACGGGAAGCCTTCGCCGTCTTCGTTCACATAGCTTTCGAGCATCATGCGCGCCTGGCGCAGGGCATTGGTCGATTCATTGCGGTTGAGCTTGTCCGCCTTGGTCAGGATGCAGTGGATCGGCTTGCCGGTGGGGGCGAACCATTCCAGCATCTGCACGTCGAGTTCGGTGAACGGGCGGCGCGAATCCATGATCAGCACCAGCGCGGCCAGTTGCTCGCGGCGCTGCACATAGTCGCCCAGCAGGCGCTGCCAGTGCAGCTTGGCCGAACCCGACACTTCCGCATAGCCGTAACCCGGCAGGTCGACCAGCAGGGCTTCGATTTCTTCGACGATGGTGGCATCCTTGCGGTGCTGGCCGACGTGCGCGCCGCCAATCGAGAAATAGTTGATGTGCTGGGTGCGGCCCGGTGTCTTGGAAGCGAAAGCCAAGCCTTTTTGGTTCGTCAAAATATTAATCGCGGTCGATTTGCCGGCGTTCGAGCGGCCTGCGAAGGCGATTTCCGGCGCCTGCGTCGAGGGCAGGTCGCGCAGTTGATTGACGGTCGTGAAGAAGCGGGCTTGCCAGAGTTTGGACATGAGATAGGGCAGAAATTGATGCAAAGAGGCGATATCGCGAGAAAGCTATTGTACAATAAGGGGTTACGAATTGTTGCGACGCGGTAGCTCCACGCGCACAAGCAAGTCGTCTGCGCGACAGAATATATATATAAAACCAATTTATTGACTAGTCTCAGGGTGTTTGAATGAACCGTGTTTTCTTGAAGTCCTTGTTGGTCGCAACGCTAGCCTTGACGGGCCTGGCTGCCACCGCCGAAGAACATGCATCGGCCCACGCCGCCGCTGCGCCAGCCAAGGCAGACGCTGCCAAGGGCGGCACCTTGTTCGAATCGGGTGATGCCGCGCGCGGCTTGCCTGCCTGCGTGTCTTGCCACGGCGCCGGCGGAAATTCGACCATCTCGGTCAATCCGAAACTGGCCGGCCAGTTCGAAGCCTACATCGTCAAGCAGCTCAATGATTTTGCTTCGCCAGTGCGCAGCCAGCCGATCATGACCACCTACGCCAAGATGATGACGGACGAGGAAAAGGCCAACATCGGCGCTTACCTGTCGAAGCAGGCCGCCAAGCCGGGCGCCGCCAAGAACAAGGACACGGTTGACATGGGCAAGAAAATCTACCGCGGCGGCATCGCCGAGCGCGGTGTTGCAGCTTGCGCCAGCTGCCACGGCGCCACCGGCGCCGGCGTTCCGGTCCAGTTCCCACGTATCGCCGGCCAGCACCAGGACTACACGGTGGCCCAGCTGACCGCATTCAAGAGCGGCGCCCGCAAGAATGTCCAGATGGGCACCTTGGCCAAGCGCATGTCGGATGATGAAATGAAGGCAGTCGCCGACTACATCGCCGGCTTGAAGTAAGCAAACGCGGCGCCGCACCACCGGTGCGACCGCCTGCAGAAACACCTTGAAGGGCGGCGGCGCGCAAGCGGGCTGCCCTTTTTTGTTGCCAGGAATGAGCACATGAGCACCACCGGAATTGTATTGAACACCCGACGCCGCAAGCTGGCCGAAGCGGTCGAGCTGGTCTCGTCGATGCGTTTTGCGATCACCATGCTGACCGTGATCGCGATCGCCGCGATGATCGGCACGGTGATGAAGCAGAACGAGGCGATGCCCAATTACGCCAATCAATTTGGGCCGTTCTGGTTCGAAGTTTTCGACAAACTGGGTCTATATTCCGTCTACTCCGCGTGGTGGTTCCTACTGATCCTGGCTTTGCTGCTGACCTCGACGTCGCTGTGCATTATCCGTAACGCGCCGAAGATGATCAAAGATATGCGAAGTTGGCGGCTGAACGTGCGTGAAGTATCGCTGCGCAATTTTCACCACAAGAGCGAATGGGTGGCGCCGCTGGGCCGCGCCGCGCTGGCAAGCCAGACCGCGCAGCGCCTGGCCGACGCCGGCTATCGCGCCAAGGTCGTCGACAAGCCGAACGGCACCCTGGTGGCGGCCAAGAAGGGCGCGGCCAACAAATTCGGCTACATCTTCGCGCACAGCTCCATCATCATCATCCTGCTCGGCGGCATGCTCGACTCCGACCTGCCGATCCGTTTCCAGCGCGCCGTGCTGGGCAAGACCCCGTTCGCCGGCAGTGGCGTGATCGCCCAGATTCCACAGCAGCACCGCCTGGGCCTGGGCAATCCCACCTTCCGCGGCAACACCATGATCCCTGAAGGCTCGTCGAGCGACGTGGCCATCATTCCGCAGGCGAGCGGCGTGCTGGTGCAAGAGCTGCCGTTCACGATCCAGCTCAAGAAGTTCAACATCGATTTCTACTCGACCGGCATGCCCAAGCTGTTTGCCAGCGAAGTGCTGATCAAGGACCACGACAGCGGCAAGGTGTTCCCGGCCACCATCGAAGTCAACAAGCCGCTGATCTACCGCGGCGTGGCGGTCTACCAATCCAGTTTTGAGGATGGCGGCACCAAGCTCAGGCTGACCGGCTTTCCGATGAACGGCACCAGCCAGCAAAATTTCGCCCTCGCAGGCGATGTGGGCTCAGCCACCGACCTCAAGCGCGGAAGTGAAACGTATTCGGTCGAATGGTCGGGTTTCCGTCCGTTTAACGTGGAAAATATTGGCTCTGGCCAGGACTTGCGCGCCGTCACCAAGGGCCAGTCACTCAACGAACAGCTCGTGGCCAGCCTGGACAAGCACTCCGGTTCGGCGGCCAAGAACGCCAACAACAAGGACTTGAAAAACGTCGGCCCGAGCGTGCAGTACAAGCTGCGCGACAAGAGCGGCCAGGCGCGCGAGTTCCAGAACTATATGCAGCCGGTGACCATTGACGGCAACGAGGTGTTCCTGGCGGGCATGCGCACCGATCCGGGCGAGCCCTTCAGTTTCCTGCGCATCCCGGCCGATGACGCCCATACCGTCAAGGAATGGATGCGCTTGCGCGCGGCGCTGGCCGACCCGGCCCTGCGCGCGCTGGCCGCTAGCCGCTACGCCCAGCGCCTGGGTGCGACGCCGGTGCCGAACGCCAGCGCGCTGGCGGTGCAACTGCAAGCCTCGGTGGAAAAGACGCTGGCGCTGTTTGCCGGCGACGGCGGCGGGCAGGGTGGCTTTTCGGCCGCGCTGGCCGGTACATTGAACAAGCCAGCCGCCGAGCAGGAAAAAGACGCCCTGATCTTCATGAAGGTCTTGCAAGGCAGCCTGTGGGAGCTGTGGCAGGCCGCGCGCACGCGCGACGGCCTGGCGCCGTCCGAGCCGACCGAGGCGCACGGCCGCTTCCTGCTGCTGGCCACCTACGCGCTCAACGACAGCATGTTCTACCAGGCACCGGTCTACCTGCAGCTCGACGATTTCACCGAGGTGAAGGCCTCCGTGTTCCAGGTTTCGCGCTCGCCCGGCAAGGCCGTGGTCTATCTGGGCTGCGTGTTCCTGGTGTTGGGCGTATTCTCGATGTTCTACATCCGCGAGCGGCGCCTGTGGGTCTGGCTGCGCGACGACGAGTCCGGCGGCACGCATGCACTGATGGCCATGAGCACCCAGCGCAAAACGCTCGACTTCGAGCACGAATTCAATGAACTGAAAGCGAAACTGCCGCAATCGGCGTAAGCTGGCGGCGAATCGGAGACTATGATGGAACTATCGCACACCACCACCTACACCCAGGCGCCTGGCTATTTCAAGCGCCTGTCGGTCATCGACTGGCTGTACGGCGCCGCGCTGCTGGGCGCCGCCCTGTTCGCGCTGAACCGCTACGGCGCCTTCATGGACGTCTACGAGAAGGCCATCCTGGTGCTGGCCGCGCCCACCTTCGCCGCGCTCGGCTGGCACTGGAAGCCGGTGCGCTGGCTCATCCCCCTGGTGGCGCTGCTGGCGTTCTGCGCGATCGGCCTGTACGCGGGCCAGCTCGACCTGGCCAACAAGAAGTTCTTCCTCAAATACATGCTCTCGTCGCAGTCGGCGATCTTGTGGATGAGTACCATGTTCGCGTTCTCCACCGTGTTCTACTGGATCGGCCTGGCCGGACGTTCGGAGTTCGGCAGCGCGGTCGGCTCCAAGCTGTGCTGGGCGGCGGTGGTGCTCGGCTTCACCGGCATGATGGTGCGCTGGTACGAGTCCTACCTGATCGGCGCCGACGTCGGCCACATTCCCGTCTCGAACCTGTACGAAGTGTTCATCCTGTTCTCGATGATCACGGCCCTGTTCTACCTGTACTACGAGCAGCACTACGCCACGCGCCAGCTGGGCGCCTTCGTGCTGCCGGTGATCGCGGCCGCCGTCGGCTTCCTGCTGTGGTACACGGTTTCGCGCGATGCGGCCGACATCCAGCCGCTGGTGCCGGCCCTGCAAAGCTGGTGGATGAAGATCCACGTGCCGGCCAACTTCATCGGCTATGGCACTTTTGCGCTGTCGGCCATGGTCGGCTCGGCTTATCTGCTCAAGTCGCACGGCTACCTGCAAGACCGCCTGCCTTCGCTTGAAGTGCTCGACGACGTGATGTACAAGGCCATCTCGGTCGGCTTCGCCTTCTTCACCGTGGCCACCATTCTGGGCGCGCTGTGGGCGGCCGAAGCCTGGGGCGGCTACTGGTCGTGGGACCCGAAAGAGACGTGGGCGCTGATCGTCTGGCTCAACTACGCAGCCTGGCTGCACATGCGCTTGATGTCAGGCCTGCGCGGCCGTCCGGCGGCCTGGTGGGCGCTGATCGGACTGGTAGTGACGACCTTCGCCTTCTTGGGTGTAAATATGTTCCTGTCGGGGTTGCACTCCTACGGCAAGCTCTAAGGCGGGGGGCGCCCGGCTGGATCGGGGAAACTGGTGTAAGGTTTGGCTTTTCGAGCAGACCAAGATGCATTCACCACCCGATTCGCCGGAGCCGCCATGCTGATCAAACGTAGTCCCAACGGTATTGATTTACCGTTCCCTTCCGAAATCACGCCGCAAGCGGTGTATGAATCGCGCCGCAGTTTCATCCGCCAGATGGCCGTCGGTGCCGTTGCCGGCAGCGCGCTGTGGGAGATGGCCAACCGCGAAGCGTTCGCCGACGAGCCGGCCCAGAAACTGGCGGCCAGGCTGAACCCGGCCTGGTCCGCGCTCGAGAAGCAGACCCCGCTCAAGGACGCCAGCAGCTACAACAACTACTACGAATTCGGCACCGACAAGTCCGATCCGGCGCAGACCGCGCACAGCCTGCGCACGCGGCCATGGACGGTGGCGATCGAAGGCGAGATCAAGAAGCCGATGACGCTCGACATTGACAGCCTGCTCAAGCTGGCGCCGCTGGAAGAGCGTGTCTACCGCTTGCGCTGCGTGGAGGGCTGGTCGATGGTCATTCCCTGGGTCGGCTACTCGCTGGCCGAGTTGATCAAGAAGGTCGAGCCGAACGGGAACGCCAAATTTGTCGAATTCACCACCTTGGGCGATCCGCGCCAGATGCCCGGCATCGGCAGCCGCGTGCTCAATTGGCCGTATGTCGAAGGCTTGCGGATGGATGAGGCAATGCATCCCTTGACGCTGCTCACGCTGGGCATGTACGGGCAAACCCTGCCCAACCAGAACGGCGCGCCGGTGCGCATCGTGGTGCCCTGGAAGTATGGCTTCAAGTCGGCCAAGTCGATCGTCAAGATCCGCTTCCTCAAGGAGCAACCGCGCACTGCGTGGAACGTGTCGGCGCCATCCGAGTATGGTTTCTACTCGAACGTCAATCCCGATGTCGACCACCCGCGCTGGTCGCAGGGCAGCGAGCGCCGCATCGGCGAGGACAGTTTCTTCCAGAAGAAGCGCAAGACCTTGTTGTTCAACGGTTACGCCGATGTCGCTTCGCTGTACACCGGCATGGACCTGAAGAAGAATTTTTGAGCGCCATGGCCTTCAATCCGACAACGCGCCAGTTCGGCGCGATCAAGGCGAGCCTGTTCGCGCTGGCGCTGCTGCCGTTTGCGCGCATGGTCTACCTGACCGTGACGGGCCAGCTGGTCGAGCCGCTCGAATTCATCACCCGCGGCACCGGCGACTGGGTGCTGTACTTCCTGTGCATCACGCTGGCGGTGACGCCGCTGCGGCGCCTGTCGAAATGGAGCTGGATCCTCAAACTACGCCGCATGCTGGGGCTGTATGCGTTCTTCTACGCCTTCCTGCACTTCATGACTTTTCTATGGTTCGATCATTTTTTTGACCTGGCGGAGATGTGGCGCGATGTGCTCAAGCGGCCGTTCATCACGGTCGGCTTCAGCGCTTTCGTGCTCCTGGTTCCGCTGGCCGCGACCAGCACCAACGGCATGATACGGAGGCTGGGGGGCAGGCGCTGGCAGCTGCTGCACAAGCTGGTGTATGTGATCGCTCCGCTGGGCATCCTGCATTTCTGGTGGATGAAGGCGGCCAAGCACAACTTCACGCAGCCGATCATTTTCGGCTGCATCGTCGCGCTGCTGCTTGGGGTGCGCGTGTATTGGAATATGACCAGGCCCGCCGTGGAAAGCCGCCTGGGCGCGTAGGGTGGAAAAGCGCAGCGCCTTCAACCTATCGCTTGCAATGGTGGAAGGCGCTGCGCTTTTCCACCCTACGAGCATGTGAATATTCGTCATCCTCGCCTGCGCGGAAACGACGAATCAAAAGTTGTACGTGTCGTCGAGACGCTTATTTCAGAATCGACTCCAGCGCGAACAGGTCGGCCGGATTCTCGCGCTGACGCACCAGATGCACCCGATCGCCGTCGATGATCACTTCAGCTGCGCGGCCGCGCGTGTTGTAGTTCGAGGACATGGTCAGGCCATAGGCGCCGGCCTGCATGATCGCCAGCAGGTCGCCCGGTTGCACCGCCAGCGCACGCTCGCGCGCCAGCCAGTCACCCGATTCGCAAATTGGGCCGACCACGTCATAGACGCTGGCCGCGCCGGCACGCGGCGCCACTGCCTGCACGTCCATCCAGGCCTGGTACAGGGCAGGGCGCATCAAATCGTTCATGGCCGCGTCGACCACGCAGAAATTCTTCTCCGCGCCCGGCTTGAGAAACTCCACCCGCGTGAGCAGCAGTCCGGTGTCGCCGACGATCGAACGGCCCGGCTCGAAGATCACCTTGATCGGCACACCACCGTGTTTTTCGGCGCGCCAGGCGTCGACGCGCGCGAACAGGCGTGCCAGGTATTGGTCCACCGGTACCGGCGCCGCCTCACCGGCCTCACCGTAGTTGATGCCGATGCCGCCGCCGATGTCGAGATGGTGCAGCGAAATGCCTTCCGCGCCGAGGGTGTCGATCAACTCGATCAGCTTGTCGAGCGCTTCGAGCAGGGGGGCGTCGTCGAGCAGCTGGGAGCCGATGTGGCAGTCGATGCCGACCACTTCCAGGTGCGGCAGCGCGGCCGCGGTGCGGTAGGTGTCGAGCGCATCGTCGAATGCGACGCCGAACTTGTTCGCCTTGAGGCCAGTGGCGATGTACGGATGGGTCTTGGCGTCCACGTTCGGGTTCACGCGCAGCGACACAGGGGCGGTCTTGCCCATGGTGCCGGCGACCTCGTTGAGCCGGTGCAGTTCGGGGATCGACTCGACGTTAAAGCACAGGATATTGTGCGACAGCGCCAAGCGCATCTCCTCGACCGTTTTGCCGACGCCTGAAAAAATCACCTTGCCGGTGTCGCCGCCGGCGGCGATCACGCGCAGCAGTTCGCCGCCCGAGACGATGTCGAAGCCGGCGCCGCGGCGCGCCAGCAAATCCAGGATCGCCAGGTTGGAGTTGGCCTTCATCGCATAGCAAACCAGCGCATCGCGCCCGCTGCAGGCGTTGGCGTAGGCGTCGAAATTGGCCTCCAGGGCCGATTTCGAATAGACGTAGGTGGGCGTGCCGAACTGCTCGGCAATGTTGGACAGGGAAGTGCGTTCGGCGTGCAGCAAGCCGTCTTGATAATTAAAATGCGACATAATTTTTATTGGGCAGCAGGAGAAGAGGGCGGTGGTGTCGGCGCACTGGGTGCAGGTTTTGCCGGTGGCTTTGGCATGTACAGCGCGCCGGGCTGGCCGCAGCCGGCGAGCAGCAAGACCATGGCGGCGGCGCCGATATTGAGCGCGAGGGAAGGCTTCACGATTAGAATCACGGTTTGATTAGCAGACCTTGGAGTGTAGCATGAGCGAAACTGAATTTTTGGACCTGGCCGAAACGACGCTGGACGCGATCGAAACGGCGCTGGACCGGCTGAACGACGAGGATGCGATCGACGTGGAATGCAAGCGCAGCGGCAATGTGCTCGAAATCGAGTTCATCGACAATGGCAGCAAGATCATCGTCAACAGCCAGGCCCCGATGCAGGAACTGTGGGTCGCGGCGAAATCGGGTGGATTCCACTACAAGCGGGTCGGTGCGGCGTGGATCAACACGCGTGACGGCTCCGAGCTGTTCGCTGCACTCTCGCAGTTGGCGAGCGCGCAGGGCGGCGCCCCCGTCACATTATAGTTCCCTCAAGCAAAACCGGGGTCAGAACACGTTTTCAATGAAAACGTGTTCTGACCCCGGTTTTTTGCGCAAAATGTGTTCTGACCCCGGTTTTGGCTAGAACAGCTCGTTCTTGACGGCGTCCTTGGCTTTTTCTTCGGCCGGCGTGCCGCGCGCGCCCGTGTCGAGGCTCTGTACGCCCGTGCCCGGCGGATTTTCGGCGTAGTAGTATTCGTCCCCCACCAACACCAGCCCGGACGGCACCACGCGCTCTTCGACCGGAATCGTCTTCAGCGCCTTTTGCATGTAGCCGATCCAGATCGGCAAGGCCAGTCCGCCGCCCGTTTCCTTGTTGCCCAGGTTCTTGGGCTGGTCGTAGCCGATCCAGGCGATGCCCACCAGCTTGGCCTGGTAGCCGGCGAACCAGGCGTCGATCGAGTCGTTGGTGGTGCCGGTCTTGCCGGAAATGTCGGGCCGCTTGAGCACCAGCGCGCCCGTCGCCGTGCCAAAACGCACCACGTCTTTCAGCATGCTGTCGATCAGGAAGGCGTTGCGCTCGTCGATCACGCGGTTCTCTTCCACCCCGGCCTTGTCCGGCGTGGCCTGCGAGAGCACCTTGCCGTTGCTGTCGGTGACCTTCGAGATCAGGTAGGGACTGATCCGGTAGCCGCCGTTGGCAAACACGGCGTAGGCGCCGGCCAGCTGCAAGGGCGTGGTCGCGCCCGCGCCCAGCGCCAGCGTCAGGTAGGGCGGGTTTTTCTCGGCGTCGAAGCCGAACCGGGTCGTGTATTCCTGCCCGTACTTGGCGCCGATCCGGTTCAGGATGCGGATCGAGATCATGTTCTTGGACTTGGTCAGGCCCTTGCGCATCGTCATCGGCCCTTCGTACTTGCCGTCGTAGTTCTTCGGCTCCCAGGCCTGGCCGCCGGTCTGGCCGGCGTCAAACGAGATCGGGGCGTCGTTGATGACGGTCGCCGGCGACAGCCCGCGCTCGAGCGAGGCCGAGTAGATGAAGGGCTTGAACGAGGAGCCCGGCTGGCGCCAGGCTTGCGTGACGTGGTTGAACTTGTTGCGGTTGTAGTCGAAGCCGCCCACCAGCGCGTGGATCGCGCCGTCGGTGGTGTCGGCCGCCACGAAGGCCGACTCGACCTCGGGCATCTGGGTGATCGCCCAAGCCATGCCGCCGTCCTGGGTCACGCGGATCACGGCGCCGCGCTTGACGCGCCGGTTCGCGGCCGCCTTCTCGCTCAGCCAGGCCGAGGCGAAGCCCAGCCCCGGCCCGCTGATCTTGATTTCCTCGCCCGACGCCAGCACCGCCGTCACCAGCTGCGGCGTGGCCTGCATCACCATCGCGGCGACGATGTCGTCGCTGTCGGCGTGGTCGGCCAGCTCGGTCTCGATCGCTTCGTCGGCCTCTTCCTTCGCGCCCGGGATGTCAATATAGGCTTCCGGCCCGCGGTAGGGGTGGCGCCGCTCGTACTGCATCACGCCGCGCCGCAGCGCCAGGTAGGCCGCGTCCTGGTCGGCCTTGGTGATGGTGGTGAAGACGTTCAGGCCGCGCGTGTAGGTCTCTTCCTTGAACTGTTCGTAGACCAGCTGGCGCGCCATCTCGGCCACGTACTCGGCGTGCACTCCGAACTCGCTGCTGTCGGTCTTGATCCTGAGCTGCTCGGCCTTGGCCGCCTCGAACTGGGCGTCGGTGATGTATTTGAGTTGATGCATGCGCTGCAGGATGTACTGTTGGCGGGTGCGCGCGCGCTTCGGGTTGACCACCGGGTTGTAGGCCGACGGCGCCTTCGGCAAGCCGGCCAGCATGGCCGCCTCGGCCACCGTGATGTCCTTGAGGTTCTTGCCGAAATAGATCTGGGCCGCCGACGAGAAGCCGAACGCGCGCTGGCCCAGGTAGATCTGGTTCATGTACACCTCGAGGATCTGGTCCTTGCTGAGGTTTTGCTCGATCTTCCAGGCCAGCAGCACTTCGTAGGCCTTGCGTTTCAAGGTCTGCTCGGACGAGAGGAAGAAATTGCGGGCCACCTGCTGGGTGATGGTCGAGGCGCCCTGCTTGGCGCCGCCCGTCGCGTTGTGCACGGCCGCGCGCAGGATGCCCATGTAGTCGACCCCGCCGTGCTCGTAGAAGCGGTCGTCTTCGATCGCCAGCACGGCCTTTTTCATTACGTCCGGAATCTCCTTGATGTGCACCAGGGTGCGCCGCTCCTCGCCGAATTCGCCGATCAGGACATTGTCGGCCGAGAAAATGCGCAGCGGCATTTTCGGGCGGTAGTCGGTCAGGGTGTCGAGCGCCGGCAAGTTCGGGTAGGCCATCGCCAGCGCGAACACCACGATCAGCACCGCGACCAGGGCGCATCCAATCAGGCCGGCGAGCACCATTAACAACAGTCGGCGCGGTGAGCGCGCGTGGGCGGCGCCGTGCGGGGCGGGGGCGGCGTCCGGTGTGGAGGAGCTCATGCGTGGGAAGGCTTTCGTTTTTTGTTGGTTCGGTTCATTATAAAGCACGCCCTACACGGGCGGCGCGCCAGCCCCGCGGGCGCGCGCAGCGCTACCGGCGGGTGCGCGCGACGGCACCGCGATCGGCTCAAGTGGGCGCGTGAATTTGCCGACAACTAAGATGTCGCGGGGTTCACAGAGTGTGGCTTTCCTGCCCGGCCGCAGAATATTACAACGCAGAAATACCTTTACACGGCCTCATGCTTGTTGCTACGATTTAATGTAGTGTCTTATATATGCTGTCTAAATGGCGGTTTTATAACAAAATCCCCCGGCGGGCGTGGTCAGTTGTTAGTTCTGCAAGGCAACTTTTGCAGCCATGATATAGGTGTGAGGGAGTACGCTCGTGATCAATCTCGGTTTCTTGTTCGGACAGGCCAGTCCCCCTTTGTTGGGCCTGGACATCAGTACGTCCGGCGTGCGTTTGGTTGAACTCTCGCAAGTGGGCAAGAACGAATTGCGCCTCGAGCGCTACGCGTCCGAGCCGTTTCCCCGCGGCGCTGTCGTCGACGGCAATATCGAGAACATCGACCAGGTGGCCGAAGCGGTGCGCCGGGTCTGGAAGAAGAGCGGCACGCGCGTCAAGCTGGTGGCGCTGGGCATGCCGCCGGCCTCGGTGATCACCAAGAAGATCGTGCTGCCGGCCGGACTGTCCGAAGACCAGCTCGAAGTGCAGGTCGAATCCGAGGCCAGCCAGTACATTCCGTTCGCGCTCGACGAGGTCAGCCTCGATTTCGACGTGCTCGGCGCGGCCGCCAATTCGCCCGAGGACATCGAGGTGATGCTGGCCGCGGCGCGCAAGGAAAAGGTCGAGGACCGGGTCGCCATCGGCGAGGCGGCCGGCCTGACGGCCGTCGTGATGGACATCGAATCGTATGCCGCGCGCGCCGCGCTTGACCGCGTCACGGCCATGCTGCCGCAGGCCGGTGAAGGCCAGATCGTGGCCCTGTTCCAGATCGGCGCCCAGGTCACCCACATCTCGGTGATGCTCGACGGCGACACCATCTATGAGCGCGAGCAGCCCTTCGGCGGCAACCAGCTGACCCAGGACATCGTGCGCGCTTACGGCCTGTCGTTCGAGGAGGCCGATGCCAAGAAGAAAGCGGGCGAGCTGCCCGACGGCTATCAGGCCGAGCTGCTCACGCCCTTCCTCGAGAACGCCGCGCTGGAAGTGACGCGCGCCATCCAGTTCTTCTACACCTCGACCCCCTACACCCGCGTCGACCAGCTGTTCCTGGCCGGCGGCTGCGCCCTGATCCCCGGCCTGCTCGACCTGGTGGCCAACCGCACCAAGATCTCGAGCGCCGTGGTGTCGCCGTTCAAGGGCATGCAACTGGGGCCGTCGGTGCGCGAACAGCAATTGCGCAACGAGGCGCCGGCCTACCTGGTCGCCTGCGGCCTGGCGCTGCGGAGGTTTGGATAATGATACGGATTAACCTGCTCCCGCACCGCGAGGAAAAACGCAAACAAAAACGGGCCGCCTTCGTGGCCCTGATGGCCCTGGCCGCCATCCTCGGCTTTGCCGTGGTGCTGGCCGTGGGCGGCTACAACAGCGCGCGCATCTCGATCCAGAACGAACGCAACCAGGCCATCAAGACGGCCAACCTGGAACTTGACAAGAAGATCCTCGAGATCGGCACCCTGAAACAGGAAATCGAAGCGCTCAAGGCGCGCCAGCAGGCGGTCGAGGATTTGCAGGGCGACCGCAACCAGCCCGTCTACTTGCTCGACGAATTGGTCAAGCAGACCCCGGAAGGCGTGTACCTCAAATCGTTCCGCCAGGATGGCCAGCGCGTGACCCTGGTCGGGGTGGCCCAGTCGCAGGAGCGGGTGGCCGAGCTGTTGCGCAATGTGTCGGGCAACTCGCCATGGCTCGAGCGCCCGGATCTGACCGAGGTGCGTGCCACCGCCCTGGCTGGCAGCAAGAACGGCAAGAAGGTCGTCGAGTTCACCGTGACGGTCGCCATCAAGCGTCCGCGCGACAAGGACGCCGCCGCCAAGGAAAAGAAGGGTGCCGCCGCAACGGCCGGCGCCTCCGCATCCACCGTGCCGGCGGCCGTCGCGCCGGTGGCCAAATAGCGGAGCGCACAGATGAACATGAATATCGACCTCAAGACGCTGGGCGATTCGCTGAGCGCCCAGTTCCAGGGCTTGTCGGGGCGCCACCCCGGCCTGTGGCCGCTCGCCCCCCGCCTCCTGTGCGGCTTCGGCGTGATGGTCGCCGTAATCGCGCTCGGATATTTCGGCTACTGGAACTCGCAATTCGACGACCAGGAGCGCGGCGCCGCCGACGAGGTCAAGCTGCGCGAAGAGTACAAGTCCAAGATGTCGCAGGCGATCAACCTGGACGCGCTCAAGGCCCAGAAGGTGCTGGTCGACCAGTACGTCGAACGGTTGCAAAAGCAGCTGCCGAGCAAGGCTGAAATGGCGGCCCTGCTGTCGGACATCAACCAGGCCGGCCTCGGGCGCGGCCTGCAGTTCGAGCTGTTCAAGCCGGGCCAGGTGGTGGTGCGCGATTACTACGCCGAGCTGCCGATCGACATCAAGGTCACCGGCAGTTACCACGACATCGGCGCCTTCGCCAGCGACATGGCCAACCTGCCGCGCATCGTCACGCTCAACAACATGGCGCTGTCGACCAAGGATGGCAGCCTGGTACTCGACGCCGTCGCCAAGACGTTCCGCTACCTCGATCCGGAAGAGGCCATGGCGCAGCGCAAGTCGGCCGCCGACAAGGACAAGAAAGCCAAGGGGGCCGCCAAATGAAGCTACATCGCCTGAACCTGGCGCCGCTGCTCGCTTGCGCCGCCCTGCTGGCCGGCTGCGGCGACAGCGACGTCAAGGAGGTCAAGCAGTGGATGGCCGACGTCAAGCGCGACACCAAGGTCGCCGTCACGCCGCTGTCCGAGCCGAAGACCTTCATCCCCTTCGCCTACGCGGAAAAGGATCAGATCGATCCGTTCAGCCCCAACAAGCTGCTCGCGGTGCTGGCCCAGGCTGCGGCCAAGAGCGACAATCCGCTCAAGCCGGACATGGGGCGCGCGCGCGAATTGCTCGAGTCCTATCCGCTTGACACCATGCGCATGGTCGGCACGCTGCAGAAAGGCGGCGTCAATTACGCGCTGCTGCAGATCGACCGTGCGGTCTACCAGGTCAAGCCGGGCCAGCGTATCGGCCAGAATTTCGGGGTGATCGTGAGCATGGGCGAGAACGTCATCAATATCAAGGAAGTGGTGCAGGATGCGGCGGGCGAATGGGTCGAGCGCATGTCCAAGCTGGAGTTGCAGGAAAGTAAGGAGACCAAGAAATGACCGCACTGAGAATACACGGCACCACCCTGTTCGCTTCGGTGGCACGCCTGGGCGCAGTGCTGGCCCTGGGCGCACTTTGCGGCGTGGCCGCCGCCCAGGAGAACGCGATCGAATCGATCACGGCCAACCAGCAGGGCTCGAACGTGATCGTCAACATCGCGATGAAGAATGTGCCGACCGCGCTGCCGATTGGTTTTTCGATCACCAATCCGACCCGCATCGCGCTCGATTTCGGCGCCACCGTCAACGCCACCGGCAAGAGCAGCCAGGACATCAACCTCGGTGACCTGCGCGCGATCAACGTGGTGCAGGCCGGTGAACGCACGCGCCTGGTGTTCAACCTGCGGCGCGCCCTCAACTACGCCGCCGCCATCGACGGCAAGTCGGTGATCGTGACGGTCGACGGTTCCGGCGGCGTGGCCCAAGCGGTCGACCGCCAGGGCTTGCCGGTGGCCCAGGCCGCGCCGCCAGCCCAGCGCCAGCTGCTGCGCGACATGGACTTCAAGCGCGGCGCCAACGGCGAAGGGCGCATCGTGGTCGACCTGCCGAACAGCCAGGTCGCGGTCGACGTGCGCCAGGTCGGCAACCAGGTGCTGGTCGACTTCCTCAAGACTGGGCTGCCCGAGACACTGCGCCGGCGCCTCGACGTGACCGACTTCGGCACCCCGGTGCAGCAGATCACCACCGTGCCGCAGGGCGAGAACGTGCGCATGACGATCGACGCGCGCGGCCTGTGGGAGCAGACCGTCTACCAGAGCGACACCCAGCTCGTGATCGACGTCAAGCCGATCAAGGAAGACCCGAACCGCCTGACCCAGGGCAGCCAGGGCTACCGCGGCGAGAAGCTGTCGTTCAATTTCCAGAACGTCGAAGTGCGCGCGGTGCTGCAGGCCATCGCCGACATTTCGGGCCTGAATATCATCACCAGCGATTCCGTCAGCGGCAACCTGACCTTGCGCCTCAAGGAAGTCCCCTGGGACCAGGCGCTCGACGCGGTCATGCGCGCCAAGGGCCTGGACATGCGCAAGGACGGCAACGTGCTGTGGATCGCGCCCAAGGACGAACTGCTGACGAAAGAGAAGCTTGAACTCGAGCAGCGCGCCCAGATCGCCGACCTCGAGCCGCTGCGCTCGGAGATCTTCCAGCTCAACTACCAGAAGGCCGAGTCGTTCCGCTCCGTGTTCGGGCTCGACGCGGCCGGCGGCGGCAGCGGCGGCGACAGCAAGAACCGCGTGCTCTCCAAGCGCGGCAGCGCCATCATCGACGCCCGCACCAACCAGGTGTTCGTCACCGACGTGTCGTCCAAGATCGAAGACATCCGCAAGCTGATCCTGAAAACGGACATCGCCTCCAAGCAGGTGCTGATCGAGGCCCGCCTGGTCGAGGCGACCGACACCTTCAGCCGCAACCTGGGCGCCAAGCTCGGCTTCGTCGATGCGCGCACCCTGCGCGGCGGCGATTCGGGTTACCAGATCAACGGCAACAACCGCATCGCCATCGGCGGCAACCTGACCGGCGTGGGCCAGGTCACCGGCCAGACGCCGGAATCGGGCACCGGCTACACCAACTCCCAGCTGATCAACTTGCCGGCCGCCTCGATTGGATCGATCCCGGCGCCGACCCTGGCCTTCAGCCTGTTCTCGGCCGCTGCCAACCGCTTCCTGAACCTGGAACTGTCGGCGCTCGAGGCCGACGGCAAGGGCAAGATCATCTCCAGCCCGCGCGTGGTCACCGAGGACAAGATGGTGGCTGTGATCGAGCAGGGCGTCGAATTGCCCTACCAGGTGGCCACCGCCAGCGGCGCCACCTCGATCACGTTCAAGAAGGCCAACCTGCGCCTGGAAGTGACGCCGCAGATCACGCCCGACGGCAACGTGGTGCTCGAGGTGGACGTGAACAAGGATTCGAAGGGCGACTCCACGCCCGGTGGTTTCGCCATCAACACCCAGCACGTCAAGACCAAGGTGATGGTCGAGAACGGCGGCACCGTGGTGCTGGGCGGGATCTACCAGCAGTCCGAACGTGAACAGGCCAACAAGGTGCCGTTCCTGGGCAATTTGCCGATCATCGGCCACCTGTTCAAAAATACCGAGCGTGAAACCAGCAAGACCGAGCTGCTGGTGTTCATCACGCCGAAGATCGTCGCCGACCGCCTCTCGACCCGTTGACCAGAACTCAAGAAACAATAAGGTAAGATCATGATCAAGAACCAATCGACTTCGCCCCAACGCTGCGCCCGCTGGCTCGCGGTACTCGCCTGCAGCGTGCTGCTGGCGGCCTGCGGCGGCGGCGGTGGCAATCCGGGCAGCACCACCGGCGTCGGCACTGGCGGCAGTACGACGCCGCCGGCCGCCAATCCGACGCTGGTGATGAGTATCGTCGATGGCAGCGGCGCGACCATCACTTCGCTGTCGGGCGGCCAGAGCGCGACCGTCAAGGTCAAACTGACCGACAGCCTGGGCGCCATTGCGCCGGCCGCGATCGTCAATTTCGCCGCCTCCGACACCAATTTGGTGAGCTTCACCCCGGTTTCCGGCTCGGCGCTCACCGATGCGACCGGCGTTGCGGTCATCACGATCAAGCCCACCAGTGCCACTTCGGCCGGTGCGGTGTCGATTACCGCCACCGCCACGGTCAGCGCGAAAACGGCGACCGCCTCGGCCAATATCGCCGTTGGCGCGGCGCCGCTGACGATCGGCACGCTTTCGCTCAATCCTGTGCAGGTCGGCAAACTGCCGGCCTTTAGCACCGTGTCGCTGAACATTCCGATCACCAGCGGCGGCCAGCCGGCCACCAGCGTGACCGGGCTGAACCTGAATTCGCTGTGCGTGGGCGACGGCACCGCCACGCTGGTGCCGGGCGCGCTGGCGAACGGCGTCCAGACCGCCACCTACACCAACAACGGCTGCCTGCGTGGCAACGACACGATCACCGTCTCGATCGGCACCTCGTCGCAAAGCATCGCGCTGGGCGTCGACGCGGCCAACATCGGCACCATCCAGTTCGTCGGCTCCGACTTGCAAGGCACCTCGATCGTGCTCAAGGGTTCCGGCGGCCTGGGCCGCAAGGAAGCCGCATTGCTGACCTTCCGCGTGATCGACCAGAACAACAACGGCCTGGCCGGCGTCGACGTCAGCTTCAGCGCCACCACCTACACCGGCGGCCTGACCGTGGCGCCGACCAAGGGCACCACCGATGCCACCGGCAAGGTCACCACCACCGTCTCGTCGGGCACCATTCCGACCCCGGTGCGGGTAATCGCCGAGGCGACGCGCAACGGCAAGACCATCAGCGGCCTGTCCGATGCGCTGACCATCTCGACCGGGCTGCCGATCCAGAAGTCGATGTCGATGAGCGCGGACAGCTACAATATTGAAGGTGGCAGCCGGGACGGCGAAATTGCGCTCATCACGGTGCGTCTTGCCGACCAATACGGCAATCCGATTTCCGACAGCACGGCCGTCAATTTCGTCACCGAGGGCGGCGCCGTCGGGTCGTCCGCCCAGGGCGCGTGCACCACCATCGACGGCGGCTGCTCGGTGCAGTTCAGGAGCCAGGCCTTCCGTCCGCTCAATGGCCGTGTCACCGTGCTGGCCTATGTCCAGGGCATCGAGGACTTCATCGACAGCAATGGCGATGGCCAGTACAGCTGCACCAATTTCGTCGATTCCACCGGCAAGGTGCCTGCGACCTACCGGCCGCTGGTCGATACCTGCGTCAGTGGCGGCGAGCCGTTCACCGACCAGGGCGATCCTTTCCTCGACACGGGCTTGCTCGGCGCGACCAGCGGCGTGGTCAACGGCGGCACCCTGGACGGCCTGTACGAGCCGGCCAACGGCGACTTGCCGATTCCCTACAATCATGTCGGCTACCGGGCCGTCGGCGATGGCAAATGGGGCATCAACTATATTTCGCGCAGCATCGAGATCGTCTTCAGCGGCTCGGAAGCGACGCTGATGCGCCAGGTCTGCGTGGGCGCCACCTGCCGCGACTGGAATTCCGGCACCGATGGCGTCGTGGACGAAATTGTCGGCGTGGCCGGGCCCAGCTGTTCGAGCCAGGAGCTGGTATTCCGGCTGTATGACAGCAACAACAACCCGCTGCCGCGCGGCACCACCGTGGCCACCATCGATGCTGACAAGCTCGGGCCGCAGACCATGACCCCTGGCCTGGTTGGCTCCACCAACAGCATCGGAGGCACCATTCACCGGGTGACCATCAAGCCTGACACGGCCTGTGCCCCGGGTGTGTTTTCGGTGAAAGTGGCCACGCCGGGAGGCACCGGCAGCGTTTTCAAATTCAAATCGAAGTGAGTTCTGGAAACATATTCCTGGTCGGCCTGATGGGGGCCGGCAAGACCACCATCGGCCGCATCCTGGCCAGGAAGCTGGACAAGCGCTTCATCGATTCCGACCACGAAATCGAGGCGCGCACCGGGGCCTCGATCCCCTGGATCTTCGAGATCGAGGGCGAGGCCAGTTTCCGGCGCCGCGAGGCCGAGGTGATCCGCGACCTGACGGCCCAGGACGGCATCGTGCTGGCCACCGGCGGCGGGGCCGTGCTCGACCCGGCCAGCCGCGCCCACCTGCAAGCGCGCGGCATCGTGGTCTACCTGCGCGCCAACGTCGCCAGCATCCTGGTGCGCACCTCACACGACAAGAACCGCCCCCTGCTGCAAACGGCCGACCCGCGCAAGAAACTCGAGGAATTGACGGCCCAGCGCGAGCCTTTGTACCGCGAGATTGCCGACCTGGTCATCGACACCGGCCGGCCTAACGTACAATCGATGGTCCAGACCATCCTGTCGCAGCTCGCTGCGCTGGAAAATTCCGGCGCCAGGTCGGGGCGCCGCCCTCACACGCAAGCATCGATGATTGAGCAATCAAGTACTTTCCTGAACGTTGAACTGGGTGAGCGCAGCTACCCGATCGCCATCGGCGCCAAGCTGCTCGACGACGCCGAGCTGCTGGCGCGCCACATCGACGGGCGCAAGGTGGCCATTGTCACCAACAGCACCATCGCGCCGCTGTACCTCGAGCGCGTCGCCGCGCCTTTGCGCGCGGCCGGGCGCGAGGTGTGCACCATCGTGCTGCCGGATGGCGAGCAGTACAAGAACTGGGACAGCCTGATGACCGTGTTCGACGCCCTGCTGGCCAACAAGTGCGACCGCAAGACGACGCTGGTGGCGCTGGGCGGAGGCGTGATCGGCGACCTGACCGGCTACGCGGCGGCCAGCTACATGCGCGGCGTGCCGTTCGTGCAGATTCCGACCACGCTGCTGTCGCAGGTGGACTCCTCGGTGGGCGGCAAGACCGGCATCAACCACCCGCTGGGCAAGAACATGATCGGCGCCTTCTACCAGCCGCGCGCGGTGCTGGCCGACACGGCCACGCTCGACACGCTGCCGGCGCGCGAATTGTCGGCCGGCCTGGCCGAGGTGATCAAGCACGGCGCCATCATCGATGCCGCCTACTTCGAGTGGATCGAGCAAAACATCGAGAAGCTGTTGGCGCGCGATCGCGCGGCGCTGGCCTACGCGATCGCGCGCTCGTGCGAGATCAAGGCTGAAGTGGTGCGCCAGGACGAACGCGAAGGCGGGCTGCGCGCAATCCTCAATTTCGGCCACACCTTCGGCCACGCGATCGAAGCGGGCATGGGCTACGGCGCCTGGCTGCACGGCGAGGCCGTCGGCTGCGGCATGGTGATGGCGGCCGACCTGTCGCACCGCATGGGCCTGGTCGACGCGGCCACCGTGGCGCGCGTGAAGGCGCTGGTGGCGGCGGCCGGCCTGCCGACCGCGGCGCCGGACCTGGGCACGGCGCGCTGGCTCGAGTTGATGGAAGTGGACAAGAAGAACGAGGGCGGGGCGATCAAGTTCATCCTGCTCAAGCCGCTGGGCGCGCCCAGCATCACCAGCGCGCCGCAGGAGCAGTTGCTCGCCACGCTGGCTGCCTGCGTGGCCTGAAGATGACGCCGGAACAGCACCTGGCGCCGTACGCCGCGCGCTCCGACAGCGGGCAAGGGCGCCACCACGCGGAGCCGGGGCACGCCTCGCGCAGCCAGTTCCAGCGCGACCGCGACCGCATCATCCATTGTTCCGCGTTCCGCCGGCTTGAGTACAAGACCCAGGTCTTCCTCAACCATGAGGGCGACATGTTTCGCACCCGCCTCACGCACAGCCTGGAAGTGGCCCAGATCGGCCGTTCGCTGGCGCGCAACCTGCGCCTGAACGAGGACCTGGTCGAGGCGATCGCGCTGGCGCACGACCTCGGGCACACGCCGTTCGGCCATGTCGGACAGGACGTGCTCAATGACTGCATGAAGGACCATGGCGGCTTCGAGCACAACCTGCAAAGCTTGCGTGTGGTTGACACGCTCGAGGAGCACTACGGCGCCTTCGATGGCTTGAACCTGATGTTCGATACGCGCGAGGGCATCCTCAAGCACTGCTCGCTGGCTCACGCGCGCGAGCTGGGTCCGGTGGCGCAGCGCTTCATCGACCGCAGCCAGCCCACGCTGGAGGCGCAGCTGACCAACCTGGCCGATGAAATCGCCTACAACAGCCACGACATCGACGACGGCCTGCGCTCCGGCCTGATCACCATCGCCCAGTTGGAACAGGTAGATTTTTTTGCGCGCCACTGGCATGACGTGCAGGCGACATATCCGGGCCTGGCTGGGCGGCGCGCGATCTACGAAACGCTGCGGCGCCTGATCACGGCGCTGGCCGACGACCTGATCGCCACCTCGGGTGCGCTGCTGGCGCAGGCTGCGCCGGCCGACGTCGCGGCGGTGCGCGCGAGCGCGCCCCTGATCCGCTTTTCGGACCCGATGCGCAAGGACGCCACCGAGCTCAAACGCTTCCTGCGCGCCAAGCTGTACCGGCACTACAAGGTCAACCGGATGCGCGTGAAGGCGAGCCGGATCGTCAACGAGCTGTTCGAAGCCTTCATGGCCGAACCGGCCCTGATGCCGCCGGACTACCTGGCCGCACCGGACAAGCAAGCGCGCAAGATCGCCGACTACATCGCCGGCATGACGGACCGCTACGCGATCAGCGAGCACCGCCGCATCTTCTCGCTCGACAACCTGTAGCAAGGGGGCAGACCCAGGTTGAGTCGGCGTCTGCGAACCGGGGTCAGACCCCCAACGGAAAAACCGGGGTCCGACCCCTCGGCCAGCAGTTTTTTTACCGACGCGGATATAGTGCGTGAACACATGCACGACCGGCAGCAAGGCTTCGATGACGGACCGCTACGCGATCAGCGGGCACCGCCGCA
>JAZJYV010000059.1:0-58443 GCA_040390195.1 Pseudomonadota bacterium | reverse complement strand
GGAGCAAGGGGTCAGACCCCGGTTTTTCTTTTCAGGGGGTCTGACCCCGGTTGAGTCGGCGTCTGCAAACCGGGGTCCGACCCCTCGGCCAGCAGCTTTTTTACCGGCGAACACATGCACCACCGGCAGCAAGGCTTCGATGACGGACCGCTACGCGATCAGCGGGCACCGCCGCACCTTCTCGCTCAACAACCTGGAGCAAGGGGTCAGACCCCGGTTTTTCTTTTCAGGGGGTCTGACCCCGGTTGAGCCGGCGTCTGCGAACCGGGGTCCGACCCCTCGGCCAGCAGCTTTTTTACCGGCGCGGGCAGCGGGGCGTTGGCGATATCGGACATCTTCCACCACAGGCAGGGCGCCTGTGCCGCACTGTGCGCCAGCGTCACCCGGTACGGCAGGATGTGCAGCTTGTAGTGCGTGAACACATGCACCACCGGCAGCAAAGCTTCGATCTGCTCGACCTGGCCGAAGCGGCCGGCATGCGCCGCCACCGCCGCCATCGGCGCCGCCTCGGCCGCGTGCCCATCCACTTCCGGCAGCGACATCAGGCCGCCCCAGATTCCACTGTCGGGGCGCTGCTCGAGCAGCACCTGGCCGTCCGCGACGATCATCAGCAGCGCCGCGCGTTTTTCCGGTTTGGTCTTGGCCGGCTTGCGCACCGGTAGCTCCGCGGTGCGGCCGCTGGCGTGCGCCAAGCAGCGCGCCTGCAAGGGACAACGCCCACAATCGGGGCTGCCGCGCGTGCACAGCGTGGCCCCCAGGTCCATCAAGCCCTGGGTGTAGGCCTCGATGCCATCGGCCGGCAACAGCGCCTCTGCGCGCCGCCACAGGCCGTCCTCGACCGCCTTCTGGCCAGGGTAGCCTTCGATGCCGAACACGCGCGCGAACACGCGCTTGACGTTGCCATCGAGGATGGCGGCGCGGGTGCCGCAGGAAAACGCCGCGATCGCCGCCGCCGTCGAACGCCCGATGCCGGGCAGCCCGGCCAGCAGCGCCGGATCGCCCGGGAACAGGCCGCCGTACTCAGCCACCACCCGGCGCGCGCAGGCATGCAGGTTGCGCGCCCGGGTGTAGTAGCCCAACCCGCTCCACTGCGCCATCACGTCCTCGCTCGGGGCGCAGGCCAGCGCCTGCAAGGTCGGAAAGCGCGCCAGGAAGCGGGTGTAATACTCGAGCACCGCGGCGACCTGGGTCTGCTGCAGCATGATCTCGGAGAGCCAGATCCGGTAGCCGTCGCGCGTGCCCTGCCACGGCAGCGCGTGGCGGCCGTGCTGGCGCTGCCAGGCGATGACGGTGCGCGAGAAATCCGGGTCGGCCAGTTGCTCGAATTCGGTCAGTCGCCTCACGCGGCCGCTTCCAGCGTGACCAGTTCCGAGTTCATGGCGATGGTCACGTTGCCGGCCAGTTCGCTGAGCCGGGCCTTGAGTTTCTCGACATCGGCCTGGCCGGTCTCGAAAGCGCTGATCTTCTGCTCCAGGCTGTCGGTGGCGTCGTGGATGCGCTGGATCGAGGCCAAGCGGTGCTTGAGCTGGTCCTTGTGCTGGCGGATCTGCGCCTCGAGCGGCGCCATGATCACGCGCAGCCACGCGTCGGCGTCGGCATTGGCGGCCCGGAAGCTGCGCCGCACGCGCGAGGCGATCGAATCGAAGAAGCGCTCGACCAGCGCGCCGCGGCTGGTCATGAGCAGCGTGGTGGTGCCGAACTGGCGCAGGTAGACCGCTTCGATGGCGTCGATCTCGTGGCTGAACTTGTCGAGCGAGAAGCCCATCGGGATCGACAGCGAGAGCCCGTGCTCGGCCGCGAACTTGCGGTACATGGTCTCCATCATCGCGCTGATCTCGGCGATCTTCAGGGTCGAGGCGGCCAGGTTGGCGCGCGTGTTCTCGAAGAACTGGCGTACCGGCGTGCGCATGCCGGTGGCGAACATGGTCGCCTTCATGGCCTCGCGCACGTTGACGATGTCGCCCTGGATCGTCTCCATGCCCAGCGTGGCGAACAACTCGGTCGACAGGCGCGCGAACACGGCGCGCGTGCCCTGCAGCTTGAACAGGCTGCCGTCGAATTCCTTCTTCTCGACGTCGATGCGCTTCATCATGTGGGTGATCACGCTGCGGTTCTTGCCGCGCAAGCCCTTCAGTTCCTGCAGCTGCTCGATGATGTCGCGCAGGCGCGCGGCCAGCATCGCCTGCTGGGCCGCCACCAGCGATCCGAGATCGTCGGCCAGCTGCCTGCGGATGATCTCCTTCTTGGCCGGGATCAGTTCATTGAACAGGGCCGCCTCGAGCGCGGCCAGGCGGCTCTTTTCGAGCAGCGCCATGTCGCCGTTGATCTTGGCCACCAGCGCCTTCTGCGCCGACACCGGGTACACCTGGCGCGGCTCGAGCGCGAGCATGTGCGCCACGCTGGTCTGCTGGCGTTCGATTTCGGCGTCGTTCTCGGCTTCACTCTTGAGCTCGTCCCACATGGCGTCGATCTTGTTGAGCACCACCACCCGTCCGGGGCCGGCGCCGATGTGGGTGCGCCACACTTCAATGTCGCTCTTGGTCACGCCCGTCTCGGCGGCCAGGATGAACAGCACCGCGTGCGCGTTCGGAATCAGGTTCAGCGTCAGTTCGGGCTCGGTGCCGATCGCGTTCAGGCCCGGCGTGTCGAGGATCACCAGGCCCTGTTTGAGCAGCGGATGGGGGAAGTTGATGATCGCGTGGCGCCACAGGGAAATCTCGATCATGCCGTCGTCGTCGAGCGTAGCGGCGACGTCCGGATCGGTCTCGTCGTACAGGCCGAAACTCTTGGCTTCGGCCACGCTGACCTGCTTGGTCATGCTAACTTGCTTGAACGTCTCGCTCATCTCGTCGCCGGCGTCGAGCGCCAGCGGCAGCACGGTCCAGGCGCCGGGCGTGTCGCGGTAGTCGGAGGTGGAGAGCTGGGAGGCGCGCGTCTCGATGGGCAGCAGGCGGATGCAGGGCGGGAAGGCCGGGTCGTACATCAACTCGGTCGGGCACATGGTGGTGCGCCCGGCCGCCGAGGGCAGGATGCGCTGGCCGTAGTCGGCGAAGAACAGGGCGTTGATCAGTTCCGATTTGCCGCGCGAGAATTCGGCCACGAAGGCCACCGACAGCTTGTCGTCGGCCAGGCGCGCCAGCGCGCGCGCGATGCGCTGCTCGGTGCCGGCGTCGACCAGTTCGGCCGCGCCCACCCACATCTGGTAGTTTTCCAGGGCCGCGACCACGCTCTGGCGCCAGGCACTGTACTGATGAAAATCATGGACCGTTTTGCTCACATTGCCCTCGCGTCATTTCTGACAATTTACACAATAAAAAGTCGAACGTTGCCCCTGCTTGATCTGGCGCACGGGGCTGCCACAGTTTCTGCACGGCACGCCAGCACGATCATAGACGAAATATGTCTGTTGGAAATAGCCCGATTGCCCGTTGACCGCAATAAAATCGCGCAGCGTGCTGCCGCCTTGCACGATGGCGGCGGCCAGGATGTCGCGGATGGCCTGCGCGAGCTTGTCATATCGACCACGCCCGATGCGGGCGGCCGGGGTTTTCGGGTTGATGCCGGCCCGGAACAGGCTTTCGCAAGCGTAGATGTTGCCGACCCCGACGACGACGTCGCCGGCGAGCAGGAATTGCTTGACCGGCGCGCTGCGCCGGCGGCTGGCGCGGTACAGCAGTTCGCCCGAGAACTGGTCTTCGAGCGGCTCGACGCCCAGGCCGCGCAGCAAGGCGTGCTGCGCCAGCTCGCCGTCGTCGCAGGAGTGCCAGAGCACGGCGCCGAAGCGGCGCGGATCGTGCAGGCGCAGCACCTGCAGGCCGCCCGCATCCTGCACCAGCAGGTCGAAATGGTCGTGTTTTTTCGGCTCGGTGGCCGCCGGCAGCACGCGCAGGTGGCCCGACATGCCCAAGTGGATGATCAGGGTGCCGTGCGCGAAGCCGATCAGCAAGTACTTGCCGCGCCGCCCGGTGTGGGTGATGCGCCGCCCGGCCAGCAGCTCGGACAGGCCGGGCGGAAACGGCCAGCGCAGGCCGGTGCGCCGCGTCAGTACGCCCTCGACCAGGCGCCCTTCGACGTGGGGCGCGACGCCGCGCCGTGTCACTTCCACTTCAGGCAATTCAGGCATGGGCGCGGTGAAAATTCATGTAAATTGCTGGGGCCGGAGCAGACGCGCTCGAAAACTTGGGCGTAGAATCGGAAATCATTGCTGTCACTTGGAATTGCCTTGAAAAATGCTTTTGTCATTGTAACCCTCTCCGGCCTGCTGTCGGCATGCGCGCTAGCACCCCGCCAGGACGCTGTTGCGCCCGCGCCCGCGAGCCCGCCTGCGCCCGTGGCGGCGCCTGAGCCGGCCGACATCGCCGCCGTCCCCGAGGTCGCGCCGGCAGCCGAGAAATTGCCGGCCGTCGCGCTCACACCCGAGCTGATGTACCGCATCCTGAAGGCCGAGCTGGAATTCAAGGGTGGCGCCTGGCAAGCGCCCTATGTGTCCCTGCTGGGCATGGCGCAGCAGACGCGCGACCCGCGTCTGGCGCGGCGCGCCGCCGAACTGGCGCTCACGGCCAAGCAGCCGGCCGAGTCGATCGCCGCGATCCGCCTCTGGCGCGAGCTGGCGCCCGAGTCGGAGGAGGCGGCCCAGTACTACCTCAGTTTCGCCATCCTGTCCGACCAGCTGGGCGAAGCCGAGGCGATCTTCGTGCGCCGCCTGAAGGAGGCGCCCACCCCGAGCGCGCGCGGCCTGGCCATGTTCCAGATCCAGCAATTCCTCACCAGCGCCAAGGACAAGGCGGCCGCCGGCGCGCTGCTCGAACGGGTGCTGGCGCCGTATGGCGCCATGTCCGAAGCCCACATCGTGCTGGCGCAGGCGGCCTACACGCGCGGCGCGACGGCGCTGGCGCTCAAGGAAGCCCAGGCGGCGCTGGCGCTGCAGCCCGACTCCGAGATGGCGGTATTGACGCTGTCGCAGGTGAACCCCGACCAGAGCGAAGTGACGGCCTTGCTGGGCAAGTTCCTGGCGAGCAATCCGGGCGCGCGTGAAGCCCGCGCGGCGCTGGCGCGGGTGCTGGTCGAGCGCAAGCAGTACGGCCCGGCGCGGCTCCAGTTCGAGACCCTGCTCAAGGACCAGCCGGACCATCTGCCCACGCTGTACGCGCTGGGCATCATGTCGATGCAGCTGGACGAATCGGCGGCCGCCGAACGCTATTTCACCCACTTCATCGAGGTGCTCGCCGCCAGCCCGGACGACGAGCGCGACCCGGGCAAGGTGCTGATGATCCTGGCCCAGCTGGCCGAGGAGCGCAACGACTACAAGGCGGCGCTTGGATGGCTCGAGAAGGTCGATCCGGAGCAGTCGAAACTGCATTTCGGAGCCCAGCTCAAGCGCGCCCAGCTGATCGGCAAGCAGGGCGACCTGGACGGGGCCCAGAAGCTGCTCGACGGCGTGGTGCCGGACCAGCCGTCCGACCAGGCCCAGCTGGTGCTGGCGCGTGGCCAGATCCTGCGCGACGCCGGCAAGGCGCAAGCGGCCTACACGGTGCTCGAGGACGGTGCGCGGCGCTATCCGGCCAATCCCGACCTGCTCTACGACTTCGCCCTGATGGCCGAGAAGACCGGCCGCCTCGAGGTGATGGAGTCGACGCTGCGCGCCGTGATCGCGCAGGCACCGGACAACCACCACGCCTACAACGCGCTTGGCTATTCGCTGGCCGAGCGCAATGTGCGCCTGCCCGAGGCGCTCGAGCTGATCGACAAGGCGCTCAAGATGGCGCCGGGCGATCCCTTCATCATGGACAGCATGGGATGGGTCCAGTACCGGCTGGGCAACCTGCCCCAGGCCGAGGCGCACCTGCGGCGCGCCTACGCGCTGCGCAGCGACCCGGAAATCGCCGTGCACCTGGGTGAAGTGTTGTGGCACATGGGGCAGAAGGCCGATGCGCAAAAGCTGTGGCGCGCCGCGCGCAGCAAGGATCCCAAGAACGACACGCTCAAGGACACCTTGGCGCGTCTGCATTTGAGCTTGTGATGGCATAATGCGGCGGTGCGCATGGCAGATGGCGCCCGGCCCATTGGGGAATTCGCCCTACAGTCCGCGAACCGGTAAAACTTGTGAACAAATCGAAAACTTGAATCGTCGTTCCCGCCGGCGCGGGAATGACGGTTTTTCGAGAATTCGACCTATTCACAAGCTCGCAGGACGACTTCCCCAATGGGCCGAGCGTCGACCGCCATGCACCGCCCGTCCACCCACTTCCCGACCGATGCCCAAACACTTCCTGCTGATTCTCGCCCTCCTGACCGGCTGCGCCACCACCGGCGCGCCGCCCTCGAACGCGCCGGTGGCGCCCTATCGCGACGCCATTGAACTGTCCGGGCGCATCGCCGTCAACTACCGCAAGGACGGCAACCCCGAGTCCGTCAACGGCCAGTTCAACTGGGCCCAGCACGGCAACCGCATCGAGCTCACCCTGGCCTCCCCGACCGGCCAGACCATGGCCACGATCAAGGTCACGCCCGACGCGGCCACCTTGACCCAGGCCGACCAGGTGCCGCGCACGGCGGCCGACATCGACACCCTGACCGCGCAAACGCTGGGCTGGTCGCTACCGGTGTCGGGCTTGCGCGACTGGTTGCAAGGCTACGCCAAGGGCGCCGACGGCAAGCGCTTCGTCGCCACGCCGGCCAGCAACACGGTCAGCACGCCCGACGGCTGGCGCCTGCGCTTCGTATCCTGGCACGAGGGCGCCCATCCCGCGCCCAAGCGCATCGACGCCGAACGCAGCGCCACGCCGGGCTCGGACGAACTGGCCCTGCGCATCGTGATCGACGCGCCGGTGCAATGATGGTGCCAACGCTGCTGCGCAACTGCCTGGCGCCGGCCAAGCTCAATTTGTTCCTGCACGTGAACGGCCGGCGGGCCGACGGCTACCACCTGCTGCAAACGGTGTTCCAGCTGCTCGATCATGGCGACCTGCTGCATTTCGCGCTGCGCGCCGACGGCGCCATCTGCCGCCTGTCCGAGCTGCCAGGCGTGCCGCCCGAACAAGACCTGGTGGTGCGCGCCCTGCGCCTGCTGCAGGCCGCCTACGCGCAGCGCCACGCCCGTCCGGCGCCCGGGATCGACGTCACTGTCGAGAAGGTGCTGCCGATGGGCGGCGGGCTCGGTGGGGGGTCATCCGACGCGGCCACCGCCCTGATGGCGGCCAACCACCTGTGGCAGGCCGGTTTCAGCGACGCCGAGCTGATGGCGCTGGGCTTGCAACTGGGCGCCGACGTCCCCTTCTTCATCTTCGGCCAGACCGCCTTTGCCGAAGGCGTGGGCGAAAATCTGCAGCCGGTGGCGGTGCCCGAGTGCTGGTATGTGGTGATCGAACCGGGTGTCGCGGTGCCGACCGCCGCGATTTTTTGCGCGGAGGATTTGACAAGGGGCACGAAACCCGTCAGAATAGCGGACTTTTCCAGACACCTGAAGATTCGAAACGATCTGACGGGGTTCGGCGAGAACGACTTGCAAGCAGTGGCTTGCCGCTTGTTTCCGCAGGTAGCAGAAGCGGTGAATTGGCTGGCGAAGCACGGCGATGCCAGAATGACTGGTTCCGGAGCGTGTGTGTTTTGCGCGTTTGCCAGCCAGGATGAAGCGGCCGCGGTACTCGATCAGGTGCCCCCCGTCTGGCGCGCCTGGAAGTCAAGGTCGCTGGCACGGCACCCGCTGCACCGGGCCTTGCACGGCGATGGAGTTGTAGACTAAAATTTGGCTTGGCGGAACGATTGACGCTAGAATGCATCAAACGTTACGACAAGCAGTCAGTTGCGTAGGGGAATCGCCAAGCTGGTTAAGGCACTGGATTTTGATTCCAGCATACCAAGGTTCGAATCCTTGTTCCCCTGCCATTCACAGGCCCTGCTGTCGATGCGAATACGCGTCCGGCGGGCATGCGGTGGTGCCGCTCTCCGCGGACCACCTTCAAGATATCAACGCTTACCTCTGGGACTCCCATGGCTTACGAAAACCTGATGGTTTTTACCGGCAACGCTAACCCCGCGCTGGCTGAAGGAGTCGCAAAAAACCTCGGCATACCGCTCGGCAAAGCTGTCGTTTCGAAATTCTCGGACGGCGAAGTGATGGTCGAAATCAATGAGAACGTGCGCGGCAAAGACGTGTTCGTTTTGCAATCGACCTGCGCACCGACCAACGACAGCCTGATGGAAATCATCCTGATGGTCGATGCCTTGAAGCGCGCTTCGGCTGGCCGAATCACCGCCGCCATCCCGTACTTCGGCTACGCCCGCCAGGACCGGCGTCCGCGTTCGGCCCGCGTCGCCATCTCGGCCAAGGTGGTGGCGAACATGCTGGAAAAAGCCGGTGTCGAACGGGTCCTGATCATGGACTTGCACGCCGACCAGATCCAGGGCTTCTTCGATATCCCGGTTGACAATATTTACGCGTCGCCAATCTTGCTCGGCGACTTGCAAAAACGCAATTACGACGACCTGCTGGTGGTCTCGCCCGACGTTGGCGGTGTGGTGCGCGCGCGCGCCTTGGCCAAGCGCCTCGGCTGCGACCTGGCCATCATCGACAAGCGCCGCCCGAAGGCGAACGTGTCGGAAGTGATGAACATCATCGGTGAAGTCGAAGGCCGCAACTGCGTCATCATGGACGACATGGTCGACACGGCGGGCACCCTGACCAAGGCGGCGGAAGTATTGAAGGAGCGTGGCGCCAAGAAAGTGGTCGCGTATTGCACCCACCCGGTGTTATCGGGCCCGGCGATTGACCGTATTTCGGCCTCGCCGCTGGACGAACTGGTAGTGACGGACACAATTCCCCTGTCGGCCGCCGCCGCTGCCTGCAGCAAGATCCGGCAACTGACGTGCGCACCGCTGCTGGCCGAAACGTTCAAGCGCATCAGCAAGGGCGACTCGGTCATTTCGCTGTTTATCGATTAAAGACCGGGGTCAGACCCCTGCGCCGTCGAGACGCAAGGGGTCAGACCCCGGTTCTTCCCTTGGGGGTCTGACCCCGGTTCAGTACCAGTTTCATGGACGCGCAAGCGACCATTCCCGAGTGCCCCTGGTCGCGGGGGCGCTCACACCGCAGGGCGATCCAGCCCCGCATTTTTTGGAGTTTCAAATGAAAGTTATCGCATTCAATCGCAATTTGCAGGGGTCCGGAGCGAGCCGCCGCCTGCGCAATGCTGGCCAAACGCCAGGCATCATCTACGGTGGCGCTGAAGCCCCGGTCATGATCGCACTGGACGGCAACGCCCTGTACCACGCGCTGAAAAAAGAAGCCTTCCACGGTTCGATCCTGGACATGGAAATCGACGGCAAGAGCCAGCAAGTGCTGCTGCGCGACTTCCAGATGCACGCGTTCAAGCAACTGGTCCTGCACGCAGACTTCCAGCGCGTTGACGCTTCGAGCAAACTGCACAAGAAAGTGCCGCTGCACTTCGCAAACGCCGACGTTTCGCCAGCAGTCAAGCTGCACGGCGCGACCGTCTCGCACGTGCTGGCCGACCTGGAAATCTCCTGCCTGGCGACCGACCTGCCAGAGTTCATCACCGTTGACCTGTCGAGCATCGACGTCGGCCACTCGATCCACGTTGCTGACCTGGTCCTGCCAAAAGGCGTGACCGCAGTGACCCACGGCTCGAACCTGACCGTCGCTACCGCCTCGGTGCCAGCTGGCCACGTCGCCGCTGACGCGATCGCAACCGCCGCTGCCGCCGAAGCGCCAGCTGCCAAGCCAGCCGCCAAAGCCAAGAAGTAATCCTGGCGCCGCAAGCGCGGCGCTGGAAAAAAACCCGCTCGCTTCACGGCTAGCGGGTTTTTTAACGCCCGTTTTCCGGGATAATCACGGTTTTACCCGCATTGGAACAGCATGCCCATTCGCCTGATCGTCGGCCTCGGCAACCCCGGCCCCGAATACGAACAAACCCGCCACAACGCCGGTTTCTGGCTGGTCGACAACCTGGCCAATACGCTGCCAGGCTGCCGCCTGCAGCGCGAGTCGCGCTTTAACGCGCTGATGGCCAAGACCCAGATCGCCGGGCACGAGCTGTTCCTGCTTGAACCGCAAAGCTTCATGAACCGTTCCGGGCAATCGGTGGGCGGCGTGGCGCGCTTCTACAAGATCAATCCGGATGAGGTGCTGGTGGTGCACGACGAGCTCGACCTGGCGCCTGGCGTGGTCAAGATGAAGAAGGGCGGATCCTCGGGCGGCCACAACGGCCTCAAGGACATCACGGCCGCACTCGGCACCCAGGATTACTGGCGCCTGCGGCTGGGGATCGGCCACCCGCGCAGCGCCAGCTCGCAGCAGGCGGTGGCCGACTTCGTGCTGCACCGGCCGCGCAAGGAAGAGCAGCTGCTGATCGAGGAATGCATCGAGAAGAGCCTGCGCATCCTGCCGCTGGCCGTCGAGGGCAAGTTCGACATCGCCACCATGCAGCTGCACACCGCGTAAGCGAGCTCACATGGTCTTGACGACGATCTGGTTTTTCAGGTCGCGAATCATGCGGTCGACCAGCCGCTGCATGCGCTTGAAGTCGGCCGGCGTGCAAATCATGCCGTCGTGGCGGAACGTGAGCTGGCGCCGCACCACCACGCTGTTGCCGCTGCGCCGATAGCTGGCGCGGTAGCTGAAGTTACTGTCGCGCAGCACCAGCGCCTTGGGCAGCGAAAGAATGCGCAAGCCCTTCTGGAACGAAAAGCTCACCTCGTCTTCGGTGTCGAGCGCGGGGCAAATGAAATCCTGGCGCCGCTCCTTCTCCTGTCCGAAGGCGAACACCGTGTCGCCGAGCCCGCCCCAGAAATTGAAGGTGGTGGCCAGACCGGTGGAGCCGGGCAGGTTGGCGAAATTCTCGCTGATGCCGGAGAAGCGCATGCTGTACTCGTCGCCATTGCCGTCGAGCTTACCGGCATCGAACACCCCGAAACCCTTCTGGCCCAGGCCCTGCAGCATGCGCTGCACGAACATGTCGCGGTCGGCCGGCTTGGTGTCGCGCACTGCCTGGCGGTACACCTCGGCCGCGGCGCCGCCGGTAAGCTTGGAGACACGGAAATCGCTGCGCCCGTCGCGCTGCACGTCGAACCAGGTCACGGTGCGGTTCTTCTCCGGCTGCGACGACGGCGTGCGCGCCAGCGTCGCGCCCTTGGTCAGCAGCGCCGGCTTGCCCATCACGCTGGACGGCAGGTAGCCGGCCGCGATCGATTCGGCCGTCGAATCAAGGTACAGCTCAAGCGATGGCACGTAGGTGATCACGTGGTTGAAGATGCCCAGCGTCGGCGTGCGTGGCAGGCGGTAGGCGTTGCCGCTGTTGATCAACGCGCTGCTGCTGTCGATGCCGGCCGCCGCCAGCAGCGCCTCGAGCAGGATCGCGTGGTCCTTGCAGTCGCCGTAGCGGTTCTCGAGCACGGTGGAGGCCTTGTGCGGCACCACGCCGCCGGCCCCGACATACACGGCCACGTAGCGCACGTTGTGGCGCACCCAGTCGGACAGGGCCAGCGCGCGGGCGCGCGGATCGGCAAGGCCCGCGGTCTGTTCGCGCACCAGCGCGGTGATGGCCGCGTCGGGCTGCGCCATGCCCTGCGCGCGGCCCTGGTACGCCTTGGCGAAGCTGGCGTAGTCGGCGAAGGTCGACACCGCCAGCCGCTTGCCGTAGTCGAGGTAGCTCACCGACTCCGATTCGATGCGGTCGTTCTCGCCGCCCACGTATTGCCACTGGTAGCGCTGGCGACCGGGAAGACTGTCGATCGGGACCGGCACGAAGCCGTTGGCGTCGGCGTACAACGGCATTTCGGCCGGCATGTCGTAAATCAGGTGGAATTGGCGGTTGGCGTAGAACTGCGACGAGGACAGGTCTTCGAACTGGTCCGGGAACAGCGGCGTGACGCGCCGCATAAGGTAGTGCACCACCAGCTGGTCGCCCACCGCCACGTCCGGGAACACGATGATTTTCACGCGCGTGTCCTGGAACATGGGCGCGTCGCTGGAGGCCGATTCCTGCTGGTCCTTGATCTGGTCCGGCTGCACCGGCACCCGGCGCCCGTTCGGTTTCTGGGTGTAGCCTTCGACCGACACCATTTCGTCGAGCGTGGTGTTGTAACTGATGTAGTACTGGCTGTGGGCCTGCACCGCGCGTTGCTCGACGATGGTCTTGGCGTTGTCGACCGTGAGCGTGTAACTGCCGTCGCGGTTGACCACGAAATGCTGGACATACTTGTCGATCACCATAGAAGGGTCGGTGCCGGTGTCGCGCGCCTGGGCGCAGTGCAGCGCGAGCAAGAACGAGCAGGCTGCGACGGTGCGAAGGGACATGGCGGTCTCCGGCGATGGGTCTCCAATCCATGGTACGCACGGCCGAAGCCCGACCACTTGATATGACGCAAGATCGTATAATCGCGGCATGAACGCACTTGCTTTTTATGCCGGCCCGAAGGCGCTGGCCCGCTTGGGTACGCATGGCCTGCAGGCCTGCGACGTGGCCGTCGTCCCGGCCGCCGCCGGCGGCCCCAAGGGACTTATTTTCCAGGCGCTCGACCAATACCTGTTTGGCAGCTGGCTGCCGGCAGCGCCGCGCGAGCGCAGCCTGATCGGCGCCTCGATCGGTGCCTGGCGCCTGGCCGCGGCCTGCCAGCCCGATCCCGTGCAGGCATTCGCCCGGCTCGGCCACTTGTATTGCAGCCAGCGCTACACGGCCAAACCGTCGCCGCAGGAGATTGACCTGGTGTGCCGCCAGCTGCTTGCCGATTTCGTCGGTGCGCACGCGCAGGCGATCGTCGCGCATCCGCATCACCGCCTGCACATGCTGGCCGTGCGCGGCTTGGGCACGCTCGCCGCTCCGCGCCACCGGCGCGACGAAATGACCGGCTTCGCGCAAGCGGCCCTGAACAACCTGGCCTCGCGCGCACGCCTGGCCGGCGCGCTCGAACGGGTGGTGATCGGCGACGCGCGCGACGGCGCGTCCTGGTTGCGCGCGCCGTTCGACGCCTTCACCACCCATTTCGCCCCGCTCGGCGCCGACAATCTCGCCAGCGCCTTGCTCGCCTCGGGCACGCTGCCGCTGGTGATGCAGCCGGTGCGTGGCATCGCCGGCGCGCCGCCGGGGACCTACTGGGATGGCGGCATCATCGACTACAACCTGGCGCTGCCGTATTCGCGCCTGGGCGAGGGCGAGCTGGTGTTGTATCCCCATTTCAGCGGCCACATCGTGCCCGGTTGGCTCGACAAAACCCTGCCATGGCGGCGCGTGGCGCGCGGCGCGCACCGCGCCTGGCTCGACAATGTGTTGATCGCCGCGCCGACGCCGGCCTTCCTGCGCAGCCTGCCGCGCCGCAAACTGCCGGACCGCAAGGACTTCGCCCACTACGGAGCGGACCACGACGCGCGCATCGCCAACTGGCAGCGCGCGATTGCCGAAGGCGCGCGCCTGCGCGACGAATTCGCCGCCTTCGCCGCCAGGCCGGACCTGTCACGCGTACGCGCGATGCCGACATGATCGACGCCATCCTGTGGGACAACGACGGCGTGCTGGTCGATACCGAGCACCTGTTCTACGAGGTGAACCGCGACCTGCTGGCCGAGCTCGGCATCGAATTGAGCGAGCACGATTTTTTCACCTGGTATTTGGCCGACAACTGTGGCGCCTGGCACCTGCTGGCTGGCGCCAGCGCAGCCCAGATCGGAGCCTGGCGCGAGGAGCGCAACCGGCGCTACAGCGCGCGCCTGCTGGCGCACGAGGTGGTGGCCATGGCGCAGGTGGAACCGTTGCTGGCGCGCTTGTCGGCGCATCTGCCGATGGCCGTCGTCACCAGCGCCACGCGCGAGCATTTCGACATCATCCACGCGCGGCTGGACCTGACGCGCCACTTCCGCTTCGTGCTCACGGCCGAGGACTACCGCAACAGCAAGCCATCGCCGGAGCCGTATCTGGCGGGTCTGCGCCGGCTTGGTGTGGCGCCCGGGCGCTGCCTGGTGGTCGAGGATTCGCCGCGCGGCCTGCAGGCGGCGCGCGCGGCCGGCATCGCCTGCATCGTGGTGCGCCACCGCCTGACGCGTCACTACAGCTTCGACGGCGCCCACCGCGTGCTCGACAGTATCGATCAGCTCGAGAACGAGATCGCGGCGCTGCTGGTGTGAGCTCCGTAAAGCTTGCGAATAAATCGAAAATTTGACGCGTCGCTCGCGCCGCCGCGCACTGGTGTCCGGAATAATACTTTTGACATGGATGCGACCCCGGTCAGGCCTTGGACGACTGCGGAAATCGCGATAATGCGACTTGAAATTCAAGAATCAAGGTCGTGCTCGCGAAAGCGGGGACCCATACTGAGCACATTGCGCATGGGTCCCCGCTTTCGCGAGGACGACGTCGGCATGTGCCCCATGACGTGGTCCCGAATCCCGGTTTTTGGACCATGCCGCCCGTCGGAGGTTACAATATGGGGTTTCGGCCCGCCGGCATGCCTGCGCGGGCCTCGTCCATCGAATTAGAAAGTCTTCCCATGAGTCTCCAATGCGGCATCGTCGGCCTGCCTAACGTCGGCAAGTCCACCCTTTTCAACGCCCTGACCAAAGCCGGCATCCCGGCCGAGAACTACCCGTTCTGCACCATCGAGCCGAACGTTGGCGTGGTTGAGGTGCCCGATCCGCGCATGGCCGCGCTGGCCGCAATCGTCAAGCCGGAGCGCATGGTCAACGCGATCGTCGAATTCGTCGACATCGCCGGCCTGGTCGCCGGCGCGTCCAAGGGCGAGGGCCTGGGCAACCAGTTCCTGTCGCACATCCGCGAGACCGACGCCATTGTCAACGTGGTGCGCTGCTTCGAAGACGACAACGTGATCCACGTGGCCGGCAAGATCAGCCCGCTCGACGACATCGAAGTGATCCAGACCGAGCTGGCCCTGGCCGACATGGGCACGGTCGAAAAGGCCATCCACCGCGAGAACAAGAAGGCCCGTTCCGGCGACAAGGACGCAGCCAAGCTGGTGGCGCTGATGGAGCGCATGATGCCCTTCCTGAACGACGCCAAACCGGTGCGCGCGATGGGCCTGGACGCCGAGGAAATGCTGTTGATCAAACCGCTGTGCCTGATCACGGCCAAGCCGGCCATGTACGTGGCCAATGTGTCGGACACGGGCTTTACCAACAACCCGCTGCTCGACCAGTTGACCGCCTACGCGCAGGCGCAGAACGCGCCCATCGTGGCGATCTGTGCGTCGATCGAATCGGAGATCGCCGACCTTGACGACGCCGACAAGGGCGCCTTCCTGGCCGATATGGGCATGCAGGAGCCGGGCCTGGATCGTCTGATCCGCGCCGCCTACAAGCTGCTTGGCCTGCAAACCTACTTCACGGCGGGCGTCAAGGAAGTGCGCGCCTGGACCATCCACGTGGGCGACACGGCGCCGCAGGCGGCCGGCGTGATCCACACCGACTTCGAGCGCGGCTTCATCCGCGCCCAGACCATCGCCTTCGACGACTTCGTGGCGCTCAAGGGCGAAGCCGGTGCCAAGGATGCGGGCAAGATGCGCGCCGAGGGCAAGGAATACGTAGTCAAGGACGGTGACGTGCTCAACTTCCTGTTCAACGTCTAACCGCGGCAGCGCGCCCGGCCCAATTCCGGCGCTTCCGAAAACCCCGTTCATTGATCGTTGACGGGGTTTTTTTCGTCCGGCCAAGTGGGTCGGTTTGAGGCACTTGCGGATGATAGAATCGCGTCCATGACTAGACCGCTCCACGCCGCCCTGGCGCCTGTCGGCGACGCACAAGCGCCGGCACTGGCCGTCTCCCCCAGCGGACGCTTTCACCTCGACCTGGGGCCGGGCGCGACGGACATTCCGCCAAAAATACTCGGCGCGTTCGAGCACGATGCGCTTGCCGGCCTGCTGCACTTGGGCGCAAGCGAACTGGCGACACCACTGCCGCCGTCGTTGGCGTTCGGGCGCGAGCTGGCCCACCTTTTCATGACACGCCTGTGTGCCATGCCCGACCTGGCGGCCCAATGGGATCGCCTGGAATTGGCCGCGCCGCATGAGGAGCTGACCCAACTGATGGCCGGCATGCCGCCCATGGTCGGGGCCGAATATGTCGACCTGGCCTGCCTGGAAGCGCTGTGGGACGAGCTGTTAGACCAGGCACGCACCCAGATCGCGCTCGAGAATGGCGATGTCCAGGCCTGGCTGGGTGGCAAGCATCCGAGCTGGAACCTGTTGGGCCGGGTGTGCTTTCATCTCGCCGAAAACAAGGCCAACCCCGACGCGCCGTTCGCCTTCCTGGCCACCTATGCCGCCACCGTGTCGCAGCAGGCCCGGGTGCAGCATCTGCCCCTCGGGCGCGCGCTGCAGGAATACGCTGGCGAGGACAATCGCGACGCCTTGCTGCGCCTGCTGATGCCGGTGCACAAGGCATCGGAACACTGCCCGTGGTTGGCCGCGCTGGTCGAGTCGGGCGCGATTTTTCACGCGCGCGCCTGGTCGCCGCGCGAGGCCCATCAGTTTCTGCAGAACATACCCTTGTTCGAGGCGAACGGCATCGTCGTGCGCATTCCGGACTGGTGGAAGGCGAACGGGCCGGTGCGCCCCCAGGTGCGGGTCAACATCGGCCAGCGTGCGGCCGGTCTCGGTCTCGGCGCCATGCTCGACTTCAATATGTCCATCGCGCTTGGTGAGGAAGCGCTCACCGATGCCGAATGGGCCGAATTGCGCGCCGCCGGCTCCGGCCTGGTCCGGCTCAAGGGGCGCTGGGTCGAGGTCGATCAAGCGCGGCTCGACACCGTGCTGGCCCACTGGAAGTCGGTGCAACGCGACGTCGACGACGACGGGGGAATTTCTTTCCTTGAAGGCATGCGCCTGCTGGCCGGCGTCGACGCCGGAGTGGCCGCCGCGCCCACCCTGGACGCGCCCGGCGCCGAGTGGACGCGCGTGGTGGCGGGCGATTGGTTGCGCGGTGTGCTCGACGCATTGCGCGATCCGGCCAGCGGCGGCCAGCTCGCCGATGGCGCGCGGCCCGGGCCCGAGCTGCAGGCGCAACTGCGCCCCTATCAACAGGACGGTGTGCGCTGGCTGTTCTTGCTCAATCGCCTGGGCCTGGGCGGCTGCCTGGCCGACGACATGGGACTGGGCAAGACGGTGCAAGTGCTGGCGCTGCTGTTGCTGGCAAAACGCGGCGGCGATCCGGGGCCGCATCTGCTGGTGCTGCCAGCCTCGCTGATCGGCAACTGGCAAACCGAGATGGCGCGCTTCGCACCCGGGCTGACGGCGCTGGTGGCGCACCCGTCGGCCATGCCGAGCAAGGCCCTGGCAGCCCTGCCGGCCGAACGATTCGGCCAGGTCGACGTCGTGCTCACCAGTTACGGCAGCGTGCTGCGCCTGCCCGCGCTGCAGGAGACGCGCTGGTCCATCGTCGTTCTCGATGAGGCGCAGGCGATCAAAAATCCCGGCGCGCTGCAAACCCGCGCGGTGAAAAAGCTACACAGCAGGGTGCGCTTTGCCCTCAGCGGAACGCCGGTCGAGAACCGGCTGGGCGACCTGTGGTCCCTGTTCGACTTCATCTGCCCGGGCTTGCTCGGCGGCGCCAAGGCTTTCGGCAGCTTCATCAAGCGCCTTGAGCGGGGCGAGCACGCGGCCTACGCCCCACTGCGCAATCTGGTGCGCCCGTATATCCTGCGGCGTCTGAAAAGCGACAAGCGCATCATCGCCGACCTGCCGGACAAGACCGAGGTCAAGGCGTATTGCTCGCTCTCGCCAGCGCAACTGGGCTTGTATCAAGCGGCGGTGCAGGCATTGCAGCAGCAACTGAATAGTCTTGACGGCATCGCCCGGCGCGGCGCGGTGCTGGCCTTCCTGATGCGCTTCAAGCAGATCTGCAATCACCCTGCGCAGTGGTCGGGCAATGGCGACTACGCGCCCGAAGCGAGCGGAAAATTTTCCCGCTTGCGCGAAATCGCCGAGGAAATCGCGGCCCGCCAGGAAAAGGTGCTGGTGTTTACCCAGTTCCAGGAAATGACGGCACCCCTGCATGATTTCCTGCAGACGGTGTTCCGCCGTCCCGGCCTGGTGCTGCACGGCGCGACGCCGGTAAAGTCGCGCAAGCACCTCGTCGAGCAGTTCCAGCAGGAGGCGGGGCCGCCATTTTTCGTGCTCTCGATCAAGGCCGGCGGCACCGGACTGAACCTGACGGCGGCGGCGCACGTGATCCATTTCGACCGCTGGTGGAACCCGGCCGTTGAAAACCAGGCCAGTGACCGCGCCTACCGCATCGGTCAAAAGAAGAATGTGCTCGTGCATAAGTTCATCTGCCGTGGCACGATCGAGGAAAAAATCGACGCGCTCATCGAAGCAAAGCAGGGCTTGTCGAACGAGATCCTGGAGGGGGGCGCGGAAACCCGTCTCACCGAGATGAGCAATGATGAACTGATCCGCATGGTGTCGCTCGACATCCACAGCGCGTCACTTGAACAATAGGAGAAAAGTCGATGGCCGATTATGGGTATGGCGGTTGGGCACCATATGTGTCGGTGGCAGAAATGCGCGCCCAGGCGGAAAAAAAGCTCAAGGCATTGCGCAAGAAAGGCAGGGTCTGCCTTCCCGTGGTGATCGAAAAGCGCACCATTGCGCACACCTTCTGGGGCAAGCAATGGTGCGACAACCTCGAAAGATACAGCGACTACGAAAATCGCCTGCCGCGCGGGCGCAGCTATGTGCGCAATGGCACGGTGCTCGATCTGAAGATTGAGCAGGAAACCATATCGGCGCTGGTGAACGGCTCGAGCATGTACGAAGTCAGCATTACGGTGCGGCCGCTGGAGCCGGCGCTGTGGCAAACGATCCTGCAACAGTGCGCGGGCAAGATCGCCTCGCTGGTGGAATTGCTGCAGGGCCGGCTGTCCTCCGGGGTGATGGAAGTGGTCAGCCAGGCTGGCAGCGGACTGTTCCCGACGCCACGGCAAATCAGCTTTCGCTGCAGTTGTCCCGACTCCGCATCCATGTGCAAGCACGTGGCGGCGGCCTTGTACGGCGTGGGCAACCGGCTCGATAGCGCGCCTGATTTGTTGTTCAAGTTGCGCAATGTCGATCCGGCCGAGCTGGTCCAGAAGGCCGTTGGCATGTCGCTGGCCCAGACGCAAGCCGATTCAGAGAACAACTTGGCCGATGCGGATCTGTCGGCCTTGTTTGGCATCGATCTCGACGGCCCTGCTGTGACGATGACGCCGCCGGCCGATGCCCAGCCGGTTCGCGCCGTCAAGGCCGCAACAAAAAAGACGGCCGCGCCACTCAAACCGGCCAAGGCGGCCAAAGTAGTGAAACCCAAAACGGTCAGCGCAAGCGAACTGACCGCACGTGGGGTTCCCACCCACATGCGGCAAAGCTGGCTGCGCTCCGGCGTCTTGCTGGCCACCGATGCACGCGCCGTGTATGTGCTTGCCGCGCATGGCGAGAAAACCATCGCGACCTATCTGGCGCGCCGCGCGACCTGACGGCCGGCCGCGCCGTGCTGGCGCGCCTACCGCCAGGCCGTCACAGCCTTGCCCGCATGCTGGCGCTATCGAGCACCGTCGCGAACTCGGTGTGCAGGCTGGCCAGCGCCGTTTCATGCATGTCTACTGCGCTGAAATGCCGCCCGTTTGCGCCACGCCGCTCAAAGGTGGCCGTGGCGTCCGACACCACGAACGCCGTGAAGCCGAAATTGCCGGCCATGCGCGCGGTCGTCGAGACGCATTGGTCGCTTGTGATGCCAACGATGACGAGTACTTCGGCGCCGCGCGCGCGCAGTCGCTGCTCCAGGTCGGTACCGATGAAGGCGCTGTTGACGGCCTTGTGGATGACCGGTTCGTCCGGTAGCGGCGCCGCTTCCGGTTTCACCTTGAAGCCGGGATGGTCCGGATGGAACAGGCTGCCCGGCCGCGCCGAGCGATGATGGATGTGAATGATCGGGCGTTCCGTGCGGCGCCAGTGGGCAAGCAGCGCGGCGATATTCGATTCCGCCGCCGGATTATTGCGTTCACCCCATTGAGGGTCGTCGAACGCTTGCTGGACGTCGACGACGACCAGGACGGCATCCTGGGGGAGCTGGCTCATGGAAGTTCCTTTCAAGAGAGGGGCGAGATGACGCCCAGCTTCCGATAGGGGAGCTGCGGCGGCAACCGAAATCCCCTATACTTCAGGTCTATCCATGAACGATTTCGATCAATCGAAGACGCCCGATGAAGCTCAACCAGCTTGAAATGCTTGTGGCGGTGGCCGAAACGGGCGGCTTTGGCGCTGCCGCGGCGCAGCTTGGATGCACGCAATCGCGGATCAGCCACGCGATCACGGAATTGGAGGCCGGCCTGGGCGTGCGGCTGCTCACGCGCTCGCGCACGGGCTGCGTTCCGACCGACGCCGGCCACCGCGTACTGGGCAAAGCCCGCCAGATTTTGCGGCTGGCCGACGGCATTTCCGATGTCGCGTCCGACAACGCCGCGCTCATCGGCCGGGTGCGCATCGCGTGCTTTCGCAGCATCGCGACCCATGTGCTGCCGCAGGCGCTGGCCGCGCTGGCGCTCGAATACCCCGGCATTCGCATCGACCTCGATGACGGTTGCGAGGAGCGCGAAGACGTGACCCGTGCGGTGGCGGAAGGCCGCGCCGATATTGGCATTGCACACCTGCCGGTTGGACGGGAATTCGTGGCCCACCCTTTTGTGGCCGACTCCTACGTGCTGATTGCGCCGGCCTCACTGCAGCTCATGGCGCCGGTGTCGTGGGAACAATTCAAGGGCTTGCCCTATATTCAGTTGAACTGCTCGGGTGCATTGGCGATCCTGGAGCGATGCCGCGCGGCGGGATTCGACGCAGAACTGTCGCGCACGCTGGCGACCGATACCAGCATCGCGGCCATGGTCCGGCATGGCCTTGGCTATTCAATCCTGCCCCGCCTCGCTGTTTTTCCCGAACCGGGCGGCGTCCAGATCGTCGACCTGCCGATCCCGGCGAAGCGCCAGTTTGCCGTGGTGGCCTTGCCCGGCGTCGCTCGTGTAAAAGAAGTTCAAATTGTCATGCGCTTTGTTCGGGACCGACGCATGACGAAAAACTGCGAAGCCTTTCGCGCTGGGCTGATTGAGGCATAGTGCGCCTGGAATGGCGCTTCGGCGCTTGCCCTGTGGTCGATTTTATCGATCTTGAGAAAAGGAAATCTACATGTTGGGAATAGTGGCACTGGCATTGGCCGTCGCGGCCGGAGGCGCGCAGGCGCACGAGAACGCGGTCAACTGCGGCAATTGCAAGGAATGGAACCAGGCGCAGGCGCCGTTCAGGGTCGTCGGGAACACCTGGTATGTCGGCGTCAAGGGATTGTCTGCGCTGTTGATCACCGGGCCGCAAGGCCACATCCTGCTCGACGGCGGCCTGCCGCAATCGGCCCCGCTGATCGAGCAGAACATCAAGGCGCTGGGCTTTCGGATTGAAGATGTGAAGCTGATCGTCAATTCGCACGCGCACTGGGACCATGCGGGCGGCATACCTGCGCTGCAGCGCGCCAGCGGCGCGGTGGTGGCGGCCAGCCCGTCGAGCGCGCGAGGGATCAAGAGCGGCACCAACGGTCCGGACGATCCACAGTTCGAGGCCCACGCGGTGCATATCGCCACGCTCTCGAAGGTGCAGGTGGTGGCCGATGGCGAGACGCTCAAGGTGGGGCCGCTGAGCATCACCGCACACATGACGCCGGGCCACACGCCGGGCAGCACCAGCTGGTCGTGGACCTCATGCGAGGGCGCGACCTGCCACGCCGTGGTGTACGCCGACAGCCTCAATCCCGTGTCCAGCGATGGCTTCTATTTTTCGGGAAAGGGAAAGTCGCCCGACTTGTCGGCCTCGTTTGCGGACAGCATCGCCAAGGTGGCGGCCCTCAAGTGCGACGTTGTGGTGTCGGTACACCCCGGTTTCACCAACACGCTCGAGAAGCTGGCCGCGCGCACGCCAGAGCACAATCCCTTCATCGACCCCGATGGTTGCAAGGTGTATGCGGCCGTCGCGGCCAAGTCGCTGGCGCAGCGGCTGGCCACGGAGCGCGCGGAGAAATCGGCCGGCGCCGGTCGTTGAAAGGGTTCGCGAGTCAAGTGCGGCGGGATGCCCATTCATGAGCGCCTGCTCGTTTTTCATCGTCGCATTGGCCGCCGCGGCCGCACAAGCGCGTATTTGACCCGGCGGCGGCCGGATGCGTCTCAGCCTAGAGCTGGCTCATGCCGCCGTCGACAATCAACTCGGTGCCGACGATGAAGGCCGCTTCCGGCGACGACAGGTAAAGAATCGCGCCGGCCACTTCGTCGGGCGTGCCGAATCGCTTGAGCGGAATCTGGGCCTCGATGCCGGCCGCCAGTTCACCGAGCTGCGCGTCAGGCAGGCCGAGACGGCCGTACAAGGGCGTTGATACCGGGCCCGGACTGACCACGTTTACGCGCACGCCGCGCCCCACCAGTTCGGCCGACAGCGTCTTGGCAAGCGAGATCAGGGCGGCCTTGCTGGCCGCGTACACCGAGGAAGAGGGCATGCCGATATGCGCGTTGATGGAGCCGTTCAAGATCACCGCCGCGCCCGGATTGAGCAGCGGCGCCAGCGCCTGGATGGTGAAGTAGGCGCCCTTGACGTTGACGTCGAAAGTATGGTCCCACAGCGCCTCATCAACCTTGGCGAACGGCGCGAATTTGGCCACGCCGGCATTGACGAACACTGCATCGAGCGTGATGCCCTGTTCGCGCAGCGTGGCAGCGAGTGCCTTGGCGGCGGCGATGTCGCCCTGGTCACTTCTGAGCGCGACGGCCCCGGCGCCAATCTGCGTGCGTGCCAGGTCCAGCGTGGCCTGGTCGCGACCGGTGATGACGACGCGTGCGCCTTCGTTTGCGAACTGGATGGCGGTGGCCAGGCCGATGCCGCTGTTGCCGCCGGTGACGAGCACTGTTTTATTTGTGAAGCGATGCATGGTGAGACTCCTTGTGGGGGGATTTAGGAAATGATTCGGATGGGGTATGCGCGCAATCCCTTGAGGAATTGAATGCTGCGCCCGCCCGACAGCAGCTCGGGCAAGGCTGCCTCGTAAGCCTGGCGGTAAGGTTTGACCAGGTGGTGGGCGATGAAGTGCTCGCGACTGCAGGCCCAGGTTTCGTACAACACCAGCGTGTCGGCGTCGTCCAGGTCTTCGTGCACCCAGGTGTTGATGAAGTCGGGTTCGCGCGCCATCGCGTCGAGCACCTCGAACAGCATGCGACGCATCTGCCCGCGCTTTTCGGGACGGGTTGGCAGGCGCACAGTAAAGGAAACCAATTCATTCATGTCGATCACTCCTGGTGGGTGGCAGGCCGCATGGCCCGTGAACCCACTATATGATTTATATTTGAAGCAATCAAAGCCTTGGATATTGATGATATATTCAGCTTTTATGAATGACTGGAGCCGTCGTGGACCGTTTGCGCGCATTGGAAGTGTTCGTCGAAGTGGTACGCAAGAACGGTTTCGCGCGCGCGGCCGAAGCGCTCGACACGTCGCCGGCCAATGTCACGCGCATCGTTGGCGACCTGGAAGCCCATCTCGGCACGCGCTTGCTGAACCGCACTTCGCGCAAGATGTCGCTGACCGAGAGCGGCGATGCCTTGTACGAACGGGCCAAGGCGATCGTCGAGGACATGGCCGAGGTGGAGGCGATCGCCTCGTCGTCGTCGATGAAGCCGCGCGGGCTGTTGCGCATCAACGCTCCGCTCAGTTTCGGCGTGCTGCACCTGGCGCCGCTGTGGGCCGGATTCATGGCGCGCTATCCCGAGGTCGAGCTGGAGGTGTCGCTGATCGACCGCGTGGTCGACATCGTGGAGGAGGGGTTCGACATGGCCGTGCGCATCTCGCGCAGCGGCTCGACCACGCACGCGGCGCGCAAGCTGGCCACCTCGCACAACATCGCCTGCGCGGCTCCGGCCTATCTTGCGCGGCACGGCTCGCCGCAGGTGCCGGACGACCTGAAGCGGCACAACTGCATCGTCTACAGCTACAACCCGAGTGCCGGCGACTGGCAGTTCAGCGATGCGCAAGGACGGCCCCATCCGGTCAGGGTGGGCGGTGCGCTGCACACCAACAACGGCGACACCGCGCGCGCGGCAGCGCTGGCCGGCGCCGGCATCATCTGGCAACCCACCTTCCTGATCGGCGCCGACTTGCGCGCCGGGCGCCTGGTGCGCGTGATGCCCGCGTTCAGCCTGCCCGACATCGATGTGCTGGCCGTCTACCCGAGCCGGCGCCATTTGAGCGCCAAGGTGCGCGCGATGATCGATTTCCTCGCCGATGCATTCGCCAATGCGCCGCCCTGGGAAGCGGATTAAAATGTCGGCTCCCTTATCCGAGCGCGCCGCCATGCCGATCCTGACTGAGCTGAACCTGTATCCGATTAAGTCCTGCGCCGGCATGTCGGTGCCCGAGGCGACGCTCACGCGCGCCGGCCTGGCCTTTGGCGGCATCCACGACCGCGAATGGATGGTGGTGCGCGAGGACGGTCAGTTCATGACCCAGCGCGACTACCCGCGCATGGCGCTGATCGTGCCGCGGCTGGACGATGGCGCGCTGGTGCTCAGCGCGCCCGGCATGGCGCCGCTGACGCTGGCACTGGCGGTGGTGCACGACACGCCGACCGTGCAGGTGCAGGTGTGGGACGACACGGTGCAGGCCAGCGAATGCGGCGCCGCCGGTGCCGCCTGGTTTTCCCAGGCGCTCGGCGTCGCCTGCCGCCTGGTGCGCTTCCATGCCGATGCGGTACGCCTGGCCAGCCGCACCTGGACCGGCGCGATCGAGGCGCCCACCCTGTTTTCGGACGGCTACCCGCTGCTGCTGGCCGGACGCAGTTCGCTCGAGGACTTGAACCAGAAGCTGGTGGCGGCCGGCCGCGCCGCGCTGCCGATGAACCGCTTCCGCCCCAACCTGGTGGTGGAGGGCATGGAAGCGTTCGAGGAGGATTATGTCGAGACGTTCGAGCTGGGCGCGGCCCGGCTCAAGCCGGTCAAGCCCTGTCCGCGCTGCCCGATGCCCTCGGTCGACCAGGCCAGCGGCTGTGTCGGCCCGGACCCGCTGGACATCTTGCAAGCCTATCGGCGCAAGGCGCAAGTGGACGACGCAGTTTGCTTCGGCATGAACTGCATCGTCACGGCCGGCGAGGGCGAGCGCCTGCGGGTGGGGCAGGCGGTGGCGTTTGTGCTGGCTTTTTAAGCATTGCCGTGCGACATTGGCAACTGATTTCGTTTTCAAGCGCGAAAAGTTGGCGTAAGGTGTTGGGGTTTGATCGAAAAGGATACGTATGCATGAGCCGGGCGCATCGACGCGCGACCTGATGGCGGAAAACGAATCGTTGCGTGCGCGGCTGGCCCACCTGCTGGAGCAAGCCGAGCGCAACCACGAGATCATGTGCCGGCATCAGGCATTCGACCTGGAGATTGTCGGCGCCGACAGCTTCCCGAGCCTGATCGGCAGCATCTTTCGCACCCTGCCGGTCATCTCGGAACTCGACATCGTCACCCTCAGCCTGGTTGACCAGGACGCCGACATCCACACCGTCATGGACAAGCTGGGGGTCGACTTCAGCGAGATGGCGCAGCTCGTGTTCGTCGAGTCGGAGGCGGCGCTGGGCTTCATCGCGCCGCGCCACACCTTGCCGCGCCCCGAACTGGGCGCCTACCACAGCGGCGCGCATGGCGCCATGTTCCCCGGCGCGCCGGATGATTTGCGCAGCATCGCGCGCGTGCCGCTGCTGCGCAACCGGCGCCTGATCGGCAGCCTGAACCTGGGCAGCCTGGACCCGGTGCGCTTCACGCCGGCGCTGGGCACCGAGTTCATCGAGCACATGGCGTCGATCATCGCGATCTGCCTCGAGAACGTGATCAGCAACGAGATGCTCAAGTACATCGGGCTGACCGATTCGCTCACCGGCGTCTACAACCGGCGCTACATCGACCGCCGCCTGCTCGAGGAGATCGCGCGCGCGCGGCGCCAGGCCTACCGCATTTCGTGCATGTACATCGACATCGACCATTTCAAGCAGGTCAACGACAGCGTCGGCCACCAGGGCGGCGACGAAGTGCTGCGCGAGGTGGCCAACCGCATCAAGGCCGAGCTGCGCCTGTCGGACGCGCTGGGCCGCTTCGGCGGCGAGGAATTCGTGGTGCTGCTCATCGACGCCGACCTCGAGAGTTCGACGATGGTGGCGCAGCGCATCCGCGCCAGCATCGCCGATACGCCGTTCGTGCTGGCCAACGGCACCGAGCTGCCGGTGTCGGTGTCGATCGGGGTGGCCACGCTCGACGACTTCGAGCGCGACCACGCGATCGAGGGCGTGGCGCAGGAGCTGGTGGCGCACGCCGACAGCGCGCTGTACGAAGCGAAGGAAAGCGGGCGCAACCGCGTGGTCAGTTTCGACTGATCAGGCGAGGGGTGCTTAGCCGGGACACAGAGGGGTCGGACCCCGGTTTTTCTGTTAGGGGTCTGACCCCGGTTCTCAATCGCCGACTCAAGCGGGGTCCGACCCCTTGAATACTACGCAAGCAATCTGGTTTCCGCCCGGTGCACGGCCTCGGCCGTGCCGCGCAGCACCACCACGTCGTTGACCTCGAGCGTGGTATCGGGCGTGACCTCGATGCGGCCCTTGCCGCGCCGGATCGTGGTCGCTTCGGCGCCGGTATCCGACAGCGCCAGTGTTTCCATCCGCTTGCCGATCGCCCCGGCGCCTTCGCGCAAAGTCACCGAATGCAGGCGCACATACAGGTGCTCGGGATCGTCGGCGACGTCGCTGGTGCCGTGGAAATAGCCGCGCAGCGAGGCGTAGCGCTCGTCGCGCGCGCTCTGGACGCGGTGCACCACGCGCCGCAGCGGCACGCCCATCATCACCAGTGCGTGCGAGGCGAGCATCAGGCTGCCTTCGAGCGCCTCCGGCACCACTTCGGCCGCGCCGGCCTTCTTCAGTATGTCCAGGTCGGTGTCATCGTAGCTGCGCACGATCACTGGCAAGGTCGGCGCCAGCTCGTGCACCAGGTGCAGCACCTTCAGCGCCGATGGCGTGCTGGCATAGGTGATCACCAGCGCGCTGGCGCGGTAGATGCCGGCCGCCACCAGGCTCTCGCGCCGCGCGGCGTCGCCATACGACACGTTGGCGCCGGCTGCCTGCGCCTCCTGCACCCGTTCCGGATCAAGGTCGAGCGCGTGGTAGGCCACTTTCTCCTCGCTCAGCAAGGTCGCCAGGCTCTGTCCGCTGCGCCCGAAGCCGGCCACGATCACGTGCTTCTGGGTGGCCATGGTGCGGCTGGCGATCTGGGTCAGCTGCAGCGATTGCAGCATCCACTCATTGGCCGAGATCTTCATCACGATCTGGTCCGACTTGGCGATGATGAACGGCGCGATCAGCATCGACAGCACCATCGAGGCGAGCACCAGCTGGATCACGTAGTTGTCGATCAGATGGGCGCCGGCGGTCAGGTTGAGCAGCACGAAGCCGAATTCGCCGGCCTGGGCCAGCGCCAGGCCGGTGCGCATCGAGGTGCCGTCGGAGGCGCCGAACAGCTTGGCCAGCAGCGCGATCAAGGCGAACTTGAGCAGCACCGGCCCGGTCAGCAGGATCAGCACCAGCCACCAGTTGGCCACCACCAGCTGCACATTGAGCAGCATCCCGATGGTGATGAAAAACAGCCCGAGCAGCACGTCGCGAAACGGCTTGATGTCTTCCTCGACCTGGTGCTTGTACTGGGTTTCGGAAATAAGCATGCCGGCCACGAAGGCGCCCAGCGCCAGCGACAGGCCGGCCCGCTCGGTGATCCAGGCCGCGCCCAGCGTCACCAGCAGCAGGTTGAGCATGAACAGTTCCTGCGAGCGGCGCTTGACGACGACGGTGAACCACTTGCGCATGAGCTTCTGGCCGAAAAACAGCAGCAGCACCAGCACCACCACGGCCTTGAAACTGGCCCAGGCCAGCGTTTCGACCAGTTTCTCGGGCGGCTGGCCGAGCGAGGGGATCAGGATCAGCAGCGGCACCACGGCCAGGTCCTGGAACAGCAGGATGCCGATGATCTTGCGCCCATGCGCGCTTTCCAGTTCGAGCCGTTCGGTGAGCATCTTCGACACGATCGCGGTCGAGGACATGGCCAGCGCGCCGCCCAGCGCGAACGCGGCCTGCCAGCTGATCTTCAGGCCGGGCGGCAGCCGGGTCGACAGCAGCCAGCCAAATACCATGGTGGCGATGATGGTGAGCATCACCTGCGCCATGCCCAGCCCGAACACGATGCGGCGCATGGCCTTGAGCTGGGACAGTGAAAATTCGAGGCCGATCGAGAACATCAAGAACACCACGCCGAATTCGGCCAGGGTGTGGGTGGCCACGCTGTTTTCGGCCAGACCCAGGGCGTGCGGGCCGATCAGGATGCCCACCGACAGGTAGCCGAGCATGGGCGGCAGGTGCAGCATGCGGAAGGCCACCACGCCAAGTACGGCGCTGCCGAGCAGCAGGAGGGTCAGTTCAAGTCCTGAAAACATGCGATAGCGTCGGCCGAAAGGGTCAATCCGTTGTTTTTGTTGCGACTGGCAAGTTTTTTGCTTTCGCAATTCGTTTATACTTCCGGCATGAGTGTAACCCATGAAAAAACAATGCTGAAAGCTTTCGACTCCCAGATCACCTCGCGCGCCATGGCGCTGGCCCGCGAAACGCTCGAAATCGAGGCCGACGCGATCCGCGCCCTGCACGCACGCCTGGCCACCGACGACAGCGTCGGCCATGCGGTGGGGATCCTGCTCGCCTGTGGCGGGCGGGTGGTGGTGTCGGGCATCGGCAAGTCGGGCCACATCGCGCGCAAGATCGCCGCCACGCTGGCCTCGACCGGCACGCCGGCCATGTTCGTGCACCCGGCCGAGGCGGCCCACGGCGACCTGGGCATGGTCACCGCCCAGGACGCGTTTATCGCCATTTCGAATTCGGGCGAGACGGCCGAGCTGATGTCGATCCTGCCGATCGTCAAGCGCATGGGGGCGCCCCTGATCGCGATGACCGGCAATCCCAAATCGAGCCTGGCGCTGCTGGCCGACGTGCACCTGGACGTCTCGGTGGCCAAGGAAGCCTGTCCGATGAACCTGGCGCCGACCGCCAGCACCACCGTCACGCTGGCGCTGGGCGACGCGCTGGCCGTGGCGCTGCTTGACGCACGCGGCTTCAAGGAAGAAGATTTCGCGCGCTCGCACCCGGGCGGCGCGCTGGGCCGGCGCCTGCTGACCCATGTGCACGACGTGATGCGCAGCGGCGACGCCGTGCCGCGCGTGACGCTCGATGCATCGCTCTCGACAGCGCTGCTCGAAATCACCCAGAAGGGCATGGGCATGACCGCCATCGTCGACGAGCAGGGGCGCCCGATCGGGGTGTTTACCGACGGCGACCTGCGGCGCCTGATCGAACGGGTCCAGGATTTCTCCAAGGTCGTGATCCGCGATGTGATGCACGCCAACCCGCGCCGGGTCCATCCCGAGCAGCTGGCGGTCGACGCGGTGGCCATCATGGAGGAATTTCGCATCAACCAGATGCTGGTGGTCGACGCCGACGACAAGCTGGTCGGGGCACTGCACATCCACGATCTCACCCGCGCGAAGGTGATCTGATGGTCGAACTCGATCACATGCGGCGCGCGGCCTTGATCAAGGTCATGATTTTCGATGTTGACGGCGTGCTCACCGACGGCAGCCTGACCTATGGCCCGGACGGCGAGGCGAGCAAGACGTTCAACGTGCTCGACGGCCTGGGCATCCAGCTGCTGCAGAAAAGCGGCGTGGCCACCGCCATCATCAGCGCGCGCCAGTCGCCGATCGTGGTGCGGCGCGCGGCCGACCTGGGCATCGTGCATGTCCACCAGGGCATCCATGACAAGCGCGTGGCGTTCAAGGCGCTGTTGGCGGCGACCGGCTTCACGGCCGCACAATGCGGCTACATCGGCGACGACGTGATCGACCTGCCGCTGCTGCTGCAGGTCGGCTTCGCCGTCACGGTGCCGACCGGGCACCTGGAAGTGCAGCACCGCGCGCATTACGTCACGCGCGCCGGCGGCGGACGCGGCGCGGTGCGCGAGGTGTGCGACCTTGTGCTGCGCGCCCAGGGCAACTATGAACGCGCCCTGGCGCCTTACTTCGCCTGAACCCATGCATAAGCGCACCGCACACCGCTGGCGCATCTCAGCCACCATCATGGTGGGATTCATGTTCGCGCTGGGCAGTTTCTGGCTGGTGCAACTGATGCATAACGGCGACGCCGAGCTGGCGGCGGAGGCGCGCAAGAACGAACCGGACTACATCGTCGAAAAATTCAGCTTCGTGCGCATGACGCCGGAGGGCACGCCGCGCTACATCATCGCCGGAGCCAAGCTGACCCATCATCCGATCGACGACACCGCCGATATCGACCTGCCGGTGGTGCAAAGCCTGGCCGCCGACAAGCCGCCAATGACCATTAACGCGCGCACGGCGCGGGTCGACAACGTCAACAGCCAGGTGCACCTGGCCGGCGACGTCGTGGTCGACCGCAAGGCTTCGCCGCTCGGTGAAGCCTTGCAAATGAAAACCGAGGCACTGACTGTTTTTCCGGACGACGATAAATTGACCAGCGACCGGCCGGTGGCCATCGTCGTCGGACATTCGACCTTGAACGGCACCGGTCTGCTGGTTGACAATGCGGCGCGCCAGCTGTCGCTGTCGAGCAAGGTGCACATCGTCTACCCGCCGCCGCAGCGTCAAACCGACACATCGAAATCGAGAGCCCAATGAAGAAAATCCTGCTGACCCTTGCGCTGTGCGCCTGCGGCCTCGCATTTGCCGAAAAGGCCGACCTGAACAAGAAGATCGAGGTTACCGCCGTTTCCGTGTTTGCCGACGACGTCACCCAGGTGCGCACCCTGACCGGCGACGTGCAGCTCACGCGCGGCACCTTGATCATGAAGGCTGGCAAGGCGACCGTGCGCACCGATGCCGAGGGTTATATGTTCGCCGTGTTCACGGCCGATCCGGCCGGCCTGGCCACCTTCCGCCAGAAAGCCGACGGCGGCGACTTCTGGATCGAGGGCCAGGCCGAGCGCATCGAATACGACAACAAGCAGGAGGTCGTCAAGCTGTTCTCGAAGGCCAAACTGGTGCGCCTGGAGGGCAGCAAGACCACCCAGGAATTCGAGGGCGCCTTCGTCTCGTATGACAGCCGCAAGGAGAATTTCACGGGCGAGAACAGTCCAACCGGCGAAAGCAAAGTGGGCGGAGGACGGGTCAAGATCGTGATCGAGCCGAGCGCCAGGAACAAGGCAGCGGCGGTCAAACAATGATGGACGCGGCCAAATGCGGCAGCACCCTGATCGTGCGGGGCCTGCAAAAGAGCTACGGCAAGCGCATGGTCGTCTCCGACGTCTCGCTGCAGGTCGAGTGCGGCGAAGTGGTCGGCCTGCTGGGGCCGAACGGGGCCGGCAAGACCACCTCGTTCTACATGATCGTCGGCCTGGTGCCGTCGGACGCCGGTTCGATCGACATCAGCGGGGTCGACATCTCGAGCCTGCCGATCCACCGCCGCGCCACGCTTGGCCTGTCCTACCTGCCGCAGGAAGCGTCGGTGTTTCGCAAGCTCACCGTCGAGGACAATATCCGCGCCGTGCTCGAGCTGCAGAAGATCGACGGCAAGGCGCTGAGCAAGGCCCAGATCAAGGAGCGCCTCGACACCCTCTTGGCCGACCTGCAGATCGAAAAGCTGCGCGAGAACCAGGCGCTGTCGCTGTCGGGCGGCGAGCGGCGCCGGGTCGAGATCGCGCGCGCGCTGGCCACCGAGCCGCGCTTCGTGCTGCTCGATGAGCCCTTCGCCGGGGTTGATCCGATCGCGGTGATCGAGATCCAGCGCATCGTGCGCTTCTTGAAGGAACGGGGAATCGGCGTGCTGATCACCGACCACAACGTGCGCGAGACGCTTGGCATCTGTGACCGCGCCTACATCATCAACCAGGGAGCGGTGCTGGCCTCCGGGCGGCCGGATGACATCATCGCCAACGAGTCGGTGCGCCGGGTCTACCTCGGCGAACACTTCCGGATGTAGCCAATGAAACAGTCACTCCAGCTACGCACCTCACAGCACCTGGCGCTCACGCCTCAGCTGCAGCAGTCGATCCGGCTGCTGCAGCTGTCGACCCTCGAGCTGCACCAGGAACTCGAGCAACTGCTGTCGGACAATCCGCTGCTCGAGCGGCTCGACGATCCGCTCGACCATTCGGTGCGCCTGCTGGGCGATGGCGCCATCAACAGCACCACACCGTCCGAGACGCCAGCCGAGCCGGGCGCGCCGGACGCGCCGGCCGCGGCCGAGGGCGAGGGCGAGGCGTTTGAAGCCGGCGCCGAGGCCGATTCGACCAGCGGCAACGATTCCGACGGCGAATGGGGCGAGGTGGGCCGCGCCAAGGGCAGCGACGACGAGGATTCGCGGCCGCAGCTCGAAGCGTCCGCCACCACCTTGCGCGAGCACCTGATGGAGCAGATGCGGGTGACGCTGATCGAGGCGCGCGACCGCGCGCTGGTCGAACTGATCGTCGATGCGCTCGACGACAACGGCTACCTGACCGAATCGCTCGAAGAGATCTTCGAGCGCATGCCGCCCGAGCTTGAAATCGACGCCGACGAACTGAAGACGGCGCTGTCGCTGCTGCAAAGCTTCGACCCGGTCGGGGTGGGTGCGCGCAACGCGTCCGAGTGCCTGGCCTTGCAGATCCGGCGCATGCCGGGCGTGCCGATGGTGACCCGGCGCATGGCGCTGGCGATCGTCGAGAACCACCTGACCTGGTTCGCCCAGCGCGAATTTAACAAGCTCAAGAAAGCGCTCGACTGCGACGATGAAGACTTGCGCGAAGCCCAGACCGTGATCCGCCAGTGCAATCCGCACCCGGGCGCAGTGTTCGCCTCCGACGTGTCCGACTACGTGGTGCCGGACGTGGTCGTGCGCCGCTTCAAGGGCAACTGGGTCGTCACGCTCAACAATGAGGTCATGCCGCGCCTGCGCGTCAACAGCATGTACGCCAACCTGCTCAAGCAGGGCAAGGGCGAGGGCCAGATGAGCGCACAGTTGCAGGAAGCGAAGTGGCTGATCAAGAACATGCGCCAGCGTTTCGACACCATCTTGCGCGTCGCGCAGGCGATTGTGGAGCGCCAGCGCAATTTCTTTTCCCATGGCGCAGTTGCCATGCGGCCCCTTGTTTTGCGCGAAATAGCTGATACACTTGGTTTACACGAGAGTACTATTTCTCGTGTAACAACTCAAAAATACATGCTGACCCCGCACGGCATGTTCGAGTTGAAGTACTTTTTTGGCAGCCACGTCGCCACCGAAGCGGGGGGAGAAGCCTCTTCCACGGCGATCCGGGCATTGATTGTGCAATTGACAGGAGCCGAAGACCCTAAAAATCCATTATCCGACAGTAAGATTGCGGACATGCTGGGGGAACAGGGTATGGTCATTGCGCGTCGCACGGTCGCCAAGTACCGTGAAGCACTCAAGATCCCGCCTGTCAGCCTCCGGAAATGCCTGTAGTCGAAGTGACGTCGTTCCTCTACGCCCCGCGCGCAAGAACCAGGAAGTGACACCAGCGACACCATCATTAGGAGTGTGTATGAATCTCACAATCAGTGGACATCATCTCGAAGTGACACCAGCCATCCGTGAATACGTACAAAGCAAGCTCGAGCGCGTCAAGCGCCATTTCGATCAAGTGATCGACATTGCAGTCATCCTCACCGTAGACAATCTGACCGAAAAAGAAAAAAGGCAAAAAGCCGAGATCAACCTGCGGATGTCTGGCAAAACCGTGTACGTGGAAAGCCTGTCGCACGACCTTTACGCTGCCATCGATTGTCTAATCGACAAACTTGACCGACAGGTCATGAAGTACAAGAACAAGATTCAAGACCACAACCACCAGGCCATCAAGCACATGCCTGAAGACGAGATCCCTGCCGCCGCATAAGCCGACCCATATCTTCGTAAGCGAGGGCGCCCATGCGGCGCCCTTTTCGATGGGGGCGCTGTAAAATACGCGCCTGTTCTCCTCTCGATGCCGAACCATGAGCCAATTCGTCCAGACCCGCGTCGCCGGCCGCACCGGCATGATCACCCTCGACCGCCCCAAGGCCCTGAACTCGCTGTCGCTGGAGATGGTGCGCGCGCTGACGGCCGCCCTTGGCGCCTGGCGGAACGACTCCGCGATCGACGCCGTGGTCATTGGCAGCAGCAGCGAAAAGGCGTTCTGCGCGGGCGGTGACATCCGCTTCTTCTACGACGTCAGCTGCGCCGGCGTCAAAGGCGGCAGCGCGCTGCTGGAGGATTTCTTCAGCGAGGAGTACGCGCTGAACCACCTGATCCACTTCTATCCGAAGCCCTACCTGGCCCTGATGGATGGCGTGGTGATGGGCGGCGGCATGGGCATCTCGCAAGGCGGGCCGCAGTGCGCCATGCGGGTGGTCACCGAGGGCAGCAAGCTTGCAATGCCGGAAGTGAACATCGGCTTGTTTCCGGACGTCGGCGGCAGCCATTTCCTGTCGCGCGCGCCCGGGCAACTGGGCAATTACCTGGGCTTGACCGGCTTGACCGTCGGCCCGGCCGATGCGCTGTATGTGGGGCTGGCCGATTGTTTCGTGCCGCGCGCGCAGATGGTGGCGCTGGCAACCCTGGTCGCGGGCGCGCCCGGCAAGGGCCTGCGCGAGGCGGTGGCGGCGTTTGCCGCGCCATACCAGGGCCAGGCCGGGGCCAGCGTGCTGCAGGCCGAGCGCGCCGTGATCGACCGCCATTTCGGTGCCGGCTCGGTCCAGGCGATCATGGCCTCGCTGGCGCGCGATGAGGGTGCGTTCGCGCAGAAGGCGCTGGCGGCGATGCGCCAGCGTTCGCCGCTGCTGATGTGCGTGACGCACGAATTGCTGCTGCGCGGCGCGCAGCTTGACGTGGCCGGCTGCCTGCGCCTGGAGCGCACGCTGGTGCGCCACAATTTCACGCATGGCGAAGTGATCGAAGGCATCCGCGCGCTCGTGGTCGACAAGGACAACGCGCCGCAATGGACGCCGGCCACGCTGGAGGAAGTGACTACGGAAATGGTGGAAGGCTTCTTCGCGCCGGTATGGCCCGACTACGCGCACCCGCTGCGCCATCTGTAAGTGCGATAAATCGAAAACTCAATTCGGCGACATTGTCGAGAAATCGAATTATTCACAAGCTCGTCGGGTGGAACCCCAAGGGGTCGAGCGCCTTCCACCTTCTCAAGCGCTGTAAAGGTGGAAGGCGCTCGGCCCCTTGGGGTTCCACCCTACGATTGTTCGCGGTGCCTCAGCACCACGCGTTCGCTCGGACCGAAATAGGCGGCCAGCCGTTCGGCCATGTACACCGAGCGGTGCTGGCCGCCCGTGCAGCCCAGCGCCACCGTCAGGTAGCTGCGGTTGTCGGTCTTGAACGAGGGCAGCCATTTCTCGATGAAGCTACGAATGTCCTCGAGCAGCTCGGCGGCGCTTGGCTGCGCGTCGAGAAAGGCGATCACGGGCGCGTCCATGCCGGTCAGCGGCCGCAGCGTCAGGTCGTAATACGGGTTCGGCAGCGCCCGCACATCGAACACGAAATCGGCATCGAGCGGCACGCCGAGCTTGAACGCAAACGACTCGAAAAACAGCGTCAGCGGCGCCCGTTCGATTTCCACCAGCTCCTTGATCCAGGCGCGCAGCTTGTTGGCCGACAGGTCGGACGTATCGATCACGTGGCCCAGCTGTTCGATCGCCGAGAGCCGTTCGCGCTCTTCCAGGATGCATTCGATCAGGGTGCGGCGCGACGCCGGATTTTCGTCCGGGCGCAGCTGGTGCGAGAGGGGATGGCTGCGCCGCGTCTCGGAAAAACGCGCCACCAGCGAGTGCGTGTTCGAGGTCAGGAACATGACCTTGACGTCGTGCCCCGCATCCTTGAGCTTCTTGATATTGGCCGGCAGTTCGACCAGCGACACGGCGCTGCGCGCATCGACGGCGACGGCCAGGCTGTCGCTACCGTCGGCGATCAGCTCGGCGACCAGGTTCGGCAGCAGCGCCGGCGGCAGGTTGTCGACGCAATAGTAGCCGGCGTCTTCGAGAACGTTGAGGGCCACGGACTTGCCGGAGCCGGAGATACCGCTAATGAGTACGATGCGCATACCGGCGATCATACCGCAAGCGACAGCGCTTTGGGCAGGCTCAATCGCCGCTCATGGCCTGGCGCTGGCGCTCCATGAACTCCTGCAAGGTGTCGATGCCGCGCAATTGCAGGATGGTGTTGCGCACCGCCGCTTCGAGCAGCACGGCGATGTTGCGGCCGGCCGCAACAGGAATGACGACCTTGCGCACCGGCAGTCCCAGCACGTCTTCGGTGGGGAACAGGAAGGGCAGGCGCTCGACCTCTTCTTCGAGCGCGCTGCGCCGCACCAGGTGGACGATCAGTTTCAGGCGCATCTTGCGGCGCACCGCGGTCTCGCCGAAGATGGCCTTGATGTCGAGCAGGCCCAGGCCGCGCACTTCGAGCAGGTTTTGCAGCAGCGCCGGGCAGCGCCCTTCGATCATGTTCGGCGCGATGCGCGAGAACTCGACCGCGTCGTCGGCCACCAGGCCGTGGCTGCGCGAAATGAGCTCCAGACCGAGCTCGCTCTTGCCCAGGCCCGAGTCGCCGGTGATCAGCACGCCGACCCCCAGCACGTCCATGAACACGCCGTGCATGATGATGCGCTGGGCCAGCTTCTTGGACAGGTAGACGCGCAGGAAGTCGATCACCTGGGCCGCCGGCAGCGGCGTCGAAAACAGGGGAATGTTCTGCTCGTCGCAAATGGCGAGGATGTCGGGCGGCGTGTCGAGGCCTTGCGCGATGACCAGCGCGGGCGGGCCGCCGGCGATCAGTTCGCCGATCACATGGCTGCGCGAACCGGATTTGAGGCGGTTGTAGTAGGTCAGTTCCTGGTGGCCGAACACCTGGATGCGGCCGGGGTGGATCAGGTTCAGGTGGCCGACCTGGTCGGCCGCCGAGGCGACATCGCCCGAAATGAGGCGCTCGCCGCCGGGAAAACCGGCGAACCAGCCAAGTTGCAGACTTTCGCGATTGTCGTCGTAGAGCCGTTGAATGGTCAGCGGAGTTTGCAGCATGAACGGGTCTTCAGTCGGATGGGGGGCGACTTGGCGCCCGTCAACACAAAGTTTAACCCAAGGCTTGCAGGCTGGGTTGCCAATTGACGATGCGGGTATGCACCGATTTCGGATCAGGGTCGGTGGCCAGCGCCGTGCGGAAGGAATCGTCGGAAAACATTTCGGCGATCTCGGACAGGATCTCGAGATGCTGCTGGGTCACGTGGTCCGGGATGAGCAGGAAAAACAGCAGGTTCACCGGCTGGCCGTCGGGTGACTCGAAGGGGATCGCTTCGGCCAGGCGCACGAAGGCGCCCAGCGGCGATTTGAGGCTCTTGCTGCCCTTGATGCGCCCGTGCGGCACGGCCACGCCGTGGCCAAGCCCGGTGGAGCCGAGACGTTCGCGCGCGAACAGATTGTCCGACACGGTCGAGCGGGCGATGCCGCAGTTGTTCTCGAAAATCAGTCCAGCTTGCTCAAATGCACGTTTTTTGCTGGATACCTCGAGATCGAGCAATACGTTCTCAAGTGATAATATTTTGCTGAGGTTAGTCATAACACTAAGTGAATGGTGCGATGCACAAGGGTGCTTGCGAGCCAGAATTATAGGCTTGTTTTACAGCCCTGTAATTCGAATTCGTTCGCTTCCAGTATCCGCCTCACATTGGTCTTACGCAAGAGGAATGGCGAAGGCGCAACTACCTCAAATGAAACGTTCAATCTCGGCAGGAATTCTCGAATTTCTCTTGCGAAATATCAATTTCAGCCCACAAAACCATTGTTTCAAAGATGATTTTCCGACGATTCGGCGTTTCGTGCCTGTTTTTCCGGCAAAAGCTTGAGTTGCGTCAGTGTTGTTTTTTGTGCATTTTGGTGGGCGCGACTGTTGTGCAAAAGGCGCCTCACTGGCGCGCCGTGCGCAGGTTGGCCGGCGGCGGGCCGCTGAAATTGCTGCGCCAGGGGTTGATGTCGAGCCCGCCGCGCCGCGTGTAGCGTGCGTAGACGGCCAGCTTCTGCGGCGCGCACTGGCGCAAGATGTCGGTGAAGATGCGTTCGACGCACTGTTCGTGGAATTCATTGTGCTCGCGAAAACCGATCAGGTACTTGAGCAAGCCTTCCTGTTCGATCTGGTCGCCCACGTACTGGATTTGCACGCTGGCCCAGTCGGGCTGGCCCGTCACCAGGCAGTTCGACTTGAGCAGGTGCGACACCAGCGTTTCCCTGACCGGTGCTTCGCCGCGGCTGGCGCGCAGCAGGCCGGGGGCCGGCGTGTACTGGTCGATCTCGACGTCGAGGCGGTCCAGCAGCAAGCCGTCGAGCTCACCCATTTTCAGGGCCCTGAACCCGTCCTGCGGCGTCAGCACGATGTGCACCGGTGCGCCGAAGCCGGCCGCCAGGTCCTGGTTCAGCAGCGCCAGCAGGGCGTCGGCGTTGGCCAGGCGGGTCTGGTTGAAGGAGTTCAGGTAGAGCTTGAACGACTTCGATTCGATGATATTGGGCGAGTCGGCCGGCGCGGTGATGGTGGCGATCGCCACCTGCGGCTTGCCGCGCAGGTTCAGCCACGACAGTTCATAGGCGTTCCAGATGTCGACGCCGAAGAAGGGCAGGGTGGCGCCCAGCTGCAGCTCGTCGCGCTTGTGCTGGCGCGCGATGGGGAACAGCAGCGCCGGCGCGTACTGGGTCTGGTAGGCCGAGGTCTTGCCCAGCGGTGAAAATTGAACGGTGTCGGTCATCGTGAGAAGGTTTCTACTGCGTCGTTCCGCCTGCGCGGGAACGACGGATCAAGGTTGCATGCTGAAGCCTAGCCGAGGAACAGTTTATACACCGGATTGGCGCTCTCGTCCCAGTAGCGGCAGCCCAGCGTGGTCAGGAAGCTGCGGAACGTTTCCATCTCCTCGGCCGGCACTTGCAGGCCGACCAGGATGCGGCCGACGTCGCCGCCCTGGTTGCGGTAATGGAACAGGGAAATATTCCAGTTCGGCGCCATGCTGGCCAGGAAGCGCATCAGCGCGCCCGGGCGCTCGGGGAATTCGAAACGGTACAGCAGCTCGTCCCTGGCCAGCGCGCTCTTGCCGCCGACCAGGTGGCGAATGTGCAGCTTGGCCAGCTCGTCGTGGGTCAGGTCGAGCGTCCTGAAATCGTGCTGCTCGAAATTGCGCGCCAGCACGCTCGACTCGCCGCGGTTGGCGATCTGCACGCCGACGAACACGTGCGCCTCGCGCGCGTCGCTGACCCGGTAATTGAATTCGGTCACGTTGCGCGGACCGACCAGCTCGCAGAAACGCTTGAAGCTGCCGCGCTTCTCCGGAATCGTCACCGCGAACACGGCCTCGCGCGATTCACCGAGCTCGGCGCGCTCGGCCACGAAGCGCAGGCGGTCGAAGTTCATGTTCGCGCCCGAAGCGATCGCCACCAGCGTCTCGTTGCGCACCGGGTGGCGGGTCAGCGCGGCGCGCTCGACATAGGCCTTGGCGCCGGCCACGGCCAGCGCGCCGGACGGCTCGAGGATGCTGCGCGTGTCCTGGAACACATCCTTGATCGCCGCGCAAACGGCGTCCGTGTCGACGATGATGACTTCGTCGACGAACAGCTGGGCCAGGCGGAACGTCTCCTCGCCCACCAGCCGCACGGCGGTGCCGTCGGCGAACAGGCCCACGTCGGGCAAGGTGACGCGCTCGCCGGCCTTCAGGCTGCGCGCCATCGCGTCCGAATCCATCGACTGCACGCCGATGATCTTGATGTCGGGCCGGATCTGCTTGACGAAGGCGGCCACGCCGCTGATCAGGCCACCGCCGCCGATGGGCACGAAGATCGCGTGGATCGGTCCCGCATGCTGGCGCAGGATTTCCATGCCGATGGTGCCCTGGCCGGCGATCACGTCCGGATCGTCGAAGGGGTGGGCGAACGCCAGCTTCTGTTCTTTTTCCAGCGTCAGCGCGTGGTTGTAGGCGTCGGTGTAGGACTCGCCGTGCAGGATCACCTCGACATTGGCGCCGCCGAAGGCCTTGACCGCCTCGATCTTGACGCTCGGGGTGGTGGTGGGCATGACGATCACCGCGCGGCAGCCGAGCTTGGCCGCCGACAGGGCCACGCCCTGAGCGTGGTTGCCGGCCGAGGCGCAAATGACGCCCCGCTTGAGCTGGGCGGCCGACAGGTTGGCCATCTTGTTGTAGGCGCCGCGCAGCTTGAAGCTGAACACGCTTTGCATGTCCTCGCGCTTGAAGTAGATGCGGTTCTCGAAGCGCTCGGACAGCTGCGTGGCCAGCTCCAGCGGGGTTTCGGTGGCCACGTCATAGACGCGCGCGGTCAGGGTTTTTCTCAGGTAGTCGATTGTCATGGTCTGCAAACAAGGTGATTCTGGGGCCGGTGCTTTGGACTGTGTCGTGCTTGATGCGGGACTGAGGCGATCGGCGGATGACCGAGGCGTGCAGTGCGACCGGCAGCCGCGGGTGGCGAACTGGACGTGTCGGCTCGAGGCAAACGGTTTTCTCATTATAATGGACGGTTCAGGCAGCCATCGAAACTGTTCATGATTGAATCCGCCATCCTCTGGCTGCTCAAGGTGCTGGCCGCGCCGGCGGTGGGGCTCGCGTCCGTGTTCCTGGTCAGCTTTGTGTCGGCCACCTTGCTGCCGATGGGCTCGGAGCCGGCCGTGTTCGCCGTCGTCAAGGCCAACGGCGCCCTGTTCTGGCCCGTCATGCTGGTGGCCACGCTGGGCAACACGCTGGGCGGGGCGGTCGATTACTTTCTCGGCTACCGGGCCAAGGTGGCCTTTGCCAGGGAGCGCCACACGCGCTGGTTCGGCTGGCTCAAGCGCTACGGCGCCAAGACCATGCTGCTGTCGTGGATGCCCGGCATCGGCGACCCCCTGTGCACGCTGGCCGGATGGCTGCACTTGCCGTTCTGGCCCAGCATCGGCTATATGGCAGCCGGCAAGTTCGTGCGCTACCTGGCGCTGACGGCGCTGCTGCTGTACGTGCCCGACGGGGTGTGGCGCCAGATCGCCCATTGGCTGGCGTAATGTGGGGCGGCGTGAATGCATCTGGATGGGCGCGGCGCACTCCACCATGGAGGCGTCGCGACGGCTGGTGGTGGCTAGCGCTGCGCTGATCCACCCTACGGTGTTCGACGGAACTGCAGTTTGTGCAAATTAAAGGCCGGTTGGTGCCGTTGAATTTCTTGATAAATTTTGCATAATTTGATTTGGCCGTTGATTTGTTGGTGCCACGCGCCGCCTTTGTCCTTGGAAAAGCGAGGGCTGTTCCCGCGTGGTGCAACGCAATACGCTAGAATGGCCCTTCAGTCTACCTAGCCCACCACTACATGAACGCCCCCGTACAACTCCAGGCATTGCTGGCGGAAACGCCGAACGGTCCCGCGCCCACGCGCCTTCGTGAAATCCCGTACAACTACACCTCGTTTTCGGACCGTGAAATCGTCATTCGCCTGCTCGGCGAGGCGTCCTGGAAGCTGCTCGACGAACTGCGCGGCGCGCGCCAGACCGGCCGTTCGGCGCGCATGCTCTACGAGGTGCTGGGCGACATCTGGGTGGTGCGCCGCAACCCCTACCTGCAAGACGACATGCTCGACAACCCGAAGCGGCGCCAGGAGCTGATCGACGCGCTGCACCACCGACTCGCCGAGGTCGACAAGCGCCGCCTGACGGTTGACACCCAGGACGCCGCCGACGGCGAGGTGGCGCGCACGCGCAGCGCCAACGTGGGCCTGCTGCTCGACGCGGCGCGCAAGGCGGTCGACGATTTCGGCATGGAGTTCCGCGCCACCTGGGACCTGCGCAAGAAAACCACCAAGGTGCTGGGCCGCTACACGGAAAAACACAATATCTGCTTCGACGGCATGAAGCGCATTGCCCACGTGACCGACGCCACCGACTGGCGCGTCGAGTACCCCTTCGTCGTGCTCACGCCCGACACCGAAGACGAGATGGCGGGCCTGGTCAAAGGCTGCATCGAACTGGGGCTGACCATCATTCCGCGCGGCGGCGGCACCGGCTACACAGGCGGCGCGATTCCGCTCACGCCCATGTCGGCCGTGATCAACACTGAAAAACTGATCGACCTGGGCGCGGTCGAGATGACCATGCTGCCCGGCGTGGACAAGCAATACGCGACCATTTACTCGGGCGCCGGTGTGGTCACCAAGCGCGTCTCGGACGCGGCCGAAAAGGCCGGCTTCGTGTTCGCGGTCGACCCGACCTCGGCCGAGGCGTCCTGCATCGGCGGCAACATCGCGATGAACGCAGGTGGCAAGAAGGCCGTCCTGTGGGGCACTGCGCTCGACAACCTCGCTTCCTGGAAGATGGTCGACCCGAACGGCGACTGGCTCGAAGTGACGCGCGTGGGCCACAACCTGTCGAAGATCCACGATGCGCCGACCGCCTCGTTCCAGCTCGAATGGACTCATCCGAACGCGCGCGGCGAAGCGAAAGATGCGCCGTTCAAGACCGAGATGCTGGTCATCGAGGGACGCAAATTCCGCAAGGAAGGGCTGGGCAAGGACGTCACCGACAAATTCCTGTCCGGCCTGCCCGGCATCCAGAAGGAAGGCTGCGACGGCCTGATCACGTCGGCGCGCTGGATCCTGCACAAGATGCCGAAATTCGCGCGCACCGTCTGCCTTGAATTCTTCGGCCAGGCGCGCGACGCGATTCCATCGATCGTCGAGATCAAGGACTACCTCGACGGCTTGCCGGCCAAGGGCGGCGAGGCGTTCGCTACGATCCGGCTGGCGGGCCTGGAGCACCTCGACGAGCGCTACCTGCGCGCGGTCGGCTACGCCACCAAATCGAAGCGCGGCGTGCTGCCCAAGATGGCGCTGTTCGGCGACATCGTCGGCGACGATGAAAACGCGGTCGCACAGGCGGCCTCGGAAGTGGTGCGCATCGCAAACACCCGCGTGGGCGAGGGCTTCGTCGCCGTCAGCGCCGAGGCGCGCAAGAAATTCTGGCTCGACCGTGCGCGCACGGCGGCCATCGCCAAGCACACCAACGCCTTCAAGATCAACGAGGACGTCGTCATTCCGCTCAATCGGATGGGCGAGTACACCGACGGCATCGAGCGCATCAACATCGAACTGTCGATCAAGAACAAGCTGCAGCTGGTCGATCAGCTGCGCACCTATTTCGCCAACGGCAACCTGGCCGTTGGCAAGAGCGACGACGCTTCGGGCGAATCGATCGGCGCCGAGGAAATGCTGGGCGACCGGGTGCTGCAGGCCGAAGAAGTGCTGGCCGCGGTGCACGCGCGCTGGAGCGGCATCCTGGCCCGGCTCGACCTGCCGCTGGCCGAGTGCAAGCAGGGACTGTATGCGCTGGGCCTGGAACGGCTCGAGGTCGTGTTCGAGGCGCGTCTGGCCGAACAGCCTGGCGCCACCCTGTTCGACGTGGTCCAGGACCGCACCGTGCGCATCTCGTGGAAGCAGGAGATCCGCGCCCAGATGCGCCAGATCTTCAACGGCGCCGCGTTCAAGCAGATCCTCGACGAATGCACGGCCGTCCACGCACGCGTGCTGCGTTCGCGCGTGTTCGTGGCGCTGCACATGCACGCCGGCGATGGCAATGTGCACACCAACCTGCCAGTCAATTCAGACGACTACGCGATGCTGCAGGACGCCCACCAGGCGGTCGGGCGCATCATGAAGCTGGCCCGTTCGCTCGACGGCGTGATCTCCGGCGAACACGGGATCGGCATCACCAAGCTCGAATTCCTGACCGAGGACGAGATCGGCGAATTTCGCGAGTACAAGAAGCGCATCGATCCAGAAGGCCGTTTCAACAAGGGCAAGCTGCTCAACCTTCCCGGCTACGGCGCCGACCTGCGCAACGCCTACACGCCCTCGTTTGGCCTGATGGGGCACGAATCGCTGATCATGCAGCAAAGCGATATCGGCGAGATCGCCAACAGCGTCAAGGACTGCCTGCGCTGCGGCAAATGCAAGCCGGTGTGCACCACCCATGTGCCGCGCGCGAACCTGCTCTATTCGCCGCGCGACAAGATCCTGGCGACGTCGGCGCTGGTCGAGGCTTTCCTGTACGAGGAGCAAACCCGGCGCGGCGTCTCGATCAAGCACTGGGAAGAGTTCGAGGACGTGGCTGACCACTGTACCGTGTGCCACAAATGCGTCACGCCGTGCCCGGTGAACATCGACTTCGGCGACGTGTCGATGAACATGCGCAATCTGCTGCGCAAGATGGACAAGAAGAGCTTCAACCCGACCACCGCGGCCGGCATGTTCTTCCTCAATGCGACCGACCCCGTCACCATCAACGCGACGCGCCTGGTGATGATCAGCTGGGCCTACAAGGCACAGCGCATCGGCCACACCCTGCTCAAGCGCTTCGCCAGGAAGCAGACCAAGGCGCCGCCGCCGACGACCGGCAAGCCGCCAGTGCGCGAGCAGGTGATCCACTTCATTAACAAGAAGATGCCGGGCAACCTGCCCAAGAAGACCGCGCGTGCCCTGCTCGACATTGAAGACGACAAGGTGGTGCCGATCATCCGCAATCCGAAAGTGACGACGGCCGACACCGAAGCCGTGTTCTACTTCCCCGGTTGCGGCTCCGAGCGCCTGTTCTCGCAGGTGGGCCTGGCGACCCAGGCGATGCTGTGGGAAGTGGGCGTGCAGACCGTGCTGCCGCCCGGTTACCTGTGCTGCGGCTATCCGCAGCGCGGCGCCGGCGAGTATGACAAGGCCGAGAAGATGATGACCGATAACCGGGTGCTGTTCCACCGGATGGCCAACACCCTCAACTACCTCGACATCAAGACGGTGCTGGTCTCCTGCGGCACCTGCTACGACCAACTGGCCACCTACGAGTTCGACAAGATCTTCCCCGGTTGCCGCATCATGGACATCCACGAGTACCTGCTCGAGAAGGGCGTCAAGCTTGAGGGCGTCACGGGCACGCGCTATATGTACCACGAGCCTTGCCACAATCCGATGAAGCTGCAGGACTCGGTCAAGACCATCAACGCGCTGGTCAGCACGGTCGACAACGTCAAGATCGAGAAGAACGACCGCTGCTGCGGCGAGTCAGGCACCTTCGGCGTATCGCGTCCCGACATCGCCACCCAGGTCCGCTATCGCAAGGAAAGCGAGATGGTCAAAGGGGCCGACAAGCTGCGCGAGGACGGCTTCAAGGGCGATGTCAAGATCCTGACCAGCTGCCCGTCCTGCCTGCAAGGGCTGTCGCGCTACAACGACGATGCCGACACCACGGCCGACTACATCGTGATCGAGATCGCGCGTCATCTGCTGGGCGAGAACTGGATGCCGGACTACGTGGCGCGCGCCAACAATGGCGGCATCGAGCGGGTGCTGGTATGAGCTGCGAGCTGTGCGAGCTGGCGGTCGAGCCGGTCTACCGCGACGACAAGCTGGCGGTGATCCTGGTCGACGATCCGGCCTACCCGGGCTTTTGCCGCGTGATCTGGAACGCGCACGTCAAGGAGATGAGCGACCTGGCGCCGGCCGACCGCATGGCGCTCAACGACGCGGTCTGGCATGTCGAACTGGCGCTGCGCGAGGTGATGGCGCCGGGGAAGGTCAACGTGGCCAGCCTGGGCAACATGACGCCCCATTTGCACTGGCATGTGATTCCCCGATTCGCCGACGACGCGCATTTCCCGAACCCGGTGTGGACGCCTGCCGTGCGCAGCACCGACGAACCAATCCTGGCGGCGCGCCGAGCGCTGCTGGCGCAACTGGCCGCGAACATCGCGCGCCGACTGGGAAAAAAATGATTCCGACCGCACTGACCGTCCATCAAAAATCGCGCGTGCTCGAAGTCGCTTTCGACGACGGCAGCGCGTTCTCGCTGCCGTTCGAATACCTGCGCGTGTACTCGCCATCGGCCGAGGTGCGCGGGCACGGGCAGGGCCAGGAGGTGCTGCAGGTCGGCAAGCGCGAGGTCGGCATCACGGCGTTCGAGCCGGTCGGCAATTACGCGGTGCAGCCGACCTTCAGCGACGGCCATAACACGGGCCTGTATTCCTGGGACTACCTCTACAGGCTGGGCCGAGAGCAAGAAGCGCTGTGGAGCGACTACCTGGCGCGCCTGCACGGCGCCGGCTTCGACGGCGACAGCGGCCGCGCTCCCGGTGCCGTCCTGCCGGGCAAGCCGGTGACGGCCCACGGCTGCGGCCACAAGCACTAATTCCTACTTGCAGTGCATGGAGGGAATTCAGGCAATGCATGAATTTCCGGCTGCGCAGCATGGCGGCGGCCACGCCGGATTTCACCGTCTGAGCCGCGCTTGTATAATGCAGGCAGACCCAACTGGCTGCCCACTATGACCAATACTACGCATTTCGGCTACAAAACCGTTTCGGAAGACGAAAAAGTCCACGAAGTGGCCAAGGTGTTTCACTCCGTCGCCTCGAAATACGATGTGATGAACGACCTGATGTCGGGCGGCCTGCACCGCCTGTGGAAGACCTTCACCATCGCCAACGCGGCCGTGCGCCCCGGTTTCAAGGTGCTCGACATCGCCGGCGGCACGGGCGACCTGTCCAAGGCCTTCGCCAGGCAGGCCGGCCCGACCGGCGAAGTCTGGCTCACCGACATCAACGAGTCGATGCTGCGCGTTGGCCGCGACCGCCTCTTGAATACCGGCCTGGTGACCCCCACCTTACTGTGCGATGCGGAAAAACTGCCATTTCCAGACAATTACTTCGACCGGGTCAGCGTGGCCTTTGGCCTGCGCAACATGACGCACAAGGACCAGGCACTGGCCGAGATGCGGCGCGTGCTGAAACCGGGCGGCAAGCTGCTGGTGCTGGAATTTTCGAAAGTGGCGGCGCCCTTGCAAAAGCCGTACGACGTGTATTCGTTCTCGGTATTGCCATGGCTGGGCCAGAAAATCGCCGGCGACGCCGACAGTTATCGCTACCTGGCCGAGTCGATCCGCATGCATCCCGATCAGGAAACGCTGAAAACGATGATGCAGGAGGCCGGTCTGGAACGGGTCGAGTATTTCAATTTAACGGCAGGGGTGGCCGCTCTCCACACCGGGATCAAACTTTAGGATGACGAACATGAAAAAATTCTTGGCCAGCATGATGATTGCCCTCACCGCGATGGCGATGGTCAGCGAGGCGGACGCCCGTCCCCTGGGCGGCGGCCGTTCGATCGGGCGCCAGTCGCCGACGGTCGCGCGCCAGGCCCCGCCGCCAGCGGCCGCGCCCGCCAAGGCGCCCGCTGCCGCGCCCACCGCCGCGCCGGTCGCACCGGCGATTCCGCCCAAACCGGCCAGCCCCTGGAAAGGCATCCTGGGCGGCGCGCTGCTCGGCCTGGGCATGGGTGCCCTGTTCTCCCATTTCGGCATGGGCGGCGCCATGGGCGGCGCGCTGGGCTCGATCCTGATGATCGCACTGCTGGGCATGGCCGCTGTGTTCATCTGGCGCATGTTCGCGCGCAAGAGCGCGCCGGCCGCCGCGCCATTCTCGGGATTCAACACGCTCACGCCAGCGACGGCCGGCGGTACGCCTGAAATCGGTTCGCGCATGGCCGAAACGGTGTCCTACCAGCCGGTGCCATCGGCCATCGCCGCGCCCGCCGCGCCCTGGGGCGTGCCGGCCGACTTCGATACACCAGCCTTCCTGCGCCATGCCAAGTCCAGCTTCATCCGCATGCAGGCGGCCTGGGACAAGGCCGACGTCAACGACTTGCGTGAATTCACCACGCCGGAAATCTATGCCGAGCTGAAGATGCAGATCCAGGAGCGCGGCGCCACGGCCGACTTCACCGACGTCGTCACAATCGACGGCGAGCTGCTGGGCATCGAAACGATCGGCAGCGACTACCTGGCCAGCGTCAAGTTCACCGGCATGATCAAGTCGGCGCCAAACGCGCCAGCCGAGCCGTTCTCCGAAGTCTGGAACATGTCCAAGCCCGTCTCGGGCAACAGCGGCTGGGTGCTGGCCGGTATCCAGCAACTGTCCTGAATATTTCACCATTGCCGGGATTCTCCCCGGCAAACTGGTAAGATCGAAGCCGCCCGCCGCAAACCGGGCGGTTTTGCTTTTTATACCCGTGCCGACCATGCCCCCAACCAGCCCTGCCAATTCGACCTTTCCCCTGATGGCGCCCGTCGTGGCCGCCATCAACCACTTGCTGGCGCAAGAAGCGTGGGCGCGCGAGGCGCTCGCGCGCCACGCCGGCCAGCACGCCTGTATCGACGCCGGCAGCGTGGTCCTGCGGGTGCGCGTGGCCGGCGACGGCATGCTCGAGGCAGGCAGCGCCTTGCAGGCAGCCGACGTCACGATCCGGCTCAAGCTGGCCGACCTGCCGCTGATCGCGCAGAACCGCGAGCGCGCCTTCTCCTACGTCAAGATCGACGGCGACGCCGACTTCGCCAACACCCTGTCGCAGCTTGCCAAGGGCGTGCGCTGGGAGGCCGAGCACGACCTCGAACCGTTCCTGGGCCCGATTGCCGCCACCCGCCTGGTCGGCGGCGCCAGGGGCGCCCTCGAGACCGCGCGCGCGACCCACCAGAAGCTGGCGGAAAACGTGGCCGAGTTCTTCCTCGAAGAGCAGCCGCTGCTGGTGCGCCCGGCCATGGTCGACGATTTTGCCGGCGAGGTCAGCCGCCTGCGCGACGACGTCGAGCGCGCCGCCAAGCGCATCGCCCGCCTGGAACAGGTGCTGGCCGCGCCCAGCCGCGCGAGCGGTCAACAAACTTTGGATCTTTGATGCTATTGAAATTCCTGCGCCTGTTTAAAATCTTCCGGGTCGCCATCAAGTACGGGCTCGACGAGATTGCCATTTCCGGGCTCAAGGTGCCGCGCACGGCCAAGCTGATCGACACCGTGATTTTCTGGCGCGACATCAGCGCCCCGCGCGGCGCGCGCCTGCGCATGGCGCTCGAGGAGCTGGGCCCCATTTTCGTGAAATTCGGCCAGGTGCTCTCGACCCGGCGCGACTTGATGCCGACCGACATCGCCGACGAGCTGGCCCGCCTGCAAGACCGGGTGCCCCCGTTCAGCTCCGACCTGGCCATCGCGCAAATCACCAAATCGCTGCGCGCCCATCCCGACCAGTTGTTCGCCAGTTTCGAGCGGGTGCCGGTGGCCTCGGCCTCGATCGCCCAGGTGCACTTTGCGGTCTTGAAAGATGGCAAGGAAGTGGCCGTCAAGGTGCTGCGTCCCGGCATGAAAAAGTCGATCGACGAGGACGTGGCCTTGATGCACATCGCGGCCGAGTGGATCGGCAGCGTGTGGGCCGAGAGCAAGCGCCTCAAGCCCAGGGAAGTGGTGGCCGAGTTCGACAAATACCTGCACGATGAGCTCGACCTGATGCGCGAGGCGGCCAATGCCAGCCAGCTGCGCCGCAATTTCGCCGATTCCAAGCTGTTGCTGGTGCCGGAGATGTACTGGGACTATTGTTCGAGCAGCGTGATCGTGATGGAGCGCATGCACGGGGTACCGGTCGGCCAGACCGAGCGCCTCATCGCCGAGGGCGTCGACCTGAAAAAATTGTCCAGCGATGGCGTCGAAATCTTCTTCACGCAAGTGTTCCGCGACGGCTTCTTCCATGCCGACATGCATCCCGGGAACATCCTGGTCTCGATCGACCCGGCCAACTTCGGGCGCTATATTGCGCTCGACTTCGGCATCGTCGGCACGCTCAACGACTTCGACAAGGATTACCTGTCGCAGAACTTCCTGGCGTTTTTCCGGCGCGACTACAAGCGCGTGGCGGAAGCCCACATCGAGTCTGGCTGGGCGCCGCGCGAGACCCGCGTCGACGAGCTGGAGTCGGCCGTGCGGGCTTGCTGCGAACCGATTTTCGACCGCCCGCTGAAAGACATTTCCTTCGGCCAGATCCTGTTGCGCCTGTTTCAGACCTCGCGCCGCTTCAACGTCGAAGTGCAGCCGCAACTGGTGCTGCTGCAGAAAACCCTACTCAATATCGAAGGCCTGGGCCGCCAGCTCGACCCCGACCTCGACCTGTGGAAGACCGCCAAACCCTACCTCGAGCGCTGGATGGCCGAGCAGGTCGGCGTGCCCGGCATGATCGAGCGCCTGAAGGCGGAGGCGCCGCGCTTCACCCACATCATTCCACAACTGCCGCGCCTGGTGCACCGGGCACTGATGCACGCGGCCGAGCCGAACCTGGCCAACGCCGAGCTGCTCAGGTCGGTACTCGAAGAACAGCGGCGCACCAACCGCCTGCTCAGCTTCGCCGTGTATTTCGCCGGCGCCTTCGGCCTGGGCCTGGTGCTGATCCAGCTGTACCAGCGCTTCCACCACGGACTGTGAGATGCCCGAATTCGCCAGCCGCGATCCGCTCACGCCCGCCTTCTGGGACGAGCGTTTCGAGCGCGGCTTCACGCCCTGGGACAAGGGCGGGGTGCCGCAGGCGTTGCGTGAGTTCGTGGCCGCATCGAAGCGCCCGCTGCGCACCTTGATTCCCGGTTGCGGCGCGGCCTACGAGCTGGCGTTTTTGTCGGAGGCGGGCTGGGATGCGAGCGCGATTGATTTTTCACCCGCTGCCGTGGCGAGGGCGCGCGCCGCGGTCGGGCCGTGGGCGGCGCGCGTGGAGCAGGCCGATTTCTTCGCCTGGCACAGCGCGCAGCCGTTGGACCTGATCTACGAGCGCGCCTTCCTGTGCGCCTTGCCGCGCGCGATGTGGGCGCAGGTGGCGGCGCGCTGGGCCGCCTTGCTGGCGCCGGGCGCCCGGCTGGCCGGCTTCTTCTTTTTCGACGACGCCACCAGGGGACCGCCGTTCGGCATCGCGCCAGACGCGCTGCAGGACCTGCTGGCACCGTATTTCGAACGGATCGACGACGCCCCCGTGGCCGACTCGATTGCCGTATTTGATAGCAAGGAGCGCTGGCAGGTCTGGCAGCGCAAGCAGTCTCCCCACGCAAAAGGAGCGCCATGAAAAAGCAGTTCAGCCTTGGCCTGGTACTGGCCGTTTTCCTGGGCAGCGCCCAGGCTGCCGACATCACCGAGCTCGGGTGGCTGGCCGGCGACTGGCAGCAAATGAAAGGCGCGCTCGACACCGAAGAGCACTGGATCACGCCCAAGGGCGGCAGCATGATGGCGATCAACCGCTCCACCAGGGATGGCAAGACGGTCGAATTCGAGTTCCTGCGCATCGTCGAGCGCGACGGCAAACTGATCTACATTGCCAGTCCGTATGGCCGGCCGCCGGTCGAGTTCCCCGCCACCAGTGTCGAGGCCGGCAAGGTGGTGTTCGAGAATCCGAGCCATGACTTTCCGACCCGCATCATCTACAGCGCCGAGTCGGCCGATGTCGTCCTCGCCCGCATCGACGGCAAGGGGCGCAGCATGGCGTGGCGCTTCCTGCGCATGAAGCCGGCCGGCGGCCAGTGAGGGCGAAAAAAAGCCGTCGACGCATCGACGGCTGATCGGTTTCGGGGAGGCAGGGTCTACCCTTGCTCCCCTCGAAGTTACTTGCGCGCCAGTGTGCGGCGCGATGCGGCGAGGGCGGCCAGGCCCAGGCCGAACAGGGCGACGCTGGCCGGTTCCGGCACCACGTCAAACTCGACGTCGTCGAGGACCGAATAGCCAGCGTCACGGAAGACGACGCGGCCAATGGCCAGGTCGGATTCGAAGCCGTAGAAATCATTCCAGGAAAAGGCGCCGCCGGTATCGACCGCCATGGTGTCGATGAGCACGCCGCCCAGGTCATAAAATTCCAGGTTCATGATGCCATCCAGGGCCGAGGACTGGCCGCCGACAAAGGCCTTCGCGCCATGAAACCCGAAACGCGTGATGCCACCGGCGAACGCCAGTTCGAACGTGGTTGGACCGGTGGTTGCAAAAAAACCATCGCCATCGATACCGGCGCCGACACCACCCGATTCGCCCAGGCCATACCCGTCCGTAAAATTGATCAGGTCGGCGCCGCCGGCCAGGTTCGCATAGGCCATTCCGTTTCCGAAGTTGTAGCTGTCCTGGGTGACCGATGGGCCGTCAAAGTGTTCAATGACGGGTGCGCTGAAGCTCGCTGCCGAAATATTGCCAACGACGCCAGCGTGGGCGCAGGCGCCAACACATAAGCCGATCACCGCGAAGAGAAAGTTTTTGTTCATGTGTTGCCCATAAAGTGGTTTTATGGCTATGTAGCAACTTCTATGCCAAAAACAAATATTGTTTAACAACAGTAACTTATGTTGATTGCCTTATTTTAGGTCAAGGAAAGTGTAAAATTTCCCGACAAAGGAATGTTTCAGAAAAATTAAACTTGCTCACGGGACAGGTTTGGCCTGGCCGGCAAGTCGTGGGCGCCCCAGACGAAATACTTCAGGACGTGGATGCGCTGGCAAATGATCGGCGTTGCAATGTATGGTTCAAAAGGCGGCGAATCGATTGCCCCGACAGTGCGCTTGGCCTTGAAAAACAACAAGCGCAACACGGCCGCGGTCGAAGCGGCCGCCCCTGGCGCCATCGTTTCTGCATCAATGATCGAAACTCCCCATAAAAGCTTTATAATTCAGGGTTTTGACGATTTTTGCGGAGTATTTGATGCCGATTTACGCCTACCGCTGCGATGAATGCGGTTTTGCCAAGGATGTGCTGCAAAAGATATCCGACCCGGTCTTGACCGTTTGCCTGTCGTGCGGCAAGCCGTCGTTCAAGAAGCAGCTGACGGCTGCCGGATTCCAACTCAAGGGAACCGGCTGGTATGCCACCGATTTCCGTGGCGGCAAGGCGCCGCCCACTGGCACCGCCAGTGGGCCGGCCGAGTCTGCTGCGGCGCCGGCGGCCAGCGACGCGCCTGCAGCCCCGGCTGCAGCCCCGGCAACAGCGGCCACACCCGGCAGCGGCACGACCTGAGGCAGGGCGGCGCGCCGCTGCCCGCCACCACCTAACCGAGAGATCAATGCGTAAATATTTCATTACCGGATTGTTGATTCTGGTGCCCCTGGCCATTACGGCCTGGGTGCTGAACCTGGTCATCAGTACCATGGATCAGTCGCTGCTGATCGTCCCGGAGCGCTGGCAGCCGCGCACCTTGATCGGCTTCGACATCCCCGGCCTGGGCACCATCCTGACGGTGGCCATTGTGTTCATCACCGGCTTGCTGACCAATAACCTGGTCGGCAATTACCTGGTCAAGTTGTGGGAACGGCTGCTGCACCGCATTCCGGTCGTCAGTTCGCTGTACGGCAGCGTCAAACAGGTATCCGACACCTTGTTTTCCTCGTCCGGCAACGCGTTTCGCAAGGCCGTGCTGGTGCGCTACCCGCACGCCGATTCGTGGACCATTGGTTTCCTGACCGGCGTGCCGGGCGGCGACGTGCGCAACCACCTGGTGGGCGACTACATCAGCGTGTACGTGCCGACCACGCCCAATCCGACCTCGGGCTTCTTCCTGATGATGGAGCGCAGCCGCGTCATCGAACTCGACATGTCGGTCGATGCGGCCCTGAAATACATCGTGTCGATGGGCGTGGTCGCCCCCGACGAAGTAGCAAGCAAAGAATAAGGCGCGCTTAACCCTGGCGGCCCCTGAATAACTAACCTAAACTGAAACCATTATGTCCACCATGCGTACTCACTATTGCGGCCTCGTTACTGAAGAACTACTGGGCCAGACCGTCAGCCTGTGCGGCTGGGTCCATCGCCGCCGCGACCACGGTGGTGTGATCTTCATCGACTTGCGCGACCGCGAAGGCCTGGTGCAGATCGTCTGCCATCCGGACCATGCCGAGGTGTTCAAGGCGTCCGAATCGGTGCGCAACGAATACTGCCTGCGCATCACCGGCGTGGTCACCAACCGCCTCGAAGGCACCATCAACAGCAACCTCAAGTCCGGCAAGATCGAAATCACCGCCTCGGCCGTGGAAGTGCTCAACCCGTCCGTCGCCGTGCCGTTCCAGCTCGACGACGACAACCTCTCCGAGACCACTCGCCTGACCCACCGCGTGCTCGACTTGCGCCGTCCGCAGATGCAAAACAACCTGCGCCTGCGCTACAAGGTGACGATGGAAGTGCGCAAGTACCTCGACGCGCTCGGCTTCATCGACATCGAAACGCCGATGCTGACCAAGTCCACGCCGGAAGGCGCGCGCGACTACCTGGTGCCGTCGCGCGTCAACGCCGGCAACTTCTTCGCGCTGCCGCAGTCGCCGCAGCTGTTCAAGCAGCTGCTGATGGTGGCCAACTTCGACCGCTACTACCAGATCACCAAGTGCTTCCGCGACGAAGACTTGCGCGCCGACCGCCAGCCCGAGTTCACCCAGATCGACTGCGAAACGTCGTTCCTGAACGAGCAGGAAATCCGCGACCTGTTCGAGGACATGATCCGCGTCGTCTTCAAAAACACCCTGGACATCGACCTGCCGAACCCGTTCCCGGTGATGGACTTCGCCACCGCCATGGGCATGTACGGTTCGGACAAGCCCGACATGCGCGTCAAGCTCGAGTTCACTGACCTGACCGAGGTCATGAAGTCGGTGGAATTCAAGGTCTTCGCTGGCGCTGCCAACATGGTCGGCGGGCGCGTGGTGGGCTTGCGCGTGCCGCAAGGGGCCAACATGCCGCGCTCGGAAATCGACGCCTACGACCAGTTCGTGCGCATCTACGGCGCCAAGGGCCTCGCTTACATCAAGGTCAACGAGAAAGCCAAGGGCCGCGAAGGCTTGCAGTCGCCGATCGTCAAGAACCTCGACGACGCTGCGCTGGCCAAAATGATTGAATTGACGGGCGCCGAAGACGGCGACCTGATCTTCTTCGGCGCCGACAAGGCCAAGGTCGTCAACGACGCCATCGGCGCGCTGCGCGTGAAGATCGGCCATTCCGACTTCGGCAAGAAGGCCGGCCTGTTCGACGACCTGTGGAAGCCGCTGTGGGTGGTGGACTTCCCGATGTTCGAACATGACGAGGAATCGGGCCGCTGGAACGCGACCCACCATCCGTTTACGGCGCCGAAAGACGGCCACGAAGACATGCTCGAAACCGATCCGGGCGCCTGCCTGTCGAAGGCTTACGACATGGTCTTGAACGGCTGGGAACTGGGCGGCGGGTCGATCCGTATCCACCGTGAAGAAGTCCAGAGCAAGGTGTTCCGCGCCTTGAAGATCGACGCCGAAGAAGCCCAGCTCAAGTTCGGCTTCCTGCTCGACGCGCTGCAGTACGGCGCGCCGCCGCACGGTGGCCTGGCCTTCGGCCTGGACCGGATCGTGACGATGATGACCGGTTCCGATTCGATCCGCGACGTGATCGCCTTCCCGAAAACCCAGCGCGCCCAGTGCCTGCTGACGAACGCCCCGTCCGAAGTGGACGAGAAGCAGCTGCGCGAACTGCACATCCGTTTGCGCAACGCCGAGCCGAAGGTCGCGTAACGCCGGCTTGCACTTCATGCCGGTGGTTGCTCAATTGCATAAGATCCCGGAATCGGTCCTGGTCGTCATCCACGACGCCGAGCTGAACGTGTTGCTGATCGAGCGCGCGGACCGGCCCGGCTTCTGGCAATCGGTCACCGGCTCGCTCGACACGCCCGACGAGCCGCTGCTGGCCACCGCCACCCGTGAGCTGTTCGAGGAAACCGGGATCGTTGCCGACGGCGTGCAGATCGTCTTGCACGACTGGCAGCTGTCCAATATTTACGAAATCTACCCGGTCTGGCGCCACCGCTACGCCCCCGGCGTGACCCACAACACCGAACACGTGTTCAGCGTCTGCGTGCCGCGCGACACCGCCATCACGCTCAGTCCACGCGAGCACCTGCGCCACGTCTGGCTGTCGCAGCTGGAAGCGGCCGACCGCTGCTTCTCGTCCTCCAACGCCGAAGCCATTCTCCAGCTGCCACGCCATTTCGCGCGCTGAGCGAGCTCGGCAACACTGTGACGAAAACCTGGCCGATGGGGTTAGAATGGTTGCATGAAGATTCGCGTCGCGACCTATAACATCCACAAAGGCGTTTCCTCGATCCGCAGCATGCCGCGTGTCCACGCGCTGAAGAAGGCCATCGCCCTGTTCGACGCCGACGTCGTCTTCTTGCAAGAGGTGCAGGGCCGGCACGACCGCAATGCGGCCCAATTTGGCGACGAGAGCCGGGGCCACCACCACTGGCCCGAGGAGGCGCAGCACGAGTTCCTGGCCGGTGAGTCGCACCATGCGGCGTACGGCATGAACGCGGTCTACGATCACGGCCACCACGGCAACGCGCTGCTCTCGACCCACCCGATTGCCGACATTCGCAACCATGACGTGTCCGACCACGCCTACGAACGGCGCGGCATCCTGCATTGCGTGCTGAAGACGCCGAAAGGACTGGTCCACTGCTACGTGGTCCATCTTGGCCTGTTCGAGAGCGGACGCGGACGCCAGACCCAGGCCCTGATCGATTGCGTCAACGAGTTCTCGCCGATGGGCGAGCCGGTGATCATCGCTGGCGACTTCAACGACTGGCGCAACAACCTCAGCGACAAGCTGCGCGCGGCGCTGGGCGTGGTGGAGGTGTTCGACGAACTCGGTTCGGGCTCGACCCTGGACCAGCTGGTGCGCGACCTGACGGGGCGCGAGTCGAAGGCGCCGGCACGCACTTTCCCGGCCGCGCTGCCCTGGTTCCGGCTCGACCGCATCTATGTGCGCGGCTTCAAGGTCGACAACGCACAGGTGTTGCATGGGACTTTATGGGCGAAGCTGTCTGACCACGCGCCGATCGTGGCCAATCTCAAGCTCGCCTGAGGACCATGCGACCAGTTCATTACGTTGCCCACAACGACATCGCCCTGCTCGAAAGCGGGCTAGCCCTGTTTCCGGCGCTGCTGGCGGCGATCGACGCGGCGCTGTACGACATCTATTTCGAGACCTACATCTTCGCCGATGACGCCACCGGGGCCAAGGTGGAGGCGGCGCTGGTCCGGGCAGCCGAACGCGGCGTCAAGGTGCGGGTGGTGACCGACTGGTTCGGCACCGGCGGCAAGCAGTGCGAGCGGCTGGGCCGCGCGTTTGCCGACGGCGGCGTGCGCTTTCGCGTGTTCAACGCCTGGTTCCGGCGCGGCGTCACGCGCACCCACCGCAAGATCACCGTCGTCGACCGCGAAGTGGCCTTTGTCGGCGGTATCAACGTCAACGACGACTGGTTTTGCGACTACGACCCCGGGAAGCGCCTGCCGGCGCCGCGCTGGGACTTTGCGGTGCAGCTGCGCGGCCCGCTGGTGGCCGACATCCACCGCGAAGCCCAGGCCCAGTGGGCGCGCGTGGGGCGGCTCGGCTTGCTCAAGCGCATCGGCCTGTTCCGTGAGATGCGGCGTCCGCCGCTGCAGCACGGCGACAAGCCGATGCACGCCGCCTTCGTGGTGCGCGACAATTTGCGCAACCGGCGCACCATCCAGCGCGCCTATCTGCAGGCGCTGGGACGCGCCAGGAAGAGCGTGTTGCTGGCCAACCCGTATTTTGCGCCCGGCCACAAGTTCCGCAAGGCGTTGGCGCTGGCGGCCCGGCGTGGCGTCGAGGTGCAGCTGCTGATCGGGGTGGGCGAGTTCTGGCTGCAGGACATGGTGGCGCGCTCGTTCTACCCCAAGCTGCTCGACAGCGGGGTGCAGGTGATCGAATACCGCAAGACCCAGCTGCACGCCAAGGTGGCGGTGATCGACGAGGACTGGTCGACGGTCGGTTCGAGCAATTGCGACGGCCTGTCGCTGTTTCTGAACCAGGAAGCCAACGTGGTGGTGCGCGACGCCCAATTTGCCACCAGCATGCGCGAACACATCCTGCGCGGCATCGCCGACGGGGTGCCGGTGCGGCGCGACGAGTTCGCCAACGTGGGCTGGCTGCGGCGCTGCGGCTATGGCCTCGCGTATTTTTTCTATAAACTGGCCATGCGCATTTTCGCGATGGGGTATGCCTGATGGACAATGTCCGGATCGACAAATGGCTGTGGGCCGCGCGCTTCTTCAAGACCCGTTCGCTGGCCACCGAGGCGGTCGACACCGGCAAGGTGCGGCTCGACGGCGAGCGCATCAAGCCGGCGCGTCCGGTCAAGCTGGGCGAGTTGTTGACTGTCGACAACGGCGCCGAGACGTGGGAGTTGCGGGTGCTGGGTATTTCCGACGTGCGCGGCGCGGCGCCGGTGGCGCGCCTCTTGTATGAGGAGACTGCGGCCAGCGTGGCCAGGCGCGAGCACGAACACGAGGCGCGCAAGCTGTACCGCGAACCGGGCACCACCATCAAGGGCCGTCCCACCAAGCGCGACCGGCGCGCCCTGGCCAAAGTCCAGTAAGGCAGGGGTCGAACCCCGGTTCGCAAGCCGCGGACTTCAACCCGGGGTCAGACCCCCAACAGAAAAACCGGGGTCCGA
>JAZJYV010000058.1:0-76505 GCA_040390195.1 Pseudomonadota bacterium | reverse complement strand
ACCTCAGCGTAATCCACGTTGCTTGAGGCTGGTAGGTCAATACATTATGTCTACGTTTGATCGCGGATGGGGCATTTTGCCACATCGGGCGGCGCGGCTTTCGGTCAGGCGCCGGAAACGGCCAGCGCACGCTGGCGTGCTCGGCTGAGCGACTCGAAGGCGCGGCGGTAGGAACACTGGACCAGCTCGGTGAGATAGTCGGCCGGAAAACTGCGCACGTCGACGATCGTCACCCAGTGGAAACGGCCCATGTAGCGCGCCGGCTTGACGCCTGGGATCCCGGTCAGTTCGACGAAGCGGTCGGCGGTGACGCGCACGCTGAAGCGCCACTTCTCCGGCTCGCTGGTCTTGAAATAGGCGAAGGTCTTGTCGCCCACTTTATAAACCAGGATGTTGCTCGGCGCGCCATGCAAGGTTTCGCTGGCGCCTTTCATGCCCAGGCACAGGGCCTTGAGCTGCGTGGTATTCAGGGCGCCGCCGGGGCGTTGGAACGGGCCACCCAGTCGACCAGTGCGTCGAGCGCGGCGCGGCCCTTGCCGTCGCCGACCAGGTCGTGGTTGATCATGGCCACCACGATGCATTGCTGGCCGCCGGCGTCCGTCACGTAGCCGGCAATCGCCACCACATCCTTCAAGGTGCCGGTTTTCATGCGTGCATGCTCGGCTGCCGGGCTGTCTTTCAAGCGGCGCCGCATGGTGCCGTCGATGCCGACGATCGGCATGCTGGCCTGGAACTCGGGTGCCCACTTGCTTTGCAGTCCGGCCTTGAGCAGGCTTGCCAGTTGCAGGGGACTGATGCGCTCCATGCGCGACAGGCCCGAACCGTTCTCCAGGATCAGCCCTGCGTCGTTGATGCCATGGGCGCGCATCCAGCTGCGCACCGCCAGGTCGGAGCGGATAAAGGTGGTCTCGGTGCTGATACCGGGAATCGGATGGCTGCCAGCCTGCGCATCGGCCTCCAGGCTGCCCAAGCTCAGGAACAGGGTGCGGGCCAGCGTGTTGTCGGACGGCTTGTTGACGTCGCGAACCACCTCCGGCAGGGCACGTGCGAGGTGCTCGGCCAGCAAGCGGGCCTCGGCCGGCGTCGTGCCATCGACCGTCTCGCCGCTGACCGCCCCGCCGAGCTTTTTCCAGCTCAGGCGGAACAGGCGGTCAAGGTAGTCCTGGCGGTCGAGCACGTTGATGGCGTAGGTCCTGGCGCAGTTTTTCGGGAACGTCCCGTGCAGCATCACCTTCAACTTGCCGCCGCGCTCATGCAGCACTTCGGGCGCTTTCCAGCCATCTTCCCATTTGGGGCAGGGTGCGTCGACCAGGCTCATGTCGCCGGCGATGCTCACCTTTTCCAGCGGCGGGTCGATCACCAGCTGCAGCTGTTCGCCATTCGAGCGCAGATCGAGCTGGAGCATGTTCTTGTTGACCATCAGCGCGTCGGGAATCACGTTGTAATACGCTTCGGGCGCCTCGTCGAATGGCGGCACACCGACGTCCATGCGGCCCGGGTTGAACAGGCTGCGGTCGAGCACCAGCTTGCCGCCGATCTTGCGGATGCCCTGGTTGCGCAAGCTCTGGAGCATGTGTTCGAGCACCTCGCCGCTGAAGTCGGCGTCGGCGCCGCCGCGCAGGATCAGGTCGCCCTTGAGCACACCCTTGACGACCTCGCCCGTGGTGCGCAGCTCCGTGCGGCCCTTGAAGACGGGGCCAAGCTGGTCGAGCGCGACCATGGTGGTCACCAGTTTCATCGTCGAGGCCGGTGCCATGGGGCGTTCGGCCAGGTGCGACAGCACCGTCGTGTTGCCGCGCAAGACCAGCGCGCTCATTGCCTCGTCGGGCATCTTCGCTGCGCCCAGCAGGCGCGAGACCGGTTCGGGCAACTGGGCATGCGCCAGCGACATCGAGGCGAGCAAGGTGGCAAGGGCGAGGCGACGAATCATGCTGGTGCGGCTCCAAAAAAGAGATAGGCGACAAAAATGGCGGCGATGATGCCGGCGAAATCGGCGATCAATCCGTAGGGAATCGCATAGCGCGTCTTGCGGATGCCGACCGAACCAAAATACAGGGCCACGATATAAAAGGTGGTGTCGGCCGAGCCCTGGAAAATGCAGGCCAGGCGGCCAACGAAAGAGTCCACGCCATAGGTTTTCATGGCGTCGATCATCATCGCTTTCGAGCCGCTGCCCGAGAGCGGCTTCATCAAGGCGGTGGGCAGGGCCGGCGTGAAGTCGGTATTGACGCCCATCTGCACGAACACCCAGTCAAGGCCGCTGACGACGAAGCCCAGCACGCCAGAATTGCGGATCACGCTGATCGCCACCAGCATGCCCACCAGATAGGGAATGATGGTCAGCGAGGTCTGGATGCCGCCTTTGGCGCCCTCGATGAAGGCGTCGTAGACATTGACCTTCTTGCGCATCGCGCCGAGGATGAAGATGATGATGATCGAGAACAGGATCAGGTTGCTGCTGACCTTGGAGACCAGCTCGATCTCGGTTTTCGACAGGTAGTTGGTGAAGTAGTAGATCAAGCCGGCGATGGCCGCCGTCATGCCGCCCAGCCAGCCCAGCACGACGCCGTTGAGCAGCTTGATGCGCTGCTTGAGCGCCACCGCGATGATCCCCGTCACGGTCGCGACATAGGTCGCGATCATGCAGGGAATGAAAATGTCGGACGGGTCTTTCGCGCCCAGGATCGCGCGCTGGGCCATGATCGCCAGCGGGATCAGGGTCAGGCCCGAGGTGTGCAGCACCAGGAACATGATCTGGGCGTCGCTGGCCTCATCCTTGTTCGGGTTCAGCGTCTGCAAGCTCTCCATCGCCTTCAGGCCAAATGGCGTGGCCGCGTTGTCCAGCCCCAGCAGGTTGGCCGAGAAATTCATCACCATGTGGCCGGTGGCCGGATGGTCTTTCGGCACGCCGGGAAAGATGCGCGAGAAGAAAGGCGCGATCAGCTTGGCCACCCAGCCCACGGCGCCGGCCTTCTCGCCAATGTTCATGATGCCCAGCCACAGCGTCATGACGCCAGCCAGCGGCAGCGCGATGTCCATCACGCCCAGCTTGGCCGAATCGAAGGTGCCGTCGATGATGCGCTTAAAAATCTCGGTGTCGCCCAGGAAGATCCATTGGGCCAGCGCCGCGAGGAAGCCGACCAGGAAGAAACCGGACCAGATATAGTTCAAGGACATGGCGTAGCGTTTCGATGGGTAAGTGACGATTGTGCAGCGAGAGTATAGGCGCAGCATGCCTTTCAATGATGAAAGAATGCACGGCCGCCATGCAAAAAAGTTATGCACCTCCTCGCGACAGCGGGGACCAATGCCGGGCTCGAGCGGGCATGGGCCCCGCTGTCGCGAAGGCGTCGGGGCGGCCAATTTCATTCCCCGTGCCGTGCCGCCTCGAATATCATAGGCGCCATGAAGCCATTCCGAACCGCCGCCCTGATCCTTGCCGCTTGCTGCTGCCTGCCCGCGTTCGCGGCCGACCCGCCCAAAGTGCTGCATATGTTCCTGTCCACCAGCGAGACCGGACTCGACCCGGCGGTGGCCTCCGACATCGCCACCCTCAGCCTGCTGGAAAACCTGTTCGATCCGCTGCTGCGTTACGACTACCTGGCGCGCCCGCTCAAGCTGCGCGAAAACACGACGACCGCCATGCCGGTCGCCGCCGATGGCGGCCTGAGCTACACGTTCACGCTGCGCCGCGGCATGCATTTCACGCCCGATCCAGCCTTCAAGGGCCAGCGGCGCGAAGTGACGGCGGCCGACTATGTGTACAGCCTCAAGCGCCTGTACGACCCCGCGCTCAAGTCGCCCTGGTTGTTCCTGTTCGAGGGCAAGATCGAGGGCGACGCCGCGCTCAAGGCCAAATTCAGCTACGACACCCCGATTTCCGGCCTGCAGGCGCTCGACCGCTACACCCTGCGCATCCGCTTGTCGGCGCCGGACAACAATTTTCTGATGTATCTGGCCACGCCCGCCGCCGGGGTTGTGGCACGCGAGGCGATCGAGGCCTATCCGGGCCAGGTGGGCAACCATCCGGTCGGCAGCGGGCCGTTCATGCTCGGCGAATGGAAGCGCAGCGACACCATCGTGCTGCTGGCCAACCCCGATTCGACGGCCGTGTTTCACGCCACCGCGGGCGATACGCCGGAAGACAAGGCGATCGCTGCCGCCCTCGAAGGCCAGCGCCTGCCGCGCGTGGACCGGGTCGAGGTCAAGATCGCGGAAGAATTCCAGGGCCGCATGCTGGGCTTTCTCGACGGCGCCTACGACTATCTCGAGCAGGTGCCGGAAACCATGACCGGCATGGTCATCAGCGACGGCAAGCTCAAGGACGAGCTGGTGCGCCGCGGCATACAGCTGACCCGCTTCCCGGTGTTGCAGACCTACTACATGTGGATGAACACCGAGGACCCGGTGCTGGGTGGCTACACCAAGGACAAGGTGGCGCTGCGGCGCGCCATCGCGCTCAGCTACAACAGCGCCGAGGACATCAGCCTGCTCAAGAAGGGCTTTGCGATCCGCGCCGAATCGCCGCTGCCGCCGAACGTGCTCGGCTATGATCCGGCCTACCGCAGCCCGGTGCGCTTCGACCCGGCGCTGGCCCAGGCCTTGCTGGACCGTTTCGGCTACCGCCAGCGCGACCCGGACGGGTTCCGGCGCGGCCCCGACGGCCAGCCCTTGACCCTGACCATGCACAGCGAGGCCACCGTGGGCGGCCGCCTGCGCGATGAACTCTGGCGCAAATGCCTGAACGCGGTCGGCCTGCGGGTGCTCTTCAAGACCGATAAAAAGACTGAAATCATCAAGGCTTCACGCCTGGGCAAGGTCCAGATGTTCGAGTCGAACTGGATCGCCGACTTCCCCGACGGCGACAATTTCTACCAGTTGTTGTACGGCCCCAACGCCGGGCGCGCCAATTACGCCCGCTTCAACCTGCCGGCCTATAACGAAAAGTATGAAAAAGCCCGGCTTTTGCCCGATTCTCCCGAGCGCCAGCACCTCTATTTTGAGATGAATCAACTCATCCATGCCTATAACCCCTGGGTGCCCCTGAGCCATGTCATTTCAGCCGACCTGCGCCAACCGTGGCTTAAAAACTACAAGCGGCACCCTGTGGAGTTCACGCCGTGGCGCTATCTCGATCTAGATCTTGCGGAGCGAGAACGCGGCCTTAGAATGGCCAAATAGATATTGCGGCGCGTCGCATTCCAAAAAGTTATGGATGTTGCCGGATATTTCATTGGATGACGCCAAAATCAGCGCGTACTCTCAAATGACAGATAACGTAATGCCAAGACATTACATTCCTATTGCGCCGTGCTGACAAGGCCGGCCAGGCCAAGGTAACCCAAGGAGAGACCCGTGAAGTTAAAGAAACTAGTGCAAATGATCGCCATGATTGGCGCAGTAAGTCCGGCGATAGCACAAGTCGTCGATTCGACCCAGCCAGTGGCGCGCGTCGAGATCACGGGTAGCTCGATCAAACGGGTGGCCAAGGAAGGCGCCCTGCCGGTCCAGGTCATCACCTTCGAGCAGATGGAAAAGCAAGGCATCACCAGCGCTGAACAATTGGTGCGCACCCTGTCGGCCAACGGCACCGGCGCCGACAACATGACCTCCGGTAACAACGTGTTCGGTGCCGACGCCGACCGCGTCAGCGGCGGCGCTTCCTTCGCCTCCCTGCGCGGGCTGGGACCGAACAGCACCCTGGTGCTGCTCAACGGCCGGCGCATCGCTACCCACGGCGGCAGCGGCAAGGCAGTCGACCTGAACTCGATTCCGCTTGGCGCAATCGCCCGCGTCGAGATCCTCAAGGACGGCGCCTCGGCCATCTATGGTACCGACGCGGTGGGCGGCGTGATCAACTTCATCCTGCGCACCAACTACACCGGCATCGAAGTGTCGGGTTCGACCAACATCACCGAAGCCGGTGGCGGCACCACCCGCCGCGCCAGCTTGCTGGCCGGCCATGGCGACCTGACGACGGACCGCTTCAACGTGATGGGCAGTGTTACCATCGACAAGAACGACAAGCTCAGCTCCAACCAGCGCAGCTTCGCCAACGGCTACCAGCCCGAGCGCGGCCTGTCGCCGGACACCACCGGTACCCCGTTCGCCAACCAGTTGACCGGTGCCGGTACGGCGCTGGGCAGCAACTTCAAGATCGGCAGCGATCCGACGCTCTACCTGCAGGCCAATCCGCTGAGCTTCCAGGGCAAGTGCGGCACCATCGCGGGCATGAGCCAGTACAACACGGCGCTGTGGAAGGACGTCACCTCGCCCCTGCGCACCACCTATTCCTGTGCCTATGACTATGGCGCCGACTATGTGATGCAAACCCCGGTCGAGCGCGCCAACGCGCTGGCGCGCGGCAGTTTCATGCTGACGGCGGACCACAAGCTGTTCGTTGAAATGCTGACGTCGCGCACCAAGGCGACCTCATCGCTGACGCCGGCCCAGATTTCAACTTCGCTGGCCAACGGCAACGCCTATCCGGTGGGCGGCGCCTACTATCAGGACTTGTCGGCCTTCGTTTCCACCTTCGACAAGACCAAGCCGATCATCTACAAATGGCGCGCCAATCCGCTCGGTGACCGCACCCAGTTGAACACCACTGACAATGCACGCCTGCTGGTCGGCCTGGAAGGCACGATCAACAACTGGGATTACAAGCTGGGCGCCTCGCGTGCCGAAAGCAAGACCCAGACCGACCTGACCGACGGCTACGTCTTCACCACCGCCTTCTACAAGGTGCTCGGCTCGGGCATCATCAATCCTTGGGCCGCCGACGGCCGCACCCAGACCGCCGCCGCGATGGCCGCGATCGATGGCACCAAATACCGTGGCGGCCTGCAGCATGGCAAGACCACGCTGTCGCAGCTCGACGGCTCGGTATCCGGCGAGCTGTTCCAGTTGCCAGCCGGTCCGGTCGCCACCGCGTTCGGCTTTGACCTGCGCCGCGAAGGCTACGGCTTCGGCCAGGACGTCGACGCGTCCCAGATCCTGCTGGCCCCGGGCAATGCCGCCCTGAACACGGCCAGCCGCGACATCAAGGCCGTCTACGCCGAGATGATTGTGCCGATCGTCAAGGACCTGGAAGCCCAGCTGGCCCTGCGTTCCGATGATTACAGCCTGATCGGACGCACCACCAATCCGAAGGTCGCCCTGCGCTACCAGCCGACCAACTGGCTGCTGTTCCGCGGTTCGGCCAACAAGGGCTTCCTGGCGCCGAGCTTCACCCAGTTGTACTCGGGCGCGCTGCAACAGGAACTGCCGAACGGGATCACCGATCCGATCGGTTGCCCGCTGCATCCAGGCGATCCGAAGTTCTGCGCCATTCCGCGCCTGCAGTACACCTCGGGCGGCAATGTGCATCTGCGTCCCGAGACGTCCAAGCAGGGCAGCGTTGGTTTCGTCGTCGAGCCGATCAAGGGTTACTCGATGTCGATCGACTACTGGGCGATCAACTCCAAGGACCGCATCCTGAACCGCACGCCACAAATCGTGCTGGCCAACGCGGTGGCATTGGAAGGCAACATCATCCGCAACGCCGACGGCACCATCAACTACGTGCAGGCCGGCTGGATCAACGCCTCGGGCAGCAAGACACGCGGCGCCGACGTCGGCCTGCGCGCCGAAGGCCTGGTCGACGGCTACAAGTGGAACGCGGCGCTCGACGGCACCTACACCAACAGCTACATGTTTGCCGAAATCGCGGGCCAGCCGTACAAGGAATACGTCGGCCTGTTCTTCACGCGCGACCTGTTCCTGCGCTGGAAGCACAATGCGACCCTGACGGTGAGCCGCGGCGACTGGAGCGCCTTGCTGAGCCAGAACTTCAGCACCGGCTACAAGGACCAGCTGCCGGACGGCGGCAAGGCAACGCCGCCACCAGGGTTCGCGTATGACGTGCCGAGCTACACCACGTTCGGCCTGTCGGGTACCTACTCGGGCTTCAAGAACACCACGATCACGGTCGGCATCCAGAACCTGTTCGACAAGGATCCTCCGTTCACCGCGCACAACGTCGACGAAGTGGTCGGCGCCGGCTGGGATCCACGCGTGGCCGACGGCCGTGGCCGCGCCTACTCGATCCAGCTCAAGTACGCGTTCAAGTAAGCAAGCCCGTGCCGGCCTACCGGGCTGGCCAACATTGAGATCGGCGGCGCTGCATTCTGGGCGTCGCCGTTTTTTTATCGCGAGTTAGGAATACCATGAGCCAAACCGTAGCCGGCCGCCGCCGCTTTGCCCACGTGCTGGCCGCCGCCACGGTCGGCGCCGCCTTGCCGGCGGCCGCAACCGGAGCCACCCGAATGCCACGCAGCCTCAAACTCATCAAACCAGCGCGCCTGCGCCAGGGCGACATCATCGGCCTGATTGCACCGGGCGGCCACACCAGCGACGCCTCGATCGAAAAAGCAAGCAGGAATATCGAGGCGCTCGGCTTTCGCGTGCGCACCGGCGCCAACCTGCGCGCGGTGCACGGCAACTACGGCGGCACCGTCGAACAGCGCCTGGCCGACTTGCATGCGATGTTCGCCGACCGCGAGGTCAAGGCGATCTGGTGCATCCGCGGCGGCTCGGGCTGTATCTCGCTGCTGGCCGGGATCGACTACGCGCTGGTGCGCGCCAATCCAAAGATCCTGCTCGGTTATTCCGACATCACGGCCCTGCACCTGGCGCTGTACCGCCATGCGGGGCTGGTCACCTTCCACGGGCCGGTGGCCTCGTCGGGCGTCTCCGAGTACTCGACCGAGCACATGATGGCCGTGCTGTGCGATCCACAGCCCGGTTACACGATTCCGATGGCGCTCGAAAACAGCCGGCGCGCGCTGAGCGAACCCCATTACGCACTGCGCACCGTGCACGGCGGCCAGGCCAGCGGCGTGCTCATGGGTGGCAATCTGAGCCTGGTCAGCGCGCTGGCCGGCACCCCGTACGCGGCCGATTTCCGCAACTGCATCCTGTTCCTGGAAGAGGTCAACGAGGCGCCTTACCGGCTCGACCGCTGGATGACCCAGCTCGACCTGGCGGTCGGCTTCAAGCATGCGGCGGCGCTGATGGTGGGTATTTGCGACAACTGTGGCGGCGACGGCGAAGACAAGTCGCTCACGCTCAACGAGACGCTCGACATCCATCTCGAACCGCTGGCCGTGCCGGCCGTGAGCGGCTATTCTTTCGGCCACATCCGCAACCAGTTCACCATCCCGGTCGGCATCCGCGCGACGCTCGATGCCGAGCGCCAGACCTTGACCCTGCTCGAGGCGGCGGTCACTTGATGCGGGCCGGGCATCCCCCGATTGGCCATCACGCCATCCAGAAGAATACGGCCGTCATGCGTTTTTCAAGGTGCTCGAAGCCGAAGTAGGCGCTGGCTGAATGAACCATATTGGCCCGGTACAGCACGATCCGGTTGAACTGGTTGGCGATGCGCGTCTCTTCCTGCCAGGCGTCGGGCGGCAAGGCCGTCAGCCCCAGCGCCTGGCGCAGATTGTGGTGCGGCGGGCTGCACACGTTGCCGCCCAGGCTGCCATCCGGATAGCGCAGGCGGTAGAACGAGGTGCCGCATGCGGGTTCGGGCTGCGGCGTCAGGTAGATCACGGCGGCATAGCGGCACAGCAGGCGTGAATCGGTGTGCGGGCGCGCCCACGATTCATCCATGCCAACCAGTTGCGCGTGGTTGTGGCTGAGCTGTTTGCCATCCGGCGCGCGCGCTTGCCACAGGCGGCGCGCGCCCGTCACCTGGCGCACCCAGGCTTCGACCCGCTCCAGTTCCGGCGCCTCCAGCGCCTGCGGCGCGCGCCGTCCCGGCCATGGCATCGGGCGGTGCGGCGCCCCCAGTTCCCATTCCGCTTTGGCGTAGCAGCGCTGCGCCACCTGCACCGCGTTCGGCAGGATCTGGTCGCGCACCCAGTAGTCGCGCCCCTCCTGGGGCTGGCGATAGCTCAGCGTCGGACGCGCCATGCTAATGGGAGATGACGCGCGAGAGGACCGAAAACGCAGCCCCTGTCTGTGACGGTTCGAGCAGGATGGTCAGCTCCGAATAGGTGCACATCATGTTGACCACGCTGATCTTGTCCCACGCCAGTTTCTTGAGCACGGCGTGGTAGACCCCCGGCGTCTTGAGCGTGTCCGGATGCAGGCGCAGCGTCAGCGCGGTCAGGTTTTCGACGCGCGCCAGCTGGCGTTCGGTCAGGAAGGCCGCTTCCACCAGGTGCATCAGCTGCCCGCTGCACACCACCAGCACCTCGTGCACGCCGCGCGTGACGCTGACGAAACTGCCCGCATGCGACTCGGCCATGGCCAGCAACTGGCGCTGGCATTCATTGCTGCTGTCGGACAGGCGGTAGGTGAGGATGGACAGCTCGCTGCGCGTGGTCAGCTCGCCCATGCGCGGCGCCAGCATGATCGGCTTGGCGCTGCCCGGCTGCGGCAAGCGCTCGGACAGGCGGCGCAGCGCCATCACCACCGCTGCCTGGCCGACCGGTTTCCACAGGTCGGACTCGAGCTGCGGCCGCAACTGGCGCGCCAGCTCCGACAGATTGATCAGGCCCAGCGCCATGCCCTCGGTCAGCAGCGCCGACTCGGAGACGATTTGTTCAACTTTGGTCGCAATCGACAGCATCTCGTTCTGTTCCTTCATTGGAAACGAGCGCACCTGCTGCAAGGCGAGGCGGCGCTCCAGTACGGGTTCGTTGGATGTGTGCGCGGCGCGCACCACGGGCGTGCGCGGCTAGCTGGGGCGCGGTGGCCGTGCGACAGGCTTGAACAGGGGGGCGGCGTGGGGCGAAAACAGGCCGAAGGTCAGGGTGCGAAGTGGCGTCATTGTGTTTCCCGTTTAACAGATGTGCGCTGTATGGGGTCGTGCCCCGCCGCGCTTTTTATCAACGTTTCCTGAGAGTTAATCCCGGTAACTTGAAACGAGTGTAGACCGCTTCTTCCCAAAAAGGCAATCGAATTAGCGCCTCAATTCTCACCAATTGTTTCATTTTCCTTCGTTTTAGAGGAGATTACCCAATAATCGCCGTGTTGGAAAAATGCCTCATGTTGAAAATTGTCAACTAAACATTCTTTAGCCAATCGCGCTCCCACCCGTCGAAGCATCACTAAAAATGTTCAAAACTGAACATTTGCAATGCATACGTCCAAATTCCCAAGTTTTTTGACTCCGGCGGTTCGATCGGAATAGTGTGCATTTCTCGCGATCTCCGGCCACCAGCCTGGCGCTCCCGAGTCGGCCAAATGAGCAGCGACGGCCAAGCCTCACCCAAATCACAACAATGATTCTGAACGGAGAAGAAATGAATTTACGCAAGATTTTGCTCGCCGCATCGATCGGTGCGCTGCCCCTGATCATGAGCTGCCCGGCACTGGCAGCTGGCCCGATGATGGCCGCCCCGCAAGCCCAATCTCCACAAGAGAATGCGGCGCTGCTGGCGAAACTGGCCAACACCCGCGCCGCCAACGGGCTTGACGACGACCATGGCTTCGCCGTCATGGCCCAGCATCCCGGCGTGGCCGGCACCCATATCACGCGCGCGGCCCACACCTACAAGGGTGTGCGCGTGTACCAGTCCGAATCGGTGCTTGTCACCGACGCCGCCGGCGCCATCGTGAGCGAATCGGTGGCCGACCGCCGCTCGCAGCTGGGCAACGGTGCCAGCAACAAGCTGCGCAGCGCCAGCGCAAGCTTTGACGTGACGCCAAAACTGTCCGCCAGCGCGGCCATCGAGCTGGTCGTCAAGGCCATCGCGCCGAATGGCGTGCAGCGCGTCGCGCCAAAGGCCGAACTGATCATCTATCCGATCATGAGCCAGGTGCGGGTGGCTTCGGCCGTCAACAAGAGCGACGCCCAGCTCAACGCGATGGACCTGGAAGACAAAGTCACCGGCTATGAGCTGGCTTACCTGGTGCAGACCCGGATGGGCAGCAATAGCAAGCCGCTGTTTACCGACACCATCGTCAGCGCCATGGACGGACGCGTGCTGGCCCAATGGAATGCGCTGCAAACCGTGGTGGGCACCGGCCACAGCCAGTACAACGGCGACGTGCCGATCAACACCACCCTGTCCGGCGGCAGCTACCAGATGCTCGACGCCTCGCGCGGCGTGGGCGGCGTGTACGGCGGCATGGCCATCACCAACGCCAACCACAGCTCGGCCGACGCGCCCAACGCCGGCAGCATCTACGCCAACGCCAGCAATGTGTGGGGCGACGGCACCCAGTACATCGCCGGCGGCAGCACCACCAACGCGAATGGCCAGACCGCGGCCGTGAATGCCATGTGGGGCTTGATGAACACCTACGACGCGATGAAGAACGTGCTCGGCTGGAATTCGCTCGACGGCAACAACACCGCCACCTACATCGCGGCCCACGTCGACACCGCCTACGACAACGCCTTCTACGACGACAGCTGCAAGTGCATGTACATCGGCGACGGCTCCTCGTTCAAGAGCCTCGGCTCGATCGACGTGATCGGCCACGAGATGGGCCACGGCGTCACCGCCTCCACCTCGAACCTGACCTATTCGGGCGAGTCGGGCGGCCTGAACGAGTCGGCTTCGGACATCAACGGTGAAATGATCGAAGCCTACGCACGCAATGGCGGCACCGGCACCATTATCCCGGCCGGCAACGACTGGAAAATGGGCGTGGAAATCAGCAAGACCGGTTCGCCGCTGCGCTGGATGTACAAGCCGAGCCTGGACGGCAGCAGCGCGAACGCCTGGAGCAGCACGATCAAGAACCTGAACGTGCACTACAGCAGCGGTCCGAACAACCGCATGTTCTACTTCCTGTCGCAGGGTTCGAACGCCACCACCAGCAGCGACTACTACAGCGCCTACCTGGTCAAGACCCCGAAGGCGATGACCGGGATCGGCAACGACAAGGCCTACCGCATCTGGTTCAAGGCCCTGTCGACCAAGTTCACCGCCTCGACCAACTACGCCGACGCGCGCAACAAGGTGCTGGTCGCAGCCCAGGAGCTGTATGGCGTGGGCAGCAAGGAAGCGGTCGCCGTCACGCGCGCCTATGCGGCCATCAACGTGGGCAGCGACATCGACGAGGCCGCAGGCGGCGGCGCCGTGGCGATCGCCTCGCAGCCGGCCAGCGTGACAGTGGCGGCCGGCGCCAGCGCCTCGTTCGCCGTCGCCGCCAGCGGCGGCACGGCACCGTACAGCTATCAGTGGATGCGCAACGGCGCCAATCTTGCCGGCGCCACGGCAGCGGGCTACAGCTTCACCACCGTTGCCGCCGACAGCGGCGCCGTGTTCAGCGTCAAGGTTACCGATTCGGCCACCACGCCGACCACGGCCACCTCGAGCGGCGCAACCTTGACCGTCACCACCAGCGGCGGCGTCGAGCGCGTCACCAACGGCGGCTTCGAGTCGAGCACCACGGGCTGGGCCGGCACCACCGGCGTGATCGGCAGCTTCGCGGGCCAGACGGCGTACGAAGGCACGCGCTTCGCCTGGCTGGGCGGCAACGGCACCACGGCCAGCGAAACGCTGACCCAGGCGCTGCTCATTCCATCGACCGCCACCTCGGCCCAGCTGACGTTCGCGCTGCACATCGACACGGCCGAGACGACCACCACGAGCATCTACGACAAGCTGGTCGTGACGGTCAAGAACAGCAGCGGCGCGGTGCTCGGCACGCTGGCCACCTACAGCAATTTGAACAAGGCGACTGGCTACCAGGTCCGCACCTTCAGCTTGCTGCCGTACAAGGGCCAGACCGTCACCCTGTCGTTCGCCATGACGGAAGACTCGTCCCTGCAAACCTCGTTCGTGGTCGACAAGGTCAGCCTGGTCACGCAATAGGCATTCCCACCGGGGGCGGATGGCTGTCCGCCCCTTTTCAAGCTCCGGTTTCGGCCGGGGCTGTTTTTCCCGGCGCGATTGAGTCCGATTCATGCAATTCCAATTACAGGTACAGGGTGCCATGCCATCGGGCGCCCGCCAGAAGATCACCATCGACGCGCCCAGCGAGGCCGACGCCGTGCGCAGCGCCGCGCGCCAGGGCTGGCGCGTGCTGGCCATCGACTCTCCGCCCGCGCCCCCCGCGCCGCGCGGAAAGATGGACTTCCCGCTGCTCCAATTTAGCCAGGAACTGCTGGCCCTGCTCGAAGCGGGCTTGAACCTGACCGAGGCGATCGCCACCTTGCATAACAAGGAAGTGCGGCCCGGCGCACGCGCCACGCTGGCGCGCCTCTTGCGCAGCCTCCAGGAGGGCAAGCGCCTGTCCGAAACGCTGGCCGATTTCCCCGCCATTTTCCCCGAAATCTATGTCGCCACCGTGCAGGCGGCCGAACGCTCCGGCCATCTGCCAGAGGCGCTGGGCCGCTTCGTGGCCTACCAATTGCAGTTCGACGCGATCCGCAAAAAGCTCGTTGGCGCCGCCATCTATCCGGCCATGCTGCTGGTCGTCGGCAGCATGGTCACGCTGTTCCTGCTCGGCTACGTGGTGCCCAAATTTAGCGTCGTCTACCAGAGCTCGGGGCGCGATTTGCCGTGGGCCTCGAAGATGCTGCTCGGCTTCGGCCAGGTGCTGGCGGCCCACCCCTGGGCCTTGCTGGTGGCGCTGGCCGGCGCCCTGGGCGCGCTGGCGTTCACCCTGGGCCACGCGCGCGTCCGCGCGCGCCTGCTGCTGGCCGTGCTGCGCCTGCCGCTGCTGGCAGAGCGCGCCGCCGAGTTCCGGCTGGCGCGTTTTTACCGCGCCTTGAGCTTGCTGCTGCACGCCGGCATTCCCCTGTCGAAAGCGCTGGCGATGGTGGGCGCGATGCTGCTGCCCGCGCAGCAGCTGCAGCTGGCCGGCGCGCGCCGCGCGGTGCAGGAAGGCTTGCCGTTTTCCAGCGCGCTGGAACAGCACCGGCTGGCCACACCGGTGGCCCGGTCGCTGCTCAAGGTGGGCGAGAACACGGGCCGCCTGGATGACATGCTCGAGCGCTCGGCGCGCTTTCACGACGAGCAGTTCGCGCGCTGGGTCGACTGGGCCTCGCGCCTGCTCGAGCCGCTTCTGATGACCCTGATCGGGGTGGTGATCGGCGGCGTGGTGGTGCTGATGTACATGCCGATTTTCGAACTGGCCGGGAGCTTGTCTTGAACGGGCCCGACCTCCATCGCGGCGCGCTACCGGGCCTGTCCTTGGACGCCGCGCTGGTGGCAAGCGCGCGCCGCATCGCGCTGGCCGAGGGGCGGGCGCTGCTGGCGACGCTGGAACTGTTGTGCGGCGCCGAGGCTGAACAATTCACCGAGCAACTGGGCAGCCTGTTCGGTTATCCCGTGTGGCAGATCGGCGCGCTGCAGGCCGGCGTCCCGCTGTTCGCGCACCTGCCTTATACCGACTGCGCGCAGCGTGCCTGCGTGCTGATGGAGGGGCCGGCAGCGCTGCCGGTGCTGGTGCTCGGCGACCCGTTTGCGAACGACACGCTGCAGTGGGCCGACGCCGCGCTTGGTGGCCACTTCAGCGTGGCGCTGACCCATCCGGACATGCTGACGGCATATCTGGCGCAGCAGGAAAACGCCCAGCAGGCGATGGCCGCGCTGGGCCAGGAGGCCGACGCCGAGGGCGCCCTGGACTTGAACGTGGAAGACATTTCGCTGGTGGGCATCAGCGCCGACAGCAGCCCCGTCGTCAAGCTGGTCAATTCGACCATCTACGACGCGCTCAAGTTCCAGGCCAGCGATATCCACCTGGAATGCGACGTCGACAAACTGGTCATCAAATACCGGGTCGACGGCGTGCTGGTGCTGGCCGGCCAGGTGCAAGGCTTGCAGATGGCCGAGCAGATCATCTCGCGCGTGAAGGTGATGGCCGACCTCGACATCGCCGAGCGCCGGGTTCCGCAAGATGGCCGCTTCAAGGTGCGCGTGAAGGGCAGCGAGATCGATTTCCGCGTCTCGATCATGCCCAACATCTTCGGCGAAGACGCGGTGCTGCGCCTGCTGGACCGGCGCGCGTTGACCGAGGCGGCGCAATCGCTGCGGCTCGAAAGCCTGGGCCTGAACGCCGACGCCATCGTGCAGATCCGTCAGCTGGCAGCCAAGCCGCACGGCATGCTGCTGGTGACCGGGCCGACCGGATCGGGCAAGACCACCACGCTGTACGCGGCGATCACCGAGATTAACACCGGGCGCGACAAGATCGTCACGATCGAAGACCCGGTCGAGTATCGCCTGCCGCGCGTGCTCCAGATTCCGGTCAACGAGAAGAAGGGCCTGACGTTCGCGCGCGGCCTGCGTTCGATCCTGCGCCACGATCCCGACAAGATCATGATCGGAGAAATCCGCGACGACGAAACGGCGCAGATCGCGGTGCAGGCCTCGCTCACCGGGCACCTGGTGTTTACCACGCTGCACGCAAACAATGTGTTCGACGTCGTCGGGCGCTTCCTGCACATGGGGGTCGACGCCTACAGCTTCGCGGCGGCCCTGAACGGCATCGTGGCCCAACGCCTGCTGCGCCTCAATTGCGAGCATTGCGCCGCCGATTGCGCGCCCGACGCCGCGCTGGTGCGCGAAAGTGGCCTTGAAGTGGCGCAGATCACAGGCTGGCGCCTGCGCGCCGGCAGCGGCTGCGGCCATTGCCGCGGCACCGGCTACAAGGGCCGCAAGGCGGTGGCCGAAGTGCTGGTGCTGGACGACGCGATGCGCGAGATGATCACCACCCGGGCGCCGGTCAGCCGCATGAAAGAGGCGGCCGCGCGCGGCGGCCTGCGCCTGGTGCGCACGGCGGCGCTGGACCTGGTACGACTGGGCGAAACCACTTTGACGGAGCTGAACCGTGTCACTTACTGAACTGTTTCACAGGCAGACCCTGTGCGTCGCGCTGGCGCCGGACCAGCTGACGTCGCTGATCCGGCACGGCAAGCGGGTGCTGCCGGGAAGCGCCACGCGCATCGCGCTCGAAGCGGCCGACGGGCACTGGCAAGGTGCGCTGGCGGCGCTGCGCAGCCACTTGGGCGCGGCACCGGTGGCAATGCCGGTCTCGGTCGGCCTGGCGGCGCGCTGGTGCCAGTTCGCCGTGCTGCCGTGGAGCGACGCATTGCTCGACGCCGACAGCGCCGAGCGCTTTCTCGCCGCCCAGTTCGGCGCCATCTTCGGCGAGGCCGCGCGCGGCTGGACCATCACCTGCGACGACGCACCCTACGGCCAGCCGCGCCTGGCCTGCGCGATCGAACGCGAATTGCTCGACACCCTGGACAGCATCATCAGCGAGCGCGGCGCGCATTGCGTCTCGGTCGAGCCGATGCTGTCGATCGCCTGGCGCGCGATCGCGGCCTCAAAGCCGCAGGCGTTCGCGCTGGTCGAACCGGGGCGGCTGGTACTGGCGGCGGTCGAGCGCGGACGCATCGTGGCCTTGCAGGCCCAGCCCCTGCGCGGCGCCTGGCAGGCCGAATTGGCCCAAGCCTGGCAACGCTGGATCCTGCGCGCGCCCGAACTGGCGGACATCACCCAGGTGGCGCTGGTGAGCATCGATGCGCAGGTCCAGGCAGCACAGGCGCCGGCCGGTTTCCATGCCGCCAGCCTGGCGCCGGCGCCCGGCCCGGCGTTCGCCGCGGCTGCGATGGTGGGAGGCTGAGATGGCGCTGACCCGATTGAATTTCTGCGCGCACGGCGCACCACTGCGGGGATGGCGCCTGGCATTGCTGGTGGCCGGCCTGCTGGCGCTGGCCGCCAGCGGCCTGCAGTGGATCGTGCAGGCGCGCGCCAGTGCCCGACTCGAAGCGCAACTGGCCCAGGCCCAGCCGCGCACCGTGCTGCGCGCACCGTTTTCGGCCACGCTTCAGCGCGAACAGGACCAGCAGCTCAAGCTGGTGGCCGACGCGGTGCGCCAGCTGAACTTGCCGGTCACGCGCCTGATCAGGACGGTGCAGGCGCCACAGGACATCCGGGTGGCATTGCTCGGACTGGACCTGGGCGCGAGCGCGTCGCTCAAGCTCAGCGCCGAAGCCGAGACGGCGCAGGACATGATGAACTACCTCGCCTTCCTCGACGAGCAGCCGCTGTTCGTCTCGGTCTACCTGGTCAAGCACGAGCTGGGCATGGGATCCAGTGCGGCCGAGCGGCCCTACCGTTTCCAGCTGGAGGCGCAATGGCGAGAATGAATCCGGCACTGGCGCGGCGCCTGAAATGGGAGGCGCGCCGCCTCGGATGGGCGGCGGCGGTGGGCGCCGCCGCGTTGGCGCTGGCCGCGTTCGGCGGCTGGCAGTCGCAGCTCGAAACACAGCGCCAGCGCATGCTGGCCACGCAGCTCGCAAACGCTCTGGCGCCGCACCAGGCACCCCAGGCCGAAGCGCCCGACGCGGCGCGCCGGATCGCCGCCTTCAATGCTTTCCTGCCGCCGCACGAAGCGCTTCCGGAGCTGCTCAAGAAGCTCGTTGGCGTGGCCGCCGACAACGGCATCACGCTGGCCAAGGCCGACTACAAGGCCCAGCCGGAAGATGGCGCGGACTTCCTGCGTTACCAGATCACCTTGCCGCTGAAGGCCGATTTCGCCAGGATACAGGCGTTCACGGTCGGCGCCCTGCGCGCCCTGCCGACGCTGACGCTGGAGACGGTGGCCTTCAAACGCGAGCAGATCGGGAACGGCGAGGTCGAAGCGCGCATCCAACTGAGCCTGCTGCTGCGCAAGCCGAAGCGGGGGCCACGATGAGAAATCCGATCATCATCACGGCGCTGCTCGCGACCCTGCTGGCCTGCTTTTTCGCCCCCGACAACGACACTCCCGCACCGCCACAGGCGCGTGCGCGTCCGGCTTTCATCAGCGCGCCCGCACCGGTGGCGTTGGACATTCATCCGCGCGGTGGCGAAGAAGAACTGGGCAATCTGTTCGCCCGCCAGTCATGGCAGCCGCAGGCGCCCGATCCGATGCAGGCGCCCGCCGATTCGCACACCACCAAACCGAAAGCGCAACAGGCTGGTGCGCCAGCGCTGGCGATCCGCTATCTCGGCCGATTCGCCGACGATGGCAAACAGCTGTTTTTCCTGCAAGTCGGCGAGCGCAATGTGGTGGCGCGCATCGGCGACACGATCGACGACTACCGCTTCGACAGCGTGACGGGCGACTCGCTCAACTTCACGTATTTGCCACTCCAATTAAAACAAGTACTCGCAGCAGGGGAACCGAATTGAACCACAAACCGCGATTGTCCTTACTGGCGCTGGCCGCTCTAATGGCCGCCTGCGCCGGACCCCAGACCTACCGCGAGGGCCAGGCCTTGCTCGACCAGGGCAAGTTCGAACAAGGCCTGGCCAAGATGGAGGAAGCGGTGCGCCAGGAGCCGAAAAACGCCGAGTACCGTATCGGCTTCCTGAACCGCAAGATCGGCATTGTCAATGCACTCAACGCACGCGCCGAACACATGCGCCAGCAGGGCAAGCTGGCCGAGGCGCAGCAGTTTTCGGTGCAGGCGCTGGCGATCGACCCGAACAATGTGATGGCGCAGCAGTCGCTGGCCGCACTGGAACTGGACAAGCGCCACCAGCAAGCCGTGGCTGACGCCGAGGCGCTGTTTCGGCGTGGTGGCGACGCGAACCTGGCACAGGCGCTCGAACAGCTGCGGGTGGTGCTGCAGGAGCGTCCCACGCACCGCGACGCGCTGCGCCTGCGCAGCCAGATCGGCACCGAGCAGGCCAGGGCCAAGACCGGCGCCGGCAGGCTCGCCGCCGCCTACCGCAAGCCGGTCACGCTCGAGTTTCGCGATGCGCCGCTGCGCGCCGTGTTCGAATTCATCGGCAAGGTCTCTGGCCTCAATTTCGTGTTCGACCGCGACGTCGATCCAAACCTGCGCGCCACCATCTCGGTACGCGACACCAGCATCGAGGATGCCATCGCCCTGCTGCTTGGCGCCAACCAGCTCGAACAAAGCGTCACCAACGAGCGCTCGATCACGATCTATCCGAACACCGCACAAAAAATCAAGGACTACCAGCAACTGGTGGTGCGCAGCTTTTACCTGGCCAACGCCGACGTCAAGACGGTGTCTTTTTCGATCAAGACGCTGCTCAAGGCGAAAGATATCGTCACCGATGACAGGCTCGGCATCATCATGATGCGCGACACGCCCGACATGATCCGCATGGCCGAGCGCATCATCGGCATGCAGGACATGGCCGATCCGGAAGTGATGCTGGAAGTGGAGGTGCTCGAGGTCAAGCGCACGCGCCTGATGGAGCTGGGCATCCGCTGGCCCGACAGCGCGACGCTGACGCTGGCCAATGCGGGCGGCGCGCTGCAGCCCCTCACGCTGGGCGACCTGGACGGCATCACGCGCAAGCGCATCAACCTGGGCCTGGGCAGCGTGCAGCTCAACGCGAACGGCAACGACACGGACAGCAACATCCTGGCCAATCCGCGCATCCGCGTGCGCAACAAGGAAAAGGCCAAGGTACTAATCGGCGACCGGGTGCCGGTGATCACCGTCACCACCAACAATGGCGTCAGTTCGGACAGCGTCAATTACGTCGACGTGGGCTTGAAGCTTGACGTCGAGCCGAATATTTATCTCGACGACGAGGTGGCGATCAAGATCAATCTCGAGGTCAGCAACGTGGTCAAGGAGGTGATCAGCAAGTCGGGCACCCAGGCCTACCAGATCGGCACCCGCAGCGCTTCGACGGTACTGCGACTAAAGGATGGCGAGACCCAGGTGCTGGCCGGCCTGATCAGCGACGAGGACCACCGCAATGCGAACAAGGTGCCGGGCCTGGGCGAGCTGCCGGTGCTCAACCGGCTGTTCGGCAGCCAGAAGGACGACAGTACGCGCAGCGAGATCGTGCTCTCGATTACGCCGCGCGTGCTGCGCGGTGTTCGCCGCCCCGAGCTGGCGGCCGCGCAGTTCGATTCCGGCACCGAGTCGAGCATTGGCGGACATGGCCCGGCGGCGGCCATCATCGTCGGCACGCCCGAGCTGGCGCCGGCTTATTCGCCGATGACCGGCACCGAGAGCGCGCCGGAGAATGCCGCGCAGCCGGCGAAGCCTCCCGGCGTCGAAGGCGCCACCAAGCGGATTCCACATTGATGGCGACGAGCAAGCGCACGCGCGGCTTCACCTTCATCGAATTGATGATGACGCTGGCCATCATGGCGACGCTCGCCGTGGTGGCGGTGCCGATGGCGCAGGTGACGGTGCAGCGCGAAAAAGAACGCAGCCTGCGCGCCGCGCTGATCGAAATCCGCGAGGCGCTTGACGCCTACAAGCGCGCTTCAGATGGCGGGCGCATCAAGCTTGCCATGGGGGAATCGGGCTATCCGAAGAAGCTCGAAGAACTGGTCGAGGGCGTGCCCGACCAGCGCAGCGCGCGCAAGCAGAATATCTATTTTTTGCGTCGCCTGCCGCGCGACCCATTTTCCCCGCGCGACGACGTTTCCGCCGCCGAGACCTGGGCCAGGCGCGCCTATGCCTCGCCGTCCGATACGCCGAGCGAAGGCGAAGACGTGTTCGACGTCAGTTCGCGCTCCGACAAGGTGGGCCTGAACGGCGTGCCGCTGCGGCTATGGTGAGGCCGATGAAAAAGGGCTTCACCCTGATCGAATTGCTGGTGGTGATGGCGATCATCGCCACCTTGCTGAGCATCGCCGTGCCGCGCTATTTCGGGTCGCTCGAAAAATCGAAAGAGGTCGCCTTGAAGGAGAACCTGCAACTGCTGCGCGGGGGGATCGACAAATTCTATGGCGACAAGGGCGTGTATCCGGCCGCGCTGGGCGACCTGGTCACGCACAAGTATTTCAGGACCGTGCCGGTGGACCCGGTCACCGAATCGAGCGCCACCTGGCTGATGGTCACATCCCCGGATCCCGACAAGCCAGGCGTGGCCGATATCCACAGCGGGGCCAAGGGTAAGACGCGCGAGGGGGTGCCGTATGAACAGCTCTAGGCAGCGCGGTTTCGCTTACCTGTGGACGCTGATGCTGGTCGCCTTCATGGGCATCGGTTCGGTGATCGGCGCCGAGTTGTACGCGACCTCGGTGCGGCGTGATAAGGAGCGCGAATTGATCTTCATCGGGCATGAATTCCGGGCCGCCATTGCGCGCTATTACAACAGCGGGGCGGGTGGTCAGGCGAGCTATCCGCTGACGCTCGAAGAGCTGCTCAAGGATCCGCGTTTCCCGAACGTTCGCCGCCATCTGCGCCGCTTGTATGCCGATCCGGTGAGCGGCAAGGCCGAATGGGGACTGCTGCGGGTGCAGGGACGCATCGTCGGCGTCCATTCGCTGTCGGCGCGGGCGCCAATCAAGCAGGACAATTTTGAAGACATCGATGCGGGGCTGCGCCACAAGCCAAGCTACGCCGAGTGGAATTTCGTCTATCCGTTCGACCTGTTCGTGCCGCCTGCGGCATCTCCGGCTGGCGGGTAGGGTGTGGAAAAGCGCCGCGCCTCGGGCAAAACCGGGGTCAGACCCCAAGCGAATCCACCGGGGTCTGACCCCGGTTTTGCCCGAGGCGCCGCGCTTTTCCACCCTGCGTTCACTGTGCGCGACGTGCACCAAGCTCGACAATTAGCGGGAAGCGCATCGGGCAAGGCTTGCCGCGGCATAGCGCGGGTTTGAACTGCTGGTTGAGCATGATGACTTTGATCAGCTGGGCCAGGCGCGGATCTGGCGCGCCTGAAATGGTCACTGCGCCGGGCTTGCCGAAAATGTCGACCTGCACGCTCAGTTTCAGCAGGCCCGCTGGCGGCAGCGTGCGCTGCGCATCCTGCAGCCACTTGAACATCAGGCGGCTGCCATTGACCGGGTACGGCGGCTCGTCATCATCGTCCAGCAGCGGGTAGCGCGCGCGAATCAGTGCTTGCTGCGCGGGCGTCAGTTCGGTATAGCTGGCGTCGGCCGGCACTTCGTTGACGTCGTTGATCCGCTGCGGCAGGTTGCTGCCGCTGTCGCTTGGACCGGTATCGGCCACATAGCGCTGGGTCGGCAATTCGGCGCGTGGCGCCTGTCCGACCAGCGCGCCGGCCTGGAACTGGCCATCGACGCGGCGCCCGCCGGCGAAGGTCAGCGCGCCGCGGCCCTGCCAGCGGCCATCCTTCCATTCGCCGTCGTAGCGTCCGCCCAGTGCGAACAGCAGCGTGCCACGACCGTCGCGCAGGCCGTCTTTCCAGCTGCCGTCGTAACGGTCGCCGTTGGGGTATTCCATCACGCCCTTGCCGTCGCGCCGTCCATCGCGAAAAGCGCCCTCATACTGAGCACCGTTGGCGTACGTCATGAGGCCATCGAGCGGCAGGCCGCGTTCGACGCTGCCTTCAAAACGGTCGCCGCCGGTATTGCGCAGATACCACTGGAGGGCGCCCTTGCCTTCGGCGGAGCCGGCCTTGCAGGCGCCAGTCCACATGGCGCGCGCGCCGTCGACGGGCGCAGGGTTCGCGATCCGGCAGTTGGCGGGGCCGAGATAGGCAGGTTCGGCGCCGTGCGCGGGCAAAGCGAAGAGCAAAACAAGGGTGAGCGAGCAGTCTATTTTCATGTCAAGAACCGGTTTGCCTGAACCTTGTCATTGTAGATCGAGTGGCGCGCAGGGTGGTGCTCGACCCTTTGGGGTTCCATCCTACGCAATACGAAGTGGGCGGCTCATGTAGGTGAACGCCAGTGCTTCGCCGTTGATGCGGAACATGTCGGGCAGTTCGCCGACCTTGACGAAGCCGGCACGCGCGTACAGCGCCCGCGCAGGAGCGTTCCCGGATAGCACCTCGAGGTCGATCCACGCCAGCGCCGTTTCGGCCAGCGCCCATGCGACGGCCACCTCTACCAGCTGCAAGCCCAGCCCCCGCTGGCGAAACGCGCGATGCACGCCCATGCCGAGTTGGGCGCGGTGAGAGGCGGCCGGTTCCGGCCGCGCGCGCAGGTCGATGTGACCGGCGATGTCGCCGCCATCGTCGACGGCGATCCAGACGCGCCGCCAGCAGGGTTGACCCAGCGGTGTCGCCAAGCCCTTCTCGAACACGGCCTTCTTGTCCTCGTGCAGGCGCGAATCGGCGCGCGGCAGCGGCTGGAACAGCGCCGTGCCGTCCTTGCCGTTGTCCGACAAATGGTCGTCCAGGTAGGCGAAAAAGCGCGTCAGTTCGCCTTCTCCAAGCTCCCGGACTGTCAGCATCACAGGGCGCGCGCGATCAGGATCTTCTGGATGTCGCTGGTGCCTTCGTAGATCTGGCACACGCGCACGTCGCGGTAGATGCGCTCGACCGGAAAGTCGCTCACGTAGCCGTAGCCGCCGTGCACCTGGATCGCGTCCGAGCAGACCCGCTCGGCCATCTCGGAGGCGAACAGCTTGGCCATCGCCGCCTCTTTCAGGCATGCCAGACCGGCGTCCTTCATCGCCGCCGCATGGTGGATCAGCTGGCGCGCCGCCTCGATCTGGGTCGCCATCTCCGACAGCTTGAACTGCACCGATTGGTGCTCGAAGATCGGTTTGCCAAAGCTCTCGCGGTCCTTGGCGTAGGCCAGCGCCGCCTCGAACGCGGCGCGCGCCATGCCCACCGATTGCGAGGCGATGCCGATGCGCCCGCCCTCCAGGCCCGACAGGGCGATCTTGTAGCCCTGGCCTTCCTCGCCGATCAGGTTCTCGGCCGGAATGCGGCAGTTTTCGAACAGGATCTGCGCCGTATCCGACGAGTGCTGGCCCATCTTGTGCTCGATGCCGGCCACGATGTAGCCGGGCGCGCTGGTGGGCACCCAGAACGCACTGATGCCCTTCTTGCCAGCCGCCTTGTCCGTCACCGCCATCACGATTGCCACGTCGGCGTGCTTGCCGCTGGTGATGAACTGCTTGGTGCCGTTGATGACGTAGTCGTCGCCCTCGCGTACGGCGGTGGCGCGCAGGGCCGAGGCGTCGCTGCCGGTGTGCGGCTCGGTCAGGGCGAAGGCGCCCAGCATCCTGCCCTGCGCCAGCGGACGCAGCCATTTTTCCTTTTGCGCCGGGTTGGCGTACATCATGGCGATCGAGCACACCGGGCAGTTGTTGACCGAGATGATGGTCGAGGTGCCGCCGTCGCCGGCGGCGATCTCCTCGAGCACCAGCGCCAGCGAGACGTAGTCGAGGCCTGCGCCGCCCAGCTCCTCCGGCACGGCCACGCCGAACGCGCCCAGCGCGGCCAGCTCTTTCAATTCTTCCTTCGGGAACGTGCCCTCCTTGTCCCAGCGGGCGGCGTTGGGCGCGAGGCGCTCCTGCGAAAAGCTGCGCAGGGCGTCGCGGATCATCTGGTGTTCTTCGGTCAGTATCATAGTGCTCGCTTAAGTGTGGCTTACCAGGGAATTGGCGTGCCGTCGTAGTTGCGGAAGCTGCCGTTGTCGGCGCTGCTCAAGGTGGCCAGGGTGGCGCGCAGGCCGGCCGCGCTTTCGGTCGCCGACAAGTCGGCGCCGGTGCCGCCCATGTCGGTCTTGACCCAGCCCGGGTGGAAGGCGACGCAGGTGGCGCCCTTCGAACCGAAATTGATGGCCGTGTCGACCAGCACCGAGTTCAGCGCGGCCTTGCTGGCACGGTACAGGGTGCCGATGCTGGCGGTACGCGCGCCCATCGAACCCATGCGCGAGGACAGCACGGCCAGTTTGCCGCGCACCGCGCACACCATCGGTGCGATCACCGGCAGCAGGCGCATCGCGGCCAGCACATTGGTGTGCATCACCTTGTCGAAATCTTCTTCGCTGGGGAAGCCGTCCTCGCGCGGGCCGTACACGCCGGCGTTGAGGAAGACGGCGTCGAGCTGTTCGCCGTTCAGGTTCCAGCCGAGGGCGGCGATCGAGTCGACGCTGGTGACGTCAAGGCGCCAGGCGTGGGCGCCCTGCGCGGCCAGCGCGGCCACGTCGTCAGGGTTGCGGGCGGTGGCGATGACGCGCCAGCCGTCGGCCAGGTATTGGGTCGCCAGCTCGCGGCCGATGCCGCGCGAGGCGCCGATGATCAGTGCTGTTGGCATGGTGTGCGTCGGTCCCTTGTGGTGAAAGGCTGCGCGCTCCACCCTGGGTTCAAGGCGCAGGGTGGAGCGCCTCGCTTACATCATTTCAATGGCCATCGCGGTCGCTTCGCCGCCGCCGATGCACAGCGATGCCACGCCGCGCTTGCCGCCGGTTTTCTTGAGCGCGCCGAGCAAGGTCACGATGATGCGCGCGCCGGACGCGCCGATCGGGTGGCCCAGTGCGCAGGCGCCGCCGTGGATGTTGACCTTGCTGTGCGGGATGTCGAGATCGTGCATGGCGGCCATCGGCACCGCCGCGAACGCTTCGTTGATCTCATACAGGTCGACGCTGCCCGCGCTCCAGCCGGTCTTCTTGAACAGTTTTTGCATGGCGCCGATCGGGGCCGTGGTGAACAGGCTCGGCTCCTGCGCGAACGTGGCGTGGCCGACGATCCTCGCCAGCGGCGCCAGGCCCAGTTCCCTGGCCTTCGATTCACGCATCAGTACCAGCGCCGCGGCGCCATCGTTGATCGAGGACGAGGAGGCGGCGGTGATGCTGCCATCTTTCTTGAATGCCGCGCGCAGCCCGGGAATCTTGTCGAGCTTGGCCTTGAGCGGGCCTTCATCCTTGTCGATCACGGTGTCGCCGCCGCGCCCGCTGACCGTCACCGGCGCCAGTTCCCACTTGAAGTGGCCTTCGCTGGTGGCGTTTTGCGCGCGCTTGACCGATTCGATCGCGAACGCGTCCTGCGCCTCGCGCGTGAACGCATAGGTGGCGACGCACTCTTCGGCGAAGGTACCCATCGAGCGGCCTTCGCCGCTCTTCTCGTTGCGCGAGTAGGCGTCTTCCAGGCCGTCGTACATCATGTGGTCGAACATCATGCCGTGGCCGATGCGGTAGCCGCCGCGCGCCTTCGGAATCAGGTAGGGTGCGTTGGTCATCGACTCCATGCCGCCGGCCACGATGACGTCGGCGCTGCCGGCCATCAGGCTGTCATGGGCGAAGATGGTGCTCTGCATGGCCGAGCCGCACATCTTCGACAAGGTCACGGCGCCGGCCGACACTGGCAGGCCAGCCTTGATCGCGGCCTGGCGCGCCGGCGCCTGGCCTTGGCCGGCCATCAGGCAGTTGCCGAAATAGACGTGCTCGACCAGTTTGGGGTCGATCCCGGCGCGCTCGACGGCGGCGCCGATGGCCACCGCGCCCAGGTCGCTGGCGCTCTTGCTGGAAAAATCGCCCTGGAACGCGCCCATGGGAGTGCGGGCGGCGCCGACGATAACGACTGGATCATTCATTGTTCAGGTTCTCCAAATAAATTGGCGCATCAGGCGCCGGGGTGGTCTTTGTCTGGTTGCAGAAGCGGACTTGCTGAGGATAGGGAAACACGTCTTCGATAATGCCATTCAGGATGCGCTCCTTGCGGCCCTGCCAGAAATCGCGGCTCAGCAGGTCGGCATGGTGACGCATGAAATAGCGGCGGATCCTTGCGTTGCCCAGCAGGAAAGTGCCGAACTGCTCGGGGAACACATCGTGCTTGCCTACCGGATACCACGGCTCGGCCGACATCTCGTCTTCTTCATTGCGGGCGATCGGAATCGTGCGGAAATTGCAGTCGGTGATGTACTCAATTTCATCATAGTCGTAAAACACCACCCGTCCATGGCGCGTCACACCGAAGTTCTTGTACAGCATGTCGCCGGGAAAGATGTTGGCCGCCACCAGCTCCTTGATCGCGTTGCCGTACTCGAGCACGCCGCGTTCGATCCGGGCCTCGTCGCCATCCTGTTCTGCCTTGCTCAGGAAGATGTTCAGCGGCACCATGCGCCGTTCGATGTACAGGTGGCGGAGGATGATGCGGTCTTTCTCGAGCTCGACCAGCGAAGGGGCGAAATGCTGGAGCTCGGCCAGCAACTCCTCGGAAAAGCGGTCGTAGGGGAAGGCCACGTTCGAGTATTCGAGCGTGTCGGCCATGCGCCCGACGCGGTCGTGGTTCTTGACCAGCAAGTATTTTTCCTTGATCTGGGCGCGCGTGGTTTCCTTCGGCGGCGGGAAGAAATCCTTGATCACCTTGAACACGTAGGGAAACGAGGGCAGGGCGAACACCAGCATCACCAGGCCGCGGATGCCGGGCGCGATCTCGAAGCGGTCCGAGGTGTGCTTGAGGTGCTGCAGGTAGTCGCGGTAGAACAGCGTCTTGCCCTGCTTTTGCAGGCCGAGGATGGTGTAGATCTCGCTGCGCGGCTTGCGCGGCAGCAGCGTGCGCAGGAACTGTACGTAGGCCGACGGCACCTCCATGTCGACCAGGAAGTAGGCGCGCGTGAACGAGAACAGCACGGTGATCTGTTCGTGGTCGAACAGCACGGTGTCGAGTATCAGCTCGCCGTGCTTGTTGTGCAGGATGGGCACGACGAACGGATATTCCTTGTTGCCGTTGATGCCCTTGCCGACGATGTAGGCGCCCTTGTTGCGGAAGAACAGGCTCGACAGCACCTGGATCTGGTGGTTCGGTTCGGGCGCCTCGGGGCCGAAGTTCAGTTTCAGGCGCGCCTCGACCTGCTCGATGTCGCGGTCGAGGTTGGAGAACTCGGCCTTGAGCTGGAAGTTGGTGACGATGCGCTTGAGCGTGAAGCGCAAGCCGTCGGTGGCCGGATAGTACACGCGGTAGGTCGGCAGCAACTCCTCCGTTTCGATGTACTCGGTGGAGACCACCGGGCGCACGAAGATGAAGTCGTTGTGGAAATAGGTGCGGTGCAAGATGTTGCAGCAGACCGAGTTGAAAAACGTTTCGGCCAGCTCTGGCTGCTTGTGGCCGGACAGCATGCCGATGTAGTGCAGCTTGAGCTCACGCCAGACTTCGTCGGTCAATTCATCGTTGGCGTATTCATCTTCCAGCACCTGCACGCATTCCTGGACTCGCTTGTCGTAGAAGCCGATGCGCTCGCGGGCCGCCTTCTGGGCCACGGCCCAGGCGCCGGTCTCGAAATGCTGCTTGGCGACCTGGCTGGTCTGGCGGAACAGGCGGTAGTGCTTGTCGAAGCCGTCCAGGATCGTGCGCGCGATGTCGAACGCAATCTGCGACGAGAGCAGTTTGGGAAAGGCCACTTGGTTCATCGGTCGGCTCGATCAGGATGGAACGACTATTCTAATATTGACACGCGCGAAAGGTGGAAGGCGCGGCGCTATTCCACCGTGCGGGGATCGACGACGTCGAAACGCGTCGTCCGCCACCTCGCGCCGCCCGGGACTTATTTGGTCTCGGCGAACAGTTCGCGCCCGATCAGCATGCGCCGGATCTCGCTGGTGCCGGCGCCGATCTCGTACAGCTTGGCGTCGCGCCACAGACGCCCCACCGGATAGTCATTGATGTAGCCGTTGCCGCCCAGGGCCTGGATCGCCTCGCCCGCCATCCAGGTGGCTTTCTCGGCGCTGTACAGGATCGCGCCGGCCGCGTCCTTGCGCAGGTTGCGGATCGCTTGCGGCGTGCTGGCGCGGTCGCAAGCCTGGCCGACCGCGTAGACATAGGCCTTGCACGCCATCATGGTCGAGTACATATCGGCCAGCTTGCCCTGCATCAGCTGGAATTCGCCGATCGGCTGGCCGAATTGCTTGCGCTCGTGCACATACGGCACCACCGCGTCCATGCAGGCCGACATGATGCCCAGCGGGCCGCCGGAGAGCACGGTGCGCTCGAAATCGAGTCCCGACATGAGCACGTTGACGCCCTTGCCCAGGCCGCCGAGCACGTTTTCGGCCGGCACTTCGCAATCCTGGAACACCAGTTCGCCCGTGTGCGAGCCGCGCATGCCCAGCTTGTCGAGCTTTTGCGCGATCGAGAAGCCCTTGAAGCCTTTTTCGATCAGGAAGGCAGTCATGCCGCGCGGTCCGGCTTCCAGGTCGTTCTTGGCATACACCACCAGGGTGTCGGCGTCAGGGCCGTTGGTGATCCACATCTTGGTGCCGTTCAGGATCCAGCGGTCGCCCTTGAATTCGGCGCGCAGCTTCATGCTGACCACGTCCGAGCCGGCGTTCGGCTCGGACATGGCGAGCGCGCCGATGTGTTCGCCCGAAATCAGCTTGGGCAGGTATTTCTGCTTTTGCTCTTCGGTGCCGTTGCGCTTGATCTGGTTCACGCACAGGTTCGAGTGGGCGCCGTACGACAGGCCCACCGAGGCGGAGGCGCGCGAGATCTCTTCCATCGCCACGATGTGGGCCAGGTAACCCATCTGCGCGCCGCCGTACTGCTCGTCCACGGTGATGCCCAGCAGGCCCAGGTCGCCCATCTTGCGCCACAAGTCCATCGGGAACTGGTCGCTCTTGTCGATTTCGGCAGCCCGCGGCGCGATTTCGGCGGCGGCGAACTGTTGGACTGCGTCGCGCAGCGCGGCGATATCTTCGCCATGGTCAAAGGTCAAGCCTGGAAGATGCAGCATGTCGTCCTCACGAATTCGGGTTGGGGGCAGGGTAAGCCATGATACCGGTGTTTGACGTTAACGTAAACGTAAAGCACAAGCTCAGGCGGCGCCGCTCGTCTCGGCCAGCATGCGCTTGCACTCGTCTTCGTGGGCGCTCACTTCGGCCAGCGCCATCTCGATGTCGGCCCGCTGCTGCTCGAGCGTGTGGCGCTGGTGGGCCAGCACTTCCAGAAAGCGATTCATCTGGGCAACTGTGTCCTTGGGCGACTCGTACATGTCCACGATACTCTTGATTTCGGACAAAGTCAGGCCAAGACGCTTGCCGCGCAAGGTCAGCTTCAGGTGGGTGCGGTCGCGCGGGGTGTAGACCCGGTTGCGTCCGCCGACGCCCTCGCGTTTCGGGCTGAGCAAGCCCTGGTCTTCGTAAAAACGGATGGCGCGCGCGGTGATGTCAAATTCGCGGGCCAGTTCGGCGATGGTGTAAGTGGACATGGTCGGCCAGGAGGTGCGGTTGGAAAGGGACGGGAATGGCATAGAATAGCGCTGCAGCTTCCGTTTACGTCAACGTCAAGCGCATTGTAGCTTGACCCCAGCCAATTTGAATATGAAAGTTCCGCCCATGAACGCGCTCGAATCCCAGCTCGACTATCTGCTCGGCGACGCCTTGCCGGCGGCCGGCCAGGTGCACGTGCTGGCGCCCGGCCTGCGCTGGCTGCGCATGCCGCTGCCGTTCGCGCTCGACCATATCAACTTGTGGCTGCTGGAAGACGAGCGCGAGGGCGAGGCTGGCTGGGCCGCCGTCGACTGCGGCGTGGCCAACGACGCGACCCGCGCCAACTGGGAGCAGGTGTTCGAATCGGGGCTTGATGGTAAGCGCTTACTACGCGTGATCGCCACCCACTGCCACCCCGACCATGTGGGCCTGGCCGACTGGCTGTGCCGCCGCTTCGACGTCGCGCTGTGGATGACGACGGGCGAATTCGGCTTCGCGCGCATGATGGCCGCTGCCTTGCCCGGGGTCGACGGCAGCGCCGCCCTGCCCCATTTCGTGCGTCACGGCCTGGAAGACCCGGCCCTGCTGGCGCGCCTTGGCGCGCGGCGCAACTATTATCCCTCGCTGGTGCCGGCCGTGCCCGCCGCCTACCACCGCATGCAGGACGGCCAGCGCATCGGGATCGGCGCCCGGCGCTGGGAAGTGATCGCCGGTTACGGCCACTCGCCCGAGCACGCTGCCCTGTACTGCGCCGAGCTGGGCACCTTGATTTCGGGCGACATGGTGCTGCCGCGTATTTCGACGAATGTGTCGGTGTTCGCGGTCGAGCCGGAAGGCAATCCCCTGCAGCAATATCTCGATTCCCTGGACCGCTACGACGCCTTGCCGGCCGACACGCTGGTGCTGCCGTCGCACGGCAAACCGTTTCGGGGCTTGCACATCCGGCTCGCCCAGCTGCGCGCCCACCATGCTGAGCGGCTGGCGGAAGTTGTGTCGGCCTGCGCCTCGCCGCAGTCGGCGATGGACATCGTCCCCATCATGTTCCGGCGCCCGCTGGACGCCCACCAGCTCAGCTTCGCCTTGGGCGAAGCGCTGGCCCATCTCCACAAGCTCTGGACTGATGGTATTTTGCGGCGTGTAACCGGACACGATGCAATTATTCGCTTTCAGCAACTCTAATCGACCGCGCGATCGTGCGTGGCGCTGCGTTCCCGAATTCGGGATTAGACTTGAATCTGGAAATTGCACCACGGGACGCCCTTGGAAACCGTTTTCGCCCGGTGACTGTGGTATGGTTTGCGCGGCGCACAAAATCTACTCAATATGCACTTAATTGTTACATGCAATTTTGCTGATTGTCACAATTGGTCTCAAGTCACAAGAGACTGACTTTCATGACGTTGCATGAAATAGTGCCACCCATGAATTCATCAAACGAACGGGAAAGCTTCAGTGAGCGCCTTCAGTTGGCACTGAAGAACGCCCATTACTCACCCGACAGCCCCACCCGCCTCGCGCGGGAATTTAACATTCGCTTCGATGGACGGCCGATTACGGTCCATGCCGCCCGTAAATGGCTGGTAGGAGAGGCCATACCGACCCAGGAGAAGCTGCGCATGATCGCCCAGTGGCTGGGCGTGCCCGCGGAATGGTTGCGCTTTGGCGGCGCCGAAAGCGTCGCGCCGAACGGCGAGGCGGCGGGCGGTTTGTCACGGTTCGAATCGGCAGACGTGAAATTAATTGCCGATTTGCAGAGACTGGATGAACATCATCGCCAAATTGCGCGCGAATTTATTCGTATGCTGGTAAGGATTAACTACCAAAAGTAACAATTCAGCCGCCTTTTTGCCCGGTGCTGACAGTGCCGCCGCCGGGCTCGCGCCCGTCGCGCTCCCCATTTCTCCCTCACCACCCGCGCAAGCAATGCCTGTTCAGTTGCGAATAGTCATGGCAGCGCAACAAATTTGATGCACAATACGGTGTCCCCTCCCGGATGAGTGCCGTGCGGAAATTTTATGTAAAAAACAGCACAAGTCTGGCAGAGTGGCTCATAATCACAGCAGCACCTGGCAGTCTCACCTGTTACGTAACGCCGAGGAATCAGCCGTCTTATGAAAAGTAACTACAGCAACACCGCGCAGCTAAAAGATTTGATGACTGTCCCGCCGATGACCGCAGCCCAGCATGCCGAAGTGATGCGCAAGCGCATCCAGCACCGCAGGATGGTTGAAGAAGCAAAAGAAATGAAGAAAGCCGATACCTGGCAGTTCGAGAAACGCTAGTCCGGCTTCAGGTAATGGGCAGCAGCGCCGGCAGCAAGGCCGGCGGAGCCGCTGTCACCCTACGCGTCCGGCGCCCCACCCATGCCGGACCAGCGCGGCGCGAGCGCATGCTCGACGCCCAGCAGGTCGATGACGCGCGCCAGCGTGTGCTCGACCATCTCCGCAATGCTGGCCGGCTTGTGGTAAAAGCTCGGCAAGGGCGGAAACACGATGCCGCCCATCTCCGTCACCGCCGTCATGTTGCGCAAATGCGCGAGATTGAACGGCGTCTCCCTCACCATCAGCACCAGCCGCCGGCGCTCCTTGAGCGCCACGTCGGCGGCGCGCGCGATCAGGTTGTCCGATAGCCCCAGCGCCACTGCGGCCAGGGTTTTCATCGAGCAGGGCGCGATCACCATGCCATCGGTCTGGAACGAGCCGCTCGCGATGGCGGCGCCGATGTCGCGGTTCTTGTGCACCACGTGGGCCAGCGCCTCGACGTCGCGGCGCTGCATGCCCAGTTCCTGGTGCAAGGTCAGCACGGCCGCGTCGGACAGCACCAGGTGGCTCTCCACCCCCGGCATGGCCGCCAGCAGCTGCAGCAGGCGCACGCCATACACGGCGCCGGTAGCGCCGGTGATGGCCACCACCAGCCGCCGCGGCCGTGAATCAGGCATCGAGCAGGGCTTTGAGTTCGCCCGATTCGAACATCTCGTTCATGATGTCCGAGCCGCCGATGAATTCGCCCTTCACGTACAGCTGGGGAATGGTCGGCCAGTTCGAGTAATCCTTGATGCCCTGGCGTACTTCAGGATCTTCCAGCACGTTGACGGTGGCGATGTTCTCGACGCCGCAGGCTTTCAGGATTTGGATCGCGCGCCCGGAAAAGCCGCATTGGGGAAACTGGGCGGTGCCCTTCATGAACAGCACCACCGGGGTGCCGGTCACGGTTTCTTTGATCCAGGTTTGTACATCGCTCATGGCTGCCTCAGGGGGAAAATGAATGGATGCCGACATTTTATAAGAAAACGCTCATTCCCGCGCGAGCGGGAGCCGATACGCCGCCGGCGGGCAGGCCAAGCATGGGCCCCCGCTTTCGCGAGGGCGACGAGCGTTAGCCGCGCAATTTGGCGAAGGCGGCGGCCATGCTGCCGCTGGCCGGGGCCGGCGCCTGCTTCTGCTGGTGCTGGGCCAGGCGCTTGCCGTCGCTGCGATCGGCGCGCTGCTCCGGCTTGGCGCCGGGCTGCGGCGCGCTGTCGGTCAGGCGCATGGTCAGGGCGATGCGCTTGCGCTTCTCGTCCACCTCCAGCACCTTCACGCGCACCACCTGGCCCGCCTTGACAACTGTGTGCGGATCCTTGACGAAGGTGTTCGCCAGCGCCGAAATGTGCACCAGGCCATCCTGGTGCACGCCGATGTCAACGAAGGCGCCGAACGCGGCCACGTTGGTCACCACGCCTTCGAGGATCATGTCCGGCCGCAGGTCGCGGATCTGTTCGACGCCTTCCTTGAAGGTGGCGGTGGTGAACTCGGGGCGCGGGTCGCGGCCCGGTTTTTCCAGTTCCTTGAGAATGTCGCTGATGGTGGGCACGCCGAACTTCTCGTCCGCGTAGCGCGCCGGGCTCAAGGTCTTGAGCAGGGCGCCGTCGCCGATCACGCCCTTGATGTCACGCTGGATGTCGGCCAGGATCTTCTCGACCAGGGGGTAGGATTCGGGGTGCACGGCCGAAGCGTCGAGCGGATTGTCGCCGCCCATCACGCGCAGGAAGCCGGCCGCCTGCTCGAACGTCTTCTCGCCCAGGCGCGGCACCGCTTTCAGGCCGGCGCGCGAACTGAACGCGCCCTTCAGGTCGCGGTAGCTGACGATCGCCTGCGCCACGCTCGAGGACAGGCCCGAGACGCGCGCCAGCAGCGGCGCCGAGGCCGTGTTGACGTCGACCCCGACTGCGTTTACGCAATCCTCGACGACCGCGTCGAGCGCGCGCGCGAGCTGGCTCTGGCTGACGTCGTGCTGGTACTGGCCCACGCCGATCGACTTCGGATCGATCTTGACCAGTTCGGCCAGCGGGTCTTGCAGGCGGCGCGCGATCGACACCGCTCCGCGCAGCGACACGTCCATGTCGGGCAGCTCGCGCGAAGCGAATTCGGAGGCGGAATAGACCGAGGCGCCCGCCTCCGAGACGACGATCTTGGTCAGCTTCAGTTCGGCGCGCTGCTTGATCAAGTCTTGCGCCAGCTTGTCGGTCTCGCGCGAGGCGGTGCCGTTGCCGATGGAAATCAGGGACACATCATGTTTGGCGGCCAGCTGGCCGAGCAGGTGCAGCGCACCGTCCCAGTCGTTGCGCGGCTGGTGCGGGTAGATCACGGCGGTGTCGACCACCTTGCCGGTGGCGTCGACCACGGCCACCTTGACGCCCGTGCGCAGGCCGGGATCGAGCCCCATGGTGGCGCGCGGACCGGCCGGCGCGGCCAGCAGCAGCGCCTTCAGGTTCAGCGCGAACACATTGATGGCGTCGAGTTCGGCCCGTTCGCGCAGCGCGCCCATCAATTCGGTCTCGAGGTGCATGAAGCTTTTCACGCGCCAGGTCCAGCGCGCCGTGTCGGCCAGCCATTTGTCGGCCGGACGGCCCAGGTTCCGGATGCCGAAAGCGGCCGCGATGCGCCCTTCGCAGGGATTGTGCGGGGCATCCCACTTTGGCTTTTCGGCCTCGCTGTCGAGCCGCAGCACCACGTCGAGCATGCCTTCGCGCCGTCCGCGCAGCAGCGCCAGCGCGCGGTGCGAGGGCACGGTCGAGATGGTCTCCGAATAATCGAAGTAGTCGGCGAATTTCTCGCCCTCGTCCTGCTTGCCCTCGATGACCTTCGATTCGACCACGCCGTGTTCCTTCACGTAGTCGCGCAGCGACTGCAGCAGGGCCGCGTCCTCGGCGAAGCGCTCCATCAGGATCTGGCGCGCGCCGTCGAGCGCGGCCTTGGCGTCGGCCACGCCCGGATTGTTGCCGTCCGTCGTCGTGAAGGCGTCGCGCAGGAAGCGGGTGGCCTCGGTCTCCGGATGCCAGGTCGGATCGGCCAGCAAGCCTTCGGCCAGCGGCGCCAGCCCCGCCTCGATGGCGATCTGGGCCTTGGTGCGGCGTTTCTGCTTGTACGGCAGATACAAATCTTCGAGCCGCGTCTTGTCTTCGGCGTGCATCACCGCATCTAGTAAAGACGGGGTCATCTTGTTTTGCTCGGTGATTGAGGCGATGATGGCAGACCGGCGCTCTTCGAGCTCGCGCAGATAGCGCAGGCGCTCTTCCAGCAAGCGCAGCTGGATGTCGTCCAGGCCGCCGGTGGCTTCCTTGCGGTAACGCGCGATGAAGGGCACGGTGGCGCCTTCGTCGAGCAGGGCGATGGCGGCGGCAACCTGCACCGGCTTGGCGGCAAGTTCGAGGGCGAGGCGTTGTTCAATAGAGGGCAGCATGGGGGGCGTTCATGTGAGTCAAGCCCGGAATGATACGCACTCGGGCCGATTGCGCCAGTCTTGACAGGGCAATTGGACTGTGCACCCTTGAAAATCTGTTGCAATGTTGCGGCGAGTTAAGTAAGTGCGTGTCCGAACAAAACAGAAGGGCCCGTATGTCGGATAATATTGGCAGTTGACGTTTTTGAACCTGATTCACAGAACATTTCAGCAGACAACGATGCATACAATGGATTTAGATGCCAACGACGCGCCCCCGGCCGCTCAACCTGCGCCAGTGGCCGCGCCCTCGCATGCCTTGCCGGCCCCGGTCGCCAGCTGGCTGCAGCGGGTCGATGCCGCCGCCCACCCCCAGCCCAAGCTGACGGTCGAGATCAAGGATCCCAAGCAAGCCCAGTATAAATTCGTCTATGTGCTGGCGCCCACCAGCGGCGGGCGCCATGTGGCCCTGTGCCTGTGCAAGGCGCGCCTGCGCCTGAACGGCGAGGTGGCCGCCGCCAGCCCGGTGAGCGAAGTGTTCTCGCTGCTGTCGGCGCCACCGGCCTACCTGGACACGGTCGACGAGGACCTGGTGCGTTTTTTCATCGCCATGCGCACCGGCGCGGCCCAGACCAGCACCGCCACCGAGCCCAAGGGCAAGATCGGCGCGATCCTGCTGCAGATGCTGCTGGAACAGGATAAATTGCTGTGGGCCAATTCCTGGAGCGACATGGCGAACGGCTTGCTGTATCCCTTGCAGGCCGGCAAGGTGCGCCAGGCCAAGCTGGTCTGGCGCGACGAGGGCCGCACCGCGCGCCTGGGCTGGCGGGTCGAACCGGCGGCCGGCGCCACCCACAGCGCGGCCGACCAGATCGACTACATGCTGCCCACCGATCCGCCGTGGTACATCGACAATCTGTCCTGCGGGGCGCTGGAACTGAACCGGGGCGGGGTCGACATCTCGCTGGCCGAGCTGCAGGCACTGGTCGCGCAAGCGCCGGCGCTGACCGGCGGCGACAAGAAACGCGTGTCCCAGCTGCTGCTGGCGCATGGCTTGCAGCAGCTGATGCCGCTGCCCCAGCCGCTGACCCAGCGCCTGCGCGAAGACGTCAAGCCGCGCCCCCACCTGCTGCTCGACAGTGTGATGCTGGCCGATGGCATGCTGCAGCGCTGGCACGACTATGCCGTGCTGTCCTTCGATTACGACGGCGAGCGCGTCTCGTTCGACCCGGCCCAGCGCGTGGTGCGCCAGGTGGGCGAGCTGACCGAAGTGATCGTGCGCGACGCCGCGGCCGAACTCGCGGCCCAGGCCATGCTGCTCGAACAGGGCTTTCGCAAGCCGGGCACGCCGCCCCTGAACGGGCTGGCCGGCGCCGTGCAGCTCGACAGCCAGGCGCACTGGCTGCGCTTCGCCGAGGCCGACCTCGACAGCCTGTCCGACGCCGGCTGGCATGTGCAGAAATCGGGCAAGTACCGCTACGACGTCGTCGCCGTCGACGACTGGTACGCCGACATCGACACCCCGCCCGAGGCGGGCAACGCCTGGTTCGAGCTGGAGCTGGGCATCGTGGTCAACCAGAAACGGGTGCCGCTGCTGCCCGTGCTGGTGCAACTGATCCGCAGCGCGCCGAGCGACTTCGACCCCGACGTGCTGGCCGCCCACGACAATGCCGACCAAATGCTTGCCACCCTGCCCGACGGGGTGCGCGTGGCCTTGCCCTGGGGTCGCCTGAAACCGATCCTGGCCACCCTCGGCGAGTTGTATTTCAGCGACAAGATCAAGAACAAGGTGCGCCTGTCGACGCTCGACGCGGGCCGCCTCGAGGAACTGGCGCGCGGCACCGCCCTGCGCTGGAGCGGCGGCGAGCAGCTGCGCGAGACGGGCCGCAAGCTCAGCCTGTTCGGCTCGGTCCAGAAGGTGCCGGCCCCGGCCGGCCTGCGCGCCACCTTGCGCGACTACCAGGCCGACGGCCTGGCCTGGATGCAATTTCTGCGCGAATACGACCTGGCCGGCATCCTGGCCGACGACATGGGCCTGGGCAAGACGGTGCAAACCCTGGCCCACATCCTCGTCGAGAAGGAGGCCGGACGGCTGACCCATCCGGCGCTGGTGATCGCCCCCACCAGCCTGATGACCAACTGGCAGGAAGAGGCGGCCCGCTTCGCCCCCGACCTGCGCGTGCTGCTGCTGCAAGGCAAGGAGCGCATGGACCAGTTCGACAAGATCGAGGACGCCGACCTGGTGCTGACCACCTACGCGCTGCTGCCGCGCGACGAGGAGAAACTGCGCGAGCACAGCTTCCACCTGGTGATCCTGGACGAGTCGCACTACATCAAGAACAACCGCTCGAAGGCGGCCCAGAGCGCCGGCTTGCTGACCTCGCGCCACCGCCTGTGCCTGACCGGCACCCCGCTGGAGAACCACCTGGGCGAGCTGTGGTCGCAATTTCACTTCCTGCTGCCCGGCTTGCTCGGTGACGAGAAAAGCTTCAACAGCCAGTTCCGCCATCCGATCGAACGCCAGGACGATCCGCTGCGGCGCGCGCTGCTGAACCGGCGCATCCGCCCCTTCCTGCTGCGCCGGACCAAGGACAATGTGGCCAAGGAGTTGCCGCCCAAGACGGAAATGGTGCGCAAGGTCGAACTGTCGGGCGCCCAGCGCGACCTGTACGAGACGGTGCGCCTGGCAATGGACAAGAAGGTGCGCGACGAGATCGACAAGAAGGGCGTGGCGCGCAGCCAGATCGTGATCCTCGAGGCGCTGCTCAAGCTGCGCCAGGTGTGCTGCGATCCGCGTCTGGTCAAGGCCTTGCCGGCCAAGAAAAAAGACAGCGGCTCGGCCAAGCTGATCGACCTGATGCAGATGGTCGACGACCTGCTCGAGGAAGGGCGCAAGATCCTCGTGTTTTCCCAGTTCACCAGCATGCTGGCGCTGGTCGAGGAAGAGCTCGACGCGCGCCGCATCCCGTATGCCTTGCTGACGGGCGACACCAAGGACCGCGCGGCCCAGGTCGCCGCCTTCCAGCAGGGGGCGGTGCCGATTTTCCTGATCAGCCTGAAGGCGGGCGGGGTCGGCCTGAACCTGACCGCGGCCGACACCGTGATCCACTACGATCCGTGGTGGAATCCGGCGGCCGAGAACCAGGCCACCGACCGCGCCTGGCGGATTGGCCAGGACAAACCGGTGTTCGTCTACAAGCTGATCGCCAAGGGCACGCTGGAAGAGAAGATCCAGTTGCTGCAACAAAAGAAATCGGACCTGGCGCAGTCGATCCTGGCCGACGGCGAAGCGCACAAGATGGTGCTGACCCAGGAAGACCTGCAATCCATTTTTGCACCGCTGGACGAATAAGCGACGCCACACATATACAAAGGATCGGTCCAGGACATATACTGACCGGCCAGGCCACATGGAAAGTTTTTTGCATGAATCGTAGCACCCGCTCCGGCGACCGCCCGCCCGCAGGCGGTGAACTCAGCGATCATTTTCGCACCATCGCCGAGCTGAGCGGGGATGTCGCATGGATCATCGACTGCCGCACCGGCTTGCTCAGTTTCATCAGCGACTCGGTCGAGGATCTGCTCGGCTATGGCCACGCCGAATTCCACCAGGCCTTGAGCGGCACGGACCGGGAAGCGCCGCTGGCGCTGCTGTGCGCCGGCATCGAAGAGCGCCTGCGCCGCTTCGCCGAGGGCGACCAGAGCCGCCAGCAACTGCGGCGCGAGCTCGAGCAGCGCCACCGCGACGGCCGCCTGATCCCGCTGGAAATCGTCTCGGCCATCGTGGCCGGGCCGGACGGCGCGCCCAGCGCCGTGGTCGGCCACATCCGCGACCTGCGCCCCCAGCGCGCCCTGGTGGCCGAACAGCGCCGCTTCGCCAGCATGATCAACCACGAATTTCGCACCCCCCTGTCGACCATCGACGGCGCCATCCAGCGCCTGGAGGTGACGGGGGCGCACGCCGACGCGCCCACCCGCCAGCGCTATCGCAATATCTCGGGCGCCGTCGACCGCCTGATCGGCATGCTCGACACCTACCTCTCGCCCGAGCGCATGGAGGCCATTGGCCGGGTGCGCCAGCCGGACGCGGTCGCCCCGCACAAGCTGCTCGAAGAAGGCGCGGTCCAGGCGCGCGCGGCCGGGCGCCTGGTCAGCGTCGACAGTGGCGACCTGCCGCCTGCGCTGCGCTGCGAGCCGAGCGGCCTGCGCCTGGCGCTCAAGGTGCTGGTGGCCAATGCGATCCAGTATTCGCCCTCGCACACGGTGATCGCCCTGTCCGGGCGGCGGGCCGATGGCGGCATCGAGCTGCTGGTGCGCGACGAAGGCCCGGGCGTGCCGCCGGGCGAGTGCGCCACCATTTTCGGCAAACATGTGCGCGGAAGCAATGCCGATGGCATGCCCGGTTCCGGGCTCGGCCTGTACATGGCGCGCTCGGTCGTTGAAGTTCATGGCGGCAGCCTGGAGATGCGCAACGTTGAGCCGCGCGGAGCTGAATTCCGGATCTGGCTGCCGGCACAGGGTGGCGCCGGGAAAAGTATTGCGTCTGAGGGTAACAGCAGTGATAATTCCTCTTAATCAATATACAAGGGGTGGCGCTGAATCGTAACCACGCATTCGGGGTGCTTGCTACAGTGAAAAAGAAAATGGCCAACCCATGACACAAATCCTGATCGTCGAAGACAACGGTGACTATGCCAGCGACATGGCCGAGTTCCTGATCGAGCTCGATCATGAAGTCGAGATCGCGACCACGGCCGGCCAGATGTGGGCGGCGCTGACGCGCACGCCGGCCGCCGTCGTGGTGCTCGACCTTGGTTTGCCCGACGAAGACGGCTTCAACGTGATTCCGCGCATGCGCCAGCTCTATCCCGAGATCGGGCTGCTGGTGCTGACCGGGCGGGTGGCCTTCGACAACCGGATCCTCGGGCTGCGCCTGGGGGCCGACCACTACCTGACCAAACCGATCAAGTTCCCCGAGCTGGCGGCCCACATCGAAGCATTGGACCGCCGGGTGCGTCCGCCGGAGCCGGCGGCCCCGCTGCCCAGCAAATGGACCTTGCGCGTTTCCGCGCGCCAGCTTGAACTGATGGGCGTGAGCATCGACCTCACCGAAAAGGAATGCAACTTCCTGCACTTGCTCACGATCAATACGCGGCCGGTGCCGCGCCAGGTGATCGTGGCAGGCATGGGGGGCGACGACCCCGACGCCAGCCGCCGCGTCGACATGCTGGTCTACCGCCTGCGCAAGAAGGCGCGCAGCGGGCTGGGCCAGGACCTGCCCTTGCGCAGCGCCTACGGAGAAGGCTACAGCCTGTCGGCCGGATTCACCCTGTCCTGATAAAGCGGGGACAGAGTCAGCCGGCCTCTGGCCGGATTTTCAATTTAATGGGGACAGGGCGGAGCACCTGCGCTACCATAGCGCTTTGAACCTGCTCGCCGCTCCCTCGCCATGGCCCGTCTTCCGCGTCTCGTCGTTCCCCACCAGCCCCACCACTTGATCCAGCGTGGCCATGACAGGCAACTGATTTTCCGCGACATGGACGACCACCACCGTTTTCTCGCCTGGCTCAAGGAAAGCGCGCGCGAGTTCAAGGTGGCGATCCATGCCTATGTCCTGATGCCCGGCCACCTGCACTTGCTGGCCACGCCGTCCAGCGCGGATGGCCTGGCGCGGATGATGCAGAGGGTGGGCCGCTACTATGTCCCCTGGTTCAACCAAAAATACGAACGCAGCGGCAGCCTGTTCAACGGCCGCTTCAAGACCTCCCTGATCGAGGCGCAGCGCTACCTGCTGGTGTGCAGCCGCTATATCGAGTTCGATCCCGTGCGCGCCCAACTGGTTGCCGACCCGGCGGCGTTTGCCTGGTCGAGCTACCATCACCACGCGGGCTTGCGCCCGGATGCGCTGGTCACCGACCACGCCTTGTACTGGGCGCTGGGCAATACGCCGTTCGAGCGCGAGGCCGCCTACATCGAGCAGGGCAGGCTCGGGCTCGGCGAGGAAGCGCTGCGCAAGATCGATGGCGCCGTGTTGAAGGGTTGGCCGCTCGGCTCCGATGCCTTCATGGCCGATCTGCAACAAAAATCCATGCGCCAGGTCTTGCCCGCCAAGCGCGGGCGGCCGTTCAAGGTCAAGCCAGACGCCACCTGAACCCGGTTTCGCTTTGCCGTATTCAGTCCAGTGAGCATGCGGTCATCCCGAATTCATGGCCTCGCTTAAGACCAAATTAGTGAACCAACGTCGTCCTCGCGAACTCGGGGACCCACGCTGAATGTGCTCAGTCTGGGTCCCCGCGTTCGCGAGGACGACGTGGATTCTTAAATTTCAAGTCTTACTTTCGCGATTTCAGCAGCATTCCAACATCTAATTAGGGCCGCATCCAGGCAAGAGAATAACGACGGATCCAGCTTTTCCACCAGCCGGATGGTTTCATCGAATTTACCATGTCCCTATTTAATTGAAACATTCGACGATGAATATTTAATGCGACTCCGACCCTAATTATTTCAGTTGATGTTTTTGGTGCATTGCACTATTCTCAGAATTCGACTTCAAAAAGCTGTGGAGAATGCGCATGATTGCCCAAGGATTGTACGACCCGTCCAATGAACACGATGCCTGCGGCGTCGGCTTCATCGCCCACATCAAGGGCAACAAGAGCCATTCGATCATCGAACAGGGCTTGTTGATCCTGAAAAACCTCGACCACCGGGGCGCGGTCGGCGCCGACAAGCTGATGGGCGACGGTGCCGGCATCCTGCTCCAGCTGCCGGACCAGTATTTCCGCGACGAGATGGCGAAACAGGGCGTGGAACTGCCCCCGCCCGGCGAATACGGCGTCGGGATGGTGTTCCTGCCCAAAGAAAACGCTTCGCGCATCGCTTGTGAACAGGAAATCGAGCGCTCCGTGCGCATCGAAGGCCAGGTCGTGCTCGGCTGGCGCAACGTGCCGGTCGACGAGACCATGCCGATGTCCCCCATCGTGCGCGGCAAGGAGCCGGTGATCCGCCAGATCTTCATCGGCCGCGGCCCGGACATCATGGTCACCGACGCGCTCGAGCGCAAACTGTATGTGATCCGCAAATCGTCGGGCCACGCGATCCAGGCCCTCAAGCTCTTGCATGGCAAGGAATTCTTCGTCGCCTCGATGTCGGCCCGTACCATCGTCTATAAGGGCTTGCTGCTGGCCGACCAGGTCGGCGTCTACTACCGCGACCTGCAGGATCCGCGCTGCATCTCGGCGCTGGCGCTGGTGCACCAGCGCTTCTCCACCAACACCTTCCCCGAGTGGCCGCTGGCCCACCCCTACCGCCTGATCGCCCACAACGGCGAGATCAACACCGTCAAGGGCAACTTCAACTGGATGCGCGCGCGCGAAGGCGTGATGAAGTCGGCCGTGCTGGGCGACGACCTGCGGAAACTGTTCCCGCTGATCTATGAAGGACAGTCCGACACGGCGTGCTTCGACAACGCGCTCGAGCTGCTGATCATGGCCGGCTACCCGATCGCCCAGGCGATGATGATGATGATCCCGGAAGCGTGGGAAAACCACACCATGATGGACGAGAACCGGCGCGCCTTCTACGAATACCACGCGGCCATGATGGAGCCGTGGGACGGCCCGGCCGCCATGGCCTTCACCGACGGGCGCCACATCGGCGGCACCCTGGACCGCAACGGCCTGCGTCCGGCGCGCTACATCGTCACCGACGACGACCTGGTGGTGATGGCGTCGGAGTCGGGCGTGCTGCCGATTCCCGAATCGAAGATCATCCAGAAGTGGCGCCTGCAGCCGGGCAAGATGTTCCTGATCGACCTGGAAGCGGGCCGCATCATCGACGACAAGGAACTCAAGGACACCTACGCCAACGCCAAGCCCTACAAGGCCTGGATCAACTCGGTGCGCATCAAGCTCAATGAAATCAAGCTGTCCGAAAGCCAGCTGGCGCGCAACCGCGCCAGGGATGGGGCGCGCCACGGCACGCCCGCCAAGGGCGAGAAGATCGTCGCCAGCCTGCTCGACCGCCAGCAAGCGTTCGGCTACACCCAGGAAGACTTGAAGTTCCTGATGGCGCCGATGGCCCTGCTGGGCGAGGAGGCGACTGGCTCGATGGGCAACGACTCGCCGCTGGCCGTCATGTCCAACAAGCTCAAGCCGCTCTACAACTACTTCAAGCAATTGTTCGCCCAGGTCACCAATCCGCCGATCGACCCGATCCGCGAAGCGATGGTGATGTCGCTCGTGTCCTTCATCGGGCCGAAGCCGAACCTGCTCGACACCAACAACGTCAACCCGCCGATGCGCCTCGAAGTGTCGCAGCCGATCCTCGGCTTCGACGACATGGCGCGCGTGCGCAACATCAGCCTGCACACGGGCGGCAAGTTCAAATCGTATGAACTGAACATCTGCTACCCGGTCGCCTGGGGCAAGGATGGCATCGAAGCCTCGCTCGCCTCCCTGTGCGCGGAGGCGGTCGACGCCCTCAAGTCCGGCCACAACATCCTGATCGTGTCGGACCGCAACGTCGCCGCCGACCAGGTCGCCATTCCGGCCCTGCTGGCCACCTCGACCATCCACCAGCACCTGGTCGCGCGCGGCCTGCGCGCCTCCACCGGCCTGGTGGTGGAAACCGGCTCGGCCCGCGAAACCCACCATTTCGCCCTGCTGGCTGGCTACGGCGCCGAAGCCGTGCACCCCTTCCTGGCGATGGAAACCCTGGCCGAGATGGCAGCGGGCATGCCCGGCGACCTGTCGGCCGAGACCGCGGTCTACAACTACACCAAGGCCATCGGCAAGGGCTTGATGAAGGTGATGTCCAAGATGGGCATCTCGACCTATATGTCCTACTGCGGCGCGCAGATTTTCGAAGTCATCGGCCTGAATAAGTCGCTGGTCGACAAATATTTCAAAGGCACGGCCTCGAACGTGGAAGGCATCGGCGTGTTCGAAGTGGCGGAGGAAGCGCTGCGCCTGCACACCCTGGCCTTCGGCAACGATCCGGTGCTGGCCGAAGCGCTCGACGCGGGCGGCGAGTACGCCTACCGGGTGCGCGGCGAAGAACATATGTGGACGCCCGATGCGATCGCCAAGCTGCAGCATTCGACCCGCAGCAACAACTTCTCGAGCTACAAGGAGTACGCCCAGATCATCAACGACCAGAGCCGGCGCCACCTGACCTTGCGCGGCCTGTTCGAGTTCAAGCTCGACCCGACCAAGGCCATCCCGCTCGAGGAAGTCGAGCCGGCCAAGGAAATCGTCAAGCGCTTCGCCACCGGCGCCATGTCGCTCGGCTCGATCTCGACCGAGGCGCACGCGACCCTGGCCATCGCCATGAACCGCATTGGCGGCAAGTCGAACACGGGCGAAGGCGGCGAAGACCCGAACCGTTACAAGATGGAATTGAAGGGCATCCCCATCAAGCAGGGCGACACCATGTCCTCGATCGTGGGCAAGGAGCAGGTCGAAGTCGACATCCCCCTGATGGCGGGCGACTCGCTGCGTTCGCGCATCAAGCAGGTCGCGTCGGGCCGCTTCGGCGTCACCACCGAGTACCTGAACTCGGCCGACCAGATCCAGATCAAGATGGCGCAGGGCGCCAAGCCGGGCGAAGGCGGCCAGCTGCCGGGCCACAAGGTGTCCGAGTACATCGCCAGCCTGCGCTTCTCGGTGCCCGGCGTGGGCCTCATTTCGCCACCGCCCCACCACGACATCTATTCGATCGAAGACCTGGCCCAGCTGATCCACGACCTGAAGAACGCCAATCCGCGCGCCTCGATCTCGGTCAAGCTGGTCTCGGAAGTGGGCATCGGCACCGTGGCCGCCGGCGTGACCAAGGCCAAGGCCGACCACGTGGTGGTGGCCGGCCATGACGGCGGCACCGGCGCCTCGCCCCTGTCCTCGGTCAAGCACGCCGGCACGCCGTGGGAGCTGGGCCTGTCCGAAACCCAGCAGACGCTGGTGCTCAACGGCTTGCGCAGCCGCATCCGGGTCCAGGCCGACGGCCAGATGAAGACCGGGCGCGACGTCGTCATCGCCGCCATGCTGGGCGCCGACGAGATCGGTTTCGCGACCGCGCCGCTGGTGGTCGAAGGCTGCATCATGATGCGCAAATGCCACCTGAACACCTGCCCGGTGGGCGTGGCCACGCAAGACCCGGTGCTGCGCGCCAAGTTCTCCGGCAAGCCCGAGTACGTGGTCAACTATTTCTTCTTCGTGGCCGAAGAGGCGCGCCAGCTCATGGCCCAGCTTGGCATTCGCACCTACGACGAGCTGATCGGCCGCGCCGACCTGCTCGACAAGTCGAAGGCGGTGGCCCACTGGAAAGCGCGCGGCCTCGATTTCTCGGCCATCTTCTACCAGCCGGAAATGCCTGCGGGCACCGCCGTGCGCCAGGTCGAAGAGCAGGAACACGGCCTCGAGAAGGCGCTCGACCACAAGCTGATCGCCCAGGCCAAGGCGGCGCTGGAGAAAGGCGAACGCGTCTCCTTCATCTCGCCGGTGCGCAACGTCAACCGCACGGTCGGCACCATGCTCTCGGGCGAAGTGGCCAAGCGTTACGGCCACGCCGGCCTGCCCGACGACACCATCCACATCCAGCTGCAAGGCACGGCGGGCCAGTCGGCCGCGGCCTTCCTGGCGGCCGGCATCACGCTCGACCTGGTCGGCGAAGGCAATGACTACGTCGGCAAGGGCTTGTCGGGTGGACGCATCATCGTGCGCCCGAACACCGAATTCCGTGGCTGGGCGGTGGACAACATCATCGTCGGCAACACCGTGCTGTATGGCGCGATCTCGGGCGAAGCGTTCTTCAACGGCGTGGCCGGCGAACGTTTCGCGGTGCGCAATTCGGGCGCCACGGCGGTGGTCGAAGGGTGCGGCGACCACGGTTGCGAGTACATGACCGGCGGCACCGTCGTGGTGCTGGGTGCGACGGGGCGCAACTTCGCGGCCGGCATGTCCGGCGGCGTGGCCTTCGTCTACGACCCGACGGGCGACTTCGGCAAGAAGTGCAACACCACCATGGTCAACCTCGAGCACGTCCTGAGCAGCAAGGAGCAGACCGACCAGTCGACCTGGCACAGCCAGAGCCGCGACACCGAGCGCGAGGCCGACGAGGTCATCCTCAAGCGCCTGATCGAGCGTCACTTCAAGCACACCGGCAGCACGCGCGCGCGCAACCTGCTCGACGACTGGGCCGTGGGCCGCAGCAAGTTCGTCAAGGTGTTGCCGACCGACTACAAGCGCGCCCTGGAAGAGATGCACAACAGCAGCATGGAAGAAGCGGCCGATAAGATCGCCGCCTGACGCTCAGTTACACCATGGCGTTCCCGCGCAGGCGCGGACCCATGCCGCCGCAGATCAGTCGGCTCAGCATGGATTCCCGCCTGCGCGGGAACGACACTACTACGGATAAGGAAAACATCGTGGGTAAAATTACCGGCTTCATGGAATTCAAGCGTCAGGACGAGACGTATCTGGAACCTGCCGCGCGCGTCAAGAATTACAAGGAATTCGTGCTGCACCTGTCCGACCCGCAAGCGAAGGTCCAGGCGGCGCGTTGCATGGATTGCGGCATCCCCTTCTGCAACAACGGCTGCCCGGTCAACAACATCATCCCGGACTGGAACGACCTGGTGTATCACGGCCATTACCGCGCCGCGCTCGACACTTTGCACTCGACCAATAACTTCCCCGAGTTCACGGGCCGGGTCTGCCCCGCGCCATGCGAGACGGCTTGTACCCTGGGCATCAACGACGATCCGGTGGGCATCAAGTCGATCGAACACAAGATCATCGACACCGGCTGGCAGCACGGCTGGGTGGTGCCGCAGCCACCCGCCGTGCTGACCGGCAAGAAGGTCGCCGTCGTCGGCTCGGGCCCGGCCGGCCTGGCCGCGGCCCAGCAACTGGCGCGCGTGGGCCATGCCGTCACCGTGTTCGAGAAGAGCGATCGCCTGGGTGGCCTGCTGCGCTATGGCATCCCCGACTTCAAGATGGAAAAGTCGCACATCGACCTGCGCATCAAGCAAATGGAAGCGGAAGGCGTCACCTTCCGCACCAGCGTGTTGATCGGCAAGGACTTCCCGGCCAACGTCAACAACTGGGCCAAGGAAACCATCTTCCCGGAAGACCTGGCCAAGGACTTCGACGCCATCGTCATGGCCGGCGGCGCCGAGCAGCCGCGCGACCTGCCGGTAGCGGGGCGTGAATTGAAGGGCGTGCATTTCGCGATGGACTTCCTGCCGCTGCAAAACAAGGTCAATGCGGGCGACAAGCTCAAGGACCAGATCAAGGCCAGCGGCAAGCATGTGGTGGTGATCGGCGGCGGCGATACGGGCTCCGACTGCGTGGGCACCTCGAACCGCCACGGCGCCGCCTCGGTGGCCCAGTTCGAGCTGATGCCGATGCCGCCCGAGCAGGAAAACAAGCCCATGGTCTGGCCTTACTGGCCGACCAAGCTGCGCACCTCGTCCTCGCACGAGGAAGGCTGCGAGCGCGACTGGGCGGTGGCCACCAAGCGCCTCGAAGGCAAGGGCGGCAAGGTGGAAAAGCTGATCGCCTGCCGGGTTGAATGGAAAGACGGAAAGATGGTCGAAGTGCCGGACTCGGAATTCGAGATGAAGGCTGATCTGGTGCTGCTGGCCATGGGTTTCGTCTCGCCCGTGCAGCAGGTACTCGATGCCTTCGGCGTGGCCAAGGACGCGCGCGGCAATGTGCGCGCGAACACTGATGGTGACGCTTGCTACGCGACCTCGGTGCCGAAGGTGTTTGCCGCCGGCGACATGCGGCGCGGCCAGTCACTGGTGGTGTGGGCCATCCGCGAGGGGCGCCAGTGCGCGCGCGCCGTCGACGAGTTCCTGATGGGGACGTCGGTCCTGCCGCGCTAGCCCGCATCTCGTTTGCTGCGGGCCGGGGTCTGCCCGGCCCGGCCTAAGCGAAATGGGTGAATGGAATGCCGTGTCCGATCACCCCGATCAGGGCGGCCTGGTTTTCCGGACTCTCGCTGAAGCTTGCCAAGAGGCCTGGTAGCGTAATGAGCTTGCTGTCGAGCGCGCCCAGCCAGAAGAAGAAACCGTCCGCATCGGGCGCTCGGTGCAGCACGTTCTGATAGATCCGCGCCAGCGCCACGCCGTTGCTGGGCTGTTCGCCATACAGGGTGGTAAATTCTGCCGAATGCACGAATGCCTCGGCCACTTGCGCCAGGCTGCTGCCGCCATCCATCATCGCAATCCAGTAGCCAAGGCCGACCGGGTCCGGTGTGCGGTTAAATGCTGCCTGGTAGATCCGGTACGCCTGGCCGGCCGCACCGTTCAGGTCGAGCGCCAGGTCCGTGTCGGCGAAATGCAGGCGCTCGACACCGGTCAGGCTGTCCCGGCCCTCGGCGCCGGCCACTGTCGCGCCGCCGCCGTCGAGGGTGATGGTGAAGTCGCTCGAGCGGCCCTGGTACAGCACCGTATCGATGCCGCCGCCGCCGTCGAAGCGATCGTCGCCCGGGCTGCCGCTGAAACGGTCGTTGGCCGCTGTCCCGTGCGCGTCGACCAGGAGCAGGAAGCTGTACTGGCCAAACAGATTGGCGATCGGTCGGATCGCAGGGCCGCTGCCCAGGCTGACGCTGGTGACTTCATAGGCAATCGTTGCCTGGCGCGTCGCCGTGCTGAATTCCAGCTCAATCTCGTTTCCGGCGCCACTGTCGGGGTTGAGCATGGCAGCGAGGTTCAGGTGACCCATGCCATTGACCATGTCGACGGCCGCCAGGTAGGCCGTGCTGCTGCCTTTGTAGTGCCAGGATTCGAAGTGCATGGCGTTGCCGTACTTCAGGTCGAACGTCAGCAGGTTTGCTGCGCCGCCCAGGTTGGCGACCGTCATCGACAACACGAGCTGCCCTTCCGTGGCGGAGGCCGACACTTGCAAGGGCGTGTCCGGGACCCGGCTGTCAGCGAGCACGATGTGGGTGTTCCATCCCTGACTGGCCAACTCGGCGGGTGAGTAGTTGCGCACATTGCCGGCCTTGTCGATCGCGTCGACCCCGGTGACATTGAAGGTGCCGGGCTGCGCTGCGGAAAAATTGAGCCAGGCAATCATGTCGTTCGCGCCGGCGGCGTATTCGCGTTTCAGGGTCACGCTGCTGCCGGAGGCGGCGGCCAGGTAACGGTCAAAATGAATGACCAGCGAATCGGTGCCGATGCCAGTTTCGATCAGATGGGCGCGCAGCGTCATTTGGGTGGGTGTTTCCAGATGCACCAGGCTGTTGAAGTCGAGGCTGGCAATCGCTGGCGCCACCAGGTCGGGCGTGGCGCCGGTCAGGCTCAGGCTGCTTGCGAAGCCCATCTCGCTCAGTTGCGCCGTCGTGTAGCTTTGTTTATTGCCGACCATGTCCACCAGGTCCAGGCGGCTGACTGTGTATGGTCCAGGTTTGCCCAGGATGAGCAGGGTGGCCGTCAGCGTGGCGCCGTTTGGCGTGTCCAGTTTATTGCTGTACAAACTTAATGAGGACTTCAGCCCCTCCGAGGTCAGCAAAGGATGGTCGAACCAAAGCGTGGCATCGGAAGTGCCGATGCCAACGTCGCTCGATCGGATATCGAAGCTGAGCTGGGCCGTCCCGTCGCCGACATCGACGGTGGAGGGAAAATTAAAACCGAGCAGCTTCGGCGGGACCAGCTCGGTCACGGTGCCGGTGATCGTGATGGTGGTGGCGATCCCCATTGCGTTCAGTTCGCTGGCGGAGTAGCTGCGCACATTGTAGGCGTTGTCCTCGACCACCACGCGCGTGATGTGATTTTCGCCGGATGGGGTGGTTGGCCCCACGGACGTTGTGTGATCGAATGCATTTTTCGGCCCAGGCGCGCCAGCCAGGATGGGCCAGTAAAGGCGTTGCTCAGATTCAATACCGTAGGGCGTGGTGGCAAAAAAAGGCTTGTCGAAATACACGATGACGGGCCAGATGTACATGCCGCTGTTTTCATCGTCCGCCACCGCATGGAACACAATGTCCGTATAGCCCTTGCTGACATCGACCATGGTCGGAAACGTCAAGGACTTCAGTATGGGGGCGGTGACGTCTTTGGTGGCGGCGGCGCGCTGGGGCTGGGCTGGGAGGGATGGCGCATCGAACAGGGCGTTGTCGGTCATGAAGTGCGCAATGGGAAAGGAATCGGCCGAAGCAAGGCGCAATGGCCATCCTTCATTTATTGCAAATATTGTATTATTGAAAACCCCGGGCTACAAGCGCTATTCCCGCCGGCGGCCACATGCCATGGGCCGGGCAGCGTCCGTTTGCGCCGGACCAGAGCTCAGGCGCGCGGACATTGACAGGTGGGGATGGACGCTTACACTGGTTGTTGACACAGACTGGAGCTGCCATGACCCCGGATCGTTCGCACCAGCAATCGCAAACCGTTGAGCACCGCCTGACCCGACTTGAGGCCAGCGCCGAGGTGTTGCAACGCGACATGACGGAACTGAAAACCGAAGTCAAGGGCATTCGCACGACGGATTTTCGCTTGATTTTCGGTGCCATGATCACGCTTGCCCTTGGCATGGCCAGCCTGATGGCCAAGGGATTTCACTGGATCTGATGCGCCTTTACTGCTGCGACCAGGAATCGAAACGCCTGGCGTCGTGGTCCCAGTAAATATGCGCGGCATCGCTGCCGTCGTCGCTCAGGCGCAAGCCCTTGCAGCTCTTCGATGGCCGGTAGCCGGGTGGCTTGCTGCCGGCCAGGGTCTGCACATCGTCAATGCTCAGCGCGCTGTCCTCGAGCCGGATCTTGGCCTGGGCGGGTTTGCGTTCCTCGCTGGCAAAGCGCAGCAGTTCGGGCGCCTTGGCCAGTCCCTGCGTGAAGACGGCCACCACGATTTCCTTGCCCGAGGTCCCGAGGATGGCGTCCTGGCGCCCGCCGCCGCAGCTGAAGTCGGCGCTGAGCACGGATTTTTCCTGCCATTCGATACCGCTGACGAAACGCGTGGCGGCCTCCTTGACGGCGGGGCTGGCGGCGCTGCCAGCGCAGGCCAGCAGCGTCACAATGCCGAGCAGGGAACGGGCAAAGGTCGTCATGGGCATGCATCCTTGTTGAAGTGCGTGTCGTCAGTGTACCCGCACATAGTGCGAGGTCAAGCCGGTGCAAAATGGCGCTTGACCCGCCTGGCATCAGTGCTTGTACTTTGCCAGGCTCGTGACGGCCGTGCTTGGCCTGGCTGGCATGATGAGCCAAGGGCTTGTATTGGCTGTGAGCGCCACCTGATCCTGGCCCTGTCAATACTTTCTCATAAAAAACAAGAACTTACGCACGGGAATATCTGACCCGGCGTTCAGTAGTGTTGTATTCTTATCGCTTGCGCTTGACGCGAAACAGGGCCCGCTCAGCAAAGATTGCCCTTTCTGAACTACAATACGGCATTCCCAAATATGAACAGCGCCGTGTCTAATCTTGTCGAAATCCGCGATCTGCAGTTTGCCTATGGAGAGCGCACCATCCTGTCGAATCTCCGCATGGACTTCCCACGTGGAAAAGTGGTGGCCGTCATGGGTGGTTCCGGCTGCGGCAAGACCACGGTCCTGCGCCTGATCGGCGGCCAGATTCGCCCCCAGAAAGGCAGCGTCAGCGTGGCCGGCGAAGTCGTTCACGAGCTCGACACGCCCGGCTTGTACCGCCTGCGCCGCAAGATGGGCATGCTGTTCCAGTTCGGCGCCCTGTTTACCGATTTGACGGTGTTTGAAAACGTCGCCTTCCCGATGCGCGAGCACACCGATTTGCCGGAAGAACTGATCCGCGACCTGGTGCTCATGAAGCTGCACGCGGTCGGCCTGCGCAACGCCGCCCAGCTCAAGCCGGCCGAAATCTCCGGCGGCATGGCGCGCCGCGTGGCCGTCGCGCGCGCCGTCGCGCTGGACCCGGAACTGATCATGTACGACGAGCCGTTCGCCGGCCTCGACCCGATCTCGATGGGTGTCACCGCCAACCTGATCCGCAGCCTCAACGACGCGCTCGGCTCGACCTCGATCCTGGTCTCGCACGATGTGCACGAGTGCTTCGCGATCGCCGATCATGTGTACTTCATGTCCGCTGGAAAAATCGTGGCCCAAGGCACGCCGGCCGACCTGCGCGTCTCGGAAGACCCGTACGTGAAGCAGTTCGTCAACGCCGCGCCGGATGGTCCCGTGCCCTTCCATTACCCGGGCAAGTCGCTGGCCGACGACCTGGGCCTGGGGGTGGCTGCATGATCCTCGACTGGGTGGCCGCCATCGGCCGGGTGCTGCGCGAGAGCATCGCCAGCGTGGGGTTCAGCACGCGCTCTTTCTTCACCCTGATGCGGGTGTCGCCGGGCGCGCTGCGGCGTCCCGGCCTGATCTCCGAGCAAGTGCATTTCATCGGCAATTACTCGCTCGTCATCATCGTCGTCTCCGGCCTGTTCGTCGGCATGGTGCTGGGCCTGCAGGGCTACATCACGCTCACGCCGTATGGTGCGGAACAAAAGCTCGGCCAGGTGGTCGCATTGGCACTGGTGCGCGAACTGGGTCCGGTCGTGACCGCCCTGCTGTTTGCCGGGCGCGCCGGCACCTCGCTGACCGCGCAGATCGGCCTGATGAAGGCGGGCGAGCAATTGTCGGCCATGGAAATGATGGCCATCAACCCGATCCAGCGCGTGCTGGCGCCCCGCTTCTGGGCCGGCGTGATCGCCATGCCGGTGCTGGCAACCGTGTTCAGCGCCGTCGGCATCCTGGGCGGCTACCTGGTCGGGGTGCAGCTGATCGGGGTCGACGAGGGCGCGTTCTGGTCGCAAATGCAGGCCAATGTCGATGTGCGCGCCGACATCATCAATGGCGTGATCAAGAGTTTTGTGTTTGGCGTGGCGGTGACGTTTACGGCCCTGTTCCAGGGTTACCAGGCCGAGCCGACGCCGGAAGACGTGTCGCGCGCCACCACCCGCACCGTGGTGATCGCGTCGCTGATGGTCTGGGGCCTGGACTTCGTGCTGACCGCACTGATGTTCAACAAATAATTTCGGGACGGCAGCGCAGTCTGCCGCACAACAAGAGTTAGGAAATCTTATGCACCGCAAAACCGTAGACGTCTGGGTCGGCCTGTTTGTCCTGTTTGGCCTGGCTGCGCTGTTGTTCCTCGCCCTCAAGGCAGGCAACATGAGTACGCTCTCGTTCAGCAAGACCTACGCCATCACTGGCAAATTCGACAATATTGGCGGCCTCAAGCCCCAGGCGCCCGTGAAAAGCGCCGGTGTGGTGGTTGGCCGGGTCGGCGACATCAAGTTTGATGACAAAAGCTATCAGGCGCTGGTAACCTTGGAACTTGAGGCTGGCTATAAATTTCCCAAGGATAGCTCGCTCAAAATCCTCACTGCCGGCCTGTTGGGCGAGCAGTACATTGGTATCGAACCCGGCGGCGACACCACCAACCTGGTTGGCGGCGATCGCATCAACCGAACCCAATCTGCCGCCGTGCTGGAAGACCTGATCAATCAGTTCATCTACAGCAAGGCCGCGGAAGGAAAGGAAAGCAGCAAATGAGTCCAAGCACCCCGCGACCTGGAGGCCGATGGCGTACTGTGGCGCTGGCCTTTTCGGCCGCGCTCGCCCTCAGCGGCTGCGCCATGGGCAGCAACCCGAAAGACCCGTTTGAAAAATTCAACCGCTCGATGTTCGCCTTCAACGACGCGGTCGACCAGGCCGCGCTCAAGCCGGCCGCCACCGCCTACAAGCGGGTATTGCCGACCTTCGTGCAGACCGGCGTGGCCAATTTCTTCGGCAACCTGGCCGACGCCTGGAGCGGCGTCAACAACTTAATGCAGGGCAAGGGCGGCGATGGCGTGTCCGACCTGACCCGCTTCGCGCTCAATTCGACCGTGGGCCTGGTGGGCTTCATCGACGTCGCCTCGGAGGCCGGTTTGCGCAAGCACAACGAGGATTTCGGCCAGACCCTGGGCGCCTGGGGTGTGCCACCGGGTCCCTACCTGATGTTGCCGCTGCTGGGACCGTCGACGGTGCGCGACACGGCCGCCCTGCCGCTCGACATCCGGGCCGATCCCTGGGCCTACAAGGAACCTGTGCGCTGGCGCAACGTCGGCATCGCGCTGCGCGCCGTCGACCAGCGCGCCGCCGTGCTCGACGCCTCGAACCTGATGGAAGAGGCGGCGCTGGACCGCTATGAATTCATCCGCGACGGCTTCCTGCAGCGCCGCGAAAGCCGGATTTTCGACGGCGAAGGCGGCAAGAAAGGCAAGAATGCCGCCCCTGACGGCAAGAGCATCAAGGCTGCCTACGCCGACGATCCGTCCGATCCCTTACCGCCGCCAGTGTCATCCGAACCGGCGACCAAGTAGTTAACTCCGGTAGCGGCGCCGTCCGGCGCGCACCGTCACTGAAAAAGAAGACACCATGAAATCCATCAAGCAAGTTATCGCCTTCGCCGCGCTGGCCTTCGCCGCCAGCGCTTTCGCCGCCCCCGAAACTCCGGACGCGCTGGTCAAGCGCATCAGCGGCGAAGTGATCGAAACGGCCAAGGCCGACAAGGAAATCCAGGCTGGCAACCAGCAGCGCGTCATGGACCTGGTCGAGACCAAGATCCTGCCCTACGTCGACTTCGAGCGCATGACGTCGCTGGCGGCCGGCCGCTTCTGGCGCGAAGCCACGCCCGAGCAGAAAAAGGCGCTGACGGCCGAATTCCGCACCCTGCTGGTATTTACCTACTCCGGCGCGCTGTCCCAGATCAAGAATGAAACGGTGGAATTTAAGCCGATGCGCGCCGATCCGGCCGACACGGAAGTGGAAGTGCGCTCCCAGGTCAACGTCGCGCGCGGCGAGCCGATCCAGCTGAACTACCGCCTCTCGAAGGGCGCGAGCGGCTGGAAGATTTTCGACATCAATGTGCTCGGCGCCTGGCTAGTGGAAACCTACAAGGGCAATTTCGCCGCCGAAATCAGCAAGTCCGGCGTCGACGGCCTGATCAAGGCGCTGGCCGAGCGCAACAAGAAGCTGGCCAGCAAGCCGCTCAAGCCGGCCAAGTAAGCCATGGCCGACGTCCAACCGATCGCGCTCGCGACGCTGACCTTGCAAAACGCCACTGCGGCCCTGGGCCTGGGCTGCGCGGCGATTCGCGCCGGCCAGACCGTGATCGACCTGGGCAGCATCAAGGCGGCCGATTCCTCGGCCGTGGCGGTGCTGCTCGAATGGCAGAGGGCCGCCCGGCGCAGCGGCGTGGCCCTGTCGTTCATCAATATTCCGGCCGGGTTGCTGAGCCTGGCCACCCTGTACGGCGTGGACGCCTTGCTGGTCGATACACCGGCCAATCTGCAGCACCATTGACCCTGACTGCGCGCCGGCCCGGTTCGTCATTTCCGCGCCGGCGGGAATCCAGACCACGCCGATCGAGGCCGTAGTGCCCGGGCACACGCCGTATGGCTTCCCCCATTCGCGAAAACGACAAAACTTGCCCACCGGCCGCACTCTGCGTTTTCCCCTATAATTGAACGTTTCCCCGCGCGGGATCCGCACCGTTCTACCCGCAAGCGCCACACTTCTTGTATAGACGTTTGCCCACCCACCCATAGACGAGCATGACAGCGATTCAGATTACCAGCGTCGAGAAAAGCTACAAGGCCCTGAAAGCCTTGGGCGGCGTTTCCCTGACCATCGAAGAAGGCGAATTCTTCGGCCTCCTGGGCCCGAACGGCGCCGGCAAGACCACCCTGATCTCGACCATCGCCGGCCTGATCCGGCCCGATGCGGGCAGCGTGTCGATCCACGGCCACGACGTCGTCACCGATTTTCGCGCCGCGCGCCAGAAGCTCGGCGTGGTGCCGCAGGAACTGGTGTTCGACCCCTTCTTCACGGTGCGCGAGACGCTGCGCCTGCAGTCGGGCTACTTCGGCCTGAAGAACAACGACAAGTGGATCGACGAGGTCATGGGCGAACTGGACCTGACCAACAAGGCCGACGTCAACATGCGCGCCCTGTCCGGCGGCATGAAGCGGCGCGTGCTGGTGGCCCAGGCCCTGGTCCACAAGCCGCCCGTGATCGTGCTCGACGAGCCCACCGCCGGGGTCGACGTGGAGCTGCGCCAGACCCTGTGGAAGTTCATCGCGCGCCTGAACCGCGAAGGCCACACGGTGGTGTTGACCACCCACTACCTGGAGGAGGCGCAAGCGATGTGCAAGCGCGTGGCCATGCTCAAGTCCGGCAAGGTGGTCGCGCTCGACACCATGGCCGCGCTGATCCGCCGCATCTCCGGTTCGCAGCTGGTGGTCAAGCTCTCGCACGGCGCCTTGCCCGAGGACTTGCGCCACCTGGTGTCGCACGATGAACACAACAACGGCGACAAGTACAGCCTGCGCGTGAACGAGTACGGGGAAGTCGAACAGATCCTCGGGCGCCTGCGCGAGAGCGGCGCCGTGATCGACGAGATGCAGCTGGTGCAGGCCGACCTGGAAGACATCTTCCTTCAAATCATGGATGGGAGATCGCTGTGAACCTGTTTTCCGTCGGCTTCCAAACCCTGCTGTACAAAGAGACGCTGCGCTTCTGGAAGGTCGCCACCCAGACCGTGGCCGCGCCCATCCTGACCGCCATGCTGTACCTGCTGATCTTCGGCCACGTGCTCGAAGGCCATGTCCAGGTGGGCGGCGTGAACTACACCGCCTTCCTGATTCCCGGCCTGGTGATGATGAGCGTGCTGCAAAACGCGTTCGCCAATTCCTCGTCCTCGCTGATCCAGTCCAAGATCACCGGCAATCTGGTGTTCATCCTGCTGCCGCCGCTGTCGCACTGGGAGATCATTTCGGCCTACGTGCTGGCCTCGGTGGTGCGCGGCCTGGTGGTCGGCGCCGGCGTGTTCATCGCCACCGTCTGGTTCGCCCACCTGAGTTTCGTGGCGCCCCTGTGGATCCTCGTGTTCGCCCTGCTGGGCGCGGCCATCCTCGGCACCATGGGCGTGATCGCCGGCATCTGGGCCGAGAAGTTCGACCAGCTGGCCGCGTTCCAGAATTTCCTGATCATGCCGGCCACCTTCCTGTCCGGTGTGTTCTATTCGATCCACTCGCTGCCGCCGTTCTGGCTGACAGTCTCGCATTTCAACCCGTTCTTTTATATGATTGACGGGTTCCGCCACGGTTTCTTCGGGCAGTCCGATATTTCGCCGTGGACCAGCCTGGCCATTGTGTCGGCATTTTTCGTGGTGCTGGCGGCCGTTGCCGTCAAATTGCTCCAAGGCGGCTACAAGCTGCGTCACTAACAACATTGGAATCATCATGGCTACCACCCCAGAACTCATCCACAGCTACATCAGCGCCGGCTTGCCGTGCACCCACCTCGAAGTCGAGGGCGACGGCCAGCATTTCAGCGCCGTGATCGTCTCGGACGCGTTCGCCGGCAAGCGTCCGATCCAGCGCCACCAGCTGGTCTACGCCGCGCTGGGCGACCGCATGCGCGAGGAGATCCACGCGCTGTCGATGAAGACCCTCACTCCAGACGAATACCAAGGATAAGCCATGGACAAGCTCCAGATTGTCGGCGGCAAGCGCCTCGATGGCGAGATCGTCATCTCCGGCGCCAAGAACGCCGCCCTGCCCATCCTGTGCGCCGGCCTGCTCACTTCGGGCCAGCTCGAGCTGTCGAACGTGCCGCGCCTGCACGATGTCAAGACCATGCTCAAGCTGCTGGGCCAGACCGGCCTGCAGGTGCAGCAGGAAGACGTGCGCGTGACCCTCAACGGCAGCGCCATCACCTGCCTCGAGGCGCCCTACGAGATGGTGAAAACCATGCGCGCCTCGATCCTGGTGCTGGGCCCCCTGCTGGCGCGCTTCGGCCAGGCGAAGGTTTCGCTGCCGGGCGGCTGCGCGATCGGCTCGCGTCCCGTCGACCAGCACATCAAGGGCTTGCAGGCGCTGGGCGCCGAGATCACCATCGAAGGCGGCTACATTTACGCCAAGGCCAGGAAGCTCAAGGGCGCGCGCATCGTCACCGACATGATCACCGTCACCGGCACCGAGAACCTGCTGATGGCCGCCACCCTGGCCGACGGCGAGACGGTGCTCGAGAACGCCGCGCGCGAGCCGGAAGTGACCGACCTGGCCCACCTGCTGGTGGCCATGGGCGCCAGGATCGAGGGCATCGGTACCGACCGCCTGGTGATCCAGGGCGTGGCCGAGCTGCACGGCGCGCAGCACGCGGTGATCTCCGACCGCATCGAAGCGGCCACCTTCCTGTGCGCGGTGGCGGCCACCGGCGGCGACATCGTGCTCAAGAACACCCGCACCGACATCCTTGACGCGGCGCTCGACAAGCTGCGCGAGATCGGCGTCGTCATGAGCTGCGGCCCGGACTGGATCCGCGCCCAGATGTCGGGCCGCCCCAACCCGGTGAGCTTTCGCACCACCGAATACCCGGGCTTCCCGACCGACATGCAGGCCCAGTTCATGGCCGTGAACACGATCGCCGCTGGCACCAGCCGCGTCACCGAGACCATCTTCGAGAATCGCTTCATGCACGTGCAGGAAATGAACCGCCTGGGCGCGCGCATCCAGACCGAGGGCAACACCGCCTTCATCGACGGCGTCGACAAGCTGATCGGCGCGCCCGTGATGGCGACCGACCTGCGCGCCTCGGCCTCGCTGGTGATCGCTGCCATGGCCGCCCAGGGGGAAACCATCATCGACCGCATCTATCACCTCGACCGCGGCTACGACCGCATGGAAGTGAAGCTGTCCGCAGTTGGCGCCAACATCGTGCGGCTCAAATGAGCGCCTTTCGCACCCCCGCCAATTCGCAGTTGATCCTGGCGCTGTCGAAGGGCCGCATCTTCGACGACACCCTGCCGCTGCTGGAAGCGGCCGGCATCCGCGTGACCGAGAATCCGGAAACCTCGCGCAAGCTGATCCTGGCCACCAACGACCCCGATGTGCGCGTGATCATCGTGCGCGCCACCGACGTGCCGACCTATGTCCAGCACGGCGCGGCCGACTTCGGCGTGGCCGGCAAGGACGTGCTGCTCGAGCATGGCGGCGAGGGCCTGTACCAGCCGATCGACCTGAACATCGCCGCCTGCCGCATGTCGGTGGCGGTCAAGGCCGGCTTCGACTACCAGACGGCCGTGCGCCAGGGCGCGCGCCTGCGCGTGGCCACCAAGTTCGTGCAGACGGCGCGCGAACACTTTGCCGCCAAGGGAGTGCACGTGGACCTGATCAAGCTGTACGGCTCGATGGAACTGGCGCCCCTGGTGGGCCTGTCCGACGCCATCGTCGACCTGGTCTCGACCGGCAGCACGCTGCGCGCCAACAACCTGGTCGAGGTCGAGCAGATCATGGAGATCTCCTCGCGCCTGGTGGTCAACCAGGCGGCGCTCAAGCTCAAGCGAGAGCGCTTGCAACCGATCATAGAGGCGTTCGAACGAGCGTCCAAATTACAGAGCAAATGACCATGTCGATCCAGATTCGCAAGTTAGACTCGACCCAAGCGGACTTCAGGCAACGCCTCGATACCCTGTTGGCGTTCGAAGCGTCCACCGATGAAGCCATCGAACGTTCAGTCGCTGCGATCTTGCATGACGTGAAAACCCGTGGCGACGCCGCGGTGCTCGAGTACACCAACCGCTTCGACCGCATCCCCGGCGGCGCCGCCAGCATGGCCGCCTTCGAGGTCCCGCAGTCCGAGCTGGCCGCGGCGCTGGCCGCCCTGCCCGCAGCCCAGCGCGCCGCACTGCAGGTGGCCGCCGAGCGCATCCGCGTCTTCCACCAGCGCCAGAAGGAAGAGCTCAAGGGCTTCAGCTATACGGAGCCCGATGGTACCGTGCTGGGCCAGAAAATCACCCCGCTCGACCGGGTCGGCATCTACGTCCCGGGCGGCAAGGCGGCCTATCCCTCGTCGGTGCTGATGAACGCGATCCCGGCCCAGGTGGCCGGCGTGGCCGAGATCATCATGGTGGTGCCGACGCCGGACGGCGTGAAGAACCTGATGGTGCTGGCCGCCGCCGCCATCGCCGGCGTCACGCGCGTGATCACCATCGGCGGCGCGCAGGCGGTCGGCGCGCTGGCGTACGGCACCGCGAGCATCAAGGCGGTCGACAAGATCGTCGGGCCCGGCAACGCGTATGTGGCCGCCGCCAAGCGCCGCGTGTTCGGCACCGTCGGCATCGACATGATCGCCGGGCCGTCCGAGATCCTGGTGCTGTGCGACGGCACCACCGACCCGGACTGGGTGGCGATGGACCTGTTTTCGCAGGCCGAACACGACGAGCTGGCGCAGGCGATCCTGCTGTGCCCCGACGCGGCGTACATCGAGCGGGTCGAGGCCAGCATCCGCAAGCTGCTGCCGGGCATGCCGCGCCATGAAGTGATCCGCACCTCGCTCACCGACCGCGGCGCGCTGGTGAAGGTACGCGACATGCAGGAGGCGTGCGAGATCGCCAACGCGATCGCCGCCGAGCACCTTGAAATCTCGGCCGAAGACCCGCAGCAGTGGGCTGACCTGATCCGCCACGCGGGCGCCATGTTCCTCGGGCGTTTTTCATCCGAGTCGCTGGGCGACTATTGCTGCGGCCCGAACCATGTGCTGCCGACCTCGCGCACGGCGCGTTTCTCGTCGCCGCTGGGGGTCTACGATTTCCAGAAACGCTCGTCGATCCTGTTCGTGAGCGAGGCTGGCGCGCAAACGCTGGGCAAAGTCGCCGCCGAACTGGCTTATGGCGAAGGCTTGCAGGCGCACGCGCGCAGCGCGCAGCTGCGCATGAAGCCCCAGCCATGACGGCGCGCCAAACCGTAGGGTGGAAAAGCGCAGCGCCTTCCACCTTCTCAGGCGCCGGCAAGGTGGAAGGCGCTACGCGTTTCCACCCTACGTGGACGCTGGCATGAGCTGGCTCAACCAGGTGTTTTGCGAGGATGCGCTGGCCGGCCTGGCGCGCGTTCCGGACGGCTCGGTCGACCTGATCCTGACCGACCCGCCCTACAACCTGGGCAAGGACTACGGCAACGACTCCGACCAGCAAAGCGTGGCCGACTACCTGGCCTGGACCGAACAGTGGATCGATGCCGCGCTGCCCAAGCTCAAGCCGAACGGCAGCCTGTACATCTTCCTGACGTGGCGCTTCACACCGGAGATTTTCGTCATGCTCAAGCAGCGCATGACGATGATGAACGAGATCATCTGGGACCGCCGCGTACCCTCGATGGGCGGCAGCGTGCGCAGCTACACCTCGGTGCACGACACCATCGGCTTTTTCGTGAACCGCAAGGACTACTATTTCGACCTCGACGCAGTGCGCATCCCGTACGACGCCGAAACCAAGAAGGCCCGTTCGCGCTCGATTTTCGTCGGTGCCAAATGGCTTGAATTGGGCTACAACCCCAAGGATTTGTGGAGCGTATCGCGCCTGCACCGCGAGCATCCGGAACGGGCCGACCACCCGACCCAGAAGCCGCTGGAAATCATCGAACGCATGCTCAAGGCCTCGTGCCCGCCCGGCGGCGTGGTGCTCGACCCGTTCATGGGCAGCGGCACCACTGCCGTCGCGGCCAAGCGCTGCGGGCGCAACTATGTCGGCTTCGAGCTCAATCCCGAGTACTGCGCGGTGATCGAAAGCCGGCTCGCCGCGCCGGTGCCGGAAGCTGCCAGGAAAACCGTGAAACGCAAGACCGCCAAGAAGGCCGAGGCTGAGACGACGGCCGACCTATTTGCCAGTGAAGGAGCGCAATAGCATGGAATTCATCGACCGCCTGATCGCCAACACGATTCGGGCCGACGTGCGCGAGATCAGCACCTACCACGTGGCCGACGCGAGCGGCTTCATCAAGCTCGACGCCATGGAGAACCCTTACCAGCTGCCGCCGCCGCTGCGCGCAGAGCTGGGCCAGCGCCTGGCCGACGCGGTGCTCAACCGCTATCCGGTGGGCAGCTACGCCACGCTCAAGGAGGCCGTGTGTGCCAAGCTGGGCGTCCCGGCCGGCTACGACGTCATCCTCGGCAACGGCTCGGACGAGCTGATCTCGATGCTGATGATGGCCGTGGCCAGCCCCCAGCGCCAGGCCGTGGTGGTGGCGCCGGTGCCGGGCTTCGTGATGTATGGCCGCTCGGCCCAGTATGCCGGCGCGCGCTTCGTGGGCGTGCCGCTGAAGGACGACTGCACCCTCGACAAGGCTGCCATGCTGGCCGCGATCGCCGAGCACAAGCCCACGCTGGTGTTCCTGGCCTACCCCAACAACCCGACCGGCACCCTGTACGATCCGGCCGACATGGTCGAGATCATCGAGGCGCTGGGCGACACTGGCATCGCCGTCGTCGACGAAGCCTACGGCCCCTTCGCGCGCGTCACCTTCATGGACCGCCTGCCCGAATTCGACAACCTGATCGTCATGCGCACCCTGTCCAAGCTGGGCCTGGCCGGCATCCGCCTCGGCTACATGTCGGGCGCGCCCAAGCTGCTCGAACAGGTCGACAAGGTGCGCCCGCCCTACAACGTCAACGTGCTGACCCAGACCGCGGCCGAATTCGCGCTCGCGCACCTCGAAGTGCTCAACGCCCAGGCGACGGCCATCAACGCCGCGCGCGAGACGCTGGCGGCCCAGCTGGCGGCCCTGCCGGGCGTGCACGTGTTCCCGTCGGCAGCAAATTTTCTTCTGGTTCGGGTGCCCGATTCCGATGATGCCTGCGCGAAACTACTATCTCGCAAGGTATTAATCAAAAATTTGGGTAAAATGCATCCTGTGCTGGCCAATTGCCTTCGTGTCACGGTCAGCACCCCGGAAGAAAATTCCGCATTCCTGGATGCCCTCAAAGCATCGCTGCACTCACCGAGCCTCTCATGACCCGCACCGCAGAAATTACGCGCAACACCAACGAGACGCAGATCCGCGTCGCCATCAACCTGGACGGCACCGGTGTGCAGAAGCTCAACACGGGCGTGCCCTTCCTCGACCACATGCTCGACCAGATCGCCCGCCACGGCCTGATCGATCTTGACATCGAGTGCGTGGGCGACTTGCACATCGACGCCCACCACACGGTCGAGGACACCGGCATCACGCTCGGCATGGCGGTGGCCAAGGCGATCGGCGACAAGAAGGGCATCCGCCGCTACGGCCATGCCTATGTGCCGCTGGACGAAGCCTTGTCGCGCGTGGTGATCGATTTCTCGGGCCGTCCCGGCCTCGAGATGCACGTGCCATGGAAGCGCGCCATGATCGGCGGCTTCGACGTCGACCTGGCGCACGAGTTCTTCCAGGGTTTCGTCAACCACGCGCTGGTGTCGCTGCACATCGACAACCTGCGCGGCGAGAACGCCCACCACCAGTGCGAGACCGTGTTCAAGGCTTTTGGCCGCGCCCTGCGCATGGCCGCCGAGCTTGACGCGCGCTCGGCCGGCACCATCCCATCGACCAAGGGCAGCCTGTAGACCACGCCGCCGATGGACACCCAATGAAGAATAAAATTGTAGTGGTTGACTACGGGATGGGCAATCTGCGCTCGGTGGCGCAAGCCCTGCGCGCGGTCGCGCCCGAAGCTGAAGTCCTGATCTCGGGCGAAGTGGCCGACATCGACAGCGCCGACCGCATCGTGCTGCCCGGCCAGGGCGCCATGCGCGACTGCATGCGCAGCCTGCGCGAGTCCGGCGTCGAGGAAGCGCTGCGGCGCGCCTCGACCTCGCGCCCGATGATGGGCGTGTGCGTGGGCGAGCAGATGCTGTTCGATATCTCCGAAGAAGCCGACACCCCCGGCCTGGGCTTGTTGCCCGGAAAAGTGGTGCGCTTCCAGCTCGACGGCCGGTTGCAGCCGGACGGTTCGCGCTTCAAGGTGCCGCAGATGGGCTGGAACCGGGTGCGCCAGGTGCAGCAGCATCGGCTGTGGGACGGCATCCTCGACGACAGCTATTTCTATTTCGTGCACAGCTACTACGTGCAGCCGGCCGATCCTGCGCACAGCTTCGGCGAGACCGATTATGGTGCGCCGTTTTGCAGCGCCGTGGCGCGCGACAATCTCTTCGCCACCCAGTTCCACCCGGAGAAAAGCGCCACCGCGGGCCTGCTCCTGTACAAGAATTTCGTGCACTGGAATCCTTGATTCACTCCCATTCACCTAACCGACAAAGACCATGCTGCTCATTCCTGCCATCGACCTCAAAGACGGTCACTGCGTTCGCCTGAAACAGGGTGATATGGAACTTGCCACCGTGTTTTCCGAGAACCCCGCCGACATGGCGCTGCACTGGCTCAAGCAGGGTGCGCGTCGGCTGCACCTGGTCGACCTGAACGGCGCCTTTGCCGGCAAGCCGAAGAACGAGGCGGCTGTCAAGGCGATCCTGCAGGTGGTGCAAGAGTTCGCGCTCGAAAACGACATCGACGAGATTCCGGTCCAGCTGGGTGGCGGCATCCGCGACCTCGACACCATCGAGCGCTACCTCGACGACGGCATCAGCTACATCATCGTCGGCACCGCCGCCGTGAAGAACCCGGGCTTCCTGCATGACGCCTGCGGCGCCTTCCCCGGCCACATCATCGTCGGCCTCGACGCCAAGGATGGCAAGGTGGCCACCGATGGCTGGAGCAAGATGAGCGGGCACGAGGTGATCGACCTGGCGCGCAAATTCGAAACCTACGGCGTCGAATCGATCATCTACACCGACATCGGGCGCGACGGTATGATGGGCGGCATCAACATCGAAGCGACCGTGCGCCTGGCGCAGGCGGTCAAGATCCCCATCATCGCCTCGGGCGGCCTGCACAAGCTCGACGACGTCGAAGCCCTGTGCGCGGTGCAGGAAGAAGGCATTGAGGGCGTCATCTGCGGCCGTTCGATCTACGAGGGCACGATCGACCTGGCGCAGGCCCAGGCGCGCGCCGATGAACTGACCGAGGGCGGCGACGCCTAACCACCATGCTCGCAAAACGCATCATCCCCTGCCTAGACGTGACCGACGGGCGCGTCGTCAAAGGCGTCAATTTCACCGAGCTGCGCGATGCCGGCGACCCGGTCGAGATCGCGCGCCGCTACGACCAGCAGGGCGCCGACGAGATCACCTTCCTCGACATCACGGCCTCCTCCGACGGGCGCGACCTGATCCTGCACATCATCGAGGCGGTGGCGTCCTCGGTGTTCATTCCGCTGACCGTGGGCGGGGGCGTGCGCAAGGTCGAGGATGTGCGGCGCCTGCTCAATGCCGGCGCCGACAAGGTGAGCATGAACACCTCGGCCGTGACCAATCCGGAGCTGGTGTTCGAGGCCTCGCAAAAGCACGGTTCGCAATGCATCGTGGTGGCGATCGACGCCAAGCAGGTCACGCCCGGCAAGTGGGAAGTATTCACCCATGGCGGACGGCGCGCCACCGGGCTCGACGCCGTCGTCTGGGCGCAGAACATGGAGCGCCTGGGCGCCGGCGAGATCCTGCTCACCAGCATGGACCGCGACGGCACCAAGATCGGCTTCGACCTGGGCCTCACGCGCGCCGTGTCCGACGCGGTCGGGATCCCCGTGATCGCCTCCGGTGGCGTGGGCGGCTTGCAAGACCTGGCCGATGGGATCAAGATAGGCCATGCCGACGCCGTACTGGCGGCCAGCATTTTTCACTACGGTCAGCACACGGTCGAACAGGCCAAGCGCTTCATGGCGGCGCAGGGCATACCGATGCGGCTGGATTAAACGGGAATCGACGATGGCAAACGGGACCAGCGTGGCAGCCAATGCAAAATGGCTCAAGAAGGTTCAATGGGACGAGCATGGCCTGGTGCCGGTGATTGCCCAGGAAGCGGGCAGCAACGACGTGCTGATGTTTGCCTGGATGAACCGCGACGCGCTGGCGCGCACAGTCGAGCTGGGCGAGGCCGTGTACTGGAGCCGCTCGCGCAAGAAGCTCTGGCACAAGGGCGAGGAGTCGGGCCACGTCCAGAAAGTGCTGGAGATCCGGCTCGACTGCGACGAGGACGTGATCCTGCTCAAGATCGAACAGGCCGGCGGCATCGCCTGCCACACCGGGCGCCATTCCTGCTTTTTCCAGAAGTTCGAGGGCGGCGACTGGAACGCCACCGAGCCGGTGCTGAAAGACCCTGCCACCATCTACCCCAAACCGAAGAAGAAACCATGAGTGTCACCCTGAACCGCCTGGCGGCCGTGATCGAATCGCGCAAGCTGGAAAATGGCGGCGACCCCGCAACGTCGTATATCTCGCGCCTGTTTGCCAAGGGCGACGACGCCATCCTCAAGAAGATCGGCGAGGAAGCGACCGAAACCGTCATGGCCGCCAAGGATGCGCGGGTTGACGGCGACAACAGCAAGGTGCTCTACGAGTGCGCCGACCTGTGGTTCCACTCGATGGTGATGCTGGCCCAGTTCGGCCTTACGCCGCAGCAGGTGCTCGACGAGCTGGCGCGCCGTGAGGGCATTTCCGGCATCGAAGAGAAAGCGGCCCGCAAGGACATCCTTCGCGACGCGGAACCGACGTAACATCCTAAAAAACCCCGTCGTTCCCGCGCAGGCGGGAACCCATAACACGCAAGCTCAGCATGGATTGCCCCTGCGCGGGAATGACGGCCGCAACTGATGTCTCCGGAGCCCAGATGGACAATTGCCTTTTCTGTAAAATCGCCGCCAAGCAGATTCCCTCCACCATCGTCTACGAAGACGAAGAGCTGATGGCGTTCAAGGACATCAACCCGGCCGCGCCGGTGCACCTGCTGGTGATCCCCAAGCTGCACCTGGCCACGCTGTCCGATTGCGACGCCAGCCATGTCGGGCTGCTGGGCAAGATGCTGGCGCTGGTGCCGCGCCTGGCCAGCGAGCATGGCTGCGCCGTCTCGTACGAGGCCGACGGCACTCCTGCCGGCGGCTACAAGACCCTGATCAACAGCGGTCCGGACGGTGGCCAGGAGGTGTACCATCTGCACCTTCACCTGTACGGTGGGGCGCGTCCCTGGCGCGGCCAGCGCTGACGCGTGCCGCTTCGTGCCGCTTCGCGTAGAATACCGGGCGTAAGCTTCCATGAATTCGGGCCTGCGGGCCCTGCAAGGAGAATAAGATGGGTTCAATGAGTATTTGGCACTGGCTGATCGTGCTGGTGGTGGTCATGCTGGTGTTCGGCACGAAGAAGATCGGCAATATGGGTTCCGACATCGGCAAGGCCGTCAAGGGTTTCAAGGACGGCATCAAGGGCGAGGAAGACAAGCCAGCCGCGCCGCCGGCCCAGGTGGCCGACAAGGCGATCATCGACGTCGAGACGAAAGAGAAAACCAAGCTCTGATGGCGGCGCCGGCTGCATGCGGGCGCCCATCCGGACTTGAATCCCCATGATCGATCTTGGACTTTCCAAACTCGCCATCATCGGCGTCGTGGCCCTTGTCGTCATCGGCCCCGAAAAACTGCCGCGCGTCGCGCGCATGGCAGGGACCCTGTACGGGCGCGCCCAGCGCTACCTGCAGGAAGTGAAGACTGAAGTCAGCCGCGAGATCGAGCTCGACGAACTGCGCAACCTGCACAAGGAAGTGCAGGAAGCGGCGCAGGGTGTCAAGAACGAGGTGGAAAACACCATCGCGCGCAGTGTGGATGACGTCGAGGCGGCCTGGCAAGGCCATACCAGCAAGCCGGTCGCCACCATGTCCGATCTCGAGCGCAAGGCGCGCGACTTCCGGCGCAAGAAGCTGGTGCGCAACTCGGCCGTGCCAGGCTGGTACAAGCAGCGCCACGGCGGCAAGTCCCACATCATCTCGGGCGCCGCGCGCGTGCGCAAATTCCGCCCTGGCGCCACCTCAACCACTTCGTTTTTCTAAATGACCGAAAAAGCCCCGGGCGAAGAGACCTTTATCTCCCACCTGATCGAGCTGCGCGACCGCCTGGTCAAGTCCTCGATCGGCATTGCCTTGATCTGCGTGGCGCTGATGATCTGGCCGGGCCCGGCCGCGATCTACGATTTCCTGGCGCGCCCGATGATCGCCTCGCTGCCGGCCGGCTCCAAGATGATCGCCACCGGCGTCATCGCGCCGTTCCTGGTGCCGATGAAGGTGACGCTGGTGATCGCCTTCATCCTGGCGCTGCCGTGGGTGTTCTACCAGATCTGGGCCTTCATCGCGCCCGGCCTGTACGCGCACGAGAAGCGCCTGGTGCTGCCGCTGGTGATGTCATCCTCGCTGCTGTTCATGGCCGGCGTGGCGTTCTGCTACTTCTTCGTGTTCGGCCGGGTGTTCAGCTTCATCGGCAATTTTGCGCCGGCCTCGATCGCGGTCATGCCCGACATCGAAAACTATCTCGACTTTGTCATGTCGATGTGCCTCGCCTTCGGCGCCACCTTCGAGGTGCCGGTGGTGGTGGTGATCCTGGTGCGCATGGGCCTGGTGAGCGTGGCCAAGCTCAAGGATGTGCGGCCCTACATCATCGTCGGCGCCTTCGTGATTGCGGCCATCGTGACGCCACCGGACATCGTGAGCCAACTGGCGCTCGCGTTACCGATGTGCCTGCTTTTCGAGCTCGGCCTGCTGGTCGCGCCGGCCTTCGTGCGCGCCACCCAGGCGCCCGAGGAACCGGTCTGAACGTCGTGCCGCGCGTACAACTTGTGAAAAAATCGAAAAATTGATCCGTCGTTGCCGCCTGCGCGGGGACGACGTTTTGTCGAAAAATAAAAATATTCACAAGCTTGTAGAATTGCGGAAAACCAAGTTTTCCCGCATACTTGAGTTATGAGCAAGTTAATATTAACTCGTGTTTAACAAAACTCCGTGATGAATTCATTCCGTAGAGCCGCTATCGGTGCGCTGGGCGCGCTGGCCTTGCTGTGCGGCTGCACAACGACACCGGTGCACAGCGACTTGCTGGTGCCCAACCAGGAACCGATGGACCGGGTGGTGATCGTGGTTCGCCCGAGCACCATCGAGAACGGCGCAACGGCCGACCCCGCGGCGACAGGCCGCTTCGACCAGTTGGTCCCGCTGCTCAGCGAGCGCTTGCCCAAGCTGTTCGCGCTCAACGGCATCGACGCGCAGGTGTTGGGCGGCGCCAAGTTCCGCCATGAACCGGACCAGTCCGCCAAGCCGGCGACGCTGCGGGTGCTGACCCTGACCCCGATGTCGGGCAATTTCAACAAGAAAAACGGGCAAGTGCTGCACTTTCGCGCGACCTTGCTCGACCATGTGAAGAACCAGGCCTTGTGGCGTGCCGACATCAAAGTCACGGGCATGGGCTTTGGCAGCTTCGACCAGAAGGTGGCCGACGAGCTGGCCGTGAAGTTGCTCGAGCGCCTGCGTCACGACAAGCTGACGCGCATCCCGGCCGCCGACATCCGCACCGAATAGGGCGTTGACGGGAGAGCGATGCCAACCATCGTCCTTAAATCTTGACGAGCTGGGCGCCGCCAACGCCCGCTTCGCCATCGCGCGTGATGCACAAGAGTATGCCGTGCGTTGAAAAACAACTGGAATCGCTGGCATGGAAGTGATCTTCGAAATCCTGTTTGAATTTCTTGGCGAAGTCGTGCTGCAATTGGTGTTCGAGGTGATGGCCGAATTCGGCCTGCACAGCCTGAGCGAACCATTCAAGAAGAAACCCCAGCCCTGGCTGGCCGCGCTCGGCTATGTGCTGTTCGGCGCGCTGGCCGGCGCCATCAGCCTGTGGATTTTCCCGAGACTGTTCGCCACGACTATGGGCGGGCGGCTACTGAACCTGTTATTTGCGCCGGTGGTCTCTGGCCTGGCGATGGTCGCGATCGGCATGTGGCGCATCCGGCGCGACCAGGAGACGATCCGTCTCGACAAATTCGCCTATGGCTACCTGTTCGCACTGGCGATGGCCACGATGCGCTTCGGTTTTGGGAATTAGGTAATGCAGTCCATAAAGGAGAAACGATGGAAATGCGTGACTACGCGGTGTTAATGGCGACTTACAACGGCTGGATGAACGACAAGCTGTATGCAGCGGCGGCCCAGCTGCCGGTCCAGGAACTGATGGCCGATCGGGGCGCCTTCTTTGGCTCCGTTTTCGGCACACTCAATCACATCGTTGTGGCCGACACGGTCTGGCTCAAGCGCTTTGCGACGCATCCGGCCGGATTTCCGGCGCTTGACCCGGTACGTGGCCTGCCGCTGCCTGGCGCGCTCGGGGAGTTGCAGGTGGCCGACATGGCAGCGCTGCGCCAGCGCCGCCAACTGATCGACAGCGCGATGCTGGACTGGACCGCAACACTGGTCGACGAGCAAATGGGCCATATACTGCATTACACCAACAGCCGCGGGCCATCCAGCAAGCGTTTCGCCGACCTGGTGCGGCACTTCTTCAACCACCAGACCCACCACCGCGGCCAGGCCAGCACGCTGTTGTCGCAGGCCGGCGTTGACATCGGCTCAACTGACCTGCTGGACCTGATTCCGAATCAAGCTTGAATCGCCTCAGATGGCCTTGAGCCTGGCGCTCGTGCCGAGGCTGTCTTCGACCGACTGCGCCTTCTGGCTGCGCACCGCCTTGTCCAGCTGATTGATTCGTCTTGACATTGAATAATGAAAAGAAACTTATCCTATGAAACAATACCATGCTCGAACCATGGTTATTTAGGGGGATGAGATGCGCGATTTGCAGACGGAGTATGGCGAAATTGGGAAACCCAGGAAATCTCTGAAGTCACAATTGCGCGCGCGCGTATTGCATGCCGCGACAATTTCCTTGCTGCTTTCAGGCAGCGCAAACGTGGCTGCTGAGGCGAAATGGTACACACCCAAAGATGTTGAAGAATGCCGGGTGGCTTACTCAATGGGCGAGGACGGTGACTGCACTCAGCATAAGAAATCAGCCAAAGCCACCAAGACAAGCGTTCAGGCCAAGCCTGCACCAGCTGCGCCAGCGACCGTTGCGGCTCCTGCGACGGCCCCGAAGAAAAACGCTCCTTACACGCCAAAGGAAGACGAGGAGTGTGGCGCCGGTTTCCGCATGGGCGAAGATGGCGACTGCTATGTAGACAGAAAGAGAAAGTCTTCAACTGCCAACAACACGGTCGCCAATAACGAGTCCGCTGCACCCACAAAGCAGATTTCGCCGACGGAAGTCGACTCTCCCGTAGCTGCAAGGGATCCGAGTCCGCCTCAAGAGCGGGGCCCTTCTGTGCGCGATGTGGCGAAGGGCATCAATTCCCTCAAGAGCCTGTTCAGCCGTTGAAGGCCGGTAGCACTGTACCGTCCTGCCATTCAATTACTGCATCAACTCCTTGATCATCCGCACCGGCGCGCTGCCATAGCTGAGCAACTGCTGGTGGAAATCGCGCAGCACGAACTTCGGCCCCAGCGCCTGCTTGCGCTGTTCGCGCAGCTCCATGATCTCGCTGTAGCCGCTGAAGTAGCTGGTCAGCTGGACCGAGCTCACTTGCACGCGGTGCCACTTCTCCACCGCTTCGGCATGGGTCTGGAAGGCCTGGCGTTCGAGCAGGTCCATCGCCTGCGCCTCGGTCATGCCCAGCACGTGCACGCTGTAGTCGAGGATGGTGTTGCTTACGCTGCGCAGGTTCCACTTCGAGTACATCAGCCACATCTCGGGCGTGCTGTCGCCGTAGCCCGCTTCGAGCATCATGCGCTCGGCATACACCGCCCAGCCTTCGACCATCGCGCCGTTCCCGAACAGCGACTTGACCAGCGACGGCGACTTGTTGGCGTACACCAGCTGGGCGTAGTGGCCGGGGATGGCCTCGTGGATGTTCAGGATCTGCAGGATCCACTGGTTGTATTCGCGCAGGCTGCTCTCGGCCTCGGCCGCCGTCATGCCGTCCATCGGCGTGACGTTGTAGTAGGTGCGGTCCTGCGGCCGGTACGGGCCCGGCGCATCGACGCTGGCGCCGGCCACGCCGCGCTGGTAGGGCGGCGTCTCGCGCACCACCAGCGTTTTTTTCGGATCCAGCGTGAGCAGATTGTGGCTGGCCACGAACTGCTGCAACTGCGGAATCTGGCGCCTGATCTCGGCGAAGAAGTTCTCGCGCGCCACGTGCTGGCTCGACAGGCGCTCGATCACCAGCCCGATCTTGCGGGTGCGGTCGTCCGGCCTTGTGGTGTCGCCCATGGTCTTGATCCACAGCTCGTCGGCAAGGCCGTTCATGCGCACCAGCAGCTGCTCGCGCGCGTCCAGCGCCTTCTGGAGCAACTGCTCGGCCGTGCCGCCTGCCTGGATGTCGAGCGCGAACTTCTGCTCGTACAGTGCCTTCCCGATGCGGAACGAACGGGCGCTGTGGCTGGCCTGCTGGCGCGCATCGAGTTCGGTGAGGAAGGTGACGTAGCCGATCACCGCGCTGCCAGCTTCGGCGATGCGCTGCGCGAACTGGCTTTTTTCGGCCGGCGTCAAAATCGACTCCTGCGCTGCCTTGCCCAAGTCAGCTAGCACGCTCAGGGTGCCCGGCGCCTGCGTGATCGCGAGCTGGGTGTGTTCATGTGTGGGATTGATGATGCTCGCCTGTGCGGCCTCAAAATAGGCGGGCACATTGGCGATGCGCTTGAGCAGGGTGCGCAGGCGCTGCGGCTTGGCCGCGTATTCGGTCGACAGGATCAGGTCAATCGGCTGGGCGATGTTGTATATCGCGGGATTCCATTCGAACTCGCGAAACGTCGTCAAATACCAGCGGTCGGCATTGAGCTTGTTGAGCAGCAGGGCATGGTCGGTGCGCTGCTTGTCGGACAGCTGGCGCGCATCGAGCTTGCCGAATTTGGCCAGCCACTCGTCAGCGAAGGCAAGCTGCAATGCACGCGTGGCAGCGCTTGGAACGGTCAAGCTGGCAGCGCTGTCGTACTTGCCCGCGGTGATCGCGCTCTCCGGGTCGATCTTCCACAGCGCACTCAGGAACTGCATGGTCAGGGTGTTGAACGCGCGGTCCTGCTTGCGTTCAGGCGCTGCGGCAGGTGCCGGCGCCGGTTCAGGCTTGGCCACGACGGTGGCGCTGGACTTGGCCTTGGCAGGTTTCCTGGTCTTGGCGGCGCTCGCGGGCGCCAGTGCGAACAGGGTCAGAAAAACAGCCAGCGCAATCTTCGTTTTCGTCATTCTCGTCGACCTCGTCAATACGGCGGCAGCTGCCGCGTCGGGGGCGTCAGATTAGCATCAATCAAGTTGTTTGAGCGCTTTTGTCACAATTGGAAGCAAGCGTGCGCGCTGGACCGCGTCCGCGCTCTCGGCCAGCGAGGCATACAGCGGCAGCAGGAAGCCGTTCAGATTGTGGCGGCGTGCCAGCGCGGCCTGCGATTGCGGCGCTTTGGGCGCGGCCAGCAGGCGCGCGAACCAGGTTTCCCAGTCGGCCGTGGAAAGCGTGTCGCGGCGCGCCAGATAGAACACAGGCGCCATTAGCCGCTCGCCTTCGCCATACACATAAAAGTGGGCGTCGGCCGCTAGCACCTGGCTGCCGATGGCGGCCAGCAGGGCCTCGTGTTCGGCCTTCCCAAGCGCCGGATTGAGCGCAAGCTGCAGCATCAGGTCGGCGCCGTGCGCAACACCGTGGCGCCAGCCTTGCTTCTGGTCGAAGCCGCGATAGTCGCGCACCGCGCTCAAATACTGGTTCGCGGCGCTGACCAAGTCCAGGCGTTCGACGCTGGAAAGGAAGGGTTTGCGGCGGTCGATGCGCGCCACTTCGGCCAGCGCCAGCGCCGCGAACGGACGCGCAAAACCGGAGGGGTCGGCTGCCGCCAGGCGTGCCTGCAAGGTGCCGCGGATCGCTTGCACGGTGGCGTTGTCGAGCTGTTCGCCGCGCATCCAGAATTGCAGCGCTTCGAAGCCGATGTCGTCGCGCAGGACCGGGTCCGGGTCCCGCAGGCAATCGAGCATGCCGATGGCCAGCGCCTGGCGCCTGGCACCGTCGGCCAACTCCCATTTTGTCGATTTCAGTTGCTCCAGCTGGGCCCGGGTGGTGCCGACCGGCGGGCAGGCGGCAGCTGCGTGGCCGCAGGTGAACGCGATGACGACGATGGCAAGGCGCATTGGAGAGTCTCCGTTCAGATTTTTGCCCATGGCCCGAGCGCTGCCAGCGCATCGGCCAAGGGAATCGATGCTGCCGCGTCCAGCACGTCGGCGGGCACCCAGCCAGGGAAGGCGATTTCGCGGTTTTCGTGGTGGCCGGTGGACGTGTGCTCCTGCTCCACGCGGCAGGTGCGCGATGGCGCCAGCTGCGGCGCGCAAGCGGCCAGCGCGGGCCAAAGGCGGCGATGCACCAGCGTGACCTTGTCGTTCACCAGGCGGCACACCAGCACCTGGTCGGAGTCGCACACCTGCTGCAGCACGCGGAAGATCTGTTTGCCTTTTGGATGGCCCCACCAGCTGCCTTTGACCGTTTCGCCGGCGATGGCGTCGGTCATGCGCGGCACCGGGCCTTTGGCCGACACCAGCACCACGCCGTGCTGGCGCACGAAGTCCAGGGCGCCGCTGGCGTCCATCAGTGGATGCTCTCGCTGCGGATCAATTGCTGCTGGTAGGTGTTCAAGGTGCTGACCGCGTCCTTGCCCCCGCCGATGTCGGTGAGCACGATCTCGCTGGCCTTGGTGAAGCGGTGGCCGATACGCACCGTGTACGAGTGCGAGATCCAGCTCCAGAAACCGTTCACGAACGTCGCCTCGTCCATGTCGCGCCACTTCACGCCCGTGACGCCTTTTTTCCACGGCAGGATACCGGAATAGACCCACACGCCGACCTCGTCGTAGTACAGCTGGACGCTGCGCAGCAGCAGGATGCGGTAGCCAACCCACAGCGCTGAAGCCACCAGCACCACAAAGGCGGCGATCTGGTTCCACATGAAGGCCAGCGGCAGCAGTCCGAAGAACAGGATCGCGGCGATCACGAGCGTGCCGGCGTACGCGATCCAGGATTTGGTGCCAACCACGTGCGCGCCGGGCGCGACGCTCGATGCATTGTCTTCTTCCATGGCGGAGTCCTTGATGATCAAAACCGCATGATTGCATGGAATCGCGGCCAGAGGGGTCTGACCGCGGTTTTTCTGTTGCCGGTCTGACCCCGGTTGCGACGGCGCCTGCAAACCGGGGTCAGACCCTAATGGCGTTAAGTTAAGTGCTTGACGCCATTTTTCTCTTGTAAACAATT
>JAZJYV010000057.1:0-37638 GCA_040390195.1 Pseudomonadota bacterium | reverse complement strand
CGCAGTCGGCGCAATGGATCATCGGGATCGGCGTGCCCCAGTAGCGCTGGCGCGAAATGCCCCAGTCGCGCAGGCGGAACGTGATCTTCTTCTCGCCCAGGCCGTCGGCCGCCAGGTCGGCGGCGATCGCGTCGACCGCCGCGCCGTAAGCGAGGCCGTCGTATTTCCCGGAATGGATGCAGACGCAGTTTTCCTTGTCGCCGTACCACTCCTGCCAGGCCTCGGTGGAGAAGGGTTTGCCTTCGATGGCGACCACTTGCTGGATCGGCAGGTGGTATTTTTTGGCGAACGCGAAATCGCGCTCGTCGTGCGCCGGCACGCCCATCACGGCGCCGTCGCCGTAGGTGATCAGCACGTAATTGCCGACCCAGACTTCGACAGGCACGCCGGTCAGCGGATGGTGCACGAACAGGCCGGTCGGCATGCCCTTCTTTTCCATCGTTGCCATGTCCGCTTCGATCACCGAACCGAGCTTGCACTCGGCGATGAAGGCGGCCAGCTGCGGGTTGTGCCGGGCGGCGTGCGCGGCGAGCGCATGTTCCGGCGCCACGGCGCAGAAGGTCACGCCCATGATGGTGTCGGCGCGCGTGGTAAACACATGCATGCGACCGTCGCCGATCAGCGTGCCGGCGTCGTCCTTGATCTGGTGCGGGAAGGCGAAGCGCACGCCGGTCGATTTGCCGATCCAGTTGGTCTGCATCACGCGCACCCGTTCCGGCCAGCCCGGCAGCTTGTTGTCGACATACTCGAGCAGCTCGTCGGCATAGTCGGTGATGCGCGCGTAGTACATCGGAATCTCGCGCTTTTCGATCGGCGCGCCGGAACGCCAGCCCTTGCCGTCGACGACCTGCTCGTTGGCCAGCACGGTCTGGTCGATCGGATCCCAGTTCACGGTGCCGGTTTTCTTGTAGATGATGCCTTTTTCCAGCATCTTGAGGAACATCCACTGGTTCCATTTGTAGTATTCAGGCGTGCAGGCGGTCATCTCGCGCGACCAGTCGATGGCCAGGCCCATCGATTCCATCTGCTCGCGCATGTGGGCGATGTTCGAATACGTCCATTGCGCCGGCGGCACCTTGTTGGCCATCGCCGCGTTCTCGGCCGGCATGCCGAACGCGTCCCAGCCCATCGGCATGAGCACGTTGTAGCCGTTCATGCGCAGGTAGCGGTACATCACGTCATTGATCGTATAGTTGCGCACGTGGCCCATGTGCAGCTTGCCCGATGGGTAAGGCAGCATCGAGCAAGCGTAGTACTTGCCTTTGGGGAAACGCGGGTCGTTCTCGACCGCCCGGTAGGCGTCGATCGCCTTCCAGTGCGATTGGGCGGCTTGTTCGACGTCGGCTGGACTATATTTATCTTGCATGGTGGTGTGCTGCCAAAAGGGAATATGAACCGGCCATTATACTGGTTCAGCATGGAAGCGGGCATGGCTGGACTTTCTTGGCAAACTGCCCGCGCCATGGATCCGGGCTTAGAATGGGGCATCCTCGACCCGCCGGCTCAAGTCCATGGTTTTGTACAAGGAAATCCCGCCCTGCCCGGCCCTGGCACCGTTCGTCGCCTGCCTGTGGACGTGCCGCCTGATTCCCCCGGTCTCGCACCGGGTGTTGCCGGACAATTGCATCGATATCCTGTGGCAGGACGGCGGCGCCGGTGGCAGCGTGGCGGGCATGATGAGCTGCGCCATTGAAGTGGCGACCGCCCGGCCCGTGCGCACCATCGCCGTGCGCTTCAAGCCGGGGGCGGCGGCGCACTTTTTTTCCTTGCCACTGCACGAGTTGGCCGACCAGCATCCGCCCTTGGACGATGTATGGGGTGCGGGCGCCAGCCCGGCGTTTGACGAGGCGCTGTGGAGCCGTCCGCTGAGCGACGACCAGGCGCTGGCCAAACTGCAGCACATGCTGCTACGGCGAGTTGCCAGCGTGGCGCGCCCGGGTCTGGCCGAGGCGGCGCTGGGTGCCATCGAACGCAGCCATGGGGCGCTGCGCATCGAGACGCTGGCCAAGTCGCTGGGGGTGTCGCGCCAGCACCTGGCAAGCCAGTTCCGCATCCGCGTCGGGCTCGGCGCCAAGCAGTTTGCGCGGGTTTGCCGCTTTCGCGAAGCGAGCGCGCGGATCCGCGCCACGCCGGCCGAGCAACTCGACTGGAGCCGGCTCGCGCTCGACTTGGGCTACTACGACCAGGCGCACCTGATCCACGAATTTCGCGCGCTCTCCGGCAGCACGCCGGAGTCGTTTGCGGCGCAGCGATCATAGGGCGGGGGCGCTTGTGAACATTTTGATTCCCCATTCCCGAGCAGGCGGGATCAGGTTTTCGGTTTGCTCGCCAGTTTTCCATTTTTACAATACAGGCGCCGGCGCTTGTGCCACCATGCGCTCTGTCATCCAACAGGGAGAACACCATGATTCACGGCATGCGTACTACCAAATATCCGGTCGGCGACCTGGCCAGGGCCAAGGCCTGGTTCAGCGAGGTGTTCGGATGCGCGCCCTACTTCGACCAGCCCTTCTATGTCGGCTTCGAGATCGGCGGCTTCGAACTGGGACTGGTGCCGGACGGGGTGCCCGGCGTGCAAGGCTGCACCACCTACTGGGGTGTCGACGACATCGAGGCCGAGTGCGCGCGCATCGTCGCACTTGGCGCCAGCGTCCACATGGCGGTGCAGGATGTCGGCGAGGGCATCAAGGTGGCCGAGTTGCTCGACCCGTTCGGCAATCTGCTGGGGCTCATCTACAACCCCCATTTCGACTTGAAAGCGGTGCGCTGAAACAGCCTTATTTCAGCACCAGCACCAGCGCCGGCTTCTCGCCGTAATCGGCATAGCGCTCATTGATGCCGGCCACGCAAAAGGTCAGCTCTTCGAGCAGGTCAGGCACGCGCGCGTGCATCTGGGCCGACTCCTTGACGACAATTTGCAGCACCTCGTCCGGTCCAAGGCGAAACCTGGTCATGCCGTCCTCGTCGCGCAGGTAGCTCAGGCAGTCGACCCAGGCGTCCATTGTGTTGCCGTAGAAGTCGGGAAATCCGAAGGCGGCCCGGCTCTCGCTGTGAAACGTATCCCAGCCGAGGATCGAGCCGCCGTTGAGTTCAGCGCTGGCCATGAGTGTTCTCCTTCTTGGGATCGGTGACGAAGCCGAGTTTGTTCAAGCCATGCGCCTGGGCCGCGGCCATCAGTTGGGCCACCACTTCGTAGCGGGTGTCCTTGTCGGCGCGCAGCTGCAGCTCCGCTTGTTGCGCGCCGCTGGCGGCCGCGGCCAGGCGCGCGTCGAGCGCCGCCGCGTCGACCGCATCCTTATTCCAGAACATCGCGCCGGCGGCATTGATGGAAATGGTCACCAGCTCGCCTTGAACGGCGGCGGCGCCGGCATCGGTGCGCGGCAGTTCGAGCTCGATCGCGCGCGTGAACATGGGCGCGGTGATGATGAAGATGACCAGCAGCACCAGCATCACGTCGACCATCGGCGTGACGTTGATGTCGCTCATCATCGACTGCGGCCGATGGGGATTGAAGCTGCCGAATGCCATGGCTTACCTGGTGAAGTAGGACTGCAAGTCGTGCGCGAAGCCGTCGAGCTCGGCCAAGGTGATCCGGTTCAGGCGGTTAAATCCGTTATACGCCAACACGGCCGGAATCGCCACCACCAGGCCGAAACCGGTCATGATCAAGGCTTCGCCGACGGGGCCGGCCACTTTGTCGATCTGCACCGCGCCGGCCGCCGACACGTTCGCCAGCGCGTGGTAGATGCCCCACACGGTGCCCAGCAAGCCCACGAACGGCGCGGTGGCGCCGATCGAGGCGAGGACGGTCAGCCCGCTCTCGACGCGCTGGGTGGAACGGGTGATCTGGGTGCGCAGCACGCGGATGACTTGCTCGTCGCGGCTCATGGCGCCGGCCAGCGTGGCGCCCGCACTGCCCAGGGCCAGGCCGTGGGCCGGCAGCGGCGCGTACACGCCTTCCTGGTCGGCCAGGGTCAGCAGGGCCAGGCCGTCGTCCATGGTCGGTGCGGCCCAGAACGCGTCGAGCGCGGGCGCGGCGCGCCGCACGCGATAGCCGCTGAACCCCTTGGCCAGGATGAAATACCAGCTGATCAGCGACATCGCCAACAGCAGCCAAGCCACCGCGTGGCTGAGCGCATCGCCCTGCTCCCAATAGCGCGCCAGGCTGAAGTGGGTGGCCGGGGTCATTGCTTCAGCGCGCCAACGCCAGCACGTCCTGCATGTCGTACAGGCCACTCGGCTTGTCGGCCAGGAAGCGCGCCGCGCGCAGGGCGCCGTGGGCATAGCTCACGCGGCTGCCCGACTTGTGGCTGATCTCGATGCGCTCGCCGGTGCCGGCGAACAGCACCGTATGGTCGCCCACGATGTCGCCGCCGCGAATGGTGGCAAAGCCGATGGTCGACGGATCGCGCTCGCCGGTGACGCCTTCGCGGGCGTAGACGGCGCAGTCGGCCAGGTCGCGGCCCAGCGCTTCGGCGATCACCTCGCCCATTTTCAGGGCGGTGCCGGACGGCGCGTCGACCTTGTGGCGGTGGTGGGCTTCGATGATTTCGATGTCGTAGCCTTCCGACAGGTTCTTGGCCGCCATCTCCAGCAGCTTGAGCGTGACGTTTACGCCCACGCTCATATTCGAGGCGAACACGATGGCCGTTTTTTCGGCCGCCGCGCGGATCGCCGCCTTGCCGGCGTCGTCGAAGCCGGTGGTGCCGATGATCAGCTTGATGCCGTGTTCGGCGCAGTAGGCCAGGTGCTTGAGCGTGCCTTCCGGGCGCGTGAAGTCGATCAGGAAGGCGGCATCGGCCAGGCCCAGGGCCAGGTCGGACTGGATCGCCACTCCGGTCAACTGGCCGGAGAAGGCGCCGGCGTCGTGGCCCACGCTGGGCGAACCGGGCATGTCGAGCGCCCCTGCCAGGCGCGTATCGGGCGCTGCGCCGATCGCCTCGATCAGCATATGTCCCATGCGCCCGCTGGCGCCTGCCACTGCGATGTTCAATGTGCTCATGATGGCGCGCTTATTTCTTGATCTGGATACTGGCCGAACCGGCTTCTTCTTTCTTCTGCACTTCGTCCGGCGCCACGATCTTGGCCGGGCCCGCAATGCGCGCGATGTATTCGCGCTCGGTCGGCAGGTTGCCGCCGTCGAATTTGGCCACCTTGTCGTCCTTGAAGTAGACCGTCACGCGGCTGGTGGTGAGCTCACCGTTGCCGCGCGCCAGGCGAAACGGGTAGTCCCAGCGCTCGTTGTGGAAGATATCGGTCAGCAGCGGCGTGCCCAGGATGAAGCGCACCTGGTCCTTGGTCTGGCCCACTTTCAGCTGTGCCAGCATTTCCTGGGACACAAAGTTCCCTTGCTGGATGGTCGGACGGTAGGGCGAGAACACCCACAGGAATTTCTGCAATTCGGTAACCGAGCTGGTCTGGGCGCCGGCGTTGGCGCTGGCGGCAGCCTTGTCGGCATCGGCGGCGACCGCGGCCGGCGCGGTGTTGACCGGGGCCTGGGCCGTGTCGCGCCACAGGGCGCAGCCGGACAGCGTCAGGGCAGCGCACAAGAGCAACGCCAGCAGTGGGGCCCGCGACTGAAAACGGTGCATAACAGCATTATTGACGCGCATAAGTGACCTTAAATCGTTTGAGCGGATGGTTCAAAACGCTATATGATAAAGCACTCTGCCAATATACGAGTAACAATCATGAGTAACAATCCTACCGACCTCAAGGCCAGCGGCCTGAAAGCGACCCTGCCGCGACTGAAAATCCTGGAGATTTTCCAGAACAGCGAGGTACGGCATTTGACCGCAGAAGACGTCTACAAGATCCTGTTGACGGAAAATATGGACGTTGGCCTGGCCACGGTGTATCGCGTATTGACGCAGTTCGAGCAGGCCGGCCTGCTCAACCGCAACCATTTCGAGACCGGCAAAGCGATTTTCGAATTGAACGCCGGCTCGCACCACGACCACCTGGTCTGCCTCGATTGCGGCCGGGTCGAAGAGTTTTACGACGAGGAAATCGAATCGCGCCAGCACAAGGTGGCCGACGAGCGCGGCTTCAAGATCGCCGAGCACGCGCTGGCCATCTACGGCAACTGCATCAAACCAGCCTGCCCCCATCGCAATTGATCGTCCAAGGGATCTGGCCCCGGTGGCGACGGCGACTGCGAACCGGGGTGTTTGGCCGGGACAGATAGGGGTCAGACCCGGTTTTGCTTTCCAGGGGGTCTGACCCCGGCTTGAAGTCCGCGGCTTGCGAACCGGGGTCAGACCCCCAACTGAAAAACCGGGGTCCGACCCCTACTTGCACGCTTGCTTCAGGTACGCGATCAGGGCGGCGCGCTCGGTACGGTCGCTGACGCCGGCGTAGGTCATCGTGGTTCCCGGCACGACCCGCGCCGGATTGGCCAGGAAGCGATCGAGCGTGCGCGCGTCCCACTTGATCCCCGAGCGCTTCATCGCCTCGGAATAGGCGAAGCCAGGCACGCTGCCTGCACGCCGCCCGAACAGGCCGCAGTGGCGCGGTCCGGTACGGTCGTAGGCCAGCGCGTGGCAGCCCATGCAGCGCGCGTAGACGGCCTCCCCCAGCTTCACATTGGGGGCCGCCGCCAGCGCGGCCGCGAGCATGACCGTGGCCAGGGCCATGGCTCAGGACATGAAGGCCGACGGCACGGGCGACTCGCCCAGTGCGTTGCGCAGGACCGCCCAGTGCATCGCCTCGTCGCCGAGGATGCTGGCGGCGGCCTTGGCCAGGTCGCGGTTGGCGAACAGGGGCACCGCGCCCAGGTAGGCGCTGACCGCCCCTTTTTCGAGCATGGCGGCAAAGCGCAGCACGTCGGCCTGGGTCTTCAGCGTCTCGGTGGGAAAGTCATATTTGGCCTTGGCCGCAACCGGCGCGCCGCCCAGCTTGATGATGGTCTTGGAGAGGACATCGGCGTGTTCCTTGTGGTGCCCCTGGAAGCTCAGCGCCAGCTCGAGCACCGGTTTTTGCAGCAGGCCGCTGCCCGCGCCCAACTGGTAGGCGGCGATCGCTTCGAGCTCGGCCCCGAGCGCGGTGTTGAGGATGCGCAGGTCGCCGCTGCCCGCCTCGCCTCCCTTGGCGGCGGCCAGCGCGTCCTGGCCGGCCAACAGGGCAACGGCGGCGCCGGACAACATCAGGCCGGACTGGCCAAGAAACATGCGACGTGGATTGATGAGAAATGACATGGCGTTCTCCATTGGTGGGGGGGCTGCAGGCGGCCGGGCACCAGGCCCGGCCGGAATGGGGGCGTCAGGCGCCTGGCAGCCTGGCCAGGACGCCGGCGACAATGCGGTCGCAGCGCGCGCCATCGAAGCAATACGCATCCTCGAGGGCAAAATCGATGTGGCGCGCGAGCGCCGCGCGCAACATGGCGCGGGCCCGGAAATAGCGGCTGCGCACGGTCGCTTCGGGAATCGCCAGGCAGGCAGCGACGTCCTCGCCGCTCATCTCCTCGACCGCGCGCAGCACGAACACGGTGCGAAACACTTCGGGCAAGGCGTCGATCGATTGCTCCATCAGCTGGCGCATTTGGCTGCGCATGGCGCCGTTCTCCGGCGATTCGCTTGCGCTGGAAACCATGTCGCCCTCGCTTTCCTGGTTGCGTGCCTCGGCGTGCAGCTGCATGACGTTGCTTCGGCGGCTGGTTTGGCGCAGGCGCGCCAGTGCGTGGTTGACGACGATGCGCGTGAGCCAGGTCGACAGGCGGGCGTCGGCCCGGAACTGGCCGATGGCGCGGTAGGCGCTCAGGTAGGCTTCCTGCAGCACGTCCTCCGCTTCGCTGTCGTCGCGCAGGATGCTGCGGGCGGTGCGAAACAGCAACTGGTTGTGGCGCCGCATCAGCAACGCGAACGCATCCCGGTCGCGCGCGGCGATGCGCTGCGCCAATTCGGCGTCGCCGGCATTGGCGGCGCCAGGGGGTCGGTCGGGCAAGGTGGGCATGATCTGGTTTCCGGTTTCTGACGCTGATGCCACATTAGATGCAGCTCACCAGTGCGCCGTTCCCGGCGCAACCGAAAATAATGGAACAGTCAGGCGCTCAGGAGTGGCTCAGCGCGTTCGACAGCAGTTTGGCGGTGATGTCGACGATCGGGATGACCCGCTCGTAAGCCATGCGGGTGGGGCCGATCACGCCCAGGGTGCCGACAACCTTGCCGTCGACCGCGTACGGCGCGGTGACCACGCTCATGTCGTCCATCGGCACCAGGTTCGATTCGCCGCCAATGAAGATCTGCACGCCGGTGGCCTTGCTCGAGACGTCGAGCAGCTGCATCAGTCCCGTCTTTTGCTCGAACATGTCGAACATCTGGCGCAGCGACGTCATGTTCGAGGACAAGTCGGCCACGCTGAGCAGGTTGCGTTCGCCGGAGATGACCATGTCGTCCGAGTGGTCGGCCATCGCCTCGCTGCCGGCTTCGACCGCTGCCTGCATCAGGCGCCCCATGTCGTCGCGCAGCTGGCGCAATTCGCCCGTCAGGCGGATGCGCACGTCGTCGAACGACAGCCCACCGTAGTTCTGGTTGATGTAGTTGGCCGACTGCACCAGCTGGGACGGCGTGTAGTCCGATTCAGTCAGCAGCAGCCGGTTCTGCACGTCGCCGCGCGGATCGACGATCACCAGCAGGATGCGTTTCTCGGACAGGCGCAGGAATTCGATCTGCTGGAACACCGACTCGCGGCGCGGACTGAGCACCACGCCGGCGAACTGCGACAGCGACGACAGCATCTGGGCCGCGTTCGAGATGATTTTCTGGGGCGTTTGCAGCGGCAGGCGCATGCGCGCTTCGACCGAGTGCTCGTCGATCTGCTGCACCGTGAGCAGGGTGTCGACAAAGATGCGGTAGCCGCGCGGCGTGGGCACCCGTCCGGCCGAGGTGTGCGGGCTGGCCACGAAGCCCATCTCCTCGAGGTCGGCCATGATGTTGCGGATGGTCGCCGGCGACAGGTCCAGCCCCGAGATTTTCGACAGCGCGCGCGAGCCGACCGGCTGGCCGTCGGCGATATAACGTTCGACCAGGGCCTTGAGCAAGGTTTGGGCGCGGATGTCGAGTTGCATGGCGGAGCGGGAAGTCATGTGCTTATTATGCACGTTCGGCGCACCCCTGTGCATAATCGGCCGGGGCGTGCTCGCGCCGCAGCCACTCGAGCAGCGCGTCGAAGTCGGCACAGGTGGCGTCCGGCGCCACGCCCGGCCCGGGCTGGGCGCCGCCGTCGCCGCGCTTCAGCCAGACCGCGCGCAGTCCGGCGCGCTGCGCCGCCTGCACGTCGAGCAGCAAGTCGTCGCCCACATACAGGCAGTCGGCCGGCGCCAGGTCCAGGCGGCGGCAAGCCTCATGGAAAATCGCCGCCTCCGGCTTGGCGCTGCCGAACTGGTGGGCCGCCACCGAGACGCTGAAATGGTGGGCCAGGCCGATCGCGTGCAGGTCGGCATTGCCGTTCGTGATGGTGCCCAGCAGCGCGCAGCCCTTTAGCCTCAGCAGTGCGGGCAGGACGTCATCGTAGGGCAGCACCGCATTACGGGCGGCGAAGAACTCGCTCATCGCAGCGTCGACCTTGGCGCCGTCTTCCCCCGCCTCGGCGAACGCGGCGTGCAGGCCGGCACGGCGCAGGGCGCCCAGGTCGAGGTGGAATTCGGGCTGGCGCGCCAGCAGCGCCAAGCGCGCCTCGCGCAGGCTGGCGATCGAAAACCGGGCCGCCACCTGCGGCGCGTGCGCCTGCAGCCAGGCGTGCAGGGTTAGCTCGGCCTGGATGATGACGGGGGCGATCGGCCACAGGGTGTCGTCGAGATCGAACAGGATGGCTTTGGGCCAGGGGCGCAGTGTCATGGCATCGGGTGTGGATGGGCTGATCCCCAGCATAACGAGGCCCGCACGGAAAATCAATTGCACGCCGCGCGCATGGTAAATTGCTGCCTACTTCATCAGGAGCTGTCGTGTCGAGAAACCATTTTCCCCTGTTGCTGGCCGCCGCGCTGCTGGCTGGCTGCGCCACCCCACCGGCCGCGCCGTTGAGCGCCTACGTGGTGCTCGGCGCGGACGGTGCCGCACAGGCGCGCGTATTGACGACCGCCGCCGTCTGCCCCGCCATCGAGATCGACGGTGCGTCCTCGCCCATGCAGCTGCGCGCCGGCGCCGCCACGCTGCCCCTGCGTGCGACCCAGTCGGCGCCGGAAGACTCCAAACCCTCGGCCTTCCCCCTGCTCACCTGCGAGGCCGCGCTGCCGGCCGGCAGCCGCGGCGCGCGCGTGCAGGGCCAGGCGCTGGCCGTGCCGAAGGCCCAGCTGCAGCGCATCGTGGTGATCGGCGATACGGGCTGCCGCCTCAAGCGCAAGGACAACGAATTCCAGCACTGCGACGTCCCGGCCGAGTACCCGTTCGCCATCGTTGCCGCTGCCGCCGCCGCCTGGAAACCCGACCTGGTGGTGCACGTGGGCGACTTCCACTACCGCGAAAATGCCTGCCCGCCTGGCAACGCTGGCTGCGCCAACAGTCCCTGGGGCTACGGCTGGGACGCCTGGCAGGCCGACTTCTTCCGCCCGGCCCAAGCCTTGCTGGCCGCCGCGCCGTGGGTGATGGCGCGCGGCAATCACGAATCGTGCGGCCGCGGCGGCCAGGGCTTCTGGCGCTTCCTCGATCCGCGCCCCCTGCTGCCCGGGCGCGACTGCAACGCCGCCGCCGACGACGGCGTGGGCGACTACAGCGACCCGTACGCCGTGTCCCTGGGGAGTGACGCCCAGTTGCTGGTGTTCGACACCTCGAACACCAGCTGGCGCGGCCTGAAGCCGGACGATCCGCGGATGGCGCACTACGCCGACACCTACCGCAAGCTCGACGCGCTGAGCCTGCGCGCCGGCCACAATATCGGCGTCGCCCACCATCCCCTGCTCGGCTTCGCGGCCCAGGGCGGCGCCGACGGCAAGGTCAAGCTGCTCAATGGCGACCAGGGCCTGATCGATGCGTTCGGCGCGCTCAACCCCGGCTTGCTGCCGGCCCGCATGGACGCGGTCCTGTCCGGCCATGTGCACCTGTGGGAACAGCTCAGCTTCGCCAGCGCCCACCCCTCGCAGTTCATCTCCGGCTTTTCCGGCACCGCCGAAGACCTGGTGCCGCTGCCGGCCACGCTGCCGCCCGGCGCCTCGCCGGCGCCCGGCGCCCACGTCGACCAGTTCAGCTCCTGGATCGACGGCTTCGGCTTCATGACCATGGAGCGACGCGCGATTGACGCCTGGGACATCTCGGTATGGGACTTGAACGGCAAGCTGCGCAACACGTGCCAGTTGCTCGGCAGCAAATCCAAATGTGCGCTGGCGCAGGTGCACTGAAGCGGCGTTGCGGCCTGGTTACACCGTGATACAAGGGGAAACGGGCCAGAGCTTGCCAAATGCACTAAAATGACGACCAATTCGGTCTACCCGGCGGCGCGGGCAGCAGGCTTGCCCACCTTACCCTGTTCGTTTTTGGAGAAATTATGAAAAGTTTGTACCTGCGTTGCGGCGCAGCCTTGGCATGCGCGTTGGGCCTGGCAGCTTGCGGCGGTGGAAGCGGCAACCTGGTGCTGAGCGGCCAGATCGTCGGCCTGTCGCGTACGGGCCTGGTGCTGCAAGAGAATGGCGGCCAGGACCTGGCGATTGACGCGACGGCGACGACTTTCAATTTTCCGACCCTGATCACGGCCGACACCGACTACAACGTCACCGTCAAGAGCAGCCCGCCGAGCGCCACCTGCACCGCCATCAATGGCAAGGGCAAGTCAGGGCCGTTCAACGTCACCTCCGTGATCATCAACTGCGTGACCTTCACCTACAATGTGGGCGGCCCGATCACCGGCCTGGGCGCAGCCAATACCGGCCTGGTGCTGGCCAATGGCAGCGTGCTGCAGACCATCGCGGCCGGCGCAACGAGCTTTACGATGACCCAGTACGACACCGCAGGCAAGGTCACCTCCGGCCAGGTGCCCGATGGCTCGCCGTACGGCATCACGGTGCTGACCCAACCACTTGGCAAGACGTGCAGCGTGGCCAACGGCACCGGCACCATGAGCAACGCGGCGGTCACCAACGTCCAGGTCACTTGCATCTGATGCGGCCGGCACCTATCCCTTTCCTGGAGAATTTTGTTATGAAGTTAACTTTTGTACGCCCGGCGACGCTGCTGGCATTGGCGCTTGGCCTGAGCGCCTGCGGCGGCAAGGCAATGTTCGATGTGGGCGGCAATATCGGAGGCCTGGTCTACTCCGGCCTGGTGTTGACCAACAGCGGCAGCGACCTGGCCGTGGCGGCGGGCGCGACCAGCTATAAATTCCCGAACCAGATCGCCTATGGCGACAGCTTCAATATTTCGGTCAAGACCAATCCGCTGCATCAGTCCTGCGCGCCGCTCGGCGCCGACACCACCGGGCACACGATCGACACTGCCGGCCGCATGGCCGTGATCAGCGTCGGCGTGGCCTGCTCACTCGACCAGCACAAGATCGGCGGCACCATCGTCGGCATGAGCGCGGCCGGCCTGGTATTGACCAACGGCACCGCTGGCGGCATCTACACCGCCGTCGCGCCCACCGGCGCCGATATCGTCTACGAATTCGGCTCCCTGGTCACTTACGGCGTCAGCTACGGCGTATCGGTGCTGACCAATCCGGCCGGTCAAAAATGCACGGTTGCCAACAGCACCGCCGTGATGGGCGACACCGACGTCACCAACATCATCGTCACCTGCGTTCCAGAAGGACTGGGCGGCTAAGGGGAGATATTGTATTTTGCTATAACCGGTATTCGAAAGATAAATTGGCGTTATATACCGCGTCGCAGCATAATGCATCTGTCTCCTCCAACTCTCCTCAAAAAGAATTGGATTTAAGCCCGCCCAACGGCGGGCTTTTTTTTGCCTGGAATGGCGGGAAATTTAAGAGATGTCTCGATGCGTGCTGCGCCTGGCCAGGCCGATGCGCTGGCCGCGCAGGAAGGGCTTACAGCGACTGGGCTTTCTCGGCGGCGCTCAAGCGCTTGGCGACGACTTTGACGACGGCGATCTTGCTGTCGCCTTCCACCGAAATTTGCGAATGATGCAGCGCGCGTGCATCGGGAATCGCGGCGCTGGCGAAGGTCGTCACACCAGCTAGCAGGGCGACTACCAGGAAGATCGCTTCCATGTTTTTGAGGACGTTCATGATGGGTTCCTTTGTGTGAGTTGGCCTTCGATGCTTGAACTTTAGCGGCTCGCCCACCACACTTCCATCTGCATGCGACAGCCCGCACAAATCAAGGAACAGAACGCGCAAAGCCATCGCGAAACGTACAACTTGATCCCGCGCAGGCGGGAACCCATACCACCTGTCTCATTGGGCAAAGAAAACATGCACGCTCTCGCAGGGTAGAAAAGCGGAGCGCCTTCCACCTTCTTCTGCGCTGGAGAAGGTGGAAGGCGCTCGCCCCCTTGTGGGGGGCCACCGTGCTAAAGCCGATGCGCTTACCTCACACTTTGCTCATCTTGATGCTGCTCGCTTCGGCCGTGAAATACCCCACCGCGGCAGCGAACCGGTCCTTGTAATTGGCGCGGATGAGCGGATCGAGCGTCGCCTGCACTTTGGTGTGCAGTGAGCCCCAGTCGCCCGCGTGCTGGAAATTGCTCATGATGTAGGTCCAGCCATTCAAATCGTCCACCACATGCAGGCCGGTCGCTTCCGCGCCAGCCGGCATGGTCGCCAGCCGGGTCAAGGCCTTGGTGTCGACGTTGTATGCCCACAGCATGTTGTTGACGTGGGTGCTGCTGTCTTCGCCAATGAACAGGGTGCGCATCTTTTCCGAAAATTTCAGATTGTCCGGATTGGCCACCTTGTCCGGATTGGCAAGGTTGCCGATCGCGTCCGCCAGTGCCAGGTCTTCCCCGACCAGCAGCATCCGGGTCTGGGTCGGCACCCATTCGCTGCTCATGGCCGTGCCACCCACATCCTTCTGGCCGCCCGTCAGGGTATGCGCCAGCACGCCGCCGGCGATGATGGCCAGTTCGACCGTGATATTGGTCGAGGCACGCCAGGCCGGGTTATTGCGCACCATCGAACCTTGGATGTTCTGCAGCGCCGAATAGGCGATTTTGTCCTTGATATTGACGGTCGTGCCTTCGAGCTTGGTCAGGCCCATGCTGGCGCCCACCAGATTGGCATAGCGGTGGGTTTCAAGGAAGGCCGCAGCCTTTTCCATGCCCGGCTTGAGCTTGATCCAGTTGGCCTTGCCATCGACGAAAATCTTGGTGTAGCTGGCGTCGGCCGGATCGGCCAGCGCCACCGTCATGATGTCGGCCGGCTTGACGCTGCTGGTCATCGCTTCGATCTCGGCGCTGGTGGCATGGCCGAGGTTAATCCAGCTCAGGGGCGCGCCGGCGGCAGCCGGGTCGACCGAAAAGCCGGCGCCCATTTTGGCCACGTACAGGGTGCCGGCCGACAAATCCTTTTCCTTGTCGGCGATGAACAGAAACAGCCCGCCATTGGTGTAGTCGTCGCCCATCAGCACCGTGCGGTTGTCCGGCATCACCTGCACCAGTTCATGCGAGATGCGTCCCATGCAGTAGTGCTTGCGGATGCTGCCGCTGCCGTCCGGGTTGACCGTCACTTCCGGCATGTGCCCGTAATGGTAAGGGTTGGCCGTGCTCTCGCTGCCGAACAGGTTCTTGCTGAACGCGGCCAGCTGGGCGTTGCTCGCCGCGAAAGCATCGGGCTCGTATTCCTCGCTCGATAGGTGGGTGCCCCAGGGCGACAGGCTGGCGCCGCAAGTGATCCACAAGCCATGCGTGCCCGAGGTGTCGATATTGTAGTACTTCACCAGCGACAGCTTGCCGCTGGCCTGGTCCTGGTCCAGCGTGAGGATGGCAATCGGCGACGGCAGCAGGCCATAGGCGCTGGCGTTGGCCTGGTCGCGCGTGGTGTACTCGAACTGCACCACCGCGAACACCGGTTTGCCCTTCACGCCGGCGACGCTGGCGTTGGGCACGGTCAGCAGCGAGGTGCCGTCCGGCGAGTCGGAATAGAACTGGCGCACCTTGCCTGGCACCGAATTGTCCATGATCGGCTTGTTGTTGATGTCGACATAGCCGCCGGCGAGGATGGTGCCGCCCTTGCCGTCAGCGACCATGTCACCGGTGAGGAAAAACGGCTGGTAGGCCAGCTTGTAGCTCTGGACCGAGTTGTCGCTGAACTGGACGTTGAGCATCGAGGCGACAGTCGTGGTGGCCATGGCCGCCGGATTGGCCAGCGTCGGCGCGGCGCTGGCGATAAAACTGGTGCCAAGGTATTGCGGCGCAGGCGCGACCACGGGCGCGGCGTAGCTTCCGCTGCCGCAGCCGGACAGCATGGCGGCGAACGAGCCGCCAAGGGGCAGCAAGGGGGCGCCAGCGATCAGTTTAAGGGCTGCGCGGCGCGCAAGTTGGGTGTGTTGTGGCATCGTCGTTTCCAGGTTCGGTGGAGGCTCGGCGCAGCGCGCCGGGCCAATCTCCGCATCTTAGAAAACGAATGTGACACCTTAATGAAAAATCAATATAAGCGGTTTGTCACGCTACTCATCCATGCCCAGCAGGGCTTCGATGTCGGCAATTGCCATGCGCAACATCAGCGACGCCTTCGCTTCGCTGGGGGCAATGCCAATGGCCATGGCATCGGGCGTGGATTTCTTGATTTGCCCATTGCGCGAAATGAAATATTCGCCATGGTCATAGGCAATCGTATAGGTCAGGCACTGCCCATGCGAGCGCGTGTATTCGGTGCTTGCCATGCTGATACCTCGAAGAAAAATTTCAGGACGGCCCATGCGGGCGGCGCATCTTCGCCATCGCTGTCATCATAACGCCAACCGCACAGCGATGCATGTTACGGAGGATATGTGCCTACCGAGAAAATTGGCGATTACGAAATCGAGTACCTGGGCGTGAAAATGAGCGACGTCGACGGCTGGGCCGCCCAGGTGACTGTCTATGGGCCGTCGACCAACCCGATGCACCGCAACCCGGTGGTGCCGACCCAGCGGGTGGCAGTCGAGCAGGTCTTCGCCAGCGAACGCGAGGCTGAAGACGAGGCCCGCACGGCGGCGCTGGCGATGCTGCAATAAGATGGGTATGGTCCTTGCATGCACAAGGGATTCCGATTCACGTTGTCGTCGCCGTCAGGGCGGTGCACGCCAGGGAGTGACGTCATGCCGACCGAAAAAATTGCCGAATATGAGATCGAATTCGTGGGATTGAGAATGCGCGAGCCCGATGGATGGGCCGCGCAGATGGCCGTGTACGGACCGTCGACCAATCCGATGCACCGCAAGGTGCTGGTGGCACTGCAGAGGGTGGCCGTGTACCAGCTCTTCCCCACCCAGCACGACGCCGAGCAGGAGGCCCGTCTGGTGGCGCTTGCCATGTTCAGCTAGCCAGCGCCCGGACAAACGCAGGGTGGAAAGACGGCTACAAATTGGCCAGCGTGACGTATTGTTCCAGCGACACCGTCTCAGGGCGGCACGAGGGGTCGATTCCCGCCTGGACCAACTGGGCTTCGGTAAACATCCCCGCCACGCAGTTGCGGATCACCTTGCGGCGCTGCGAGAACGCCTTCAGCACCACCGCCTCGAGCCGCACGCCGTCGCAGGCCAGCGGGCGCGCAGTGGGCACCATGCGCACGATCGCCGACTCCACCTGGGGCGGCGGATCGAAGGCGGTGGGCGGCACGATGAACAGCAGCGCCATGTCATAGCGCCATTGCAGCATCACCGACAAGCGGCCATATACCTTGCTGCCGGGCGCGGCCACCATGCGTTCGACCACTTCCTTTTGCAGCATGAAGTGCTGGTCTTCGATCAGGTGCGCAAATTCGGCCAGGTGGAACAGCAGCGGACTGGAAATGTTGTACGGCAAATTGCCGACAACCCGCAGTTTCTGCCCGTCCGGCACCGGAATGGTGCCGAAATCGAACTTCAGCGCGTCGCCCGAGTGGATCGTCAACTTATCACGCGGGAAAGTTTTTTCAAGGCGCGCCACCAGGTCGCGGTCCAGTTCCACCACGTGCATGTGGTCGAGCCGCTTGAGCAGCAGCGCCGTCATGGCGGCCAGCCCCGGTCCGATCTCGACCATCGCCTGCCCCCTGGCGGGGCCGATCGCCTCGATGATGTCATCGAGAACCAATTTGTCGGTCAGGAAATTCTGGCCGAAGCGTTTGCGGGCGACGTGTTTCATGTTCTTGTTTTCTGTGTGAGGGCCGAAGCATCGACCATGAGGACGGCCTGGCGCACCGCCTGCTGCATGCTGTCGCAGTCGGCCAGGCCCAGGCCGCGCGCGGCCACGTCGAGCGCGGTGCCATGGTCGACCGAGGTGCGCACCAGCGGCAGGCCGAGCGTGATGTTGACGCCGCGTCCGAAGGTCGCGTATTTCAGCACCGGCAAACCTTGGTCGTGGTACATCGCCAGCACGCAGTCGGCGTCGGCCAGGTACTTCGGCTGAAACAGGGTGTCGGCCGGATACGGGCCGCGCGCATCGATGCCGCGCGCCTTCGCCGCGGCCAGGGCCGGTGCGATGGTGTCGATCTCCTCGCGCCCCAGGTAGCCGTTCTCGCCCGCGTGCGGGTTCAGGCCGGCCACCAGGATGCGCGGCGCGGCGATGCCGAACCTGGCCTTCAGGTCGGCGTCGAGGATGTCGAGGATGCGTCCCAGGCTGGCCTGGCTGATCGCGCCGGCGACATCCTTGAGCGCCAGGTGGGTCGTCGCCAGCGCCACCCGCAGCGGCGCCTGGCCGGGGCCCGGTTCGCCGGCCAGCATCATCACCACCTGGTCGGTCGCGCTGTGCGCGGCCAGGTATTCGGTGTGGCCGGAAAACGCCACGCCGGCGTCGTTGATGGTGCTCTTTTGCAGCGGCGCGGTGACGATCGCCTTGAACCAGCCGGCGCGCACGCCTTCGAGCGCCAGGTCGAGCGTGGCCAGCACCGCGCGCCCGTTGCGCGCATCGAGCTGGCCGGGCACCACATGGGCTTCCAGCGGCACGTCGATCACGGCCACCTTGCCTGGGCCGAAATGGGGCAGGCCGCCGTTGCGCAGGGCCTGGGTCGACAGCGCCACCAGTTCAATGCCGGGATCGATCGCGTGCGCCGTCATGGCCAGGAACGCGGCGTCGCCCAGCAGCACGCAGTTGACGTCGGCGCGCAGCGCCCAGGCGGCGCGGATCGAAATCTCCGGGCCGATGCCGGCCGGTTCGCCGGTGGTGATGGCCAGCGTGGCGCGCCCTTGAGCGGGGCGGCGCCGCAGCACGGGCAAGGCGCGCGTCATGGGCTTATTTTTCGTCGCGGAATTCGACGTAGGCGCGGTCGCGCACCTGGCGCGCCCAGTCTTCGGTCGCGTCGGCCATCTTGCGCTCGCGGATCACGTTGCGGGCCGCGTTGCGCGCCCGTTCCTTCGACTGGTCGTCGCTCTTGCGCTCCGTGACCTCGATCAGGTGGAAGCCGTACGGGGTTTCGACCACGCCGCTCACTTCGCCCGGCTTGAGGTTGTTCATCACGGTTTCGAATTCCGGCACCGTGTCGCCCGGGAACAGCCAGCCCAGGTCGCCACCCTTGCTGGCCGAGCCGTCGTTCGAGAACAGGCGCGCCAGCTCCTCGAACTTGGCGGCCTTGTTGTCGAGCCGTTCCTTGAGGTCGGCCAGCTTGTGCTTCGCGTCGCCGGCCGTCACGGTCGGCGTGACCTTGATCAGGATGTGGCGCGCGTGGGTCTGCTGGATCACTGCCTTGTCCTTGTTGGTGTCGGCCAGGCTGCGCTTGTCAACCATCTTCAGGATGTGAAAGCCGGTCGAGCTTTTCATGACGGGCGTGAGCTGGCCCGGCTTGAGCTTGGCGAGCGCCTCGGAGAACAGCGGCGGCAGGCGGTTCGGGTCGCGCCAGCCGATGTCGCCGCCCTTGAGCGCGTCGGGCGCGTCAGAGTAGGTGGCGGCCATCTTGGCGAATTCGGCACCGGTGCGCAACTGGCGCATCACCTCGTCGGCGCGCGCCTTGCGGGCGGCGATCTGCTCGGGCGAGGCGTTCTCGGGGATGCGCACCAGGATCTGGGCCAGGTTCAGCTCGAACTGCTCGGCGGCGGCGGCCTGTTCGGCGGCCATGTAGGTGTCGACCTCGGCGTCCGAGATCAGGATCTTGGCGTCGACCTCGTGCTCGCGCAGGCGCTGCATCATGATCTCGTTGCGGATCTCTTCGCGGAAGGTGGCGAAGGTGGTGCCTTCCTTCTCCATCTGGTTGCGCATGTCCTGCAGCGTGAGCTTTTGCTGCTCGGCGATGCGGGCGATGGCGCGGTCGAGCATGCCGTCGTCGACCTTCACGCCCATTTCCTTGGCCAGCTGCAGCTGGGCCCGTTCGACGATCATGCGCTCGATCACCTGGCGCTGCAGGTCGGCGATGTCGGGCATTGGCGCGTTCTGCGCCTTCATGCTCTGCTCGACGGTGCGCACGCGCGCGGCGATCTCGTTCTTGGTGATGACCTCGTCGTTGACCACCACCGCGATCGAGTCGATGACGTTGGCGTTGGCTGACGCCGGCGGCAGGAAGCCGGTGGACGGCTTGGCCGTTTCGGGCGCGGCCTTGGCCGGCGCCTGGGCCAGCGCGTGGCCGGCGGCGAAGGCGCACAGCAGCGCCGCTGCGAGTTTCAGGTGGTGCATACTGGCTTTACGCATAATCGGGGAAACACTCATTTTCAGGTGAATAAAAACTGCCATTTCCAACTAGCGGCCGGTGCTCTGGTTCAGCCGCGTGTAGCCGGGAATGCTCTTGTAAAACGATTCGAGCGGGTTGCCGAAACCGAGTTTGGACAGCCCGTTCAGCTCGAGCTGGAAAAAAATCGGCGTCGACGTGTTTTGCGCCGTCGTCACGAAACGCTGCGCGCCCATCCGGAACACCCAGCAATCGGCCTTGTATTCGAGGCCGATCAGGCTTTCCAGGATCTTCTTGTCGCGCAGCGAATAACTGACCCGCCCCACCCCGTACCAGCGCTGCGACAGGGGCCACTGCGAGGACACGTCGGCGTTCTTGAAGCTGTCGCGCAGGTAGCGGTACTCGGCGTTGATCACCTTCTTTTCGCCTGGCTGCCATTGCAGGCCGTAGTTCGAGCTGGAAGTCTGCTTGGCACCGGCATTGTATTGTACTGCGCTGTCGAAGCTCCAGTCGTCGGCGATGCGTCCGGTGGCCGCCAGCAGCAGGTCGGAGCGGCTCTCCACGTGCGCCGTGCTGGCGTCGAGCAGCACGCGCTGCTCGCGGAAATAGAAGCGCTGGCCGATCGCCAGGCGCAGCCGCTCGGCGCCGTTGGCCTCGATGTAGCGCGAGGTGATCGCCGCCGTGACCTGGTTGGCGTCGGCGATGCGGTCGGCGCCGATGAAGCGGTTCTCGTTGAAGATCTGGGCGAAATTGAAGCCCGATTCGGCCGAGTCGAAGTTGGGGAACAGCGACTGGTCCTTGTACGGCGTGTAGACGTAGAACAGGCGCGGCTCGAGCGTCTGGGTGACGGCGCGCCCGAACAGGGTGCTGTCGCGCTCGAACACCAGGCCGCTGTCGAGCGAGAACGTGGGCAGCACCCGCGACAGCGCGCCGGGCTTGCCGGGTGCGCTGTCGAGCTGGTAGCTGCTGGCGTTGAGCATCAGCTTGGGCGTGATGAAGTAGCCGGGCCGCACCCAGGGATAGCTCAGCTGCGGGGCCAGCAGGGCGCGCGTGCCGCCCAGCAGGGTCGGGTGCGAGAAATGGGTCAGCTCGGCGTCGGCGGCCCAGTCGAAGCCGCCCACGTCGTAGCGCCCGGCGTGGAAGTTCACCTGCGGCAGCCGGTCGTAGGGGCGGGCCACCGTCAGCAGCGGATTGGTGGCGGCGGCCGGGTCCTGCAGCACCTGGTAGTTCTGGACCCGCGCCGTCAGGCTCCAGTACTGGCTGGCGTAGCCGCTGTGGATCTCGCGCAGCAGCTGGCGCTCGGCCGAGGTCGAGATCGACTTCGAGAAGTCGCTCGGGTAGTCGTTGTCCGAGGCGGCGCGCACGTTCCAGCCGTAGGACAGGCCCGGCGCCAGCGCCTGGTTGTGGATCGAATTGACCAGCCAGCGGTCGGTGTGGGTCTGGCGGTCGTCGAGCAGCACTTCGGCATGGGTCTCGCCGATGTAGCTGCCAGCCTCGGTCTCGCCCAGGTAGCGCATGGTGGCGCCCATTTGCAGGCCGCGGCGCGGCATCAGGCGCGGCGTGAGCGTCAGGTCGCGGTTCGGCGCGATATTGAAATAGTAGGGCAAGGTCACTTCGGCGGCGCCCTTGGAGCCGAAGCCGATCGAGGGCGGCAGCCAGCCCGAGCGGCGCGCGCCGGACAGCGAGAACGACATCGCCGGGGTGCCCAGGATCGGCACGCCCTTGAAGTAGACGATGGTCTTGCCGGCCACGCCCAGGTCGCGCCCGGTGTCCAGGCGCAGGGTGCTCGACTTCAGGTACCAGTCCGGATCCGGGCCTTCGCAGGTGCTGTAGGTGCCATCGGTGACGACGGCCATTTCCTCGTTGATGAAATCGAGGCGCCTGGCCTTGCCCTGGGCGTTGTTCAATTCCATCCGGTACTCGGGATGGAGCAGCCAGCCCTGGCCCGAATCGAGGTTCAGCTGCAGCTCGTCGCCCTTGTAGCGGTCGCCGAAACGCCACATATTGACCCGGCCCTTGGCCCGCACCTCGTCCTCGACCTGCAGGAAGCAGGCGGTGTCGGCCGACAGGCGGGTCTGGCCGCGCACCAGCTCGACGTCGCGCTCGAGCTTCAGCTCGCGGTCCAGGCGGCCCGAAATGCGCTCGGCGCGCGCCGTCACCGGCGCGTTCGGGTCGTCCGTGCGCGGCCGCTTGGCCGCCGTCTGGGCGTGCGCCGTGAGCGCGCTGGCGGCGGCCAGCGCGCCCAGGGCATAGGCCCGGCGCGGCGCGAAGAGCGAGACTGAGAACCAGCTCATGAAGGGAGGCGGGCAAACACCATGACGGGCGGTTTAAGTGGCGAATCCTCTATTATAGGGGAATGTCGGGATGTGCTCGCCCTTGATTGTTGCCCGCTCGCGGCCGGCGCACCGGCGGCGGCCCCGCCCCGGCGGCGCCAAGTGCTTGAATCACAAGGAAAAACAGGGGCAAGCGGGCTGGCCTTTCTTACACTTCCTTGCAATTGAAGGCGATCGGCGTCAGGCCGGCCGCCCCCTGCCCGCGCACGCTTGACATCGGCCGCGCGCGACCTGGAAGAAGCTATAATGCACGCGTCGCGCGGCCATGCCGGCGCGACCGAACCACTCTGATCAATCCGATGCCCCAGGCCGCACCATGTCTTCAATGTCACCCATTCCATCTGCCACCGACGCGCGCCTCGACGGCCTGAGCGGCTGGCTTAGCACGCTCGAGCTGGTGGACCTGGCCTCGCGCCGTCCGGCCTCGTCCGACGCCAGTTTCCGGCGCTACTTCCGGCTCGACGTGCACCCCGGCCTGCACGCCAGGCTGGGACCGACCCTGGTGGCGATGGACGCCCCGCCCGAGCGCGAGAACGTGCCGGCCTTCGTGCACGTGGCCGGCCTGCTCGCCGACGCTGGCGTGAACGTGCCGGTGATCGTGGCGCGCGACGTGGCCAACGGCTACCTGCTGCTGTCGGACCTGGGCACGACCACCTATTTGCAGCGCCTCACGGTCGAGAATGCCGCTTCCATGTACTCGGACGCGCTCGACGCCCTGATCCGGTTCCAGCTGCACAGCACGCCCGGCGTGTTGCCCGAATTCGACCGCGCCTTCGTGCTGCGCGAGATGCAGCTGTTCCCCGAATGGTTCGTCGGCAAGCACCTGGGCGTGACGATGACGCCCGAGCAGCAGCAACAGCTCGACGGCGTGTTCGAGGCCATCAGCGCCAACGTGCTGGCCCAGCAGCAGGTCTTCATGCACCGCGACTACCATTCGCGCAACCTGATGTTCATGGACCAGCACAATCCCGGCGTGCTCGACTTCCAGGACGCCGTGTTCGGCCCCGTCACCTACGACCTCGCCTCGCTGCTGCGCGACGCCTACATCCAGTGGGACGAGGAGCTTGTGCTCGACTGGGTGGTGCGCTACTGGCAGCGCGCCAAGGCGGTCGGCCTGCCGGTCAATCCCGACATCGACGCCTTCTACCGCGATTTCGAATTCATGGCCCTGCAGCGCCACCTGAAGATCCTCGGCATCTTCTGCCGCCTGAACTACCGCGACGGCAAGCCGATCTACATGGGCGACCTGCCGACGGTGAGCGACTACCTGCGCAAGACGGCCAACCGCTACACCGTGCTCAAACCGCTGGTGCGCCTGCTCGACGCGTTCGAGGACACGGCGCCCCAGGTCGGCTACACTTTTTGAGGCGCGGGCGATGAAAGCGATGATTTTTGCCGCCGGCCGCGGCGAGCGCATGCGGCCCCTGACCGACGCCTGCCCGAAACCGCTGCTCAAGGTGCGCGGACGCCCGCTGATCGCCTGGCATGTGCTGAACCTGGTGCGCGCCGGGATCACCGAGATCGTCATCAACCACGCCCACCTGGGCCAGATGATCGAGCAGGTGCTGGGCGATGGCAGCGGCTACGGCGCGCGCATCGCCTACTCGCACGAGACGCAAGCGCTGGAGACGGCCGGCGGCATCGCCCGCGCCCTGCACCTGCTGGGCGAGGAACCGTTCCTGGCCATCTCGGGCGACATCTACTGCCCCTACTTCGACTTCGAGCAGGTCAAGGATGTGTTGCACGACAAGGACATGTGGGGCAATCCCTACCCGCCCGAACAGCGCGACATGTGCTGGATCTACCTGGTCAAGAACCCCTTCCACAATCCGGACGGCGACTTCGGCCTGTCGATGTACAGCATCGCCAACGAGGGCGATCCAAAATGGACCTTCGCCAACATCGGGGTCTACCGCAGCGAGATGTTCAAGGACATCGTGCCGGGCGCGCACGCGCGCCTAGGCCCCCTGATCCGCCAGTACGCCGAGCTGGGCCAGGTGGGCGGCGAACTCTACGCCGGCGACTGGGTCAACGTGGGCACCATCGCCCAGCTCGAGCAGCTGAACGCCCCGCTGGCCAGGAGCACGGCGCCATGAGCCCGTTCGCGGCACGCCGCGCGCGCCTGCTGGCCCAGATGGCGCCGGGCGCGCTGGCCGTGCTGCCGACCGCGCCCGAGGTGGCGCGCAACGGCGACAGCGACTATCCCTACCGCCACGACAGCTATTTCTACTACCTTAGCGGGTTCAGCGAGCCCGACAGCGTGCTGGTGCTGGTGGCCGCGCGCGATACGGCGCCGGCCCGGGCGATCCTGTTCTGCCGCCAGAAGAACCCCGAACGCGAAATCTGGGACGGCTTTCGCTACGGGCCGGAGGGCGCGCGCGAGGCCTTCGGTTTCGACGCCGCCTTTCCGGTCGAGGACCTGGACGGCCAGATGGAAGCCTTGCTGGCCAACGCGCCGGCCCTGTACTACGCGCTCGGCCACAGCGCCGCGCTCGACCTGCAGGTCAGGACCTGGCTGACGCGGGTGCGCGCCCAGGCGCGCAGCGGCGTGACGGCGCCGCCCCTGGTCCACGAATTGCTGGTGCTGCTCGACGAGATGCGCCTGTTCAAGGACGATGCCGAACAGGCGCTGATGCTGCGCGCGGCCACCATCAGCGGCCATGCGCATGCGCGCGCGATGCGCGCCGCGCGCCCCGGCATGTTCGAATACGAGATCGAGGCCGAGCTGCTGCACGAGTTCCGGCGCAGCGGCGCCCAGTATCCGGCCTACACCCCGGTCGTGGCCTCGGGCGCGAACGCCTGCACCCTGCACTACAATCTGAACAACGCGCCCTGCCGCGACGGCACGCTGGTGCTGGTCGACGCCGGCTGCGAACTGGACAGCTACGCGGCCGACATCACGCGCACCTTCCCCGTCAACGGCCGCTTCAGCGCGCCGCAGCGCCAGCTGTACGAACTGGTGCTGGCGGCCCAGGGGGCGGCGCTGGCGGCGATCGTGCCGGGCCGCCCGTACGGCGGCGTGCACGAGGCGGCGCTGGCCGTGCTGGCGCAGGGCATGCTCGATCTCGGCCTGCTCGACAAGGCCGTCTACGGTAAGCCGGAAAACGTGATCGCCGAGCGCGCCCACCTGCAGTTCTACATGCACGGCACCGGCCACTGGCTGGGGCTGGACGTGCACGACGTGGGCGCCTACCGCGACACGCAAGCGGCGGGCAAGCCCTCGCGCGCGCTGCAGGCGGGCATGGCGCTGACGGTCGAGCCGGGCATCTACGTGCGTCCCGCGCCCGGCGTGCCGGAGCAGTTCTGGCACATCGGCATCCGCATCGAGGACGATGTGATCGTCACCGCCAGCGGCTGCATGGTGCTCTCGGAAAGCGCCCCCAGGCAGGTGGCCGAGATCGAGCAACTGATGCGCACGCCATGACGCCTCGCTACGAGGTGGCCATCTGCGGCGCCGGCCCGGTGGGCATGGCGCTGGCCGCGCTGCTGGTCGCGCGCGGCATGGACGGCGCGCGCATCGCCCTGGTCGACGCCCGCACGCTCGAGCAGGCGCAGGCCGACCCGCGCTCGCTGGCGCTGTCCTATGGCAGCCGCCAGCTGCTCGACGAGATCAAGGCCTGGCCGCTGGCGGCCACGCCGATCCACCAGATCCACGTGTCGCGGCGCGGCCATTTCGGACGCAGCCTGATCGCGCGCGAGGCGCACGGGGTCGACGCGCTCGGCTACGTCACGCGCTACGGCGAGCTGGTCGCGGCGCTGGCGGCGGCCTGCGCGCGCGCCGGTGTCGACACGCTCCGCCCGGCGCGCGTGGATGGCCAGCTCGAGCACGCCGACGGCGTCGAACTGCAGCTGGCCGGCGGACCGCGCCTGGAAGCGGCGCTGCTGGTGCAGGCCGAGGGCGGCCTGTTCGGCGAGCAAGCGGCGCGCGCGCGCCAGCACGATTATCGCCAAACTGCCGTCATCGCGCGCGTGGCCGTGAGCGCCCCTGTGGCCCACCGCGCCTACGAGCGCTTCACCGACGAGGGTCCGCTGGCGCTGCTGCCGCAAGATGGCGCGGACGGCCTGCAGTACGCGCTGGTCTGGTGCGCGCGGCCCGAACGCGCGGCCGCCCTGCTCGCGCTCGACGACGCGGCCTTCCTGGCCGCGCTGGGCGCAGCCTTCGGCAAGCGCCTGGGGCGCTTCGTGCGCGCTTCGGCGCGCGCCGCCTTCGCGCTCGGCCTGAACGCCGACCCGCGCGCGACCGCGCGCACGCTCGCCATCGGCAACGCCGCGCAAACGCTGCACCCGGTGGCCGGCCAGGGCTTGAACCTGGGCTTGCGCGACGCGGCCGTGCTGGCGCGCCTGGTGCTGCGGGGCGAGACGGCGCAGTTCACCCAGGCCCGCCAGCGCGACCGCGATGTCACGCTCGGCCTGACCGACCAGATGGCGCGCGTGTTTACCGGCCACGGCCCCTTGCAGGGGGCGCTGGGGCTGGCGCTGGGCGCGCTCGACGCGCTCGGCCCGGCGCGCTTTCTGCTGGCCGAACTGATGATGTTCGGGCCCCGTTAAAGCACATCCGTGCGCAAATATCTGTTATTCCCATGTAATTCGATGCTATGCTGATTTGCGCGGCCAGGGTGGCGCACGGGACAAGATCAGGCAAACCGCCGCGTGGCGCCCAAGGCGGTGCCGCCCGGATCATCGACGGATGGGGAGCAGCGTGACAAGCGTGTTGAATCGACTCAAATTGTGGCAGCGCTTTGTGCTGCTGGGCTTACTGGGCGCCCTGCTGGTGGCGCCGCCGTTCTACCTGTACGTCAGCGACACCAACAAGGTCATCGACGCGTCCGTGCTCGAGCAGGCCGGGCTGGCGCCGGGCGACGCCGCGCTCAAGTTGCTGCAGTCGGTGCAGCAGCACCGCGGCCTATCGGCCGCCTTCGTGGGGGCCGGACAGATGGGCGAGCAGCGGCGCGCCAAGGCGGCCGAAGTGGACGCCGCGCTGGCCGCCGTGCTCGCTGGCCTCAAGGGCGGCGACGCCCAGTTGGCCCGCCAGCTGGCCCAGACCGGCGACGACTGGAAAGCGCTGGCGCGCGACGTGGCGGCACAGACCATCACGCCGCTGCAAAGCTATCAGCGCCATACCGCCCTGTGCGAACAATTGCTGCTGCTCATCGAGCAGGTGGCCGACCTGTTCGGGCTGGCGCTCGACCCCGACGCCGACACCTATTACCTGATGCGCGCCGTCTACTACGACATCCCGCGCCTGACCGAGGACTTGGGCCAGATGCGCGCCAAGGGCGCCGCCTACCTGGCCGCGAAGGAGATCGACGCCGAGGGCCGCGCCATCATGTACACCCTGCTGGCGCGCGCGCGCGTCTCGGGCGAGACCATGGTGCGCTCGCTCGGCAAGGCCTTCAATGCCAGCGCCACCCTGAAGGACGACATCGAGGCGCCGATGCAGCGCGCGGCCAGGCTGGCGCGCGAGGCGACCGAGCTGGCCAGCAGCAAGATCGCGGCCGCGCCCGCCAAGCCCGACTATCCGGCGCCCGAATACATCGGTTTCACCACCAACAGCATCAACGCCGCGTTCGAGGCCGGCGCCGCCGCCAAGGCCCGGCTGGGCGCGCTGATCGAGACGCGCGTGGCGCAGCAGCGCGGCACCCGCAACAAGCTGGCGGCCGGCATCGCCCTGATCGCCGCGCTGGCGGTGCTGATCGGCTGGACCGTCAGCCGCGGCCTGATCGCCCAGATCGGCGGCGAACCGGACTACGTGGCCGCGATCCTGAACCTGGTGGCCCAGGGCGACTTGCGCCAGCAGGTCGCGGTGCGTAGCGGCGACCGGCGCAGCCTGGTGTTCGCCATGCACGCCATGGTCGGGCGGCTCGCCACCACCGTGGCCGAAGTGCGCCAGGCGGCCGACGCGCTGACCGAGGCGGCCAGCCAGACCAAGGCCACCGCCATGTCGCTCAGCCAGAGCACCAGCTTGCAGGCGGCCGGGGTCGAGCAGACCAGCGCCTCGGTCGAGCAGATCAGCGCCTCGATCAGCCAGAACAGCGAGAACGCCAAGATCACCGGCGCCATGGCCGCCACCGCCGCGCGCGACGCCACCGAGGGTGGCGCGGCGGTGCGCAACACGGCCCAGGCGATGGGCACCATCGCCGCCAAGATCGGCATCATCGACGACATCGCCTACCAGACCAACCTGCTGGCGCTGAACGCGGCGATCGAGGCGGCGCGCGCCGGCGTGCACGGCAAGGGCTTCTCGGTGGTGGCGGCCGAGGTGCGCAAGCTGGCCGAGCGCAGCCAGGTCGCGGCCGCCGAAATCGGCGAAGTGGCCGCCACCAGCGTCGACATGGCGCGCCAGGCCGGGGTCCTGCTCGAGCGCATGCTGCCCTCGATCCGGCGCACCTCCGACCTGGTCGAGGAGATCAGCGCCGCCTCCAGCGAGCAAAGCTCGGGCGCGGGCCAGATCGGCGCGGCCATGGTCCAGTTGAGCGGCGCGACCCAGAAGAACGCGGCCGCCTCCGAGCAGTTGGCCGCCACCGCGGCCGACGTCAGCGAGCAGGCCGAGCGCCTGCAGCGGGCGGTGGGCTTTTTCAGCGTGCACCCCGGCTGAGCGGGACGGCGGGACGAGGACGACGATGATGGAACTGGTATTCCGGCCGGCGCTGGCCTTGATGAACCGCCTGCGCTACGCCCACAAGTTCATGTTGCTGGGCTTGCTGACCCTGGTGGCCATCGGCGCCCTGCAGCTGAGCCTGTTCAACGCGCTCGACCGGGTGATCGGGCCCTCGGTGATGGAGCTCAAGGGCCTGGCCAGCGTGATGCGCCTGCACCGCATGATCCAGCTGGTCCAGCAGCACCGCGGCGTGTCGGCCGGCCTGCTGGGGGGCGACGGCGCGCTGGCCGCGCGCGTGGCGAGCAAGGATGCCGAGGTGGGCGCGGCCCAGCGCGCGCTCGAGGACAGCCTGACGCCGGCACTGGCGCAGCAGGCGCGCTGGCGCGAGATCGGCGCCGACTGGCGCGCGCTGCACGCCGACGGCCTGAGCTGGCCGCTGGGGCTGAACCTGCGCAAGCACGACGAGATCATCGCCAGGATGCTGCTGTTCGTGAGCGACATCGCCGACAGCAGCGCGCTCACGCTCGACATCGACCTCGACAGCTACTACCTGATCGACACCCTGGCCAAGCTGCCCGGCTTCACCGAGCAGCTTGGCCAGACCCGCGCCACCGGGGCCGGCGTGCTGGCCAAGAAGACGGCCACCAAGGAGGAACTGACCAACATGGCCGAGCTGCTGGGGCGGGTCCAGATCACGCGCCAGCTGCACAAGGCCAACGTCGACAAGGTGATCGGCTACAACCCGGCGCTGGGCGAGCAGCTCGGCAAGATGGACCGCCAGTTCGCCCAGGACATGCAGGGCGCCGTCGAGACGGTGCGGCGCGACATCCTGGACCAGCGCTTCGGCACCGAGGCGGGGGCCTACATCGTCCAGTTCACCAACCTGATCGACCAGAACTACACCATCGGCTACGACGTGCTGGCGCCGGCCGTGCGCCAGCGCATCGAGGCGCGCATCGCCGGCGCGCGCCGCAGCCTGGCCATCAGCGCGGCCACCAGCGCGGCGCTGGTGCTGCTGTTCGGCTACCTGGCCTGGGGCGCCTACCTGGCGCTGACGGGCCAGATCGGCCAGGTGCTCGGCGGGCTGCGCCTGCTGGCCGGCGACAGCGCCGTGCGCGCCGCCCAGGTCGAGCGGATCGCCGCCGGCGAGATCGACCAGGAGGTGCAGGCCTCGGCCGCGCTCGAGCTGGGGCAGCTGCTGGGCCTGCCCGACGAGATCGGCGCGCTGGCCCGGGCCCTGCACCAGATGGGCCAGGCCCAGCACACGCTGGGCGCCGGCTTCGTGCGCATGACGCGCACCCTGCGCCTGCACCGCGACGAGGAGCGCATCGAGGATTGGCACAAGAGCGGCATCAACGCGCTCAACGTGGAGATGCGGGGCGACCGCCCGCTGGCCGCGATGAGCCAGGACGTGATCAGCCAGCTGACGGCGCACGTGGGCGGCGCGGTCGGCGCGCTGTACCTGTTCGACCCGGAGGCGCAGCAGCTGACGCTGGCGGCCGGCCACGCGCTGGCGCCCGGCGACCTGCAGCGCGCCCGCATCGCGCTCGGCGAGGGCCTGGCCGGCCAAGCCGCGCGCGCGCGCAAGCGCACCGTGCTCGCGCCCGTGCCGCACGACTACCTGGCCATCGCATCGGGCCTGGGCCGGGCGGCGCCGGCGGCCGTGGTGGCCGTGCCCCTGCTGCGCGAGGACAAGCTGCTCGGCCTGTTCGAGGTGGCCAGCTTCGACGGCTTCACCGAACGCCAGCTGGCCTGGCTGGAGCAGGCCGCCGAGGCGCTGGCCATCGCGCTCGACGTCGACCAGGCGCGGCGCCGCGTCAACGAGCTGCTCGAGCAGACCCAGAGCCAGACCGAGGAATTGCGGGTCCAGCAGGAGCAGCTGCAGCAAACCAACGAGGAGCTCGAGGAGCGCGCCCAGCTGCTCGAGCAGCAACGCGAGCTGATCCGCCAGAAGAACGCCGAGAGCGAGATGAGCAGCCGCGAACTGCAGCTCAAGGCCGACCAGCTCGAACGCACCAGCGCCTACAAGTCCGAATTCCTGGCCAATATGAGCCACGAGCTGCGCACCCCGCTCAACAGCATGCTGATCCTGTCGAGCCTGTTGCAGCAGAACCGCGAAGGCCAGCTCTCGCCCAAGCAGGTCGAGTACGCGGCCACCATCAACGGCGCCGGCAAGGATTTGCTGAACCTGATCAACGACATCCTCGACCTGTCCAAGATCGAGGCCGGCCAGCTGGTGCTGCAGCCCGAGGAAGTCGAGCTGGCCGAGCTGGCCGCGCAACTCGAACAACTGTTCCACCCGCTGGCCGAGCACCAGGGGCTGGCGTTCCAGGTCGAACGCGGCGCCGGCCTGCCGGCCAGCGTGCACACCGACGCCCAGCGCACCCAGCAAATCCTCAAGAACCTGCTCTCGAACGCCTTCAAGTTCACCTCCAAGGGCCGCGTCACGCTGGCGATCCGGCGCGCCGGCGCCGGCGAGAATCCGCTGGCGCAGGCGGCGCTGGCGTTCGCCGTCTGCGACAGCGGCATCGGGATCGCCGCCGACAAGCAGGAACAGATCTTCCACGCCTTCCAGCAGGAGGACGGTTCGACCAGCCGCAAATACGGCGGCACCGGCCTGGGGCTGTCGATCTCGCGCCAGCTGGCGCGCAAGATGGGCGGCGAGATCGTGCTTGCCAGCGCGCCCGGCGCCGGCAGTACGTTCACCCTGTACCTGCCGCAGGCCTTGGCGGCGCAGCCGATCCCGGCGCCGGTGCCGGCCCCCGCGCCGGCGCCGGCGCGTCCGGCCCCGCGCGTCTCGGGCGCGCCGGCGGTGGCCGACGACCGCGCCACGCTCGAGCAGGGCGCGCGCAGCATCCTCATCATCGAGGACGACCCGGCCTTCGCCGGCATCTTGCGCGACACGGTGCGCGAGCGCGGCTTCCAGTGCCTGGTGGCGACCGACGGCGAGAGCGGCCTGCAGCTGATCGAGCAGAACACCCCCAGTGCCATCATCCTCGACGTGATGCTGCCCCACATCGACGGCTGGGGCGTGATGCGCACCATCAAGGACAACCCGAAGACACGCCACATCCCGGTCCATTTCATCACCTGCCTGGAAGACCGCCAGAAGGCGCTGGCGATGGGCGCGATCGGCTTTGCCACCAAGCCGGTCAGCGCCGAGCAGGTCGAGCAGGTGCTGGCGGCGATCGGCAGCGCCATCGACAAGGTGGCCAAGCGCCTGCTGGTGGTCGAGGACGACGAGGCCGAGGCGAAGAGCCTGGCCGCGCTGCTCGAGACGAACGGCCTGGACATCACCATCGCGCGCTCGGGCGACGCCGCGCTGGCGCTGATCGCCGACGGCAGCTTCGACTGCATGGTGCTCGACCTGGGCTTGTCCGACATGTCCGGCTTCGAGCTGCTCGACCGCCTGAAGGCCGACAACGCCCTGCCCCGCATGCCGGTGATCATCCACTCCGGGCGCGAGCTGTCCGAGGCCGACGAGACGCGCCTGCGGCGCTACGCCGACAGCATCATCATCAAGGGCGCCAAGAGCCCGGACCGGCTGCTGGCCGAGGTCAGCCTGTTCCTGCACCTGGTCGAGAGCAGCCTGCCGCAGGAGAAGCAGAGCATGATACGGCGCGGCCTCGACAAGGAGGCCATGTTCGAGCGGCGCACCGTGCTGCTGGTCGACGACGACATCCGCAACGTGTTCTCGCTCTCGTCGGTGCTGGCCGAGAAGGGCATGCGCACGGTGGAGGCGGCCAACGGGGTCGAGGCGCTGGCCCAGCTCGAAGCCCATCCCGAGATCGACATCGTGCTCATGGACATCATGATGCCGGAGATGGACGGCTACGAGGCGATGCGGCGCCTGCGCAAGAATCCGCGCTGGGCGCGCTTGCCGGTGATCGCCCTGACCGCCAAGGCGATGGTGGGCGACCAGGCCCTGTGCCTGGACGCCGGCGCCAGCGACTACCTGTCCAAGCCGGTCGACCTGGACCGCCTGTTCTCCCTGATGCGGGTCTGGCTCTACCAGGGAGGCGCCGCATGATGGCCGAAGACCAGATTTGCGCCATCGAGATGGCCGCGCTGGTGGAGGCGCTGCGCCAGGTGCACGGCTACGACTTTTCCGGCTACGCCGAAGCGTCGCTGACGCGCCGCCTGGCGCACTGGCTGGCCGGATCAAAGTTCGACAGCTACGGCGCGGCGATGTCGGCCGTGCTGCGCGACGCCGAACTGTGCCGCCAGCTGGTGCAGGACGTGACGGTGAACGTGTCGGACATGTTCCGCGACCCGGCCTTCTTCAAGGCGCTGCGCGAGGAGGTGGTGCCGCACCTGCGCACCTGGCCGCACGCGCGCATCTGGGTCGCCGGCTGCGCCTCGGGCGAGGAGGTGGTGTCGCTGGCGATCATGCTGCGCGAGGAGGGCCTGGGCGCGCAGTGCCGCATCTACGCCACCGACCTGAACGAGGCAGTGCTGGAACAGGCGCGCCAGGGCGTGTTCGCGCTCAAGGAGCTGCAGCGCTTCACCCGCAACTACCAGCAGGCCGGCGGCAAGGCCGCGTTCTCCGACTACTACGTGGCGCGCTACGAGCGCGCCATCTTCGACCCGGCGCTGCTCAAGAACGTGGTGTTCGCGGCGCACAACCTGGCCACCGACGCCGACTTCTCCGAGATGCAGCTGATCCTGTGCCGCAACGTGATGATCTACTTCAAGCCGGTGCTCAAGGAACGCCTGCTGGGCCTGTTCGACCGCTGCCTGACGGCCGGCGGCTTCCTGTGCCTGGGCAGCAAGGAGACGCTCGACGGACGGCGCGTGGCCGAGCGCTACCGCGAGCTGGTGGCCCACACCCGGATCTACCAGAAGCAGTACAACCTGGCGGGAGCGGCACCATGAGCGCGGCGCGCAGCTTCGCCGCCGTCGTGATCGGCGTCTCGACCGGCGGGGTGGAGGCGCTCAAGCGGCTGCTGCCGGCGCTGCCGGCCGACTTCGCCCTGCCGATCCTGGTGGTGATCCACATCTCGGCCAACTCGGGCGACGCGCTGGCGCGCCTGCTCGACGCCCACACCCGGATCCGGGTCAAGGAGGCCGACGAGGGCGAGCGCATCGAGGCCGGGGTGGCCTACCTGGCACCCCCGGACTACCACCTGCTGGTCGAGCCCGACGGCCGCCTGGCACTGGCGGCCGACGCCCTGGTCAATTTCGCGCGGCCCTCGGTGGACGTACTGTTCGAGTCGGCCGCGCGCCGCTACGGGCGCGAGCTGGTCGCTGTGGTGCTCACCGGCGCCGGCGCCGACGGCGCCGCCGGCCTGGCCTGCGTGGCACGCATGGGCGGCTACACGGTGGTGCAGGATCCGCGCGACGCGCTGATGGACGCGATGCCGTCGGCCGCGCTGGCGCAGTGCCGGCCCGACCGCGTGCTGGCGCTGGCCGGGCTGGCCGAGCTGCTCATCGCGCTGGCCAACGGCGAGGTGGCGGCATGAACCTGGTCCCGGTCCCGATCCTGCTGGTTGATGACAATCCCGACAACCTGCTGGCGCTGACGGCGCTGCTTGAAGGGATCGACACGCTCGAGCTGGTGTGCGTGCACTCGGGCGAGGAGGCGCTGCGCATGCTGCTGCGGCGCGAGTTCGCGCTGGTGCTGCTCGACGTCCAGATGCCGGCCATGGATGGCTACGAGACGGCCACCCTGATGCGCGCCAACCCGAAGACGCGCCAGGTGCCGATCGTGTTCGTCACCGCGCGCATGGGCGGCGCCGAGTGCGAGTTCCGCGGCTACGAGAGCGGCGCCGTCGACTACCTGGTCAAGCCGATCGAGCCGCTGATCCTGCACGCGCGGGTGCGCATCTTCGCCCAGTTGTACCGCCAGAAGCTGGCGCTGGCGCTGTTCCAGGAGCAGCTCGACCAGGCCGAGACGATCTTCGCGGCGCGCAAGCTGGGCGCGCCGGGCGAGCCGCTGCAGCTGCTGCTGGTCGACGACCGGCCGCAGAACCTGCTGGCGCTCGAGGCCCTGCTGGACCAGTTGGCCGAGGTCCAGTGCGTCAAGGCCAGCTCCGGCCCGGAGGCCCTGCGCGCGGTGCTCAACACCGATTTCGCCGCCATCCTGCTCGACGTCCAGATGCCGGGCATGAGCGGCTTCGAGACGGCCGAGCTGATCCGCGCCAACCCGCAGACCAGCAAGATGCCGATCATCTTCGTGACGGCCGGCATGAAGGAGCAGGCGGCGCTGTTCAAGGGCTACGAGCTGGGCGCGGTCGACTACCTGATCAAGCCGCTCGAACCGGCCATCCTGTGCTCCAAGATCCGGGTGTTCTGCGACCTGTACCGCCAGCGCCGCCTGCTCGAGCGCGAAGGCAGCTACCTCGAGGAGATCGTCGCCGAGCGCACCGCCGCGCTCGAGCACAGCAGCGCCGAGCTGGCCGAGAGCCGCGAACGCTACCGGCGCCTGCTGGCGGCCGTCACCCAGCAGCTGTTCTCGGTGCAGCGGGTGGGCAACCGCTTCGAATCGCGCGAGCACGGCGCCGGCTGCGAGGCGGTGACGGGCTATCCGCCGGCCGCCTTCCACGCCAACCCCGAGCTGTGGCTCACGCTGGTCGACGAAGCCCAGCGCGGCGCCGTGCTGGCCAAGGTCACGGCCGCGCTCGAGCTGGGCCAGACCGGCCAGCTCGAACACCAGATCCGCGCCAGCGACGGCAGCCTGCGCTGGGTGCGCTCGACTTTCGTGCGCAGCGTCGACGCGCTCGCCTGCGACGTGCTCTCGGAGAACATCGACCAGCGCCGGCGCGCCGAGCACGAGCGCGAGCGCGTCTCCGAGCAGCTGGCGCTGGCCACCCGCGCGGCCGGCCTGGGCGTGTGGGACTGGGACTTCGCCAGCGACACCCTGGAGTGGGACGCGCGCTGCTACGCCCTGTGCGGCGTGGCGCGCGGCCAGCTGGGCGACGCCCACCAGACCTGGCTGGCCTGCGTGCACCCGGACGACCGGCCCTTGTGCGAACTGGCCATGGCCCGCGCGCTCAGGGACGAGCAAGCCTTCGGGCTCGAATTCCGGGTGCGCTGGCCCGACGGCAGCGTGCACTACCTCAAGGCCAACGGCCAGGTGGTGTGGGACGAGCACGGCAAGCCGCTGCGCATCTCCGGGGTGCACGCCGACGTGACCCAGCGCCGCCTCGAGGAGGACGAGCTGCGGCGCCACCGCGACCACCTGCTCGACCTGGTCGACGAGCGCACCGCCAGCCTGCGCGCGATTGTCGATCACGCGGCCGACGGGATCGTCACGGCCGACGAGGACGGGCGCATCCTCTCGTTCAACCGCGCCGCCGAGCGCATGTTCGGCTACCCGGCGCAGCAGGTGACGGGCAAGGACCTGAGCGTGCTGATGCCGGCACCGCACCGCGATGCGCACGCCGGCCACCTGCGGCGCTACCTGGTCACGGGCGAGTCGGCCATCATCGGGGTCGGGCGCGAGCTGCTCGGCCAGCGCAGCGACGCCAGCCAGTTCCCCCTGTACATCGCGGTGAGCCAGATCGAAGTGGGCGGCCACAAGCGCTACACCGGCATCCTGCGCGACATCACGGCCCAGAAGGCGGCCGAGGCGAGCCTGATCGCGGCGCGCGCGGCGGCCGAGAACGCGAACCGGGTCAAGTCCGAATTCCTGGCCAACATGAGCCACGAGCTGCGCACCCCGCTCAACGCGGTGATCGGCTTCTCCCAGTTGATGCTCAAGGGCCCGGCGCTGTCAGCCGAGCAGCGCACCAATCTGGAGATCATCGCCGGCTCCGGCCAGCACCTGCTGACCCTGATCAACGACGTGCTCGAGCTGTCCAAGATCGACGCCGGGCGCATGCAACTGTCCGAGGCCGAGACCGACCTTGAAGGCATGCTCGGCGAAGTCGTCGAGATGCTCGGCATGCGCGCCCACCAGGCTGGCCTGACGCTGGCGCTGGAGCTGTCCGGGCTGCCGGCGGCGGTGCGGGTGGACGCGGTCAAGCTGCGCCAGGTGTTGATCAACCTGCTCAGCAACGCGCTCAAGTTCACCCGCCACGGCGGGGTGCGCCTCGAGGTGCGCGCCAGCCCGGCGCCGGATGGCGCGGCGCAGCTCGATTTCGCCATCTTTGACACCGGCATCGGCATCGCCGGCGCCGACCTGGAGCGCATCTTCGAGCCCTTCGTGCAAGTGTCGACCCACAGCCGCGAAGGCGGCACCGGGCTGGGGCTGGCCATTTCGCGCCAGTTCGTCCAGCTGCTCGGCGGCGAGCTGTCGGTCGCCTCGACCCTGGGCCAGGGATCGACCTTCCGTTTCACCCTGAGGCTGGCGCTGGCGCAGGCCGCGCAGGCGGCGCAGGCCCCCGGGCGCGCGCTGGCCCTGCCGGCGGGCGAGCAGGGACGGCGGGTCCTGCTGGTCGACGACGACCCGCAATCGCGCAAGCTGCTGTTCGACCTGCTCGAGCCGCTCGGCTTTTGCCTGGAGCAGGCCGGCGACGGTATCGAAGCGTGCCAGCGCAACGCCGAGTTCGCCCCCGAACTGATCGTCATGGACTGGCGCATGCCGCGCCGCGACGGCCTCGAGGCGATCCGCGAGATCCGCGCCGGCAGCGCGCGCCAGCCGCGCATCGTGATCTGTACCGCCAGCGCCTTCGAGGAGCAGTGCACCACCGCGCTCGAGGCCGGCGCCGACGCCTTCCTGCGCAAGCCCTACCGCGAAGAGGACCTGTACGCCACGCTCGAGGCCCAGCTCGGGCTGCGCTTCGAGCGCGACGCCGCGCCCGCCGCCGTGCCGCACGCGCTGCACGACGCCGACCTGGCGGCACTGGCGGCGCCGCTGCGCCAGGCGCTCACGGCAGCGGTGGCCGAACTCAATCTGGACCGGCTGGCCGAGTTGCTGGCCGAGGTGGCCGAGCACGATCCGGCACTGGCCGAGCAGATGCGCCTGATGACGCGCCATTTCCAGGTCAGGGAGCTGTGGGCGCTGCTGGCCGGGAACGGCGAGACGCCATAGGGCGCAACAGCGCGGCCCCTCCAGCAAAACCGGGGTCAGACCCCGGTTGATTCGCTTGGGGTCTGACCCCGGTTTTG
>JAZJYV010000056.1:0-47250 GCA_040390195.1 Pseudomonadota bacterium | reverse complement strand
CATTTTACCGGCACGGCGATTTTATTTCGAGGGTAAAGTCCGACAGGCTGCTAGGGGTCGGACCCCGGTTTTTCCGTTGGGGGTCTGCCCCCGGTTGCGACGGCGACTGCAACCCGGGGTCCGACCCCTGCTGCTTAGCCGGTGCCGCCGAGCGTGGCGTCGTCGGCTGGGGAGCGCGAGGCCACGTTCAACTACAGCGGACGCATGGACAATACGCTGTTCAAAAACGATCCGCACGGCTGCAAGCTCGCCTCGTTCACCACGGTCGACCTGACGGCGCCCTGGAACTACAAGTTCAAACCGTCGAGCACTACGCTCTAGGGGTCGGACCCCGGTTTTTCCGTTGGGGGTCTGACCCCGGTTGCGACGGCGACTGCAACCCGGGGTCCGCCCCCTGCTGCTTAGCCGGTGCCGCCGACCGTGACGTCTTCAATGCGCAGCGTCGGCTGGCCCACGCCCACCGGCACGCTCTGGCCTTCCTTGCCGCACACGCCCACGCCCGAGTCGAGGCGCATGTCATTGCCGATCATCGAGACCCGGTTCAACACGTCGGGACCGTTGCCAATCAAGGTCGCGCCCTTGACCGGGTAGGTCACCTTGCCGTTCTCGATCATGTACGCTTCGCTGGCCGAGAACACGAATTTTCCATTCGTAATGTCAACCTGGCCACCGCCGAAATTGACCGCATACAGACCATTCTTGACCGAGGCCAGGATCTCGGCCGGGTCCTTGTCGCCAGCCAGCATGTAGGTGTTGGTCATGCGCGGCATCGGCAGGTGGGCGAACGATTCGCGCCGTGCGTTGCCCGTCACCGGCATCTTCATCAGGCGCGCGTTCATGGTGTCCTGGATATAGCCTTTCAGGATGCCGTCCTCGATCAGGGTCGTGCACTGGGTCGGGTTGCCTTCATCGTCCATGTTCAGCGAACCGCGGCGGTCGGCCAGCGTACCGTCGTCGACCACCGTCACACCCTTGGCCGCGACGCGCTCGCCGATGCGGCCCGAAAACGCCGAGGAGCCTTTGCGGTTGAAGTCGCCCTCGAGACCATGGCCGATCGCCTCGTGCAGCAGCACGCCGGGCCAGCCCGGTCCCAGCACGATCGTCATCGGTCCGGCCGGGGCCGGGCGCGCGTCGAGGTTGACCACCGCTGCCTGCACCGCCTCGCCCGCATATTTGTCAAGGATGGCGTCGTCGAAGTAGCCGTAGCTGAAGCGCCCGCCGCCGCCCGAGGAACCCATCTCGCGCCGGCCGTCCTGCTCGACGATGACGGTCACCGATACCCGCACCAGCGGGCGGATATCGGCCGCCAGCACGCCATCGCTGCGCACCACCAGCACCACGTCGTATTCGCCGGCCAGGCTGGCCATCACCTGCACCACGCGCGAATCCTTGGCGCGCGCCATTTTCTCGACGCGTTCGAGCAGTTTGACCTTGGCCGTCGCGTCGAGCGAGGCCAGCGGATCGTTGGGCAGGTAGAGCGAACGCCCACCGGACGGCTTCATTGACGAAGCGACTTTGATCTTGCCGGCACCGGCACGCGCGATGGTGCGCGTGGCGGCGGCCGCTTCCAGCAGGGCGCGTTGGGAGATTTCGTCCGAATACGAGAATGCCGTCTTGTCGCCCGAGATCGCGCGCACGCCCACCCCCTGGTCGATCGAGAAGCTGCCCGTCTTGACGATGCCCTCTTCCAGGCTCCAGCCTTCGCTCTTGGTGAATTGGAAATACAAGTCCGCGTAGTCGACCTTGTGGGTAAACATCGTGCCCAGCGTCGAGAGCAGCTTGCCTTCGTCCAGGCCAAACGGGGTGAGCAGGACATCGCGCGCCACCGCCAGCGTGGACAGATTCGGTTCGAAGGGAGTCATTGTGCGTTCTTTCAAGTAGATAGGGGGCATTGTGCCATAGCGGCGGCGCTTGCGTTCACATCGTGCGGTGCCGCAAAGCGGGCAGGCTGGCGCGCACGGTGGCGATCAATTCCAGGTCGATCTGGCCGGCCACCACGCCCTCGCCTTCGTCGAGCACGGCCTTGACCTCGCCCCAGGGGTCGATCAGCATGCTGTGGCCGAACGTGCGGCGTCCGTTCGCGTGCCGCCCGCCCTGGGCTGCCGCCAGCACATAGCACTGGTTCTCGATGGCGCGCGCGCGCAACAGCACTTCCCAGTGGGCCAGTCCGGTGGTGTGGGTAAAGGCCGCCGGCACCACCATCAGAACGCACTCGCCCATGGCGCGAAACAGTTCGGGAAAGCGCAGGTCGTAGCAGATGGCCAGGCCCACCCGGCCGAACGGCGCCTCGAAGCTGCCGACCGTGCCGCCGGGCACGATGGTGCGCGCCTCGTCGTAGGATTCGCCGCCCTTGCTAAAACCGAACAGGTGGATCTTGTCGTAGCGGCCTGCCGGCTGGCCGTCGGGGCCGTACACCAGCGTGGTGTTGAGCACGCGCCCGGCGTCGCCCGAGACCAATGGCAAAGTGCCGCCGATCAGCCAGATGCCGTGCTCGCGCGCGGCCTGCGCCATGAAATCCTGGATCGGGCCGCTGCCCGGCTGCTCGGCCAGCGCCACCTTGTCGGTGTCGGCCATGCCCATCACGGGCCAGTACTCGGGCAGCGCGACGAGTTCGGCGCCGCCTTCGGCCGCCGCGCGCACCAGCCTGCCCGCGCTGGCAATGTTCTCCGCCACTACCGGGGTGGACACCATCTGAATTGCCGCCACTGTCGTCATCTGCTCGCGTCCTCTGTTCGTACACGCTCTCGTCAGCGTGCGCTGCCTAATTGGGTTTGGCCGGCGGCGCCGCCAGCTTTCCCCCATCGAGTTTGGTAATGATAGGCGCTTTCCACGGTCCGTTCACTTGCATCTGGTAAGTGAGCGCCTTCATCACTGGCGCGCGCAGGAACAATTGCGCCAGGAAACTTCCCAGCCCGATCACCGGGTTCACGGCCAGCGCATACACCAGCGGCCCCGTGCCGAGGTTAAATTCGGGGATCACCACCACATGCAGATTGGTCGATTCGTTGGCGATGTCGGCCGTGCCGTCCATCAGCACCGTGGCCGCCACCCCGTGCATCTTCAGGTTTTCGGTCTTGACGACACCGCGCGTGATGACGGCGTTGGCCGTGATGCCGTCGAACGCCAGGCCTTCCGAGAACACGTCATGGAAGTCGAGCTTGAGCAGGCGCGGCAAGGCCTGCAGGCTGAGCACGCCGAGCAGCTTGGCCGCGCCCGGATCCTGCTTGAGGAACTGGCCCGCCTCCACGTTCATCTGGATCTGGCCCGACAAGGTGGGAATGTCGAGCTTGTACGGCAGGCCGCTCCACTGGATGTCGCCGTTCAGCTTGCCTTTTCCGCGGCGCAGCGTTTCCGGGAAACCCAGGCGGTCGAGCAGCTTGCCGGCGTCGGCGATGTCGAGCGTGAACGCGAGGCTGGTGCTGCTCAGGCCGCCCTTGGTCACCCATTTTCCGGTGCCGGAGAGCACGCCGTCCGGGTTGGCCAGCGACAGCTTGTTGATCTGCCACTCGCGCCCGGCCTGGAACGGGGCATTGTTGGCCACCAGTTCCAGCCGCCCCAGCGGTTTGTTGAACAGCTCGAAGCGCTCGGCCACGATGTCGAGCGCGGGGATCGAGGAAGCGGCGCTCTTGCCGCTTTCGAGCAAGTCCTTGACGTCGGCCTCGGCCGACTCCGGAATGATCAAGGTCGCCAGGCGTGCCGTCACCTTGCCCAGGCCCTGGCCGCTTTGCGACTCGTTCCAGGTCAGGTAACCGGCCGCCTGGCGCGAATCGATGCTGGCCTGCCAGCTGCCCTTGTGGTGCGAGGCACCCACGACTACGTTGTCGAGCTTGCGCTCGCCAATGATCAGCTCGCCCGCGTGGGCGGCCATCGCGTCGGGCACGAAGTACTGGGCCAGGTCCGGCCCGTCGGCGTCGCGCGCGTGCGCCGCTTCCGGCCTGCCCGCCACCTCGCCGCCCACGCCCACCCACTGGTCGACGTTGAGCGACTTCATGTTCACGTTGATCATCATGCCGCTGTCCGGTTCGGGCGCCGGCAGGTTCACGCCAACGCCGCCGCGCACCACGCTCCAGCTGCCCTTCGGGACCTTCTGGCGCTGGTAGCGCGCCGCGATGCTGGCCCCCAGCGCGATCCGCACTTCGTCGCGCATCAGCCCGGCCTCGGTCGGCGCCGCGGCCACCAGCGTGAAGTGGGCCGGCAGCACGTCGGCGGCCGCCTTGTTGGCTGGGGCCGGGAAATCCAGGCCCAGGCCGGCCAGGGTCGAATCGACCGTGACGAGCACCTGGCGCTCGCGCGCCACCACCGAGCCGGTATAGCGCGTGGTCCCGTCGAGGTGGCCCAGCAGGCGCTGCATGGCCGGCGCCGGGTAGGTCTTGCGGATGCCCTCGGCCGACAGGCTGCCGCCCAGTTTGATCAGGATGCTGTTGTCGCGCTGGCTGCCGCCCGACAGCGCCAGCGGGCCGCCGAGGAAGGTGCCGCCGACGCCATTCAGGTTCACGCCGCGCTCATTGAATTCGATCTTGCCCACGCTGGCCAGCACCGGCGGCATATCGTTGAACAGCACCACGTCGTTGCCGGCCAATTGCAGCGCGCCGTTGACCTTGGCGTCGATCAGGTGGTTCAGCGGCAGGTGCAGCTTGAGCGCCAGCCTGGCGTTGCCGGTGGCACGCGTCTCGTCGGTGAAATGGCCGATCCATTCGAGCACCGGACTGGCCGCCACGTAACGCAGGAACTCCTGCATGGGCGCGCCCGCCGTGCCGTCGATGTCGAGCATCATGTCGTGCGAGCCCAGGTCGGGCACCACCGCCACCACGTTGCTCAGGGACGCGCCCAGGGTGCGCGCCGTGTTGCCGCGAATTTCCATGCGCACCCGGTCGAACAGGAAGCTGCCGTTGATCGCCTCGGCCTGCGGCCACAGGGGCGACTTGCCGTCCTTGGCCAGATGCTCGGGGCTGTAGTTCAGGCGCGCGTTTTCCAGCCGTCCGGCGACCCGGAACTCGCCGCGCGCCCGTTCGGCCGCGTTCTCGGCGCGAAACGGGAACTGGGCCAGGTCGCCGCGCAGCTTGAGCGTGACGTCTTGCGCCGTGCCCGCCTCGAGCGCACCGGTGAGCCAGGCGCGCAGCTCGGGCGGCGTCTGCAGCGGCAGGTACTTGCCGATGGTGTCGATCTGAAAGCCCGACACGGTGCCGTCGAAGTCGACCGTGCCGAGCGCCTTGCCGGGCGCGCCGGCCAGCGGCATCAGGTGCTTGCCCGCCAGCGTCCCCTTGAGCTTGCCCTGCACGAAACGCATCGCGTCGATCTGGAACAGGAACTGGTTCTTCTCGGCGAACGACCAGCGCGCCTGCATGTCGAGCTCGTCAAAAGGCATGGCCGGGTCGGCGAACCAGGCCGGCAGCTGCAGCAGCAGCTGGCGCGAATCGAGCGTGAAGCTGCCGCCCTTCTCGCTCGCATCGATGCTGCCCGAGAGGTTCTGGAAGCCCGGAATGGCGGGCGTGGCCGCCTGCGCCGCGAGCCCGGCGCTCTTCGGGCGCGCCAGGTGGGCCGGCTGCGCCTTCATGCCCAGGCCGGCCACCCGGCCCTTGACGCGGTAGGTCGCGATCGACGGGTACAAGCCCTCCCAATGGGCCGAAAAATCTTGCAAGCGGCCACGCGGATCGAGCGCCTCGAGCTGCTCGCGCTGCCCCGCCGACAGGGGAAACTGCGCCGCCAGCTCGGCCAGCGTTTCCAGGTCGAGCTGCCTGGCCGAGAGCTCGAACTGGTCCGGTTTGCCGTCCCGGCCCTGGACGAACGTCTCGGTGACGGTGGTGGCCGGCAGCTTCAGGCCGTCGGTGGTCTCGATGGCGAAGTCGGTCAGCGTGATGGTGTGGCCGTGCGCGCCGAAGGTCGGATGGCCAAGCTCCTCGCCGGGCGCGAACTGCTCGCGCGCCGACACGCGCCCGCTCACGCGCGCCAGGTCCAGCTGCGGCAGATCCTTTCCGAAGCGCGCGCTGACGTCGGCCAGCCCGACGTCGGCCGTGAACCCGGCCAGCTTGGCATGGTCGAGCGTGAGCCAGGCGCGCACCGAGCCGCGCCCGCGCGTGACCTGGAACGGATAGTCGATGTACTCCTTCCAGCCGGCCAGGTCGGTCTCGCGCACCTCGGCGTACAGCTCGCCCTTCCACAGCTTGACGTTCGAGATGCGCTCGGCGAAGCGGGGATGGACGAAATCGGCGCGCACGTCCATCGGCTGGCCCAGGCTGGCCGGCGGCGTCGCCTGCAGGGCGAAGCGGTGCCGGCTCCACTGGTTCAACAGCACCATGTTGACGTTCTCGAGCTCGAGCTCGGGCGCCTTGCGCTGCAGGTCGGTCCAGTGCACGCGGCCCTCGCGAATGACCACCTCGTGCTGGCGGAACGCCCAGTCGGCGCCGCGGCTGTCGCCCGGCGTGGACTCGACCAGGATACCGGCGACGTAGAGTTTGCCGTCCGCGTCGCGCCGCATGTCCAGGTCGGGCCGGATGATGGCCAGCGACTCGAAGCGCGGCTCGCCCGCCAGCACGCTCCACCAGGACAGCGTGGCCGACACGCTCGGCAGCGTCAGCACCGGGCGGCCCTGCTTGTCGCGCAACACCACGTCGCCCAGGAACAGGTTGGGACGCAGGCCGCGCCAGGACGCATAAATACGGGAGATCGAGACGGTGTTGCCCAGCGCGCGGCTCGACAGGCGCTCGATGTCCCCTTTGTAGAAATCGATGTTGGGCAGGATCGCGTAGCGCAGGAACAGGAACACGAAGGCGAACACGAAATAGGCCAGCAGCACCAGCTTGACGGTGAAGCCGAGCAGGTGGTGGCTGGCCAGGTTGGCGTAGCGATAGGCGGCGCGCAGCCGCCGCCAGCGTTCCGCGAGAGGCATGTGTGCTGGGGCAGCCGTATCGTCCGGGGTGTGCATCAATAAGCTAATAAGAGGGCTCGCCGTCTGAATAATCGTCAATAAGAGAGCGCTTGCATCAATGCCGCCGTCTACCTTACCATCGTCCTGTCCCGCACAGGATCGCGGCCCAATTTTACCCTATAGCCCGGCCCGCCGACGCCCTCCTGAAGCACTTGCTTACAATCCCATGACCCCCAGCTCCCTGACCCTGGCCTCGCGCTTCTACCAACGCTGGATCGACGCCGATCCCTCCCGCGCCGCCAGGGTGGCCGAATTGACGCGCGCCTCGCTCGCCACGCTCGACCTGGAGGCGGCGCTGGCGTACGAGGCGGCGCGCGGCCTGCCGCCGGCGCGCGCCATGCGGCGCTTGCGCAACCTGCTGGTGGCAGGCCTGATCCGGCGCGACCTGGAGGGCCAGGCCGACCTGGCCGAGGTGGTCGAGGCCATGACCCGCTTCGCCGATTTCGCGATCCGGGTCCTGCAAGCGGGGGCGATGGGCGAGCTGGTGGCCGCCCATGGCGTCCCGACCGGCGTCGAATCGGGCCTGCCGCAGGAGCTGATGGTGCTGGCCATGGGCAAGCAGGGCGGCGGCGAGCTCAATGTCTCGTCCGACATCGACCTGATCTTCGTCTACCCGGAGGACGGCGACACGCTTGCGCTTGAGCCGTCCCAGCGCAGCCTGTCGAACCACGAATTTTTCACGCGCCTGGGCAAGAAGCTGATCGCCGCCCTGTCCGAGATCATCGAGGACGGCTTCACGTTCCGGGTCGACATGGCCTTGCGCCCGAACGGCGCCTCCGGCCCGCTGGTGGCGAGCCTGAACATGGTCGAGGAGTACCTGATCGTGCAGGGCCGCGAGTGGGAGCGCTACGCCTGGGTCAAGGCGCGCGCCGTGACGGGCGCGCCTGCCGACATCGCCGCCCTGGAGGCGATCGTGCGCCCCTTTGTCTACCGCCGCTACCTCGATTTCGGGGTGATCGACGCGATCCGCACCATGCACGCCCAGATCCGCGCCGAGGTCAACCGCCAGGAGCGCTTGCACCCGGACCGCAGCAACAACGTCAAGCTGGGGCGCGGCGGGATCCGCGAGATCGAATTCCTGGCCCAGGTGTTCCAGCTCATCCGCGGCGGGCGCGACGGCGCGCTGCGCGAACGCTCCACCCGCGCCACCTTGCGCGTGCTGGCCGAGAAGGCACTGCTGGCGCCCGACACCGTGGTGCAGCTGCTGTCCTCGTACAGCTTCCTGCGCAACCTCGAGCACCGCCTGCAATACCTGGACGATGCCCAGACCCACACCCTGCCGGCGGGCGAGGCCGACCGCCTCACCATCGCCCGGATGATGGGACTGCCCGACGTGGCGACCCTGCTGGCGCAAATTGACGCCCACCGCAAGTTCGTCGCGGCCCAGTTCGACGCCATTTTCAGCGACAAGAGCGCCGGCGCGGGCGAGGCCGTCGATCCGCAGTCGAGCGATGCCTGCGCGGACCTGGACAACCGTGACTCGATCGAGGCGCGCCTGGGCACGCTCGGCTTCGATACGCCCGGCCATGCCGCCCAGCGCCTGATGCAGACCTGGCAAAGTTCGCGCGTGCAGTCGCTGCCCGAAGCGAGCCGCACGCGCCTGCTGGCCCTGGTCAATGCCGCCCTGCCCCTGATCGCGCGCACGGCGGCCGGGGCCATCGGCAGCCACAGCGCCACGCTGGCGCGCCTGCTCGATTTTTTCGAGGCCATCGCGCGCCGCTCGGCCTACCTGTCGCTGCTCACCGAATACCCGCACACGCTCGAACGCGTGATCCGCATGATGCACGCGAGCGGCTGGGCCGCCACCTTCCTGACCCAGCACCCGATCCTGCTCGACGAGCTGCTCGACGACCGGGTGCGCAACGCGGTGCCCGACAATACTGCCCTGCTGGCCGAACTGCGCCTCGAGCTGGGCGCGGCGGCCAGCGACACCGAGCGCCTGATGGACATCCTGCGCGAAGCCCACCACGTGCAGCTGTTCCGGCTGCTGGCGCAAGACCTGGCCGGCGACCTGACCGTCGAACGGCTGGCCGACTACCTCTCCGCGCTGGCCGACACCATCGTCGCCGCCACCATCGAGGCGGTCTGGAACACGGTGGCCACGCGCCACCGCGAAGTGCCGCGCTTCGCCGTGATCGCCTACGGCAAGCTCGGTGGAAAAGAGCTCGGCTACGTCTCCGACCTCGACATCATCTTCCTGTTCGATGACGACGACCAGGAAGCGCCGGGCAACTACGCCAAGCTGGCGCAGCGTTTCATCACCTGGATGACGGCGCACACCTCGGCCGGCATCCTGTTCGACATCGACACCGCGCTGCGTCCGGACGGCGCCAGCGGCATGCTGGTGTCGTCGCTGGCCGCGTTCGAGCGCTACCAGGACAGTTCGGCCTGGGTGTGGGAGCACCAGGCGCTCACACGGGCGCGCTTTTGCGCGGGCGACGCGGCCATCGGTGCGCGCTTCGAGCAGGTGCGCGAAGACGTGCTGCGGCGCGCGCGCGGCGAAGAGCTGCGCAACGAAGTGATCAAGATGCGCAGGAAGATGCACGATGCGCGCGCCGGCAAGGGCGGCGCCCTGTTCGACCTGAAGCAGGATGTGGGGGGCATGATCGACATCGAGTTCATCGTGCAGTACCTGGTGCTGCGCCATGCGGCGCAGTACCCGCAGCTGACGGCCAACGCCGGCAATATCGCGCTGCTGCGCATTTGCGGCGAACTGGGATTGATCGATGCCGATCTGGCGGCGGCGGTGGGCGACGCGTATCGCGCCATGCGCCGCCTGCAGCACCAGATGCGCCTGCAGGGCCAGGACAATGCGCGTGCCGAGCCGGCGCTGCTGGCGCGCCACACGGACGCCGTGGTGCGCCTGTGGTGCGCGATCTTCGGCTAGCGCCCCGACCTCGTTGCCGGATCCGGCAGGGTGCAAGAGCGCAGCGTCATCGACCATGCAGGCGTCAACCTGAAACGTACATGGTGGACGCTGCGCTCTTCCACCCTACGGTTTTTCGACGGCGCGACGGACAAAAAAAAATCCGGCGCGCGCGCCGGATTTCGTTTCAAGTGGCAGCGCGACTGGCCTGCCCGTTTCCCGATTCGATCAGAATTTGTACGAAGCCGAAGCCCGGAAATAGCGGCCCTGGCCGTTATGCAACTGGCTGTTGAAACCGGTCGTGGCATAGCGCGGATCGTACGGTGCCTGCGTGTCGAGCAGGTTCTGGATGTTCAAGCCCAGCGTCAGGTTCTTGATGCCGGTGTAGTTGTAGTTCACACCCACCGTCGTCCAGCTGTTTACTTCGCACTTGCTGGTGTCTTCGTAGTAGTTGAACTTCGGCAGTCCACCCAGTTGATACGCGCTGCTTGGCTGGCCCGTGCCGTAGTGGCAATACGGCACCGGGTAGGTCACGGTATTGTCGGAGCGACGCAGCAGGGACACCGAGGACACGAAGTTGATGTTCGCGCTCAAGGCGTGATCGCCGTATTCCCAGTTGGTCGACAGCACCGCGCGGTTCTTCGGCATGTCAGGACCACTGGTCGCCCAGTCCGAGATGCCGCCGTTGCTGCCGGCGACGTTGGTTTCCGTTTCGCCCGGACGCTCGGCACGCTTGTAGGTCAACAGATAGCTCCAGCTCAACTTGGTCGACAGCTTGCCGTAGGAAGCCATTGAATTGCGCATCGTGACTTCGAAGTCGATGCCCGAGGTGTCGGTCGCGCCCTGGTTGACATAGGCACGGTTCACCGCCGAGATGGGACCGGAATTGGGGATCACCTTGCCGCTGGCGTCGAGCAGCTGGTTGGCGATGTTGCTGTCGCGGATCGCCCGGCCCGGATACAGGTCGGGATGGTCGATGATGAACTGCGCGCTCAACAGGGCCGACTCGTTGATGCGGCGGATGTGGTACCAGTCCACCAGCACGTCAAGGTCCTTGGTGGGCGCCATGATCAGGCCGAAGGAATGGCTCTTCGACTCTTCCGGCAGCAGGCCGGGCGTGGCCGACGACAGGCTCGAAATGCCCTTCGAGCAGTCGGTCTTGTCGGCGCCCGGTTTCGGCGTGACGCCGTCCGGGCAGCGGATCGAATCGACCACCGTCGAGAACGACTGCACGCCGCCTGGCGAGACCTGGGTCAGCGCCGGGGCGCGGAAGCCTTCTGCGTAGGTGCTGCGCAGGCTGATCTTGTCGCTCAGTTCATATTTCGCGCCCACCTTCGGCACGAAGGAACCCTTCATGGTCGGATACTTGTCGTAGCGGCCCGCGAAATCCATCTCGAACGATTTGGTAAACGGGGTGCGCACTTCGACGAAGGCCGAGCTGACCTTGCGCGAACCGTCGGCCGAGGAATTGGCCAGGCCGACGATGTTGCCGGCCTGGGTTTCCGGGTCCGGCGTCAAGCCAATTTTTTCCTGGCGCACTTCGCCACCGAAGGCCAGGCCGATGTCGCCACCGCCGAGCTTGCCGAGCGTGGTCGACACGTGGGCGTCGAGCTGGGCGACCGACGAGTAGCCATTGTTTTCCACGGTGCGGGTCGAGCTCGGATCGGCAGCGGTCGCGGCCAGCGTGCGGTTTTCCGTCATGATGCGGTTCAGCGTCGGCTTGTACAGCAGGCCGTAGTAGTGTTCCTTGCGCTCGCTGCGGTTCCACAGGGCGGCCGTTTCCCAATCCCAGCTGCCGGCCGAGCCTTTCAGGCCGGACACGAGGCGATACGCCGTGTTGACGTTGTCGGTGCCGCCGGGACTGTTGACGAAGCGGTAGCCGACGGCCGCGCGCGAGGTCGGGAAGGGATTGTCAGGGTGGCCCACCGGCAGGATCACCTGGAACTGGGTCGGCGCGCCGGCCAGCGTGAACACGGTGGTTGAAGCGGTGCTGCGAAATGCCGTCGGCGCGCCCAGGTACTGGCGGTCCGAGCGGCTATAGCCAAATTCGGTGAACGATTGCAGATCCGGGTTGATCTGGAAGGTCGCCTTCGACAGCAGGTTGGCGTCCTTGCCGGCGCTTTGGGCTTCCGAGAAATCGTTCAGGTTGATGTTGCAGAAGGTGCGGCCGTTGAGCGCGTCGGTGGCCAGGATGTTGTGCGCGGCCACGTTGCCGGTCAGTTGCTGCGAGACAGGACAATTGAGCTGGTTGATCACGCTCGAAGCGAGTGCGAACGAGTTAGCGAAATTCTTCGCGTTCGGTGTCTGCTCGCGGTAGAAGAAGGGCGAACCGGTCAGCGAACTCGACAGTGGATTCAGGCGCCCGTTGATGTCGGCGTACATCGCCGTTTCGATGTCCTTGACGTTCTTGATCAGGGTGCTGCCGCGCTTGGCCAGGTCGACGCTGACGAGGAAGTTGTAGTTGTCGGTGGCCAGGTCGCCCTTGCCCCAGATCGCCGTGGCGTTCTTGCGGGTGAACTCGTTGTTGTCGTTGCCGCTGTAGCTGCCCGACACTTGCGTGCCCTGGAAGTTGGTCTTGGTGATGAAGTTGATCACGCCGGCGATCGCGTCCGACCCGTACACGGCCGAGGCGCCATCCTTGAAGATCTCGACGCGGTCGATGGCCGAGATGGGAATGCTGTTCAGGTCGTAGACGGCCGACTTGCCGATGTTCGGGTCGGCATAGGCCGAGGCCGCGATGCGGCGCCCGTTCAGCAGCACCAGGGTCGAGGACGAGCCCAGGCCGCGCAACGAGGCGGTGGCCGCGCCGCGTGAGAAGCCGCCGTCGACCACGTCGACGGAGGAACCGGAACCGAAGGCAGGAATCGAGTGCAGCAGTTCAGCGACGGTGTTGGCGCCGGAGGCGACAATCTGCTTGCTGGAAATGACTTCAACGGGGGAAGAGCCCTCTTTTTCGGCGCGCTTGATGTTCGAGCCGGTCACGAAGACTTTCAATGCGCTGCCATCGGTGGCTGGCGCGCCGTCTTGCGCCATCACAATGTGCGACGAAGCCAGGGTCATGGCGACGGCGACGACGCTGCATTTCAGGGTAATTGTAGTATTCAATTTTTCTCCAGAGTGTGTTCAGTGGAGCGTGCCATGCGGGGATACCGCACACCACGCCCCATGGCTGAGGACGAGCTCCAGGCAAGGTCGAAACCGCAGGCGTACGGAGGCAGCACCGCGCGCGAATGCGGCGGCTCACCTTGGGGCCGGAGGGAACTTTGCTGAAGCGTCGTGTTGTGCGGAAGTGGGTGACAGGTCTGCACTAACTGTCGCAGTGTCGCAGAATTGTTTCTAAAAGAACACGATTTCTTGTATTTATTCCCTGAAAAATTCTGAATGTTGCGTATTTGTGACATTTTCCCTATTTTGAATAAATAGAGTAAAAATCCACCGCATCATTCAAAAAAGGGAAACATGCATACGTCGCTGCCAGAATATTGAGCAGGATTGGTTTCAATGGATGAAAAAAAAGCCCCGGCATGCCGGGGCTTTTTTGGGCAAGGCATGGCCGCTTACTTGGCGTTCATCAGCGCCACGGTGGTGTCCAGCATGCGGTTCGAGAAACCCCACTCGTTGTCGTACCACGACGATACTTTCACCAGCCGGCCCGAGACCTTGGTCAGGGTCGAATCGAAGTTCGACGAGGCCGGGTTGTGGTTGAAGTCGATCGACACGAGCGGCTCGGTCTGGTAGGTCAGGATACCGTTGAGCGCGCCTTCGGAAGCGGACTTCATCAGGGCGTTGACTTCGTCGACCGTGGTGTCGCGCTTGGCGATGAAGGACAGGTCGACCAGCGAGACGTTGATGGTCGGCACGCGGATCGCGAAACCGTCGAGCTTGCCGTTCAGTTCAGGCAGCACCAGGCCGACCGCGGCGGCAGCGCCGGTCTTGGTCGGGATCATGCTCATCGTGGCCGAGCGGGCGCGGCGCAAGTCTTCATGCATCACGTCCGACAACACCTGGTCGTTGGTGTAGGCGTGCACGGTAGTCATCAGGCCGGTCTCGATGCCGATCGCGTCGTTGAGCGGCTTGACCAGCGGGGCCAGGCAGTTGGTGGTGCACGAAGCGTTCGAGATGACCGTGTCGCTGGCCTTGAGCACGCCCTCGTTGACGCCAAACACGATGGTGGCGTCGACGTCCTTGCCGCCCGGCGCCGAGATGATCACCTTCTTGGCACCGCCCTTGAGGTGGGCCGAAGCTTTCTCTTTGGTGGTGAAGAAGCCGGTGCACTCGAGCACCACGTCCACGCCCAGCTCGCCCCATGGGATTTCGGCCGGGTTGCGCTGGGCGAACACGCGGATGGTGTCGCCATTGACGATCATGTTGTCACCCTCGACCGTCACGGTGCCGGGAAACTTGCCGTGCGCGGTGTCGTAACGGGTCAGGTGGGCATTCGACTTGGCATCGCCCAGGTCGTTGATCGCGACGATCTGGATGTCTTGCTTCTTGCCGCCTTCGTAGAACGCGCGCAGCACATTGCGGCCGATGCGGCCATAACCGTTGATTGCAACTTTGATCGTCATACTTTGCTCCTGATTGGAAAAAATTAAGATTCGAACATCAGACCGTCAATACCGACTTGACCTTGGCAACCACATTGTCCACCGTGAAACCGAAGTGCTTGAACAGCACCGGCGCCGGCGCCGACTCGCCGAACGTGTCGATGCCGACCACAGCGCCCTCGAGACCGACGTATTTATACCAAAAATCGCTCACGCCTGCCTCGATGGCAACCCGTGGCATACCGCGCGTCAACACGCCGGCCTTGTAGGCGGCGTCCTGGCGGTCGAACACATCGGTGGACGGCATCGACACCACGCGCACGGCAATTCCTTCGGCGGCCAGCGCGGCGGCAGCGCCCACCGCCAGTTCAATTTCCGAGCCGGTCGCGATCAAGATCGCACGCGCGTTCGGCGCGTCCTGCAGCACGTAGCCGCCCTTGGCGATGTCGGCGATCTGGGCCGCGCTGCGCTCCTGGTAGGGCAGGTTCTGGCGCGAGAAGATCAGCGTCGATGGACCGTTCTTGCGCTGCACGGCGGCGCCCCAGGCGGCGGCCGACTCGACCGTGTCGCAGGGACGCCAGTTGTCCAGGTTCGGGATCAGGCGCAGCGAGGAAACGTGCTCGACCGACTGGTGGGTGGGACCGTCTTCGCCCAGGCCGATCGAATCGTGGGTAAACACGAAGATCGAACGCAGCTTCATCAGCGCGGCCATGCGCAGCGCGTTGCGGCTGTAGTCGGAGAAGGTGAGGAAGGTGGCGCCGAAGGGGATGAAACCGCCATGCAGGGCGATGCCGTTCATGATGGCGCTCATGCCAAATTCGCGCACGCCGTAGTTGATGTGGTTGCCCGGCTTGCCCGAACGCAGGTTCACCGATTCCTTCCAGTTGGTCAGGTTCGAGCCGGTCAGGTCGGCCGAGCCGCCCAGGAATTCCGGCAGCGACGGTGCCAGTGCCTGGATCGCGTTCTGGCTGGCCTTGCGGGTGGCGATGTTTTCCTTCTTGGCCACGCAGGCGGCGATGGCCGCGTCCAGGGTGGCGATGAAGTCGGCCGGCAGCTCGCCGTTCATGCGGCGCACCAGTTCGGCGGCCTTGGCCGGGAATTGCGCGCGGTAGGCGGAGAACAACTCGGCCCAGTCCGCTTCGGCGACCTTGCCCTGCTCGCGGGCGTCCCAGGCGGCGTAGACCTCGGCCGGGATCTCAAACGGGGCCGCGGTCCAGTTCAGGTACTCGCGCACGGCGGCCACTTCCTTATCGCCCAGGGCGGCGCCGTGCACTTTGTCGCCGCCCTGCAGGTTTGGCGAACCCTTGCCGATGATGGTCTTGCAGCAGATCAGGGTCGGCTTGTCGGCGCGCTTGGCATCGGCGATGGCGGCATCGACCGCAGCGATGTCGTGGCCATCGACGTCCGCAATCACGTTCCAGCCGTAGGCGGCGAAGCGCTGCGGGGTGTCGTCAGTGAACCAGCCCTCGACCTTGCCATCGATCGAGATGCCGTTGTCGTCGTACAGGGCGATCAGTTTTTTCAAGCCCAGGGTGCCGGCCAGCGAGCACACCTCATGCGAGATGCCTTCCATCAGGCAGCCGTCGCCGAGGAAAGCGTAGGTGTAGTGGTCAACCACGTCGAAGCCCGGCTGGTTGAATTCGGCCGCCAGCAGGTATTCGGCCAGCGCCATGCCGACTGCGTTGGCGATGCCCTGGCCGAGCGGGCCAGTGGTCGTCTCCACGCCTGGGGTGACATCAACTTCCGGGTGGCCCGGGGTCTTCGAATGCAATTGGCGGAATTGCTTGATGTCGGCCATCGAAAGGTTGTAGCCAGTCAGGTGCAGCAGCGAATAGTGCAGCATCGAACCATGCCCGTTCGAGAGCAGGAAACGGTCGCGGTTGGCCCACTTCGGGTTGCCCGGATTGTGCTTGTAGTGACCGGCCCACAGCGCTACGGCGATGTCGGCCATGCCCATCGGCATGCCGGGATGGCCAGAATTGGCCTGTTGAACGGCGTCCATTGCCAGCGCGCGGATCGCGTTGGCCATCTGAGAAGTTGGTAGCGTAGGTTTCATGGGTCGAATCGTGTGAAAAGGGAAAGCGGTGGATAGCGCGTGGCTAGCAGAGCCAACTATTTTACCAGAGGCCGGGGCGCCGAATTAAAATGAGCGTTGCTTCCGGCGTAAAGAAATGCCGGTTTTTTTGGCAGCGCCCGCCCCCGGGCATGCCGGATGCCCTTTTCCCAGGACTCGCATGCCCCGTTTCTACTGCTCCCAAGCGTTTGCGCTGGGTCAACTGGTCGAGTTGCCCGACGCGGTCGCGCAACATATCTATGTGCTGCGCCTGCAGGCGGGCGACGAGATCACCGTGTTTAACGGCGATGGCGGGCAATACCTGGCGCATCTGGCGAGCAGCGAAAAGCGGCGCGCCACGGCCGTCCTGAAAGCCTTCGTGGCGCACGACGCCGAACTGCCCTACGCCCTGACGCTGGCCCAGGCCCTGCCCGAAGGCAGCAAGATGGACTGGATCGTCGAGAAGGCGGTCGAGATGGGGGTGGCGATGATCCAGCCGCTGGCGGCGCAGCGCTGCGTGGTCAGGCTGGCCGCCGAGCGTGCTGAAAAGAAAATGCAACATTGGCAAGGCATCATCGTGGCCGCCAGCGAGCAGTGCGGACGCAACCGGCTGGCCCAGCTGGCGCCGCTCGACAATTTCAACGGCTGGGCCGCGCAGCAGGACATGCACCGGCGCGTGCTGCTCAGTCCGCGCGGCACACAGTCGCTCGGCGACTGGGCGCGCCACCAGCCGCCGCAATCGCTGACGGTGATGATCGGGCCGGAAGGCGGCTTCAGCGACGCCGAAGAGGCCACCGCCTGCGCCCATGGCGCGCTGTGCCTGTCGATGGGTCCGCGCGTACTGCGCACCGAGACGGCCGGCATCGCCGCGGTAGCCGCGCTGAACGCCGCCTGGGGCGGCATGTAAAAAAACCGGGGTCAGAACACATTAATTTTGGAACCCGACCAAAAAAACCGGGGTCAGAACACATTAATTTTAAAACCCGGAACAGACGAAGGTTTTCTTGAAGACCTTAATCTGTCCCGGGTTTTAAAATTAATGTGTTCTGACCCCGGTTTTTTTGGCGGGTCTGAAAATTAATGTGTTCTGACCCCGGTTTTTGGGCGCCGCAAAGAAAAAACCCCGCCGTGCTGGTGAGCACGGCGGGGTTTTGCTTTGCTAGCGCTGCCTGATTAGAACTTCAGGGAGGCGCCGAAGGTGAAGTAACGACCGACTGTGTCATACGCTTGTGGGAAGGTGTCGCCGCCATTGGTGCTGGTGGTGGCGATGGTGTTACCCACCAGTGGAGGTTGCTTGTTGGCAGCATTGGCCACGCTCAGGCTAAAGCGCAGGTTCTTGCTGTAGTTGTACACTGCGCTCAGGTCGACGTAATCATAGGCGTCCACTTTCGAGTAGGCTGGCAGGAAGGTCCCCGCGCCTGGCTCGACGACCATGCCGCTGACGTGACGCCAGTTGTAGCCGAACACAAAGTTGCTGACATTCCAGGACGAGCGCTGATTCCACTTGGTCTTGTAGTTAGGCACGCCGCAAGCCGAGCTGTAGTAGCCAAGGCAATCGCGGTTGATCGACGTCGGCAAAGGCTGGATCTCGTTGGTGCGCACCTGGGTCACCGCCATGCTGATATCGAAACTGCCCATCGCTGGATCCAGGTTCATCTGCTTGGCCGTGAAGCGGTAAGCCACGTTCAGGTCGAATCCGCTGGTGTTCTGCTTGCCCAGGTTCGAGCTGGCAGTAAACACACCCTTCGAATCAGCACCGTTCAGGCTGCCGTTGGCTGGGTTGCGGCCGATACCGGCGCAGGAGGAGTTGAACTCCAGGGTCGGGTTGAACTTGGTGTTGTAGCAGCCGTCCAGCACGTCCGTCGTCGATGGGCTCGAGACGGCGTTGGTGATGGCGATCTTGTAGTAATCGAGCGAGATCGCCAGTTTCGGAATCGGCTCCCACACAAAGCCCAGGGTCTTGGTCTTGGCGACTTCAGGTCCCAGGTTTGGATTGCCACCGGCCAGGTTGTTGATCTGGCCCGACGACGGCACAGGTACGGCGCCGATCGATGCCGCAGGAACACCGGTCAGGCGGCACAGGTTCGACAAGGTGCCAGCGGTATTTGCTGCGCCCGTGTTGATCAGCGCTGCCTGGCATGGATCGACCGCCAGGTTCGACAGGCCCGTCGTTTGCGGTGCGAACAGCTCATTCACGTTCGGCGCGCGGGTTGCTTTCTGTGCCATGCCGCGGAAGCGGAAATTGGCAATCGGCTCCCAGTCGCCACCGTACTTGTAGCTACCGTAGTCGGTCGACTTGCCGCCGCTGGAGAACTGCGTCTGGCGATAACCGACTTCCATGCCGATGGCCTTCATGAACGGCATGTCCTTGACCAGAGGAATGATGATCTCGGTCGCGTACTCGCGCAGTTTCAACTCACCATGGCGGTCAGGCGTTGGCGCACCCGTGCCCAATACTTCGGCCTGGATCTGGGAAGGCTGGTCCGAAATGGTACCGGCCGACACCGTACGCTGCTCGGCGTTGATCGACATATTGATCGGCGAACCACCCGAGAACGGGCTGACGATCTTGTTGCCGAAGTCGCCTGCCAGGGTGGCCGAGGCCACGTCTTGCTGGACCGACTGGGTCAACAAGGTCGACAGGTTGATGTAGTTCAGCATCGCCGGCGTGATCGAACCGAGCGGGCCCCAGATATTGAGCGGGACGCAACCGTTAGTGTTCGTCAAGCAAGTGGTGGTGTTGACTGCATTCAAAGCCTGGGTGACTTTGGACAGCGAACCCCAGTTCTTGCGCGACTGAACCTGATCGGCCGTGCCGCGGCTCCAGTACGCATCGTAGGTCCAGTCCATCGCCACATCGCCTTTGACGCCGACCGTGTACTGGAAGGACTTGTTGTCGTAGGTCTGGAAACGTGGGCCCAGTTCGATGAAGCGGCGGCTCGACACGATCGGCACCAGGGTCGTGTTGCCGACCACGCACTGCGCCGCAGGAATGCCGCGCTGGTCACAAATTTGCGCACGGGCCGGCTCAGGAATGAACGGGTTGCCGATCGGCATATTGTAGGTATTGCCGAACGTGCCAGACTCGGCCAGCTGGGCGTTGACCTTGCTGTTGGTGTAGAAGAACTCCGAATACACTTCCGCGTGATCGTTGATTTTGAAATTGCCCAAGGCCGTGGCCTGGGTGCGATCGAGCGGGGTGATGAAATAGTTCAGAGGGTTCGTGTTGTAACCCACGACCGGCTGGACCAGCTTGCCCGAGGCCGGGTCGATCTGCCAGCTGCCGTTCAGCGCGCCGCTGCCGGTCAGGGCCTTGGCTACCGTGATGGCGCCAGGAAATGTGGTGCCGGAACCTGCGAACAGGCCGGTGGTCGAGCTCAGCGTCGTTTTGCCGATGTCGCGTTCGCCTGCCATCAGTGGATCGGACTTGGTGGTACCGATCGACAGGGCCACGTTGCCGCGGCCGTCGGCCAGGGCCGAGCCCACGGTCAGGTCGGTGCGGTGACGTTTCGCGTCATGCTCGCCCGACACGCCGTACGAGGTCGACAGGTCGACACCGGTGAAATTGCGTTTCAGGTTGAAGTTGACCACGCCGGAGACGGCGTCGGCGCCGTACACCACCGATGCGCCACCGGTCAACAGGTCGACGCGGCTCAACAGGGCGATGGGAATCGAGTTGGTGTCAACCCGGCCGGACAGGTCGAACGGGACCAGGCGGCGGCCGTTGAGCAGCACCAGGGTGCGGTTCGCGCCGAGACCACGCAGGTCGATCGTCGCACCGCCGCCGGTACCGTTGTTCACGCCAGGGCCAATGGCAGGCACGGCTGCTGGCAAGCCTTTGAAGAATTCTTCGACGGCGATCGGTTGCGAGCTCTTGATTTCTTCAGCGCTGATCGACGAGATCGGGCTGCTTGAGCTGGTGCCCGGAGTGGTGATGCGGGTACCGGTGACGTACACTGCTTCAATTTTCTCTTGGGCGAACACTGGCTGGATTGCAGCTGTCAGGCCGAGCAGCACACTGCCGGAAAACATCAGTCGCACGGATCGCGACAACATTTTTTCTTGTATCATTGTTTTTCAACTCCCTGATTTTTTATGAAACGAACCATGGTCACTTTCGCCTCGCTTGCGCGAGGTCGTATCGACTCTAGAATTCGACGAACAGCATATCGAAACAGGGACGAGCGAGCCCAACCTGGTGGTTGGGCGGAGCCCGTTTCCCGCATACATATCTGCTGTAACGATAAGATCATTTCGCTTGCAACGCTGTCAATAAAGATGTGACAAAGTTACCGAAAAACAACACGTTGATGCGCGCTCGTGCCAGCCGTGGCCGTGTCTATTTCGATGCCGATGGTCCCACCTTGCCGCCTTGAATGTTGTCGCGGTTCGTATATTTTTCCCGGATCATGATTTCGTAGGCAATCAGTCGTGCCTCTAGTTTCTTCTTGGTTTCAGCGTTCGTGGTGGTGGCGAACGCGACCGTCGACTCGCGCCAGCTCTTGTGCTCGGCCAGGATCGCATCGGCCACCGTCTGCGCTTCATCGGCCAGCACGCCGTAGGCCTTGTCCATGCGCTGGCGCGCCATGTTCAGTTCGTCCGGGCGCATGATGGCGACCAGGTCGGCAGGGATGCGCTTGCCCGCAGGCAGGGCATCGTTCATGGTCTGGACGAAGCCGTTGTAGCAAGTGAACCAGGCCTGGACATTGGCATCGACCTTGACGATTTCCTCGTTGGTCTTGGAAATTGGCGGAATCGACGGTCGCGCGCAATTCAGATTGACGTCGCCGCCATCGAAATTACTCGTGTAGTAAGCAATGTCCGCCTTTCGGTTCGTGCGCTGCTGCTCCAGGTCTGTGGTGCCGGATGCGAACAGCTGGCCGCTGGCGCATGCCATGGCCACGGTGAAAGCGAGTCTCGTCATGTTCATCGTATCGTCCCTTCAGGTTGGTCGCCGACTTGAAGTTCGGCGAAAAAAAAAGCCCGCTGACTTCCACCAGCGGGCTTTGCTCAATCAGGCACGAGTTTGAAGGCGTGCCTGGTTTGTGGTTCTGGATCAGAACTTGTGGTTGAACTCAACCGTCAGCTTGACCGAACGCGGCGCCGTGTAGCTGATCACGCGACCGTAGGTCGGCGACACGTCGGTGGCGTTGGCGTTGTAGATTTCGCTGATGTTCTGGATCGCCTGGCGGTTGGCCAGGTTGAACACATCCATCTTCAAAGCCAGGTCCTTCATTTCTGCAGGACGGAACACGACGTTCATGTCCAGACGCAGGTCGATCGGCAGGCTGCCTTGCGAACCGCGCGGCGTTGCGACGCCGTTGCAGAAGAAGAAGGCCGAACCGTAGTCACGTGCCGGATTGTCAGCACCGTACGATGCTGGCAGGTTACCGATACAGTTCTTGACGCGTCCCGATGCTGCCAGGAAGTTGCCGCCGACCGTGAATTGCGGGGTCACTTCATAGAAACCGAAGGCCTTCAATTGGTTGGTGCGGTTGTTTGGCGTCAGGCCGGCCGAGTTGAGGCCGATCTCAGGGAAGTCGAACACCTGGGTCGTTGCAACGTCAGCCTGACCGATATCGGACAGGGTCTGACCTTCGGTGTTACCGAAGCTGCGCGACCAGGTGTAGCTGGCCTTGCCGTACCAGCCGTTGCGCAGCGGATGCTCTGCGAACAGGTCGACCGCCTTGTAGGTACGCACCACTGGGGCGTAACCCAGTTCTGCGGCGCTCAAGGTGATGCGGGTCAGAGGCTTGCCTGGACCGCCGTACTCGACGTTGAAGGTGTTGGCGATGCCTGGGTTAAACAGAGCGCAACGGAACGAGAAATTGTCGTAGTTGATGCTGTGCGCTGCGGCATACTTCTCGAACGGACGGCTGTCGCAGAAGTCATCGACCGTGCTCTTGAGCTTGCGGTAGGTGCCTTTCATGCCGAAGTTCAGGCTAGGCGAGAATTGCTTCTCGAAACCGGCGCTGAATTCGTCCTGGTAGTGCGACTTCATGCCGACGGCAGCGACGACTTCCGGAGGCACAGCCTGGCCGAATTCGTTGTTGGCCGACACCAGTGGCGAGATCGCCACCAGGCCCAGTGGGGCGCCAGTGGTCTGGTCCACGCCGGTGTAGGTGTAGTACTGCGACGCGTTCAGCGACTGGCCAGCGCCGCGCACGGCGACGTTGGTTGGGATTTGCAGGTGGTAACGACCGGCATTACCCGACACCTTGAAGGAGCCGTCGCCGTTCACGTCCCAGGATACGCCCAGACGCGGAGCCAACTGGTGGCGCTGCGAGTAGTAAGCCTTGCCTTCGCCGTTGAAGTTGGTGAATTGCTCGTTACGCAGGCCCAGCGACACCAGGATGTCCTTGGTGACCTGATAACGATCTTCCACGTATTGTGCAGCTTGCTCAACCGTAGGGGTCGACACGCCGCTGCGCAGGATCTTCTGCACGAAGTAACCCTGGGTACCGAGGCCGCCACCGGATGCTGGCGAGTTCGACAGCGTCACTGGGTGACCGTTCGGATCCGTCAAGCGCTGGTAGGCCCAAGTGCCGCCGCCGGCAGCCGAAGTACCGGCCTTCGAGGAGATGTCGTTGTGGTCCAGACCTGCGCGCACGGTGTGGGTGCCGATCTTGTATTCCAGGTCAAGACGATAGACTTTCTGTTCGTCGAAGGCGCCCGGGGTCAGGATGTTACCCGTGCCCAGCTGCGGGTTGACGTAGTTGACGCCAGGTGCGCGGCCGTCAGCGGTCTGGGTGGTCTGGAACAGGTTCGGGGTCAGGCCGAACGGGATCAGGACGTGGTCGACGCGGCTCTTGCCATACAGGGCGGTCAAGGTCAGGTCGTCGGTGAAGTTACCCGTGTACTTCAGGATGTTGGTCTTGGCACCCTGGGCGGCGGCTGCAGGCGTCGGGCCCCAGCTTTCGTAGTAAGCGCCACCCTGCTGCACGGTACCGCGGGTGTTCGTGTTGTAATTGAAACCATAATAGCGACGATCCGAATTCGGATTGTCCATCATGTTCGTGTATTCCATCCGATGATTGTCGGTGATGTTCCAGTCCAACTTCACCAGCGAACGGTCGGTGACGTTGTTGATTTCTTCCCATCCGTTCGGCGTCTCGGTGGTGCGCAGGTTGTTCGCGACGCGGGTGTCCTGGAAATCGCCCTTGAGCGTTTCGAAGTTCGCGAAGATGAACAGCTTGTCCTTGATGATCGGACCGCCGGCGTAGACAGCGTAGCTCTTGCGGTCAACCTTGTTGGCTTCCTGGTAGAGGTACATCTTGCCGTCGGTGGCCAGGGTATTGGTCTTGCCGATGGTCGGGTAGAAAATGTTCTTTTCTTTGCTGCGCCACGAGTTCGGCGTGCTCGTCGCCTGCGCGCCCACTTCCCAGTTGTTGGTACCGGACTTGGTGGTGATGTTCGACACACCGCCAGTGGAACGGCCGAATTCTGCACCGTAGCCGCCCGACAGGATCTGCGCCTGGGCGATCGCACCGAAAGGCAGCTCGGACGAACCGACCTGCAGCAGCACGTTGGTGGTTGGGAAACCGTTGATGTAGAACGCGTTTTCCGAAGCCGATGCGCCGCCGATACTTGGCGCGTTGATGTCGCCGTAACGCGAGTCGCCGCGGGTGGTGCCCGGGGTCAGCTGGATGATTGCGCCAACGCTCGGGGCGACTGGCAGTTTCGCCAGTTCGCGTGCCGTGAAGGTGGCGCCGTTGGTGGTGTTCGATACGTCGATGCGGTTGCGGCGGCCGGTAATCTGAACGGCGGCAACGGTGGTGGCAAAGCTGGCGTCAACGCCCTGGCCGAGGATGACTTCCACTTCCTGGGTGCCGGCGGACTTGTCGCCGCGCATCAGTTCTACCTTGTAGCGGCCAACTGGCAGCGCCGTGGCTTGGTAACGACCGGACGCATCCGGGGTCATGGTCCGCTTCAGGCCCGTGTCCAGGTTGGTCAGGTGAACGCTGGTACCGGCTGGCGATTCGACGCGGCCGAGGATGTTACCCGTCGCGTTCGACTGGGCCATGACTGGCTCGGTGACCGCGATGGTCAACGCTGCTGCGCCGAAGGCGATCGCAAGTGCGCGTGCTACAACAGTTTTTCTAAACATGTGATTTCCTAATTAATTTTTTAGCTTCTCTGGTAGATCGGCTTGGGTAAGGGTTGTGCGTCAAATCACGGTGTAATGCAGTAAGTCCCACTACTTTTTCGCTCTAAGTCGCCTCATGGGCGAATTTTGTTAAACAAATTTGATAAAACTCAAAGATATTTAAGTGGTACATAGAACCATATCAAAACTATCAATGTCAACCTTGCCACGCCCGTGGTATGCATATAAACAACACATTCAAAGTCATCAGCTTTGAGGCGCGAAACGAGGCCCATTTATGGTGCGGCGCAGCGTGCATTTGGTGCGGGCAGCGTTCATTTAAGTGCAATTGGCGGCAGCTTGAACGGAGTTGGTTTAAATGCCGCGCAACGATGCCACAAACACCATGAATTCTGCTTTGGTGCACTGCAACACACCCACATTCTCTCGCCGCAATCGAACTACGGCGTGGCGTCACCCAATCTGCCCCATTCCGTCAAGGACCGCATTTGTAGTTTTCCACCACACTCAGCATATCGCCGCGCTTAGAAATTCACACATTTGAAAAAAAAACTGCATTTTGACAACTAAAAAATGTGAAAACGCACTTTCTTAATTGTCTTTTGTGCAAAAGTTGACACCTAAAGTGTTGTATATATGTATATTTGCATATCCGATATTGACACTGTGAATATCGACGTGATTCCATAGCGAACTTGAATAGACAGGTAACTGGAAATTCAAGAAGGCGATCTGATGTTGAAAAAAATCGCTCATACGACAAGAACAGGCCAGGCCAGATGTAGCAGGTGACGGGACTGCTCCATGCCACATCTCCACCTCCATTCAAGTCCACGGAAAGCGTACTTTTCCTTCAAACAAGGAAGGTGCGTTCAAAACAGAGTTGTTCCACTACCCAAGGGATCAAAAATAATGTTTAAAGAAACAATCTTGTCGCGCTCCGTACGCCTGATGTTTTCGGGTGGCATGGCCGTCGGCCTTGGCCTGCTGACCCAACCAGCTTTCGCGCAAGACAACAACACCATCCAGCGCGTTGAAATCACTGGTTCTTCGATCAAGCGCATCGCTGTCGAAGGCGCGCTGCCTGTGCAAACCCTGTCGAAGGCCCAGATCGAGCAAACCGGCGCGACCACCATCGCCGACCTGGTTGCCACATTGCCGTCGATGCAGGGTTTCGTCACCTCGTCGACCTCGATCAACGGCGGCGGCGGCGGCGTACAGACCGCGTCGGTCCACGCCATCGGCACCAAGTACACCCTGGTCCTGCTCAATGGCCGTCGCATCGCGCCTTACAACGCGGGTTCTTCGATCAACCTGGCCAGCATTCCCCTGTCCGCAGTCGAGCGTGTCGAGATCCTGACCGATGGCGCTTCGGCCCTGTACGGCTCGGACGCGATCGCCGGCGTGGTCAACTTCATCCTGAAGAAGAACCAGCAAGATGCGAACATCGAACTGACCTACAACCGTCCGGGCAAATCGTCGAAGGGCACGACCTCAAACGTGGCCGTGTCGAAAGGCTTCGGCGACGTCGAGAAAGACGGTTTCAATGTCCTGCTCGCCTACAGCCATGACAACCAGACCGAACTGAACGCGGCAGACCGCAGCTTCAGCGCCGACGGTGGCGTGCACAAGTTCACCGAAGCGGGCAAGACCTACTCGCTGTACCAGCTCTCGAGCAACTCGATTCCGGGCAACGTGACGGCCAAAACTTCCGACGGCAAGAGCTACAGCTTCAACCCGGGCCTGATCAACGGCGGCAGCTGCGCCGCGCCGAACACCTTCAAGGTGGCCAACCGCTGCCTGTTCAACTACGCCGCCACGGTGGAAGCCCAGCCTGAACTCAAGCGCGACGGCTTCTTCGGTTCGACCACGGTCAAGATCAACAATGACATGCGCTTCTTCGCCGAGGGACTGTATTCCAAGTTCACCAGCACCGCGCGTTACGCGCCACCGGCCCAGCCGCTGGGCCTGGACCGCAGCACCGCCCTGTACCAAAGCAATATCGTACCGGCGCTGGTGAAACTGGGCGCCGACCCGACCAAGGTCACCTCGGCCACCATGAACCTGCGCCTGGTCGATGCCGGCGGCCGTACCGACGGTTGGGAAACCAAGTCCAAGCACTTCGCTACGGGCATCGAGGGCAGCCTCAAGGGTTGGGATTACAACCTCGCCTACACCCACTCGGAAAACAATTCGATCGACAACGCCGTGGCCGGCTACACCAGCGGCGACAAGCTTGACGCCCTGATGAAAGCGGGCACCTACAACCCGTTCATCGCGCCGACCACCGCCACCAAGGCGGCACTGGCTTCGGCCGTGCTGCACCAGGTGCTCGACGAATCGACCTCGAAAATCGACGTGGCCAGCGTGCGCGCCTCGAGCGAGCTGTTCGCCGCTCCCGGCGGCACTGCCCAGCTGGGCGTCGGCGCGGACTACTCGAAGCAGACCTACGCGGACAACCCAAGCGCCATCGCGCAAGGCCCGAACAGCCTGCAGCCAAACTGGACCGACACAAACGTCGGTGGCGGCACGGGCGCATTGCCGTTCGACACCTCGCGCAAGAGCTGGGGTACCTTCGCCGAGTTGCTAGTGCCAGTAATCAAGAACCTGGACGTGACGACCTCGGTGCGCTACGACAGCTACGACGCTGCCGAGAACGCCAAGAACTTCAACGCGGCCGGCAAGCTGATCGCACCTGCGATCCAGGGCAACAAGGAAAGTTCGGCGACCTACAAGATCGCCCTGGCCTACCGTCCGGTCGAGAACCTGCTGCTGCGCGGCTCTTACGGCACCGGCTTCAAGGCGCCTAGCCTGTCCGACATCACCAGCCCGCTGGCCAACGGCGGCTCGTCCGGCTTCCACAAGTGCCCGATCACCGCCGGCCCGCTGCTGCCATTGTGCAACGGTAACGCGGAGTACGGCCTGCTGACCGGCGGCAATGCCCTGACCGGCGACGCCGGCCTCAAGCCAGAGCGCTCGAAGCAGTATTCGGTTGGCTTCCGCATCGAACCAGTGCGCAACCTGTCGGTCGGTTTCGACCTGTGGGACGTGAAGCTGAACGACCAGATCCAGAACTTGCCGGAAAACCTGGTGTTCGACAACCCAGCCGTGTATGGCGCCCTGTTCTCGTCCTACTTCGATCCGATCCAGAAGCAAAACGTGCTGGTGGCAGCCTTGACCCCGTTCAACCTGGCCAAGTCGCACTACCAAGGTATTGACTGGGATCACACCTTCAGCACCACGACCGGCTTCGGCAAGGTCACGCTGAACTGGACCGGCACCTACATGCTCAAAGCGGAACAAGACGTGCCAGGTTCGGGCGTCGAGCACAGCGTTGGACGCTTCGACGCGTACAACAATGTGGTATTCCGCTTGATCACCAAGGCCACAGCCACCTGGAAGCAGTCGGACATGTTCACCCACGCGCTGACCATGAACTACCACTCGAGCTACCATGACCAGGTCGTGACCGCCGACGACGGCGTTGTCGTGGCCGTCAACCCGGACGGCTCGCTGGGCGACTACGTCGATCTCAAGCGCGACGTGAAGTCGTACACGGTCCTCGACTGGCAGACCAAGGTCAAGTTCAACAAGAACTTCACCGTGACCGCCGGCATCAAGAACCTGATGAACGTCGAGCCGCCGTTTTCGGCGCGCTTCGCCGGTGGTGGCAACCAGCTGGGCTACGACGGCCGTTACGCCGATCCGCTGGGCCGCCAGTTCTACATGGTGGGCAACTACAAGTTCTAAGCAGCTGATCAGCTCGCCTTGAATGGAAGCTCCGGGTTCGCCCGGGGCTTTTTTCGTTTTTGAGCGGCCGCATCCCTTAAAATAGCGGTTTTGCTGTCCGGATCACGACCATGTTGCGAATCAATGAACTCAAGCTGCCGCTGAACCACGCCGAGGGGGAGCTGCAGGCGGCCCTGCTGGCGCGCCTGGGTATCGGCGCGGACGAGCTGACCGGCTTCACCGTCTTCAAGCGCAGCTACGACGCGCGCAAGAAGTCGGCCATCGTGCTGATCTACTCGCTCGACGTGGAGCTCAGGGACGAGCCGGGCGTGCTGGCGCGCATGGCGCATGATGCGCACGTAATGCCCGCGCCCGACATCAGCTACAAATTCGTCGCCGGTGGCGAGCAGCTGCAAGGCTTCGACCGCAATTTGCGTCCGATCGTGGTCGGCACCGGCCCGTGCGGCCTGTTCGTGGCCCTGATCCTGGCCCAGATGGGACTGCGTCCGCTGATCCTCGAGCGCGGCAAAGTGGTGCGCGAGCGCACCGTCGACACCTTCGGTTTCTGGCGCAAGCGCGAGCTCAATCCGGAGTCGAACGTGCAATTTGGCGAAGGCGGCGCCGGCACCTTCTCGGACGGCAAACTGTACAGCCAGATCAAGGACCCGAAGCACTATGGCCGCAAGGTCCTCACCGAATTCGTCAAGGCCGGTGCCCCCGACGAAATCATGTATGTCTCGAAGCCCCACATTGGCACTTTCCGGCTGGTGAAAATGGTCGAACAGATGCGCGAAACCATCATCGCGCTGGGCGGCGAATACCGGTTTGGCTGCCGCGTCACCGATATCGAGATCGACGCCGATCGCCAGGTGCGCGGCGTGACGCTGGCCAGCGGTGAACAGATCCCGACCCGCCACCTGGTGCTGGCGATCGGCCACAGCGCGCGCGACACGTTTGAGATGCTGCACGAACGCGGCGTCTACGTCGAGGCCAAGCCGTTCTCGATTGGCTTTCGGGTCGAACACCCCCAATCGCTGATCGACGCCTGCCGCTTCGGCTCCAACGCGGGCAACCCGATCCTCGGCGCGGCCGACTACAAGCTGGTGCACCATGCCAGCAACGGCCGATCCGTGTACAGCTTCTGCATGTGCCCGGGCGGCACCGTGGTGGCCGCCGCCTCCGAGCCGGGGCGGGTCGTCACCAACGGCATGAGCCAGTATTCCCGCAACGAACGCAACGCCAACAGCGCCATCGTGGTGGGCATCACGCCGGCCGACTATCCGGGCCATCCGCTGGCCGGGATGGCGCTGCAGCGCCGGCTGGAAGAAGGCGCGTTCGCCCTCGGCGGCGGCAACTACGACGCCCCCGGCCAGTTGATGGGCGACTTCGTCAAAGGCCGCGCCTCGAGCGCCTTGGGCTCGGTGCTGCCTTCGTTCAAACCGGCGGTGCACCTGACCGACCTGGCCAGCTCCCTGCCCGACTATGCGATCCTGGCCATGCGCGAAGCCTTCCCCGCCTTCGACAAGCAGATCAAGGGCTACTACAAGGAAGACGCGCTGCTGACCGGCGTGGAGACGCGCACCTCATCGCCGATCCGCATCAAACGCCGCGACGACGACCTGCAGAGCATGAACACGCGCGGCCTGTTCCCGGCCGGAGAAGGCGCCGGCTACGCGGGCGGCATCCTGTCGGCGGCGGTTGATGGCATCAAGGTGGCAGAAGCGGTGGCGCTGTCGATGGCCAAATCGAAAACCTGATCTTGTCGAGCAGTCGAAATATTCACAAGCTCGTAGGGTGGAAAAGCGGAGCGCATTCCACCTTCGCCAGCGCAGGAAAAGGTGGAATGCGCTCCGCTTTTCCACCCTACAGGTTTGGGATAAATCGAACCTCGCGCGGCCCTACAACCAGCCCGAGCGCCGGAACAGGTAGTACAGGTAGCCGCATACGCCAAACATGATGCCAACCGCGATCGGGTAGCCGTACGCCAATTTCAGCTCCGGCATGTGCTCGAAATTCATGCCCCAGATCCCCGCAAAGGCGGTGAACACGGCGAAGATCGCGGCCCAGGCAGCGAGCCGTTTGTTCACTTCACTTTCATCGATGGCCACCATCGACAGGTTCACCTGGATCGCGGTGCTGATGGTGTCGCGGATCGCGTCGACGCTGGTCGAGAGGCGGTGCAGATGGTCGTGCACGTCGCGGAAGTATTCCTGGGTCGCCACGCAGATCGCCGGCACCCGCCCGCCATGCAGCTTGCCGATTCCATCCATCAGCGGCGCCACCGCGTGGCGCATCACCATCACCTTGCGCTTCAACTCATACAGACGCTCGATGTTGGCGCGCGCCGACCCTTTGATGAAGATGCGCTCCTCGATCAGTTCGAGCTCCGCTTCGAGTTGCAGCACAATCGGAAAATAACGGTCGACGACGGCATCCATCAGCGCGTACAGCACGAAAGCGGCGCCCTGCTTGAGCAAGTGCGGCTCCTGCTCGGCGCGCGCACGCACACCCAGCAAGCCCTGGGTGCTATGGCTGCGCACCGACAGCACGTAGTTGGCACCGACGAACACATCGAGCTCGCCGAGCTTCAATTCGCCACCGACCACCTCCAGCATGTGCACCACGGCGAACAGTGAATCGCCATATTCCTCGATCTTGGGACGCTGGCGCCCACGCTGCGCATCTTCCACCGCCAGCTCATGGAGGGAGAACTCCTCTTTCATCTTGAGCAGCTCCTCCGGCGTGGCGTCGCACAAGGCAACCCAGACGAAGGTGTCGGGGCGCAGCAGATAGTCGCTGATCGCTTCGACCGAAATATCGGAGAGTTTCTTGCCATCCTGGTAGGCAACGCAATTGATCAGCATAAGGTTCCAGACGAGCAAAGGCTCCAGCTTACTATCAGCGTCGTCAGAATGCGAATCTTGTCATTGCAGCACGCTGGAAGAAAAGTAAGATTACTACCCAAATCGCACAAATCCGATAATTTTGGATAAATTGATTGCATTTTTGGCGTGTGAAAATGTAGTATTACTACCAATTCACCATTTCGGAGCTCTCCGATGTCACGCACCTTCACTTCCGCCCTGCTGATTTCACTCGCTGTCTTGCTCAGCGCCTGCGGCGGCGGCGCGCCAGCGAGCGCGGTACCGACGCCAACACCGACGCCCGTACCCGTGCCCGTGACGCCGCCTGTCGCTGCCGCCACCTTGCGGCTGCACTTTCACCGCACCCAGGGCGACACGGCCGGCTGGGGCGTGTACGCGTGGGAAGGCCCTAAAACGCCAAGTGCGGCCTGGATCACCGACCGCTTCCTGTTCGACAAGACCGATGCCTTCGGCGCGTATGTCGACGTGCCATTGGCCGGCGCCGCGACGGTGTTCAAATTTCTCGTCACCGACGGCAGCGGCAACAAGAATTGCGGCAGCGACCAGATCCTGACCCTGGCCGCCAGCGCCGCCACCAGCGGCCAGGAAGTATGGCTGGCGCAAGCCGACTGCACCTTGTACGACAAGCTTCCCGTGATCAGCGCCGCCCGCCTTGACGAAGCGGCCACCTACTGGCTCGATGCCGGCACCCTGGCCTGGCCGGGCGCGCCAGCGAGCGGCGCCAACTACAGGCTGTATTACGCGGCCAACGGCGGCATCGCCGGCGGCGCGACGGCGATCACCGGTGCCGACGGCAGCTACGCGCTGGGCGTGGCCGGCGCCGTCCTGTCGCCTGCCCTGGCGGCACGCTTCCCGCACTTGGCGGGCGCCCTCGCGCTCAGCCTGGCCAGCGCTGACGCGGCCAACGCGAAAGCCCGCCTCAAGGGCCAGTTGGTGCTGGCCCAGTTCGACAGTGCCGGCAAATTGGTCCAGGCGAGCTCGGTCCAGACCGCGGGCGTGCTGGACGACCTGTATGCGGGTGCCGCCGCCAATGTCCGCCTCGGCCCTTCGTTCGACAGCGCAGGCGTGCCGAGCGTGCGGGTGTGGGCGCCGACCGCCAAGTCGGTCAGGCTGAACCTGTATGGCACCGCAAACAGCAGCGTCGACATGCAGGAAGACAGCGCCAGCGGCGTGTGGAGCTACACGGCGCCAAGTGCCGCATTGGCCAACAGCGCCTACTACACCTTCAGCGTGACCGTGTTCTCGCGCTGGGCTGCCAACCAGCTCGTCACCAACGAGGTGAGCGACCCGTATTCGGTGAGCCTGAACGCCAACGGCCAGCGCAGCCTGCTGGCCAATCTCGCCAGCAGCGTCACCAAGCCGGCCGGCTGGGACGGCCACGCGATACCGCCGTTGGCCCATCCGACCGACATCGCGATCTACGAATTGCACCTGCGCGACTTCAGCGCCAGCGACGCCAGCGTACCCGCTGCCCACCGCGGTAAATACCTGGCCTTCACCGACAGCGCCTCGAACGGCATGGGCCACTTGAAGCTGCTGCAAAAGGCGGGCATGAGCCACATCCACCTGCTGCCCACGGCCGACATGAGCAGCGTCGACGAAACGGGCTGCGTCGCGCCCGCGATTCCCGCCGCCGCGTCCGATTCGCCCCTGCAGCAGGCGGCGGTGGCCGCCACGAAAGAGCGCGACTGCTTCAACTGGGGCTACGATCCGGAGCACTACAACGCGCCCGAGGGCTCCTATGCCAGCGACGCCGCCGACGGCCTGGTGCGCATCCGCGAATACCGCGCCATGGTCAAGGCGCTGCACGACAGCGGGCTGCGGGTGGCGATGGACGTGGTCTACAACCACACCTCGGCGGCCAAGCAGGCCGACCGCTCGGTGCTCGACAAGATCGTGCCCGGTTACTATTACCGCCAAAGCGCCAGCGGCGAGATCACCAGTGACAGCTGCTGCGCCGACACCGCGCCGGAGAATGCGATGATGGGCAAACTGGTGCTTGACTCGGTCAAGCTGTGGGCCAGCCAGTACCAGGTCGACAGCTTCCGCTTCGACATCGTGGGCATGCTGCCGCTGGCGCTCATGACGCGCATGCAAACCGAAGTCGACGCGCTCGGCGGGCGGCCAATCTACCTGTACGGCGAAGCGTGGAATTTCGGCGTGGTGGCCAACGACGCGCGTTTCAGGCAGACGCGCCAGGCCAACATGGCCGGCACTGGCATCGGCTCGTTCAATGACCGCCTGCGCGACGCGGTGCGCGGTGGCGGCTGCTGCGACAGCGGCAGCGCCGTCATCAGCCAGCAGGGCTTCATCAACGGCGCCTGGCTCGACCGCAATGCGGCCAGCACGCAAACCCTGGACGACCTGCTGCGCATGGGCGACCTGATCCGGGTCGGCCTGTCGGCCAGCCTGAAGGACTATCGCCAGACCGACCGCTTCGGCGCCAGCAAGCTCAATGCGGAGATCGATTATTTCGGCAGCGGCGCGGGCTATACGGGAGCGCCGCAGGAGACCATCAACTATATCGAAGTGCACGACAACCAGACACTGTTCGACATCAACGTGTTCAAGCTGCCGACGGCCACCTCGATCGCCGACCGGGTGCGGGTGCAAACCATGGGCAATGCGCTGGTCATGCTGGCGCAGGGCATTCCCCTGTTCCAGGCCGGCCAGGACTTGCTGCGCTCGAAGTCGCTCGACCGCGACAGCTACAACGCGGGCGACTGGTTCAACGCGCTCGACTTCAGCTATCAGTCGAACAATTTCGGTGTCGGCTTGCCGTCGGCCGAGAAGAACCAGGACAGCTGGAGCGTGATGCAACCATTGCTGGCCAACCCGCTGCTCAAACCAGGCAATGCGCAGATCCTGGCGGCGCGCAACCGATTCCTGGAACTGCTGGCGATCCGCAAGGACAGCACCCTGTTCCGCCTGCGAACGGCGCAAGACGTCAAGGACCGCCTGGGATTTTTCAACACCGGACCCACGCAGGTGCCGGGCGTGGTCGCGATGCGCATCGATGGCAACGGCTACGCGGGCGCGAACTACGCCAGCGTAGTGGTGCTCTTCAATGTGGACAAGGTGGCCAGGACGCTGACCGTTGATGCGCTCAAGGGCAAGGTCTTGCGCCTGCATCCAATCCAGCAGGCTTCCGACGACGCCTTGCCGAAACAGGCCAGCTACGACAGCGCCGCTGGCAGCTTCAGCATCCCGCCGCGCAGCACGGTCGTGTTTGTCGAATAGCCGCCGCACTCGAGGGGTCAGACCCCGTTTTTTCCGTTGGGGGTCTGACCCCGGTTGAGTTGGCGCCTGCGAACCCGGGGTCAGACCCCTAACTGAAAAACCGGGGTCTGACCCCTTGATTGCGCTTACTCGTCCTTGGCGCCGTCGATACCGAGCTCGGCAATCTTGCGCGTGATGGTATTGCGCCCGATCCCCAGCCGCATGGCAGCGTCGTTCTTGCGCCCGTGGGTGTGCTTGAGCGCGGTGCGGATCAGGGCCGACTCGAACTGGCGTCCCAGCACGTCCATCACCTCCGACTGACCGGCACTGAGCATGCTGGCCGCCTGCAGCTCCAGCAGCCCGACCCAGCTGCCCGCGCTGCCCAGCGCCACTGGCGTGGCGCTGGCATGCGCCGCACCCTGCTGCGCGGGCATGCCGCTCTCAACCAGCGCCAGGGGCAGCTCGGCCGCGCCGTCGTGGCCCCGGGTCAGTTCGAGCGGCATGTCCTTGATCTCGACGGTCTGGCCGGGCGCCATCACGGTGATCCAGTTGCACAGGTTTTCCAGCTGGCGCACATTGCCCGGCAAGTCCAGCCCGGTCAGGAACTGCAGCGTCGCCTCGCTCATGCGCTTGGACTCGACGCCCAGCTGCTTGGCGCTTTGCACCAGGAAGTGGCGCACCAAAATAGGGATGTCCTCGCGTCGCTCCCTCAAACTGGGCAGGCGCAGGCGGATCACGTTGAGCCGATGGTACAAGTCTTCGCGGAACAAACCGTCGCGCACCCGCTGCTCCAGGTTCTGGTGGGTGGCCGTAATGACGCGCACATTGGCCTTCATCGGCTGGTGCCCGCCGACCCGGTAGAAATGGCCATCCGAGAGCACCCGCAGCAAGCGCGTTTGCAGGTCGAACGGCATGTCGCCGATTTCGTCGAGGAACAGGGTGCCGTTCTCGGCCTGTTCGAAGCGCCCGCGGCGCGTGGTCTGGGCGCCCGTGAAGGCGCCCCGCTCATGGCCGAACAATTCGGACTCGAGCAAGTCTTTCGGGATCGCCGCCGTGTTCAGCGCAATGAAGGGCTGCTGCGCGCGCGGGCTGTGCTTGTGCAGCGCGCGCGCGACGAGCTCCTTGCCGGTGCCCGACTCGCCCGTGATGAGCACCGTCACGTTCGACTGCGACAGGCGGCCGATGGCGCGGAACACCTCCTGCATGGCCGGCGCCTGGCCGAGGATCTCGGGCGCCTCAGTGGGGCCGGCCTCGACGCTGGTCTCGCGCAGGCTCTCATCGAGCGCGCGCCGGATCAGCTCGACCGCCTTGTCGATATCGAAGGGCTTGGCCAGGTATTCGAAGGCGCCGCCCTGGAACGCGGCGACGGCCGAATCGAGGTCGGAGAAGGCGGTGATGATGATCACCGGAAGGCCAGGATGGTTGGCCTTGACCGCCTGCAGCAGGTCCAGTCCGGACTCGCCGGGCATCCGGATGTCCGACACCAGCACTTGCGGGGTATCGAATTCGAGCGCCGCCATGGCGTCGCGCGCGTTCGAAAAACTCTTGGTCGCGAGGTTCTCGCGCGCCAGGGCTTTTTCCAGCACCCAGCGAATGGAAGCGTCGTCGTCGACAATCCAGATTGGTTTCATGTGTTCGCGTTCCCCGCAATATGGATCTGCAATTGGTGGGACCCGTCTCCCAGAACGTGGCCGCAGCTTATGGCAGCGGTAGCAGGATTCTGAAATCCGTATATCCAGGCCGGCTTTCGCACTCGATCACGCCCATGTGCTGCTGCACGAAGGTTTGCGCCAGTGTCAGCCCCAGGCCGCTGCCGCCCTGCCTGCCCGACACCAGCGGGTAGAAAATGCGGTCGCGGATCTGCGGCGAAATGCCCGGTCCATTGTCGATGATATGCAAGTCTAATGCCAGCCCGTAGCGGACCTTGGCCAGGGTGGTCTGGCGCGCCACGCGGGTGCGCAAGATGAGCTCGGCGTCGCCGCCGGCGATGCGCTCGGACAGGGCCTGGGCCGCATTGTGGGCGATGTTGAGCACGGTCTGGATCAGCTGCTCCTTGTCACCCCGGAATTCAGGGATCGAGGCGTCGTAGTCGCGCCGGATGGTCAGCCCGGCCGGGAATTCGGCCAGGATCAGGCTGCGCACCCGTTCGCACACTTCGTGGATGTTGACGTCGCCGACGATGTGGGGACGGCGGTGCGGCGCCAGCAGGCGGTCGACCAGGGTTTGCAGGCGGTCAGCCTCCTTGATGATGACCTGGGTGTATTCGCGCAGCTGGGTCAGGTGGCGCGGCGGCAGCTCCAGTTCGAGCAGCTGGGCCGCGCCGCGGATGCCGCCCAGCGGGTTCTTGATCTCGTGCGCCAGGTTGCGGATCAACTCCTTGTTGACCTGGCTCTGGTCGAGCATGCGCTCCTCGCGGTCGAGTTTGAGCTGCTGGATGTTCTCGCGCAGCTCGATCAGCACCTCGCCATCGCCGCTGGCCGAGACGATGCTGTGCACGTGCAGCGGCTCGCGCCCGCTGCGCTCGAGCGTCAAGTCCTGGCGCAGGTCGGCGTACTGGTGGGCCAGCGCCTGCTCGCACAGCTTGGCCAGCTCGTCGGCGTCGACGAACAGCGCCGTGAGCGTCTGGCGCGACAGCGCCTTGAGCGAGCTCTCGAGCAGGTTTTCGGCGGCCGGATTGGCGTAGCGGATGAAGCCGCCCGTGTCGACGATGAGCACCGACGTGGCCAGCAGTTCAAGTCCGGCCAGCGCGTCGGGCCTGGCGGTGAGGTTCAATGGATGCTTCCTATTTCGCGCCGCAAGGCTTCGATGTTCTTCTCGCTGCGGTTGATGTTTTCACGCATGTCGGCCACCCGTTCCTGGTATTTGACGTAGTTGCGCTCGTTACCCATGCGTTCAGGTTCGCCATTGTTGAAGTCCCGCTTGAGATCGGCCAGCTTCTTTTCCTCGCTGCGCAATTCATCGTTGAGGATCTCGCGCCGGTCATTGTCGCGCTGGCGCTGCAGGTAATTGTCGACGCGCGGGAAATTCGACGGCGTCGTCACCGGCGCCGCGCCGCCCTCGCGCGCGTTGGCGCGGCGCTGGAATGAGGGCGGCGCGGGAATCGCGCCCGGCACGTCGAGCACCTTGCAGCCGGGCTTGTTGATGTCGGTCAGCTCGCGCCGGCCGCCGGCATCGACGCACATGTAGATGGTGCCTTGCGCCAGCGCCGGCGCACCCAGTCCCGCCAGCAACAGTGCCAGCGCGCCGAGGTACTTCATCGTGTTCATTGTGTGCATGCGTTGTATGGAGAGTGGCCCAACCCGAATATACAACATTCGAAAAAAAACGCGAGGAAAGCCGTGGCTTGCCGCGCGTTTCTGTCGCATTGCACCCTGTTTCGATGCCAACAAGTTCACACCTGCTGGCAGCGAGACAAGATTTTTTTACAGCGAGTAGTACATATCGAATTCAGCCGGGTGCGTGGTCATGCGCATGCGCTGCACGTCCTGCATTTTCAGTTCGATGTAGGCGTCGATCATGGAGTCGCTGAACACGCCGCCACGGGTGAGGAATTCGCGGTCCTTGTTCAGGTTGTCCAATGCCTCTTCCAGCGACGAGCATACGGTCGGGATCAGCGCGTCTTCTTCCGGCGGCAGGTGGTACAGGTCTTTCGATGCCGCTTCGCCCGGGTGGATCTTGTTGGCGATGCCGTCCAGGCCGGCCATCAACAGCGCAGCGAAGCACAGGTAGACGTTGGCCAGTGGATCCGGGAAACGGGTCTCGATGCGGCGGCCTTTCGGATTGGCCACGTGCGGAATACGGATCGATGCCGAACGGTTGCGCGCCGAGTAGGCCAGCTTGACCGGGGCTTCGAAACCAGGCACCAGGCGCTTGTACGAGTTGGTGCCCGGGTTGGTGATCGCGTTGAGCGCCTTGGCGTGCTTGATGATGCCGCCGATATAGAACAGTGCCGTCTCCGACAGGCCGGCATAGCCGTCGCCGGCGAACAGGTTCTTGCCATCCTTCCAGATCGACTGGTGCACGTGCATGCCCGAACCGTTGTCGCCAACGATTGGTTTTGGCATGAAGGTGGCGGTCTTGCCGTAGCTGTGGGCCACGTTCCAGACCACGTATTTCAGGTTCTGGGTCCAGTCGGCGCGCTCGACCAGGGTCGAGAAGCGGGTGCCGATTTCGTTCTGGCCGGCGCCTGCCACTTCATGGTGGTGCACTTCGACCGGGATCCCCATCGCTTCGAGGATCAGGCACATTTCGGAACGCATGTCCTGGAAGGAATCGACTGGCGGGACCGGGAAATAGCCACCCTTGACGGTCGGACGGTGGCCGTGGTTGCCGCCTTCGGTCTTGGCATCGGTCGCCCACGACGATTCGTCGGAGTCGATTTTCACGAAGCAGCCCGACATGTCAATCTTCCAGCGCACGCTGTCGAAGATGAAGAATTCCGGCTCAGGACCGAAGTAGGCGGTGTCGCCCAGGCCCGAGGACTTCAGGTAGGCTTCGGCGCGCTTGGCGATCGAGCGCGGATCGCGGTCGTAGCCCTTGCCGTCGGATGGCTCGATCACGTCGCACTGCATGAACAGGGTGGTCTCTTCCATGAACGGATCGATGTTGGCCGTGTTCGGGTCCGGCATCAGGAGCATGTCCGACGCTTCGATACCCTTCCAGCCAGCGATCGAGGAGCCGTCGAAAGCGTGACCCGACTCGAACTTGTCGAGGTCGAAGTGCGACACGGGCACGGTCACGTGCTGTTCTTTACCACGGGTATCGGCAAAGCGGAAGTCGACAAACTTGACTTCGTTATCTTTGACCATCTTCAACACTTCTGCGGCTGTCATTGCCATGCGTATTCTCCTGATTGAAAGGGGGTGGTTGTGCACGTCCCTGGCTGGGTGCGACAAAACTCACAGGAATCATAGCAGAATCCATGCCAGCCGAAAATCATGAACAAATGCCGATTGCGTCTTTGAACATGGTGCGAAAAGACTCTAAAATCGACAAGCAGGATGTGCACCGACATTGCGCGGCACCCATTTTGCACCATTTTGGTGCAAAACAAAATAAACGCACCGGAATCGGGCAAATCTTTAAGATTGCCCTGAGACGGTGCAGGCGATGGCGCCAAGCGCTCTCTATCATAGTCTCTTTACCAACCTTGGACACCTATGAGTTTAACTGATGAAATTCTCGAGAATGCCCGCAGCCGGGCGCCGGGCCAGCCGTACGCCGGCGCCGTCACGCCGCAGGAAGCGTACGCGCTGCTGCAGGCCGATCCGCGCGTGAAGCTGATCGACGTGCGCACCAATGCCGAGCGCGACTGGGTTGGTCGGGTGGCCCTGGCGCCGGCCCAGCATGGTGCGGTGGAATGGAATGGCTGGCCCGGCGGCGTGCAAAACCCCGACTTCGTGCGCCAGTTGCAAGCCCAGGCCACGCCCGACCAGGTGCTGCTGTTCCTGTGCCGCTCGGGGGTACGCTCGCGCCACGCGGCCAAGCTGGCCACCGAGCACGGCTACGCGCTCTCGTTCGACGTCCTCGAAGGCTTCGAGGGCGACAAGGACGCCGAGGGCCACCGCAAGACGGTCAGCGGCTGGTGCAAGGCCGGCCTGCCCTGGGTTGGCGCCTGAATCGTCTCATGCAGGATGGAAAATAAGGGGGCCACCCTACGTCGCGTCTGGTTCCATGGCACGCAGCACGCGCTGACGCACGAAATTGATGTGGCTGCGCAGGCCGTACAAACCATCGGCAAACGATAGCGGAATCGACATCTGGTTGACCATCTCCTCGATCTGGTCGAGGCGCTGCAGCAAAGCGTGGCAGGTCTCGGCGCGCTGCGCCGCGCTTGCCGCCTCGAGCTGCTGCTCAACCGAACGCAGCTGCCCGTACCAGCGGTACAGGCGCGAGCGGATGCGCCATACGTACAAGGGCGGCACCACCTTCGACAAGGGCAGCACCAGCGCGGTCAGTGCCACCACCACCACCCACATGCGGTCGAAGAAATTGGCCAGCCAAAAACTCATGTAGCGCTGCAGCAGCGGCGGGCCATCCTTGTAGAACTTGGCGGCCTCGCGCGCGACGGGAATCTCGGTGTAGCGGGCCGACGGAAACTGCCCCTGTTGCTGGAACCAGCCAGTGCCGCCATGAATCTCGGCGGCCGCCTGGACAAACAGGTCCACCAGCGCCGGATGCAGGTTCTCGCGCGCGACCAGGGTGGCGGTGGGCGCGATCAGCTGATAGTCCTGGGATGGAATATCGCGCCCGACGTCGACGATCCCGCGCGGCAGCACCACGTGCGAGACGAACGGCAGGCGCCGCGTGTAGGCCTCGGCCTGGACAAAATCGAACAGCTTGATGCCCGGCGTTTGCAACAGCATCTGCACCAGCAGCGCATCGGGCCCCGAACTGAACACGAGGCCATCGATGCGCCCTTCCAGCAATTCGACCGTGGCCGGCGTGTTTTCCAGTGTGCCGATGGTGAGCTCGCCCGGCTCGACGCCATTTAGCGCCAGCACCTGGCGAAACAGCTTGGGCGCGCCGCTGCCGGCCGGGCCGAGGTTGATCTTCAGGCCGCGCAATTCGGTCAACTGCCCCACCTTGACGCCCTCGCGCAGGAACAGCCAGACCGGCTCGGTAAACAGGCTGCCGAGCGAAACCAGGCCTTCGCGCTGGGCCGCCGCCTCGTCGGTCGAGCCGCTCTGGACGAAGGCGATATCGACCTTGCCATCGTTGAGCAGTTGCAGGTTCTCCTGCGAACCGAGCGAGCGCCGCTCGCTCACCACGATGCCGTGCTTGGCCAGCAGGGCCGCATATTTCTTGCCGAATTGGGCGTAGGCGCCGTTCTCCTGGCCGGTCGCGAGCGTCACCTTGCGCGGCGGCGCCGGGTCGACCAGCAGGTAGGCCAGGCCGCAGGCCAGCGCGATGACCACGATCGTCGGGCCGGCCGCGGCGACCAGGTCGCGTACCGAGAACTGGGTAAATTTCCTGAATTTGGACATGGCACGGCGCAGTGGTTTCATGGAACCGAACAATGCCAACAAAACGCACCAGATGCAAGCGCGATGAGCGCCGCCGTCGCGCATTGGCGAAATGCGCTTCGCTTTTCACCCCACGGCCCGCCTCCACGGAAATCGTAGGATGGAAAAGCGCAGCGCCTTCCACCTTCTCAGCGTCTCACTTAACGGCGGCAGTGACCAACGCCTTGGGCGGCTCGATCATCGGCATCAAGGTCGGCGCCAGCACCACCAGCAGCTGCACCGGCAAGGCGCTGGTGAAGTCGTAGTTCTCGGCCTGCGGCCCGTGCACATACGCCGTCATGCTGCCGTAGAAACGCTCTCCGATATTGAAGACAAAGGTCGCCGAACGGTTCACGAACCGTGACTCGATCAGGCGCCCGCCGGCCCCGTACACATCGAAACGCTGGTCACCGGTGCCAGTCTTGCCGCCCACCGCAATCACGTTGCCGTCAGCCATCACGAATGCATTCTTGACGCGCTTTGCCGTGCCGTCCGAGACCACGCCGCGAATCGCATCGGCCACCGCGCGCGCCACCTCCGGCGAGAGCACGCGCTCGAACTCGGTCGCCTCGGTGTGCTTGACGAGCGTCTCGTACGGCGTGCCCTTGGCGAAATGCAGCGAGTCGATGCGCTGCACGGGCTTGCGCACGCCACCGTTGATGATGATGCCCATCATCTCGGCCAGCGCCGCCGGCCGGTCGGCCGAGGCGCCCAGTGTGGTCGCGTAGGACGGCACCAGCGAATCGAATGGATAACCCATCTTCTTCCATTGCGCGTGGATCTTGAGGAAGGCCTCGACCTCGATCAGGCCCGCAATGCGCTTGTCCTGCGCATGCTTGCGGTGGGTGTTGAACAGCCATGAGTAGACTTCCTGGCGCTGCTTGGCGCTGGCCGTGGTCACTTCCGACAGCGGCGCGCCCGGGTGGCTGCGCAAGTAACCGACCAGCCACAGTTCGAGCGGGTGGATGCTGGCCAGGTAGCCGCGGTCCGACAGCGACATGGCCTCGGCCGAGTACTGTTCGTACATGCGCGCCACGCGTTCGTCGGGCACCTCGTTCTTCGACACCAGGTTGTCGTTGATGAAGGCGCCGAACTGCGCCAGCGTCGCCTCGGGCATGATCGTGCGGTGCACATTGGCCAGGCGCACCGGGGTCGGACGCAGGCTCGCCAGCAGCAGCTTCTCGGCCTCGACCGGGCTCTTGCCCTTGTACTTGACGTAGAAGCGGTTCAGGAATTCGCGTCCCTCGCGGTCGGCGAAGCGCGCCAGGTAGTCGGCGCGGCGCGGATCTTCGGCGTCGGCCAGCAGCGAAGCCGAGGATCCGGGCAGCTGGAACATGTAGTAGCGCACCACGTCGCGCATCAGGCGCACGAACACCAGGTTGGTCGAGTTGCGCAGCGCGTCGCGCACGCTGAGGATCTTCTTGTCGTCGTTCTTGCTGAAATTGCCGAAGTGGTGCATCCCGCCGCCGGTGAAGAAGCCTTCGCCCGGATTGCCGGAATAGGTGCGTTCGAGCGCGGCGTCGAGCATGGCCGGCAAGGGGCGCGCGGCATCGGCCGGCAAAGCCAGGAAATAGTCGATGGCCCAGGCGCTGAGCCGGTCCTTCGGATCGACGTTGACCTTGCGCAGCGCGGCCGCGTCCATGTCCTTGTAGCGCGCGTGCAGCTGGTCGACGATGTCGAGATAGCTGACCAGGGTGCGCAGCTTGGCCGTCGAACCCAGGTCGAGCTTGGCGCCTTCGTTGATGTCGAGCGGCTGGTCGAAATTGTCGGTCTGCACGCGCAGGAAATTGGCGTGCTCGCCGCGCTCCATCAGCGTGAAGCTGTAGACCACGTTGGCCGGGTCGCCGTTGCCCAGCATACCCTTGCCGGTCAGCCCGGCGGCCTTGGCCGCGTCGGCGTCGCGCAGCAGGCGCAGCTGGGCCGTGACGGCTTTCTGGGCGTCCGAATTGAGCGTGGTCACCACCGACAGGTCGAGCCGGTCGACGTTGTACAGGCGGCTGTCGCCCAGCAGGCCTGCCAGGTGGGCGCGGATGGCGTTGGCGGCCTTGCGTGTGACGAAGGAATTGGCCGGCTGGGCCACCACGCCCGACGCTTGCGAGGGATGCAGGCGCACCCGCAGCGCGGCGTCGCGCAGCTGCGGCCCGATCACGCCGGCGCCGGCCAGCAGGCGCAGGTGGGTGTTGGTGAGCTCCTCGAGGTCGTTCTGGCCGGCCCCCAGGTAGTGCGCCGGACGGCGCTGGGCGATCATCAGCGACAGCGCCTCCTTGTAGGCCAGCACCGCCGCCGGTGTGTCGACCTTGCCTTTGAGGGCGCGGTTGATGTCGGCGAAATCTCGCCCGTACCAGACCCACATGCCGTCGCCGATACCATTGACTTCGCCGTAGCCGGTCTTGGCCGACAGCGGCACCGTGTTCAGGTAGTCGATCACGATCTGGCGCCGCGCCACGCTGGTGTCCTCGCCATACTGGTAGGCGCGCAGCGTGGCCGAGACCATCTGGCGCAGCTTCTCGGACAGGGAGCTGGTGCGCCCGTCGGGCGAATGGCGGTATTTCTCGATCTGGGTGGCCAGCGTGCTGCCCCCGGCCGAGCGCTTGTCGTCGCCGGAAAACAGGTGCAGCGATTTGTCGAACACGGCCTTGCTGAAGCGGTCCCACTCGACGGCCGGATTGCGCTTCGGGTAGCGTGGGTCAAGCAGCTCGCGGTTCTCGATGAACAGCAGGCTTTTCACCAGCAGCGCCGGGGCGTCGTCGAAGCGCGCGTAGAAACGCTCGGGGAAGCGCGACACGAACAAGGGCTCGTTGCGGCTGTCGAGAATCTCCAGGCCGACCTTGGTCTTTTCGCGGTAGGGTGCGTACAGGCCCATGTCGGCCAGCTCGATCAGCTTGGGCGAGAAGCGGGCCTGGGCTGCGATTTCGTAGTCGCGCGACTTGAGCATGTCGAGGTAGTCGGGCAGGTTGGCGTAGCCGAGCCGCTCGTCGTACGGGCTGTCGGACGGGTAGCGGATCGCACGGCTGGCGCCCTTCTCGACCGTGTAGCTGGCCTTGGCCGCGATGGCGGCGAAAATGCGCGCCTGGACGGCCGAGGTGCGCGACTCGTAGTAGATCCAGCCGGCGGCCAGCGCCAGCAGGAGCAGCAACAGCAGCCACAGGGTGCGCTTGAGGCGGCGCTTCTTCCTGGGCGGCGGCGTGTTGGCGGGATCGGCCGGCGCTTCGGGCGCCGCGTCAGCTGCCGGGGCCGGATGCAGGGTCGGAAACTGCAGCACCTGCGCCGGCGCGTCGCCGCTGGGCTCGATGCGCACGCGGCTGCCGTTGCCGATTGAAGCGGCGCGCGCGCGCAATTTGCGCACCGCGCGCACGACGATGCGGGGACGTCGAAATCGACGATTACTTTCCATGATGGCTCAACCGGTATGTATCAATCGAAGCTGCAATACTGCCGCCTGGGGCCAGCGAAATCGGGCCGAAAACTCAATCCGGAATTCGGCAAGCGTATGCACATCATTCCACCACATCAGGAGGGGGCGCACGAAGCAAGTGGAAGAATTATTGATCTCATCGATTGATTTTCGCAAAAAAACAACGGCGCGCTCAAAGCAGGCTGTATTCGGCCGCGAGCCGGTCGAGTTCGGCGCACATCGCCGCGAACGCGCCGGCGCTCTGGCCTGGCTCGCCCTTGACCCCGAGTTCGATGTGGCGGCGGGTCTGGGCGTCGCCCACGCTGGGCAGGCTGAACACCTTGACCAGGGGATAGGCCGCCTCCAGCGCCAGCATCAGCGGCGTCAGGGTCGACTCGGCGAGCTCGTAGACCAGCACCGCGTGCTCGCTGTGCGGCGCGCGGTGGAACAGGTGCTGGTACCCGGTGTCGAGCACCGAGGCGATCATCGGCCAGGCCATCACGGGAAAGCCGGGCACGAAATGGTGCTGGCCGACGCTAAAGCCGGCCACCTTGTTGTAAGGATTCGGGATCAGGCCGGCGCCGGCCGGAAATGCCGCCATCTGCAGGCGCTGCCGGTGCTCGGCCGAATCGAGGTCGGCCGGCTTGCCTGCCTGCGCGGCCATCTCGCGGATGCGCTGGTCGATATTGGCCACGCCTTCGGGATGCAGCACCAGCGGCAGGCCGAGCGCGGCGGCGGCGCACTGGCGCGTGTGATCGTCCGGCGTGGAACCGATGCCCCCGCAGCAGAACACGATGTCGTCGCTGGCGAAGCTGCGCCGCAGGGTGGCCGTGATGCGCGCCGGCTCGTCGCCCAGGATTTCGGCCCAGGCCAGCTGCAGGCCCCGTTCGGCCAGCAGCTCGATGACCTTGGAAAAATGCTGGTCGCGCCGCTTGCCGGACAGGATTTCGTCGCCGATGATGATCAAACCGATAGACATGCCGACCTCATTGTTGGGTGCTGCGGCGCAGCTGCTCGAGCGCCTGCAGGCAGTAGTATTGGAACCACAAGCCGGTGAAGATGAAAATGACCACATACAGCCAGATCGAGATCGCCGCCAGGAAGGGGAACAGCAGCACCGAGAACACCGTGCCGCCGATCCAGACGATGCCGGGCAAGGCGCCGGCCGCGCCCGACACCATGCCGATGGCCAGCAGCGGCCAGCGCTGCGTGTGGCCGATCGTGGCCCGTTCCGCGGCGCTGGCGTGGGCAGCGAGCGCGTCGTAGCTCATCACGCGCGCAGTCAGCCAGGCCCACAGCGCGATCTGGGCCAGCAGCGCCAGCGGGCCGAGCGCGTACAGGGGCATGGTCAGCAGCCACAGGGCCGCAAATATCAGGAGTCCGCTCAGGTTGGTGGCCAGGCTGCCGAGAAAACTGCCGCCCTGCTTTTTTTCCAGCTCGGGAAACTGGCGCCGTGCCACATGGCGGCCGATGACCGGCATGGCGGCGACGCCCATGAATAGCAGCGCCGTCATGATCATCAGCGGCAGCAGCAACAGCATCGCCACCAGCGGCACGACCAGAGTCTTGAGCACACCGAGGCCCAGGGCGGCCAGCACGCTGCCGCTCCAGCGGAAGCCATCGTGGTCGGCGAACAGCGCCTGCAGCGCATCGATCAGCGGTTGCAGGCCCGCGTACAGCACGCCGGCCCAAAGCGCGCCCGACAACAGAAAAGGCAGCGCCGAGAGCAGCAGCATCTTGACACCCAATTGGGAACGCAGGGCGCGGCCATAGGCGGTCAGCACGGCGCCCATCAGGCTGGAAAACGCGCGGACGCGGAAGAAGCAGAGAGCAAAGGCCGGCAAAAGCGACGCAACATGGAGGGCGATCCCGTATCAATCAGAACCGGTATTCTACGTGGAATTTCGGGGCGTCACGCCCATGGCCGCATGGCGCTTTGCAAGGCCATGGACTACAATTACCAATCATTCAGATTTCATAAGGAAAACCATGACCACCATCACTACCGATTCCGGCCTGCAATACGATGACAACGTCGTGGGCGAAGGTGCCGAGGCCAAGGCGGGCCAGCACGTCACCGTGCACTACACGGGCTGGCTGCGCAACGACGACGGCACGGCGGGCGCCAAATTCGATTCGAGCAAGGACCGCAACGACCCGTTCCAGTTTTCGCTGGGCGCCGGCCAGGTGATCCGCGGCTGGGACGAAGGCGTGCAAGGCATGAAAGTGGGCGGCACGCGGCGCCTGACGATTCCGGCGGCGCTCGGCTACGGCGCGCGCGGCGCGGGTGGCGTGATCCCCCCGAATGCGACCCTGATCTTCGACGTCGAACTGCTGGCAGTCTAAGTCGGGCACGAGGGGTCAGACTCTGGTTGAAGCGGTCGATGATGTGCCCAGCGCGTCGTCCGTGACGATGCCGAACTGGGCCTTGCGCGGGGCACGAGGGGTCAGACCCCGGTTCTTCCGTTGGGGGTCTGACCCCGGTTCGCAAGCCGCGGACTTCAACCCGGGGTCAGACCCC
>JAZJYV010000055.1:0-9684 GCA_040390195.1 Pseudomonadota bacterium | reverse complement strand
ATCCGGACCGCAATCCGGACAGCAAGGAATCGGAAGAGAAGTTCAAGGAAGTCAAGGAAGCCTACGAAATGCTGACCAATCCGGAAAAGCGCGAGGCGTACGACCGCTATGGTCACGCCGGCGTCGATCCAAACATGGGCGGCGGCGGGGCGGGCGGTTTCGGCGCGGGCGGTTTCGCCGACAGCTTCGGCGACATTTTCGGCGACATTTTCGGCGGCGGGCGCAGCCGCAACGCCGGCCCGCAGGTGTACCGCGGCGCCGACCTGCGCTACAACCTCGAGATCACGCTCGAGCAGGCCGCGCACGGCTTCGACACCACCATCCGGGTGCCAAGCTGGGACAAGTGCGACACCTGCCACGGCACCGGCGCCAAGCCCGGCACCAGCCCGACCACCTGCAGCACCTGCGCCGGCCACGGCCAGGTGCGCATGCAGCAGGGCTTTTTCAGCATCCAGCAAACCTGCCCCAAGTGCCACGGCAACGGCAAGGTCATCACCGACCCGTGCGCGCCTTGCGGCGGCCAGGGCCGCATCAAGCGCAACAAGACGCTCGAAGTGAAGATCCCTTCGGGCATCGACAACGGCATGCGCATCCGCTCGTCGGGCAACGGCGAACCGGGCACCAACGGCGGCCCTGCCGGCGACCTGTATGTCGAAATTCACATCAAGCCGCACGCCGTGTTCCAGCGCGAGGGCGACGACCTGCATTGCGAAATGCCGATCTCGTTCGTCAAGGCCACCCTGGGCGGGGAGATCGAAGTGCCGACCCTGTCGGGCAAGGTCTCGTTTACCATCCCCGAGGGTACCCAGTCGGGCAAGACCTTCCGCTTGAAGAGCAAGGGCATCAAGGGCGTGCGCAGCGGTTTCGCGGGCGACCTGTTCTGCCACGTGGCGGTCGAGACGCCGGTCAAGCTGACCGACAAGCAGAAAGACCTGTTGCGCGAATTCGAGCGCCTGACGGTCGAAGGTGGCGCCAAGCACAGCCCGCAAAGCAAGGGCTGGATGGACAAGGTCAAGGACTTCTTCGAATAATCCCCGGTCGTTCCCGCGCAGGCGGGAACCCAGACCGCGTAGGGAGGGAATTCATGCAGTGCATGGTTTCCCGCCTGCGCGGGAAGGACGGGATCGCAAGGGAGCAATATGAGCGAATCGACGCGGGCCAGCCTGAGTACGGAAGAACTATTCCAGCGCAACCGCGACTGGGCCAGCGCCATGGTCGCGAAGGACCCCACATTCTTCAAGACGCTGGCGGCGCAGCAGTCACCCGAATACCTGTGGATCGGCTGCTCCGACAGCCGGGTGCCGGCCAACGAGCTGCTGGGCCTGGCCCCGGGCGAGCTGTTCGTCCACCGCAATATCGCCAACGTGGTGGTGCACTCGGACCTGAACTGCCTGACAGTGCTGCAGTTCGCCATCGACGTGTTGAAGGTCAAGCACGTGATCATTTGCGGCCATTACGGCTGCTCCGGCGTGCACGCGGCGATGATCAACAAGCGCGTCGGCCTGGCCGACAACTGGCTGCGCCATGTGCAGGACGTGCAGCAAAAGCACGAGAGGTACCTGGGCGACGTGCTCACTTCGCGTGCGCGCGCCGACCGCCTGTGCGAGCTGAACGTGACCGAGCAGGTGGTCAACACGGCGCAAACGACGGTGGTGCAGGACGCGTGGGAGCGCGGCCAGCAGTTGACCGTGCACGGCTGGGTCTACGGCCTGCACGACGGCCTGTTGCGCGACCTGGGCATGAGCATCGGCGGCGCCGACCAGCTCGCGCCCAAGCTCGAAGCGCGGCTGGCCGAGTATCGCGACTGAGCACGGCCGATTTCATTGCGTGCATCGATCCCACGGGTGTCGATGTTTTTGTGAATGCATCAAAATCCTGATTCGCAGCTCGCTCTTGCGCCCTGGTCGTTGAGCTCAGGCGGCGACCGCGACCAGCCGGCGCTGGGAGCGCGCCGGCCGGGCAGGTGCACGCGCCGGCACGCGCGCGGGCGCCGCAGCGAGCGTGAACGCGGCCACCGCTTGGATCAGCGAACTGGCCTGGTCTTGCAGCGAGGAGGTCGCCGCCGCGGCCTGCTCCACCAGCGCCGCGTTTTGCTGGGTGACCGTATCCATCTCGGCGATGGCCTGGTTGATCTGCTCGATGCCGGCCTCCTGTTGCTGGCTGGCCGAGGCGATCTCACCCATGATGTCGGTCACCCGCGTCACGCTGGCGACGATATCGTCCATGGTGTGCCCCGCCTGGTTGACCAGCTTGCAGCCGGCATCGACCCGGGCCACCGAATCGTCGATCAAGCCCTTGATCTCCTTGGCCGCGGCGGCCGAACGCTGCGCCAGGTTGCGCACTTCCGAAGCGACGACGGCAAAGCCGCGCCCCTGTTCGCCGGCGCGCGCCGCTTCGACCGCCGCATTCAAGGCCAGGATGTTGGTCTGGAAGGCGATGCCGTCGATCACGCCGATGATGTCGACGATCCGCTTCGAGGAGGCATTGATCGAGACCATGGTCTGCACCACGTCTTGCACCACGCTGCCGCCGCGCACCGCCACCTCGGAGGCCGATGCGGCCAGCACATTGGCCTGGCGCGCGTTGTCCGAGTTCTGCTTGACCGTCGACGTCAATTCCTCCATCGAGGACGCGGTCTCTTCGAGCGAACTGGCTTGCTGCTCGGTGCGCGCCGACAGGTCCAGATTGCCGCCCGCGATTTCGCGCGATGCGGTCGCGATCAGCTCGGTACCGCTGCGCACCTTGCCCACGATCTCCTGCAAGCTGGTGTTCATGTCCCTGAGCGCGGCCAGCAACTGCCCCGTTTCATCCTGCGAGTGGACCTCGATCACGCTGTCGAGCCGGCCCTCGGCGACCCGGCGCGCCACCTCGACCGCCTTGCCCAGCGGCCGCGTGATGCTGCGGGTGGCGGCCAACGCGATCAGGACGCCGCTGACCAGGGCCGCCAGCGACAGCGAGACCACCACGATCGTGGTCTCGCGCGCATGGCCCGCCGCCGTCGTGGCCGCCTCGTTCATCTCGCCCTCATGGAACACGATCACCTTGTCGAGCGCCGCAAAGTACGCCTGGTACACCGTCCTCAATGGGCCGAGCAGATAGTCGCGCGCTTCGTCCTTCTTGTCGGCCGCGGCCAGCGCCAGGAAGATGCTGCGCGCGGCCAGGAATTTCTGCCTGGCGTCGAACAGGGCCTTGAGGTTGTCGCGGCCGGCCGGCGAACTCATGGTGCGCTCGAGCTTCTCGATCGCGGTCTTGACGATGGCGGTGCTCTGCTCGATATTGGCCAGCTCCTTCTTGATCTGTCCGGCCTCACGCATCAGCAGCAGATTGTCCATGTTCTGCGTGATTTCATTGAGTTCATCCTTGATGGTGTGGGCCAGCACCGTCTTTGGGTAGCGGTCCTCGTTGGTCAGCCGGATTTCATCGTTCATGCCGTTCAGGCGCGACAGCGCCAGGCTTGCCAATATCAGCAGCAGCGCCAGGATCAGGCCGAAACTGAGGCCCAGGCGTTGTCCCACCTTCAGGTTGCGGAAGTTCATAGCGATTCCCGTCGTGTTATAAGTAGGTCGCTGCATGCCCGCGCGCGCGGCAGTGGCGGCATGGACGTCATGCAGGAGTTCGGCACATGGCCGGGCATTGGGAACCGACGGCGGGGACTTGGCAATCAGCGGATTTCAGCAACCATGGTATTCCAATGGTTCCAGGAATCAACTAAATTCTGAATTATTTGAGTAGGCAGGACCACAAAAAATGACAACGGCAGCAAAGATTGGCGACCTTGCAACGATACGCGACCTGGTGCGCGTCTTCGTCGAGGAGCGCGACTGGGACCAATTCCACACCCCCAAGAACCTGTCCGCGGCCCTGTCGGTGGAGGCGGCCGAGCTGCTCGAACACTTCCAATGGCTGCGCACGGGCGAGCATGCCGAGCTGGGCGAGGCCAGGCTCGAACAGGTGCGCCACGAGATGGCCGACGTGCTGGTCTACCTGGTGCGCCTGGCCGACAAGCTCGACGTCGACCTGCTGGCGGCGGTGCTCGAGAAAATGGCCCTCAACCGCGCCAAATATCCGCTCGAGCTGGTGCGCGGCGACGCCCGCAAGTACAACGCATATCCCTAGACCCTTATTCGATTCCGCCCATGCAGATGTACTTGACGACCAGGTAGTCGTCCATCCCGTACTTGGAGCCCTCGCGCCCCAGGCCGGACTGCTTGACGCCGCCGAACGGCGCCACCTCGTTCGAGATGAGCCCCGTGTTCACGCCCACCATGCCCGATTCGAGAGCCTCGGCCACGCGCCACACGCGGCCGATGTCGCGCGAGAAGAAGTAGGCCGCCAGCCCGAACTCGGTGTCGTTGGCCAGCGCGATGACTTCCCGCTCGGTCTCGAAGCGAAACAGCGGCGCCAGCGGCCCGAAAGTTTCCTCGCGCGCCACCAGCATGTTCGCATTCACGTCGGCGATCACGGTCGGCTGGAAAAAGCTGTGCCCGAGCGCGTGGCGCTTGCCCCCGGCCAGCAGGCGTCCCCCTTGCGCGAGCGCGTCGGCGATGTGCTGCTCGACCTTGAGCACGGCCTTCTCCTCGATCAGGGGGCCGGTGGTCACACCCGGCTCCTGGCCGTTTCCGACTTTCAAGGTGGCCACGGCGGCGACCAGCTTCTGGGCGAACTTCTCATACACGCCGGCCTGCACATAGAGCCGGTTGGCGCACACGCAGGTCTGCCCCGCGTTGCGGTACTTGGACGCCAGCGCGCCCTCGACCGCGGCGTCGAGGTCGGCATCGTCGAACACGATGAACGGCGCATTGCCGCCCAATTCCAGCGACAGCTTCTTGATCGTCGGCGCGCACTGCTGCATCAAGATGCGCCCCACCTGGGTCGAACCGGTAAACGAGAGCTTGCGCACCACGGGATTGCTGCACATCTCCTGGCCAATGGCCTTGGAGTCGCCCGTGATGACGTTGAACACGCCCCTGGGCACGCCCGCGCGCTCGGCCAGCACCGCCATCGCGAACGCCGAGAATGGCGTCAGTTCGGCCGGCTTGACGATGATCGGACAGCCGGCCGCCAGCGCCGGACCGACCTTGCGGGTGATCATCGCCGAAGGGAAGTTCCACGGCGTGATCGCCGCGCACACGCCGATCGGCTCGCGCGTGACGAGCAGCCGGCGGTCGCGCGCGGGCGATTCGAGCGTGTCGCCCTCGATGCGCTTGGCCTGCTCGCCGAACCATTCGAGAAACGAGGCGGCGTAGGCGATTTCGCCCTTCGCCTCGGCCAGCGGCTTGCCCTGTTCGGCCGTCATGATCAGCGCCAGGTCGTCCGCGTTGGCCAGCATCAGGTCGTTCCAGGCGCGCAGGATGACGCTGCGCTCCTTGGCCGTTTTCTTGCGCCACGCGGGCCAGGCCGCGTTTGCCGCGCCGACCGCGCGCGCGGTCTCGGCCGCGCCCATGTGCGGCACCGTGCCCAGGGTCGCGCCACTGGCGGGGTTGACGACGGCGATCGTGCTCGCGTCGAGCGCATCGCACCATTCGCCGTCGATATAGCACTGGTGGCGCAGCAGGGAAGGGTCTTTCAGTGTCAGCATGGCGATGGCCTCGGTAGGTTGGACGGACGCAGGGCGGGCGCCGAGGGGTCTGACCCCGGTTCTTCCGTTGGGGGGCTGACCCCGGTTCGCCGACGCCGCCTTCACCGGGGTCAGACCCCCAACAGAAAAACCGGGGTCTGACCCCTCGAATTGTGCGCCTGGCCACCCTGCGAATTCGGATTGCTTATCTTAGCGCTTTTTCGGGAAACGGATCGGCGCCAGCCGTGTTGGCACAGTTTCTGAAATGCCAGTAAGCTCGAGACACTCGCGCTCGGACCGGAATCGATTTATGATGGTCCGTGTGCCCCACCAAAAGGACAGGCATCATGCGTCGCCCTATCGTGATCGTTCCCGCCTGCGTGCACCAGATCGGACCCCATCCGTACCACGCAGCCCAGCTCAAGTATGTCGACGCCATCGTGCGCGGGACCGGCTGCGTGCCGCTGGTGCTGCCGGCGCTGGGCGAGGCGCTGGACCTGGAAACCGTGCTGGCCGCCTGCGACGGCATCATGCTCAGCGGTGCGGCCTCGAACGTCGATTCCAGCTACTACGGCCAGTCCCTGCGCAACCCACTGCTGCCGCTCGACGGGGCGCGCGACGCCACCACCTTGCCGCTGATCCGCGCCGCCCTCAAGCGCGGCATCCCCATGTTCGCGCTGTGCCGCGGCTTCCAGGAGCTCAACGTGGCGCTCGGCGGCAGCCTGCACCAGGCGGTGCAGGAGCTACCCGGCATGCTCGATCACCGCGAAGACCCCAAGGCGGCGCTCGAGGTGCAGTACGGGCCGGTGCACCGCGTCACGCTGGTGCACGGGGGCATGCTGGCCGACTTGCTCGGCGTGTCCGCAATCGATGTCAATTCCCTGCACGGCCAGGGCATCGACCGGCTCGCCACCGGCCTGGTGGTCGAGGCGACCGCCGACGACGGCCTGGTCGAGGCGTTCTCGATGCCGTCCGCGCCCGGCTTCGCGCTCGGCGTGCAATGGCATCCCGAGTGGCAGGTCGCCTCCAATCCCGACTACATGAAGCTGTTCGGCGCCTTCGGCCAGGCTTGCCGCGCCTACCACGCAAAACGCGGGAGGCCGGCATGAGCGCCTGCGAACGCTGGGCCGCGCGCTGCGAGCCATAGCGCTGCTGTCACCCATTCCAGCGCCCGCGATCACGCGCGGCGCCCGATCATGACGACAGAGAGAATGCAATGGCGATCCGAGAAAATTTCACCTACACCGACATGGACCTGTGGCTCAACGAGAAACGGGTCACTGAAATCGAATGCCTGATCCCCGACCTGACCGGGGTCGCGCGCGGCAAGATCCTGCCGCGCGCGAAATTCACCCAGGAGCGCGGCATGCGCATCCCCGAGGCGGTGCTCGGCATGACCGTGACGGGCAACTACCCGGTCGACGACGGCCCCTACGACCGCGCCATCTCGACCACCGACCGCGACATGATCCTCAAGGCCGACCCGACCACCATCACCATGGTGCCGTGGGCGGTTGACCCCACCGCGCAAGTGATCCACGACTGCTATTTCGCCGACGGCAAACTGGTCGACTTCGCGCCGCGCTCGGTGCTGCGGCGCGTGCTCAAGCTGTACGCCGACAAGGGCTGGAAGCCGGTGGTGGCGCCCGAGCTGGAGTTCTACCTGACGGCCAAGAACATCGACCCCGACCTGCCCCTGAAGCCGCCGATCGGGCGCAGCGGGCGTGCCGAAACCAGCCGCCAGGTCTACAGCATCGATGCCGTCAACGAGTTCGATCCCCTGTTCGAAGACATCTACGATTACTGCGAGCTGATGAACCTTGACGTCGACACCCTGATCCACGAGATCGGCGCCGGCCAGATGGAGATCAACTTCCTGCACGGCGATCCGCTGGGGCTGGCCGACAAGGTGTTCTTCTTCAAGCGCACCTTGCGCGAGGCGGCGCTCAAGCACGACATGTACGCCACTTTCATGGCCAAGCCGATGGCGGGGGAACCGGGTTCGGCCATGCATGTGCACCAGAGCGTGGTCGACTCCAAGACCGGCATGAACATCTTCAGCAATGCGGACGGCTCGGCCGCCCCCATTTTCAAGCACTACATCGGCGGCCTGCAGCGCTACATGCCGTCGGCGATGGCGATCGTGGCGCCATATGTGAATTCCTACCGGCGCATCGTGCGCCATACGGCCGCGCCGATCAACATCCAGTGGGGCCTGGACAACCGTACGGTCGGGTTCCGGGTGCCCGAGTCGGGGGTGCAGGACCGGCGCGTGGAGAACCGCATCATCGGCGCCGACGCCAACCCCTACCTGGCGCTGGCCGTCACGCTCGCCTGCGGCTATCTTGGCATGACTGAGCAGCTCGAACCGACGACGATGATGGGTGGCAGCGCCTACGACATGCCGTTCGAGCTGCCGCAAGGCTTGCCCGAGGCGCTGCACCTGCTGCGCGCCGAGGACAAGCTGCGCACCGTGCTTGGCGAACGTTTCATCGATGTGTACGCGGCCATCAAGGATCTCGAACACCAGGAATTCATGACCGTCATCAGCCCGTGGGAGCGCGAGCACCTGCTGCTGCACGTCTGAGGAGCGCGCCATGAGCGACATCGACACCCGCGCCATCCAGCTGCAGGACACGGCGCACTACCTGCATCCGTTTACCGACCACAAGGCGCTGGGCGCGAAGGGCGCGCGCGTGATGGTGCGCGGCGACGGCATCTGGCTGTGGGATTCGGAAGGCAAGCAGATCCTCGACGGCATGTCTGGCCTGTGGTGCGTGAACGTCGGCTACGGCCGCACCAGCATCGCCGACGCCGTCCACAAGCAAATGACCACGCTACCGTTCTACAACAGCTTCTTCAACACCACCAACCTGCCGGCGGTGCAACTGGCCAGCCTGCTGGTGGAGCTGTCGCCGCCGCAGTTCAAGCACGTGTTCTTCACCGGCTCGGGTTCGGAGGGTAACGACACCATCGTGCGCATGGTGCGGCGCTACTGGGACCTGATGGGCCAGCCGGGCCGGCAGACGATCATCAGCCGCCACAACGCCTACCACGGCAGCACCGTGGCCGGCGCCTCGCTGGGCGGCATGGACGGCATGCACGCGCAGGGCGGCTTGCCGGTCCCGGGCATCGTGCACATCGGCCAGCCGAGCTACCTTGAAGGCGGGCGCGGCATGAGCGCGGAGGCATTCGGCCTGCTGGCGGCCGGCTGGCTGGAGGCGAAAATCCTCGAGCTCGGCGCCGACCAGGTGGCCGCCTTCATCGGCGAGCCGGTGCAGGGCGCCGGCGGCGTGATCATTCCGCCGGCCAGCTATTGGCCGCAGATCCAGCGCATCTGCGACAAGTTCGGCATCTTGCTGGTGGCCGACGAAGTCATTTGCGGCTTCGGCCGGCTCGGCGCCTGGTTCGGCTGCGAGGTGATGGGCTTCAAGCCCGACCTGATCACCTTCGCCAAGGGTGTCACTTCGGGCTATGTGCCGCTGGGCGGGGTGCTGGTGGGCGAGCGCGTGGCCGAGGTGCTGATCGAGCGCGGGGGCGACTTCAACCACGGCTTCACATATTCCGGGCATCCGGTGGCGTGCGCGGCGGCGCTCGAGAACATCCGCATCTTGCAGGCCGAGGGACTGGTGCAGCGCGTGGCCGAGGACACCGGGCCGTACCTGAAGGCGCGCTTCGCCACGCTGGCGGCGCACCCGCTGGTGGGCGGGGTCGACAGCCTGGGCTTTGTCGCCGGCCTGAACCTGGTGCGCGTGAAGGCGCCGCAGGTGCACGATTGCGTGCCCTTCGATCCGGCGCTGGGCGTGGGCATGATCTGCCGCGGACACATGTTCGACAACGGCATGATCATGCGCGCCGTGGGGGATCGCATGATCATCGCGCCGCCATTGGTGATGACGCGCGCCGAGATTGACCTGATGGTCGAGCGGATTGGCCTGTGCCTCGACGCCACCCTGGCCGACCTGCAAGCACGCGGCTGGGTGTGATACTTGCAGGATGGAATAGCGTTCCAGGGGTCTGACCCCGGTTCTTCTGTTGGGGGTCTGACCCCGGTTGAGGCGGCGTCCGCGCGCCGGTCAGTGTCAAGCTAGTTGTCGCATTTAACGACGTGGTCATGCGGCCCGGCG
>JAZJYV010000054.1:0-77391 GCA_040390195.1 Pseudomonadota bacterium | reverse complement strand
CAAATCCAACGCGTCTACCTGAAAGACATGTCGCTGGAGCAACCAAATTCCCCAGCCGTGTTCCTCGAGCAGGAAGCGCCGACCATCGAAGTGTCGCTCGACGTGGGCGCCGAAGCCATCGCCGACGGCATCTACGAGTCGACCGTGACGATCACCGTGACGGCCAAGATCAAGGACAAGGTCGCTTTCCTGGTCGAAGGCAAGCAAGCCGGCATCTTCGAGGCGCGCAACATTCCCGCCGACCAGATGGATCCGCTGCTGGGCATCGGTTGCCCGAACATCGTCTACCCTTACCTGCGCGGCAACATCGCCGACGTGATCACCCGGGCTGGTTTCCCACCAGTGCACCTGGCCGAGATCAATTTCGAAGTGTTCTACCAGCAGCGTCGCCAGGCGCTGGCGGAAGCGGCTGCATCGGCATCGACCGAATCCGCTCCAAACTAAGCAGTGCCGCGGGGCGGCCGGCAGTGCCGCCCGCCCCCGCCTCCAACCTGGGCCAGACATGACCATCCTTCGCTGTATCGCAGGCGGTGTGTTGCTGCTCGCTTCTGCCGCCAGCCACGCTTTCGATTTCAAGACAGTGGGCAGCGCGCCTGTCATTCTCTACGATGCTCCTTCCGTGAAGGGCGGCAAACTGTTCGCCGCGCCGCGCGGCATGCCGGTCGAGGTGGTGCTCACCTATGGCGACTGGGTCAAGGTGCGCGATGTCAGCGGCGAGATGGCGTGGACCGAGGCGAACGGCCTGTCGGCCAAGCGCAACGTGATCGTGCGCAACGGCGGCGCCAAGCTGCATGCGGCGCCCGACGACGGCGCCCCGGTCCTGATGACGGCCGACAAGGGCGTGCTGCTGGAGCTGGTCGATCCGCAATTTACGACCTGGGTCAAGGTGCGCCACAAAGACGGCATCGCCGGCTTCGTCAAGGCCACCGAGCTGTGGGGTATTTGAAGCGCCATGCATACACCACCATCACGCAAAGTTACCGTGCTCGGCGCTGGCGCCTGGGGCACGGCCGTGGCGCTGGCGCTGTCGGCGCGCCATGAGGTAGTGCTGTGGGGCCGCAACGGGGCCGCGATGCAGGCCATGGCGCTGGCCCGCGAAAACTGCGACTACCTGCCGGGATTTGCCTTTCCTCCCGCGCTGCAAGTGAGCGCCAGCCTCGATGCCGCGCTGGCCCATGTGCTGGACGGCGCCGCGGCGCCGCTGCTGATCGCGGCCTGCCCGGTGGCCGGCCTGCGCCCCCTGCTCGAACAATTGAAGTCTTACCCGATTCCCCATATCGTCTGGCTGTGCAAGGGCTTCGAGGGCGGCACCGGCTTGCTGCCCCACCAGGTGGTGCGCGCCGTGCTTGGCGAGGGCGTGCCTGGCGCCGCCTTGTCCGGCCCCTCGTTCGCACAGGAAGTGGCGCGCGGCCTGCCGTGCGCGCTGACCGTCGCCTCCGATTCCGAGGCGCTGCGCGAACGCGTGGTGGCCACCGTCCACGGCGGCAATCTGCGCGTGTATTCCTGCGACGACCTGGTCGGCGTGGAAGTCGGTGGCGCGGTCAAGAACGTGCTGGCGATCGCCACCGGCGTGGCCGATGGCCTGGGCCTCGGCCTCAATGCGCGCGCCGCGCTGATCACGCGCGGGCTGGCCGAAATCACGCGCCTGGGCGCGGCGCTGGGCGCGCAGACCGGCACCTTCATGGGGCTGACGGGGATGGGCGACCTGATCCTCACGTGCACCGGCGATTTGTCGCGCAACCGGCGCGTCGGGCTGGGTCTGGCGCAGGGCAAAGCACTCGACACCATCGTCGCTGAACTGGGGCATGTGGCCGAGGGCGTGCCCTGCGCCAAGGCGGTGCGGGCGCTGGCCGCGACCCTGGGCGTGGACATGCCAATCACCAACGCGGTGGCCGGTGTGCTGTTTGACGGTGACACGCCCCAGGCCATGCTGGCGCGCCTGCTGGCGCGCGACCCGCGCGACGAACTCTGAACAGCCGCGACCCCGTAGGGTGAATATGTCGATTTCTCAAAAAATTCCGCATTCGCATCGCGATTTATTCGCAACACGCACCTGATTCGACGGCTAGTGGATCAGCAAAATCGTCAGCAGGGCCACCGCGTCGCTGATGGCGCGCACCGCGTGCGGCACGCCGCCGCGCAAAAACAGCATCTGGCCCGGCCCTAGCAAGGTCGTGACGCCGTGCGCGTCGACCGCCAGCTCGCCTTCCAGGCATTGCAAGGTCAGCTCGCCGTCGACCTTGTGTTCGGCCATCTCGCGCCCGCTCGGCAGCACCAGCCGGATCAGTTCCATGTGCTCCGTCTTGGCCAGCGCGACGGACGTGAAATGGGCGATGTCGTCATCGCCGCGCTGCAGTTCGATGCATTCCCCCGATGCCGCATGTTGCAAAGCCATGGTGTTCGCTCCTGTTTATTCCGTCTCAAACGTCTCGGGCACGGCGCGCAGCCAGTTCACCAGCGCGGCGGCATCCTTGAAGCCGGCCGCCAGCTGGGGCACCAGCAATTCGGGTGCATTCAATTTCAATGGAAGCTCGGTCCACACAAAAAAACTCTTCAGCTTCAGGTACTCGATGTGCGCGTGGCCGGGGTCGAAACCCTTCGGCGGGCGCTGCAACTTGGCTTCGTCTTGCAAGTCGCCGTAGGTGGCGCGCAAGGGTTTATTCTTGAGCACTTTGGCAAACCCTGTCGCGTCATTGACCACCTGCTCGCGGATGGCCCGCAGGCGCGCCGCCGGCGGCATGTATTCGCCGGCGCCGAACAGGAGCTTGCCGTTGCCCTCGATGTGAAAGTAATAGGTCGGCCCGCCCGCCGCACTGGGCCGGCGCTGGTCGTTCGGTGTGATGCCGGCCGAGAAGCGCGTCTTGTACGGACTCTTGTCGTTCGAAAAGCGAATGTCGCGGTTGATGCGGAACATCGCCTTCTTGGGGTTGCAGGCCACCACCCGCTTGTCGAACTTGCCCAGCTCGCCGATCAATTCGGTGACCACGGCGAGAAACTCTTCGCGCAGAATGTCGTAGCGCGGTTTGTTCATGATGAACCAGGGGCGGGTATTGTTGGCGGCAAGTTCGTTCAAAAATTGCGTGAGGTCGCGCAAATGCATGGGCAGCTTCCAGGAAAAAAGGACGGGATCATTCCGCGCGCGGCCGCTTGCCCACGACGACATCGAGCGTGGCTTCGCGATTCTTGCGCAATACCGTCATTCTAGCCTTCCCGCCGGGAACCAGCTCGGCGATGCGATTCATCATCTCGTTGGTGCTGGCCACTTGCTTGCCATCGACCGCCAGCAATATGTCGCCTGGCAAAATACCGGCGGCGTCGGCCGGGCTGTTGCGCACCACGCCGGCGATGATGGCGCCACTCTGGCGCGCCAGTCCGAAGCTGTCGGCCAGCTCGGGCGTGATGTCTTGCGACTCGACCCCGATCCAGCCGCGCGTGACGCTGCCGTTCTTGATGATCGACTCGAGCACGGATTTGGCCGTGCTGACGGGAATGGCGAAGCCGATGCCGACCGAGCCGCCGCTTTGCGAGTAGATCGCCGAATTGATGCCCAGCAGGTTGCCGCTGGTGTCGACCAGGGCGCCGCCGGAATTGCCGAAATTGATGGCCGCGTCGGTCTGGATGAAGTTCTCGAAGCGGTTGATGTGCAGGTTGTTGCGTCCCACGGCGGAGATGATGCCCATGGTGACCGTCTGGCCCACGCCGAAGGGGTTGCCGATGGCCAGCACCACGTCGCCCACGCGCGCCTGCTCGGCATTGCCCAGCACGATCGACGGCAGCTTGCCCACGCTGATGTGGATCACGGCCAGGTCGGTCTCGGGATCGGTGCCAACCACCCGCGCAGGCGCCTTGCGGCCATCGGCCAGCACCACTTCGATCTCGTCGGCTGCCTCGACGACGTGGTTGTTGGTCAGGATGTAGCCGTCGGGGCTGACGATGACGCCCGAGCCGAGGCTGGCCTGCTGCTCCTCCTGGCGGTAGCGTTCGCCGAAAAATTTGCGGAAGAAAGGATCTTGCAGCAAGGGGTGGTTGCGCGGCAGCGCCTTGGTGGTGAGGATGTTGACCACGGCCGGCATGGCGCGCCCGGCCGCCTCGCGGTAGCTGCCAGTGCTCGGCGCCGGCGCCGCCTGCAGCACCGCAACGTTGCTGGCCACGGTGCCGACCTCGAGGTGGCGCCGGGTCAGCCAGTCGGGACGCAGCGCCGCGACCACGAAATACAGCGCCAGCACGAGAGTGACGGTTTGTGCGAACAACAACCAGAGTCGGCGCATCGTGCTCCCCTTCGCGCCGGCAGGCGCCTATTTTTTCAGCGAATCGCGTATTTCACGCAGCAGCACGATGTCTTCGGGGGTGGCGGCAGGCGGCGCCGGCAGCGCCTCGTCGGCGCGGCGCAGCTTGTTCATGACGCGCACCATCTGGAAGATGATGAAGGCGAGGATGATGAAATTGAGCAAGATGGTCAGGAAATTGCCATATGCCAGCACCGCGCCCGCCTTCTTGGCCTCGGCCAGCGACATGCCCATGGCCTGGCCGTTGAGCGGCAGGTAGTAATTGGCGAAATCGAGGCCGCCGAACAGCTTGCCGACCGGGGGCATGATGACATCTTGCACCAGCGAATCGACGATCTTGCCGAACGCGCCGCCGATGATCACGCCGACTGCCAGGTCGACCACATTGCCCTTCATTGCAAACTGCTTGAATTCGCCCATCATCGTCATACTGCTTCTCCCGTAAAAAAATGCAAGAATTGCATGACAATCATACCTCAAGCAGTTAGAAAGCAGGCCCCCCGGCTTGGTTCCTGCCGCCCCTGTTTTAACTGAAAATGGGCCGTTTATGGGGATAAATGCCGCCAAAATTGACCTAAACGGCTGTTCATAGGCTCCCAGCAACTTTTCTCTTTAATTCGACCGCCGCTTCCCTTATAATTTAAGGTTGCTAGAAGCTCTAAGTAGCTTTTTAAGATTTTGCATTTTGACTGATTGGGGTAGGTATGAGTAACGAAAAGCAGGTCGATCCAAGCCGACGCGGCTTGCTCGTCGCTACGTGCGCGGCGGGTGGGGTTGTTGGTTTGTCCACGGCGGGTGCCTTGGTAAGCACTTTCCAGCCGTCGGAACGGGCGAAAGCCGCCGGTGCGCCGGTAGAAGCAGATATCTCGGACATCTTGCCGGGAGGTATGAAAGTCGTCGAATGGCGCGGCAAGCCGGTCTGGATCTTGCGCCGCACGCCGGAGATGATGGCCAGCCTGGCCAAGAACGACGACAAGGTCGCCGATCCGCATTCGGACAAGATCTACCAGCTTGACATGCCCGACTACGCGAAGAATGAAAGCCGTTCGCGCAAGGAACACGCCGAAGTGCTGGTCGTGGTGGGTATTTGCTCGCACCTGGGTTGCTCGCCGTCGTCGCGCTTCGCCGCCGGCGCCCAGCCGAATCTGCCGGACGACTGGACCGGTGGCTTCCTGTGCCCATGCCACGGTTCGACCTTCGACCTGGCCGCGCGCGTCTACAAGAACAAGCCTGCGCCGACCAACCTCGACGTGCCGCCGTATATGTACCTCTCCGATAATAAGATTCTGATCGGCAAAGACGAGAAAGGCGAGGCATAACCATGGCAGCTTTCAAGGAAACCAAATTGCCGGCCGACGCGCCCATCGCTGCCAAGGCCCTGGGCTGGGTCGATGACCGCTTCCCGCTGACGAAGCTGTGGAACGATCAGTGGGGCAAATACTACGCTCCGAAAAACTTCAACTTCTGGTACATCTTCGGCTCGCTGGCGATGCTGGTGCTGGTGCTGCAGATCGTCACCGGCATCTTCCTGACCATGCACTACAAGCCGGACGCCAACCTGGCCTTCGGCTCGGTCGAATACATCATGCGCGAAGTGCCGTGGGGCTGGCTGGTGCGTTACATGCACTCGACGGGCGCCTCTGCCTTCTTCATCATCGTCTACCTGCACATGACGCGCGGGCTGATGTACGGTTCCTACCGCAAGCCACGTGAACTGATCTGGCTGTTCGGCTTTGCCATCTTCCTGTGCCTGATGGCCGAAGCGTTCTTCGGCTACCTGCTGCCATGGGGCCAGATGTCGTACTGGGGCGCCCAGGTGATCGTCAACCTGTTCGGCGCCATCCCGCTGATCGGCGGCGACCTGTCGCTGTGGATCCGCGGCGACTACGTGGTCGGCGATGCGACCCTGAACCGCTTCTTCGCCTTCCACGTGATCGCGATTCCGCTGGTGTTGCTGGGCCTGGTTGCCGCCCACCTGATCGCGCTGCACGAAGTGGGCTCGTCCAATCCGGACGGCGTGGAAGTGAAAGAAACGCTGGGCGCCGACGGCCACCCGCTCGATTCGATCCCTTCGCATCCGTACTACACGGTGCACGACCTGTTCGGCGTGTCGGTGTTCCTGGTGATCTTCAGCGCGGTGGTGTTCTTCGCCCCTGAGATGGGCGGCTACTTCCTGGAGTACAACAACTTCATTCCGGCCGACTCGCTCAAGACCCCGTCGCACATTGCGCCGACCTGGTACTTCACGCCGTTCTACTCGGTGCTGCGCGCCATCACGGCCGACTTCGTTTACGTGCTGATCGCCGCGATTGCCGCCTACGTGAGCTTCGTGTGGCTCAAGGCGCGCATCCCGACCATGGTCAAGGCGGCGATTGCCGGCCTGGGCCTGGTGATCATCGTCGGCATGCTGACCATGGAAGCGAAATTCTGGGGCGTCGTGCTGTTTGGCGCTTCGGTGATGATCCTGGCCGCGCTGCCTTGGCTGGACCATTCGCCGGTCAAGTCGATCCGCTACCGTCCTGAATGGCACAAGTATGTGTACGCCGTGTTCTTCGTCTGCTTCGTGACGCTGGGTTACCTCGGTACCCAGCTGCCGACGGCGCTGTTCACCGGAATCGCCCAGGTGTGCACGCTGCTGTACTTCAGCTTCTTCCTGTTGATGCCTTGGTGGAGCGCCATGGGTAGCTTCAAGCCCGTGCCGAAACGTGTGACCTTCCACGCGCACTAATTGACGACAGCTAAAGCACACAAAGGACATTACATGAATTTTCCGAAAAAACTGATCGCCATCCTGGCCCTCGTGCCAGGCCTGGCATTCGCCAACGAAGCGGGTTACCCGCTGGACAAGGCGCCGGAACGCACCAGCCTGGCTTCGCTGCAAAACGGCGCCAAGCTGTTCGTCAACTATTGCTTGAACTGCCACGCGGCGACCTCGATGCGCTACAACCGCTTGCGCGACCTGGGCTTGACCGAAGACCAGATCAAGGCCAACCTGCTGTTCACGCAAGACAAGGTGGGCGGCATGATGACCACCGCCTTGCGTGCGGAAGATGCCAAGCTGTGGTTCGGCGCGGTGCCTCCCGACCTGTCGGTGATCGCTCGCGCGAAAGCTTCCGGTGCAGGCACTGGCGGCGACTACCTGTACACTTACCTGCGCACCTTCTACAAGGATGACACCCGTCCGACCGGCTGGAACAACCTGATCTTGCCGAACGCCGCCATGCCGCACGTGATGTGGCAGCTGCAAGGGGTGCGCACGGTCAAGATGGTCGAGGAAGCGGACCCGCACGATCACAGCAAGACCATCCACAAAGTGGGCGGCTTCGAGCAAGTGACGCCGGGCCTGATGAGCACGACCGAGTTCGACACCGCCACCGCCGACCTGGTTGGCTATCTCGAGTGGATGGCCGAGCCAACCCAGGGCACGCGCAAGAAACTGGGCGTGTGGGTGCTGTTGTTCATGTCCGCTTTTGCTCTGCTGGCATGGCGCTTGAACGCGTCATTCTGGAAAGAAGTTAAGTAAGTCATTCATTGCTCGCCGCATCGGCGGGCAATCATTTCGGGGTGACACGCTTGCGTTTCACCCCCTTTGTTTCTAAGGAACTATAAAAATGATGGTTCTCTATTCCGGCACCACGTGCCCATTCTCCCAACGCTGCCGCCTGGTCTTGTTCGAAAAGGGCATGGATTTTGAAGTGCGCGATGTGGACTTGTTCAACAAGCCAGAAGACATCTCGACCATGAACCCGTACGGCCAGGTCCCGATCCTCGTCGAACGCGAACTGATCCTGTATGAATCGAATATCATCAACGAATACATCGACGAGCGCTTTCCGCATCCGCAGCTGATGCCGGCCGATCCGCTGATGCGCGCGCGTGCACGCCTGATGCTGTTCAACTTCGAGAAAGAGTTGTTCGTCCATGTGCACGTGCTCGAGAGCGAGCGCGCCAAGGCCAACGACAAGAGCCATGACAAGGCGCGCGCGGAAATCCGCGACCGCCTGACCACGCTCGCGCCGCTGTTCCTGAAGAACAAGTACATGCTGGGCGACGAGTTCTCGATGCTCGACGTGGCCGTGGCCCCGTTGCTGTGGCGCCTGGACCACTACGGCATTGAACTGTCGAAGACGGCCGCGCCGCTGATGAAGTACGCCGAGCGCATCTTCTCGCGTCCGGCCTACATCGAAGCACTGACGCCGTCCGAGAAGGTCATGCGTCGTTAATCGTGTCCCGCTTGCACGCCGGTGGCCGATTCGGCCTACACTGGTGTGCAAGCATTTCATACTGAATACCATGTCTGAGATTTCAACCAAGCCCTACATGCTGCGCGCCATTTACGAGTGGTGCACCGATAGCGGCTTCACCCCCTACCTCGCGGTCAAGGTCGACGCCGCCACCACGGTGCCGATGGAATTCGTGAAAAAGGGCGAAATCGTGCTCAACATCAGCTTCGGCGCCACTTCCGGCCTGAAGATGGACAACGACGCGATCCAGTTCCACGCGCGCTTCGGCGGCGTGTCGCGCCAGATCTACGTGCCGGTGCAGAACGTGCTGGCGATTTACGCCAACGAGAACGGCCAGGGCATGGCTTTCGACGTGGTCAGCACTGCAGCCGAGAATCCGGTGCCGCCGGCGTCCGCCCCGGAGGCAGCGCTAAGCAGCGTGCCCTCGTTGTCGACGGTGCCTGCGCCGGTGCCAGCATCGCCTGCGCCAGTCCTGGCGTCGGTGCCCGCGGACGACAACGATCCGCCCAAAAAAGGCCCCCGCCCGACGCTCACCCGTATCAAATAGCGTTATAATTCGGGCCTTGCAAAAGTTTCCGCCGACTTAGCTCATTTGGTAGAGCAGTTGATTTGTAATCATCAGGTGGCCAGTTCGAAACCGGCAGTCGGCACCAAGAACACGTATTACACCGTATCAGGCAGTATCAAAACCCGCTCCCTTCATAGGCAAGCGGGTTTTTTGTTGTCTCACGTCAGCTTTTGTCATAGCATTGGATACCAACAAATTGATGGTTTTTTTGTTGGTATCGGCAAAAAGCCGAACAACGGATACCAACAGAGGGCACCAACATGGCACTGACCGATACCAGCATCCGACAGCTCAAGCACAGCGGTGCCCCTGCCGGCGACAAGCTCAGCGACGGCGGCGGCATGTATTTGTTGGTGACGGGGACTGCCAAGTGCTGGCGCATGAACTACCGCTTCGACGGCAAACAGAAGACGCTGGCGCTGGGCATCTACCCCGCCGTGTCGCTGGCCCAGGCACGGCAGCGCCGCGACGAAGCCCGCAAACTGTTGGCCGCCATCCCGCCGGTCGACCCGGGCCGGGCCAAGCGCGAAGAAAGACTGATCCGGGCGACGGCAGCGGCGCAAACGCTGGAAGTGGTGGCGCGCCAGTGGCTGTCCAAGACGGCGGCCGACCGGTCAGAGAACACACAACATAAAGTGACCGTGGCTCTGGAGAACAACATTTTCCCGTTCCTGGGCAAACACCCTATTTCCACCATCACCCCGTTGGACGTGCTGGGCGCCGTGCAAAAGATGGAAGCGCGCGGCGCCATTGACACCGCCCATCGGGTAAAACAGATATGCGGCCAAGTGTTCCGGTATGCCGTGGCCGCCGGCCTGGTAGGGCGCGACGTTACCGCCGACCTCAAGGGCGCGCTGTCTGCCGTGCCACGCGCGCATTTTGCCGCTATCACAGACCCAAAGCAGGCCGGCGCCCTGATGCGTGCCATCTTTGACTACAACGGCTTTCCGGCCGCCGTGGCCGCGCTCAAGCTGGCGCCGCTGGTATTCGTTCGCCCCGGCGAGCTGCGCACGGCCGAGTGGTCGGAGTTTGACCTAGACGCGGCCGAATGGCGTATCCCGGCCAGCAAAATGAAAATGAAGGTGGAACACTTGGTGCCGCTGTCGGCTCAGGCTGTGGCCATCCTGCGCGCACTGCACCCGCTCACCAGCGGCGGTCGGTATGTGTTCCCAAGCCTGCGGGCCAAGAACGCCTGCATGAGCGAGAACACAATCAACGCCGCGCTCCGGGGCATGGGCTACGGCAAAGAAGTGATGACCGGCCACGGCTTCCGTGCGATGGCGCGCACCATCATGGATGAGGTAATGGGCGAGCGCGTCGACCTGATCGAACACCAGTTGGCACACACCGTGAAAGACCCGAACGGACGTGCATACAACCGAACGGCCCACCTTTCCGCACGCCGGGAAATGATGCAACGCTGGGCCGACTACCTGGACAAGCTGCGAGCCGGCGCCGACGTCATCCAGTTACGCGGCAGCGCCGCGTAGAACATTTTTACGCCAGCCCTAGGCTGATCCCCGAAGACCCGTTTCCCTGACGGGTTGGGCTGGCACCTTATTTTCAGGGGCATCAAGGGGATGCCGTGGATTATCCGCGCGAATTGACTTTTCAAAAAGACCACGACGAGGGAATGATTCGTCTACGAACAGCCGCCATCTGTATTTGCCTCGACCAAGATAGCAATCTCGAAGAAGATATTGCCCCATTTTTCGCGACGGTCGAAGGCAGGTCTCCGTCAGGATTCAAGTGTTCGGGAAAAATCGATCCACATGCATATCTGTACATTGAGCCAACCGGCAATCTGGCAATCGATGTTGAGGATGTGTTGAACGCGTTAGTCGATTCAATAGATAGGGGGCTACTTCAGCCAACTGTCCGTAGGGTCGACCTGCAAGGAGCGATAAATCTGGTTGATACTTGGATTTCAACAAGAGACTTCTATCAATGGTGCAAGGAGCGTGGGCTTGAAACAGGTGAGGTTTGCGAGAAATACGATACCTGCGAGTTTTCCATTTTCGACCATGCTTATCACAATGCAAACGATTTGAGAAAATTTTATGAGGCTCCGTTTTGCGTTGGAGAGCACGCCGACTGGCGCCCTGCCAGACCGTTCGGTTCCACGATTTCGGAGGACGAGTATGACCAAATGCTTCGAGAAAACATCTTGCTGAAAATGGGTCTTGTTCCAGATCGAACTGTTGAACAGCGTCCGATTCAAGCTAAAGAACGAAACGTGCTCTTGGCGATTATTGGCGTTCTTTGCAATGAAGCCAAGATAGATGTTGGAAGACATGCGAAGTCAGCCGCACTCATCAAGAGTATGTCTGACCTCATGGGCGTGACTATCGGCGAAACAACCATTGAAGACAAATTAAAATTGGTTGCAGAGGCGTTGGCGAAACGCAGAACGTAAGGTTTTCTAGGGCAATTGCCTATTTGGTAAAGGCATCTGCCTTTTTAATAGGCAAAAAAGTCTCACAGTTCGCTCCATTGCGCTACGGCGCGTTTTTAGAGAGTGAATCATGTCGCAGCGAGTTATCCGCATCAGTGAACTGGCCAGCACGCCAGCCAAACCTGGGCGCCTCCCCGTCAGCCCTGCCACGGTGTGGCGCTGGGTTCGTGAGGGCCGCTTCCCAAAACCGTTCAAGCTCAGCGACCGCGTGACCGTCTGGAACATTTCCGATGTCGACGCGTTCGTGGCTCGGCAGGACGGAGGAGACGCGTGATGATGGCGAACACCCTTCCCCCAACTTCCCGCCGGCCAGCGCCAGCATCTACTGGTGCCATCGTCCATTTGCATCTCGGCCGGCCCGTCACCGACTCGTTGGCAATCGCGAGGGAGTTTCAGCGCCGGCACGACAACGTACTGCAAAAGCTCAATGACTTGATCGAAACCGGCACAATCAGCCGCCTTGATTTCAAGGACGCCAATTACACCGACGAACAAGGCAAGCAGCGCCGCATGATCGAACTGACCGAGCGTGGCGCGCTGATCGCCATGCCGTTTATCGGCGGCAGGAACTCGCGCGCCGGCCAGGTGCGGCTTGTCGATGCGTTCATGGCCCTGCGCGACAATCTGGCCGAAGACGCCGGCGACTGGGCCGACTCGCGTAAAAAGGTATCGGCAGGGTTCGCCATGATGTGCGACACGGTACAAGAGGTGCGCGCCGATGACGGCAAGGCGACTTGCGCGCACCACTACGCCAACGAGGCAAAGCTGGTGAACTGGGTATTGTTCGGGCGCTTCGAGGCCGTCAACCGCGACCAAATGGCGCAGGCCGATCTTGTGTTAATGGACAAGGTAGAAGCGAGGAACGCTATCTGGATCGCACGCGGGCGCACCTATGCCGAGCGCAAGGCGGCGCTGCCGGCTTATCTCGTCACGCTGAGCACAAGGCGAATCAGGGGCGCGCAATGACCGCCCTGACCAGCGGCGAACCGGCCGACGAACGGGCTATTGTGCTGGCCGATGTTTTGCGCACGATGCCAGGCAACGACAGTGAGATTCAGCGCCATCGGATGCTGACCGCCATGCAGCGGCTGGGCAGCGTGACCAGCTACGAGGGATCGCGCTTTCTGGACTGCTACGACCCGCGAGCGCGCGTGTATGAACTGCGGCTTGCCGGGTATCGTATCAAGACCGTTACGCGCGCCATGCCGACAGACAGCGGCGCGCTGCGTCATGTCGGCGTGTATGTGCTGGAAGGACCGGCCACCTATCCCTTGCTTGATGGCCTTGACGACGAAGAGGTGCCAGCGTGACCGGCGCCATCCGTCTGGAGGGCGTCTATGGGCCGCTGGCGCGCTTCGCAGGCCATAGCGTAGGGATTGACCTTACCACGAGGTGTTTGGCCGAACTGTGGGGCGTGTATCGCTTACTGACAAACATGGCGGGCAACTAGATGACCCGCACAAAAGAACGCGCATTAAAAGCGGCCAAAGAGGCGCGCGGCGGTGGCGGGTTCCTGCCGTTTCGCACCGACGTGCTGCACAGCGAGGCGCTAAGAAATCTCTCACCCTATGCCACTAAATTGCTGCTGGATTTAGCGAGCCAATGGCAACTGGGCCGCAACGGCGACGCCAGCGCAGCGTTTGAAAAGGTGATGCGGGCGCGCGGCTGGCGCTCGAAGGCTACGCTGAACAAGTCGCTGAAAGAGTTACGCGATTCCGGCCTGATCGTGATGACGCGGCAAGGCTCGCTCCACCAGTGCAGCTTGTACGCGCTGGGCTGGCTGGCGATTGATGAGTGTGGCGGCAAACTTGACATGAAGGCGACCACGCGACCGTTGAACGCCTGGCTCGACCCACCGAAGCCGCTTGAAAATAAATTGCCCAGTACGCCACGTGTACCGACAGCGATGAAAAAGGGCGATTTAGGTACAGCACGCGTACCAGGCGCATGAGCAAACAGGCCGTATAAGTACGCCACGTGTACCTAAATTGCCTGTTTTGGGCGTTCGTCTGGTACGCCAGGTGTACACCTCTATAGATTTACCATCTCCATACCGGAATCAAAGGGCGAAGATGGCCGAGAGTGACTGAGAACTAGGAGCATCATGATCAGCAGGACAAAGAACAAGCCCAGCGCAACAGCGTCCGGCAGCGCAAATATGCTGAACGTGGCCGCTGAGGAAGGAAAGAGCTGGGAACGCCAGAAAGCGGAACTCGGACTGTCGTCCACCGTCGCAAACGCGGTCACTTCATCCAATTTCGCCCGAGGATCATTTGGCGCAATCGAGTTATCCGAATCAGTCGGCGTGATGCGGGAAAAGATCGCCAAGGTAAAGTTGGGCGACTTGTCCGACGTGGAAGCGACATTGATCGCACAGGCGGCAACGCTCGACACTGTATTCAATGAGCTTGCAAGACGGGCCGCATTGAACATGGGCGAACATCTAGGCGCGACTGAAACCTATCTGCGGCTGGCGTTCAAGGCGCAGGCGCAATGCCGCGCCACGCTGGAAACGCTGGCCGAAGTTAAGTATCCCAAAGCGGCTACCTTCGTTCGCCAGCAAAACGTGGCTTATCAGCAGCAAGTGAATAACGGCGGCGATAACGCGGCCAGTACGCGCGCGAACGCACACGCGCACGGGAAACCATCGAATCAATCAAACGAACTATTGGAGGCACAGCATGGCGAACGGATGGACACCGGAGCGGCGAGCAAGGCAAGCGGCGCTAATCCACTCCTGGAGGCCGTGGGAGCGTTCCACAGGCGCTAGGACGACGGCAGGTAAGGCACGGAGCAGTCGCAATGCCGACAAGCCGGAATCATTCAACCGGCGTATTCGGACGATAAAGAAAGAGTTAGCAACGCTGGTGTTGCAGGCAAAGGAGATCCGGCACTTGCTCAAATAGCACGACGACTGAAGTAAACGGTAGGATGGCCAACCTTTGCCGGCAAACCACAATAAGGAAAGCCATGAAATACGATGACTCGGTCGTTCAATTCTTACTGGTCCTGATTTTGTTCTCTTTGTGGACCTTGTCAAACGATTCAGCCTCGACGGTTGCTGCCGACTCGATGCTGTGTGTCGAGTTTGCACCGCAGCAAACAGGAAGCGAAATCCCGAGTAAGTGCATGAAGTCCGACATCGGCGGGTATCGAGAAATCAGCATCTTGAAAAATGCCAATTCGTGCGCGTTCTACTTCAAGGACATTTCAAGTGGTGCGATTGCCATGTCCGCAGGACGCACCTTGGTCTTCATCGATAAGGACAACTGGACGTGTGATTCCATGCCTGACACCGCAAATATATTTATCCGCGCGGCCCTTCAAGATGGTGAGCTATCTTTCCAAAGCATTGATCGTGACAACATGGTAGCGCCCGTATTGCACGACGTGCGATCTTCAAACGGCTTGCGTGGCACCATTGCACATTGGTACCGAGTGCTCAACCATTTTGGTACTACTTTCCAGAACAGCAAAAAATAGCTTGGCGCGACACTGTCGCCACCCACTGACGGCGGCAAGCACACGACCAGCAAGGGCGCGTTCCGGTGCGCGCTCCGCGAGGTCATGCGCGAGCTGGCGCGGTCTAACCGAGCGGTGCTGGCGCACATCAACGGCATAGCGCCAGCGCCCGACTGGCCGGCCGCCACGATGGGCATCGACCAGCTGATATCCACACTGGCAAGTGCTCCGACGCCCTCACCACGCAACACCACGCAACGGCGCCGGGACAGCCCACGTGATGCGACGGCGGACGCGCATGTTTCCAACGCTATGGTTACCACGCAGGTTTCCACCGAAATCAGAGTATCCAAGCAGGAGGTATCCATGCCGGTATCCGCGATAGACGGCCGCGATGGCCCGCTTGACGCACAAACTGACGAATGAGGAAGTGCGTCAAAGTTCGGCGGACAACCCTAACTTATCAAGTCCGCACGAAATCCGCACCTGGGGAGCCGAATTGCTAGCTTTGGTTAGCACCGGTCTGGTTCGTGGCGAGGTTAGCGCCAAAAACACGACGGTGTGCAGCAGTACGCACCAATACGCCCCATTCCAATCCGCACACTGTGTAGGCCCGGGACAGTTGTTCCCGGCGAAGTTACCAAAGAGCCCCGACCGCGTACAATCGGCCAATAACAGACCTTCGTCTGTTGACATGAGATTGCATAACGGATTGCACATGAAAGAATTACTCGATTCCTTAAATGCAGACTTTGATGATGCTGAAGGTTGGATTCGACTTGTCGATGCTGACTGGTTTGCAGATGACCTGAAGTTAACCCTGTCGATTCATTTTCATGATAACCGTGACGTGGAGCTTTGGGAGGTTTCTTGCGTCGGCGTAGTCGAGGACTCACTTTGCTCGAATGAAACCGGGGTTATTACTGTTTCGGCTGATTCACCGTTGTTGAAGCCTTTCCTAGAGCCTGAAGTGGACATCACGTTTTCCCAAAACACTGTCGTGCCTGAGACTTTGTTCGGGATTGTTTGTTCATGCTGTATAGAAGTCATGGGCAGACCCGAAAGCATCACGAGATTTATGAACGCAGTCCCAACCATTAGTGGGATATCCAGTTCGAATTTCGGACTACTCGGACGCTTCCCTGAGTCGCTGGCAGCGCGAATTCTCCATGCATTAAAGGACATGCCTATAATTGCACATGCGTTACCCGGCCGGCTTCCGAAGCGCTGGAACGGCTCGACGCATGTGGACTATGAACAGTTGCACGCGCTCGAAATTGGCCCTTCATATGTTGTTGCAGAGCAGTTTGAAGCGTGTCGCGTCTAGGAAATCGTCCAAAATGAGTCCTGATTCTGGGCGTATAGGACGCCCTGGCATCAATCATTCAATTTCTTAAGAACGAACTTCCGCTTCGGGGCGGTCTCGGCCATTCGCAGGCTGTGGTCGGCGCAAGAACCCGCCCCGACCAGGCGGTATTTTTACTTCATGAATTGGAGCGCTTATGCTTCAATGGACAGTAGAGGAGTTGTCGGTGAAGTTCAACGTTTACAGCCGTTTTCAAGTTGGCGTTCATGATAAAAGTGGCTGTAGCGTCCGGCGTCCTTCGCAACATCGAGATGTGGCATGTCCGACATGGCACCATTTCCCACTGCCCGGTACGCCAAATCAATTTCTGCGTCAGGTAACCGTGCCGTCACATTCAATGCAAGGGGTGCGTAGTGTGGAATAGTGTTTCGACTCATGCAGTGGAGCCTGTCGTCACATCCGCTGCGTGGAGGCGATTTATTGTCGGGGTCGTCGTTTCATGTGCGGTGCTCGTGATATTAGTCGGTTGCGATCACCGGGAGGAGAGATCGATAGCCATCGTAACCGCTGGTCTCGCGCGCGCTGCGCCCGCGCTCAGCGCAGAGATCGATCGCGAAAAAATGCGCTGTACTAGTGGTGGCTGGGGACATCTAACAATCGTCGAGGGAAAAGTAAACCGTTCGAGAGACTTCGATGAATTCGGCGGCTATGCTAGGGAAGCTAACACGACTGGCGGCCTCGGCGGAGAACTTGTTTTGGTGACGACCACGGCCGACTACGATCCCAAGGTCAACGAATCCGTTATCCCTGGTACTTTGCGTGCTGCAGTCGAGAAAGCCGCCTCGCAGCACACCGCTGTCTGGATCGTGTTCGCGCCGGAGCTTGGGCCCGCTGCCATTGTCACACTCAAGCGTGCACTGAAACTACCCGACAACATTACGCTCGACGGGAGTTGCGCCGACGTTACTCTACAGTCACGATCGAATGTCGGGCTCATCGACATTTACGGCACGAAGAATGTCATCGTTGAACGCCTGCGCTTTCGCAAGACCGACTACCGACCTTCCGCTGAAGAAGGCGATACCAAAAGCGCAATCCGCCTTAACGGGGCATTCGACCGCATTGAGATTATCCATAACGACCTTGCCGCGTGCGGCGACGGATGCATCGACATCACTACCTCACCGCACGCGTCATTACCTTCGTTGGCCCGGGTTTCCGTGGAATTCAACCGCATCAGCGATCACGACAAGACCATGCTGTTCGGGAATTTCACGTGCAATGACGTAGGACTCAAGCCATGCGACCAAACATACATTGATACCCACATCAACACACCGCCGGTATTTTTTCTGACCCTGCATGGCAATCTGTTTTTGCGCAGCGCGCAACGCCATCCACGCGTCTTCGGCTACGCAATGGCGCATGTGGTGAACAATGTCATGGCCCTGGCGCCGCTAAGGCGAGCAGACGGGACCTACAGCGACCTGAGCGGGGTGTTCGTCGCCGATGACGCCCGCGCCCTGGTCGAAGCGAATCTGTTCGCGCCACAATGGCGGGAACGTATGGCCCCACGTGGGTTTCAGGCTGTGTGGACAACGACAACGCCGGGCGCTGAGGCCATGCCCGGTGACGGTGAGGGATTCATCCGTGTGCGTCGCAACGTCGTGACTGCGCGCTCCATTGTCGCTGAGAGCCATCCGGAACGCGTCGCCGATCCAAGTTATGAAACGCATATGGTTATCTTGCCATTCGAATTGATGGCGCCGGAGCAGGTCGTTGCCTGCATTGCCGCTCGCGCAGGACCAGCCGGAGGACGCGACTGGGATCGAAGCTTGTGCAATTAATTGAAATTATGTCAGCGTCGCCACGACTTTGCACACTCGCAACCTAGAGGAAAAGGATCAGCTTCGCCCGCCGAGCATAGTCCGCTTTGGGGCGGTAAGGATCGATGGCAGCCGTTTCGTGACCGTCCGCTCCTTTGCCATTGGTTTTCTGTCAATGTTGGCGTATGATCGTCTCAGCCCGGCCAGGAGCGGTCGTTGGCCGCTGCATAAATTGGCCATAAATTCGGCTCCGTGGACTCTACGATTAAAGGACCAGTAAATTGCAAATTTCCACGATACTAGGTTTGACCGGCTCGCTAGCTTGCGTAGGTCTATGTATACAGAAACGCAGATGGTTACTGGTCATAGGTTATTTTTGTTTCGCCGCCTACACTCTTTTGGACAAGGTAGTAAAGCCGGCTTTTTTGCCGGAGACCATAATCGATCTTTTTGCTTACTTGTTTGCGATTTTTGTCGCATGGGAATTTTCCCGAATGTTGCGCACGAAACGACGACAGCAAAACTAATGAGCAGTCGGCTATTGTCGGCCATTTGCGGACAGTGAGTCTTGGTCTTTAATACTTTGAAACGTTTGCAAATGAAAAAGCTTTTCGTACTCTTTTCTGTTCTCTATCTTTACTTGAGCCATGGGTTTGCCGCTACTCCAGATGAAGTAGTGAAAAATATGCAAAAGGCCACTGATGCTACGGTGGCGAACTACAAGAAGGGCGGCATATCTTTGTTGGTGCAAAATAGCGAGCGTTGCTACAAGGAAGTGGAAAAATATCGCTACTATTGCATTTATCTCGACCTGGCCGCGCGCCATATTTCTGACCTTGACGGAGCTGGCGTCCGTTTTGCACCGGAGAAGTATTTTGTTGATGACGCGTTCCTGCCACGTGCGGCCGAGATCTTCATCCGCTCGGGTAAGGAAAAGGAAGAGTCGAATGAATATCTCGCCATGGTAACAACAGTTATCAATAAATTTGTTGATAACGCTTTGGCTGCAAAAAAGTAGTGTTCCTGAAGTTGCTGTTTGCCCCTATCTGGCGTTCTTTTGTGCCCGTCGCAGTGGCCAGCAAATTGCGGGGGCGACCATGACGACTCGGCGGAAGCCGGCCAATTCCAGCCGGTCACTCGGCAGATCTATCTGCTGATTTTTTGTTTTCTTTCCTGTGACAACATGCCTCTATATCAAACATTCGTTTGCGAGCCAAAATGTTGCGTTTAGCTCTTGCGATATTTTCCCTCATTCCCGCGCTCGCTGGTGGAGCGGAGATACTTATCCCGGACGACGCACCGAATTGCCGTCTTGATTTGCCGCCACTTGAATCAGGAGAACAAGCTATCCACGGTCTTCCGATCCAAGAGGCTATGTTCAAGGTTTTCCCTCGGCGAAGTGGAATGACACAACACTACACGGGCTGCCAAACGGTATGGTCGCATGACGGCTCGAAATGGGTCAAGACGTTGACGCTTTACTTTGTCGACCGAGATTTGCGGGTCACGAGATACCACCAATCGTCGCCTGACGAGTATTGTCAATTCATCGCAGGCGATCTTGTCAACGGCGCCAAGGAACGATGCCCTAGGCCCGACGACGCCACCGTTCCAATAACAAGTATGGCTCCCGGATGCATTCAAGACGCGATTGCGACGAAACAAATATCACAAAAATGTTTGTCGTCGCTGGATTCACCCGCTAGCCACGGACTAGACATGTTTCCGGTGGAGCGAGCCGCACCAACGCGCACAGTCCCTCGCTGAGCGTCCGCCGTCAAGAGATCTCTATGTCGCTTTTGGGGCGGTAGTAATCGATGGCAGCCGTTCAGCGAACGTCCGCTTCCGCAATGTTGGTTTTCCATCAATGTAAGCGTATGATCGTCAAAAGCCTGCCAGAAGCAGCCCGACGCATAAAGGATGTAGTGAACAACGAGAAATTGGTCGGTGCATGGCAGGAGAAAATTCTAGCTGAATGTGAGCGCATCCTAAGACGACCGTTGACCACTGCAGAAGCGTCTTTTGTGCGCCACCGTAAAGGGTTTATGGCGCTCGAAATGATTGACGATTCGGTAGCGGCGATGGCCCCTGCTGAGCTACTAAAATATCTAAATTCTGAACTCGGCGGCTGACAGCCAGGAGCGGAAGGTCGACGATTTTTATCTCCGATATGAGCTGGTTCTCAACAAGAAAAACACTGTGAAAGGAATCAATGCAAGACCCACAAGAGAACGCAGCCCTAACCGTCGACCTTGTGCGTGCATTCGCAAAGGAAGTCGCCAGTGTTACCCCAACTTGGCAGCGCGCCTTCCTTCGTTTCGCCAAGAGCACTGGCGTTACTGAAGCGAAGGCGTCATATGTCGGACCAGCCGGGACCAACATTTTAAACGTCTTGGAGCACAAAACCTTCTTTCACTGGGTGACCGAAACCGCAGAACGATTATTTGAAACGCAGAAAGCAACACGGCCTATCAAGGTTGCACTGCTCGTGCTCAACGCTGATTTTTCATACGAAATAACGTACGAACATGAAGACCCACAGCGGTGGACGATTAGCAAGCTCAACGGAGGGACTGGGGTGCCCTCTGGCTTATAGAGAATGTCAGGTTCGGGGCGGCTGACGTCCATGCGGCAGTGCCGCGACCGCGCACAATCGACCAGAAGCCGACAGAACTGGCCGCACAATAGTTAGATTTTGGGGCGCTAAGATGGCACTTCGCGAAGACTGGTTTGAATTGGAAAAGTTGCATCGGGCAGCACGTGAAGGCAACCTCAGTCAAATATCGAGCCTTGTTGCAGAGGGCTTTGAAATTGATGCCTTTGACGACTTGAGTCGAACACCACTTCACTACGCCGTTGAAGAAGGGCAGCTTGGAGCGGCGCAGCTTCTCATAAGTCTCGGTTCCAATGTCAATCGACACGACGAGGAAATGATTGGCGAAACGCCGCTCTGCCTTGCTGTACAGGGTGACTCCCCTGAGATAGTGGGGTTGTTGATGGCACATGGAGCTATCGCCGATATCCCTGGTTGGATGGGTTTAACGGCTAGAGTTCGAGCAAAGAAGCGTTCTGACGAAAACGGCAAGATTATTGCTGCAATGCTTGAGGCTGGCTGAAGTCGGCCGCAAGCGGACTATTTGTAGAGCTTTTGAGGACGGAAATATGGGCGAATTAAATGCTACTGTATTCAAAATAGCCAGCGGAGATATCAGCGTCTGGGTCGATGGTGGAGTTCACTTGAAGGTGAATGCGGCAAGTGGCGATCCAGTCGAGCTAGGCGAGGAGGAAGCAATGGAACTTGGAAAGCTACTCATTCGGTTGGTTGAAGAACAGCGCAGCTGAGCTGCCGAATTCGGCCAAGAGCCGCCGTTGCGGGGAGTAGTCGGCGCAACAATCGTTATTGGAATCACCTTAATCGTTTGGAAACAATAATGCTTCTTTCGAGAAATACCACTTTACTGGCATTTACTCCATTTTTTGTTGCTCTTGCTCTCGTCGTACTGCTGATTCTTTCTCCATCGACGGGTATTGGCCCTGCAAGCAACATCTATGCAGCCTGCGCTCTGGCAGCCATTGTCCTTGGCTTGATAGTCGGTGTCATCTCATTGGTCGTAGTAAAAACTATCCGGGTCAGGTGGCGTTTATTGATTGGCGTTCTGTATTTTCCAACCGCTGTTTTTTCTCTCTTGATGGCGGGGTTATGATTGATCTGCGGCCGTCGCCACAGGGGCGAAAACGGACAATCACCTGGCTCATGTACCGATGCCCAAGCTATCCAGAATCGGGCCGGACGCCGGCTTGCGCGGCGCCACTGTCGTGCGGGCGAAACAAGGGGTCACATTTCTTTTTGTTGGTATTTTTGTTGGTATTCTTAAATTTTTTACAGTCATATCATAGGAGAATGTGGTACCGGCAGTCGCACCAAAAATTAGTCGAAATATCAAAGGGTTACAGGCTAACGTTGGCTGTAACCCTTTTGCTTTATCGACATCGAAATTCATATGCAGGCGATAGCCCGTATCTCTATCCCGTCCATCGCGTACCGCGCATACAAGAAATCTCGAATGCCAACGACATGTTCGCCAGCAAATTCGAGTGCCACAAAATAGGCCGGTGTATCGAGCGAGACACTGCGGTCAAAAACCAGCATCGCGGCGCGTCCCTCAACCATGGCCGGTGAAAAGGCCCATTGCATGGCGGCGGCGTAGGCTCCGAAATACTCGCCAACCTCGCTCTTGCCGCTGCGCCGCAGTTTGGTCACAAGCTCAAGTCTGACATCTTCGGCCAGCATGGCGCGTACCGTATCGAAATCACCGGCCTTGAACCCGTCCACATAAGCGACCAGCCGGGCACTGCCAGCGCTATCGATATGGGGCAGTGTCAGGTCCTCGGGCTCGCTGGCAACCGCGCGAAGCCGCACGCGTCCCCGTTGCAGCGCCGATTTGACGGCCGGCTCGCTGGACGCGGTGATCACCGCCGCTTCGCCCAGCGAATGGCCCAGCACATCCTTCAGAATCACCGCGCTGCGCTGCAGCGGCGGTAGCCGCATGAAGCTGCGCATGCAGGTCGCGGCAATCTCAGGGTTGGGGAGGTCGGGGGACGCCAATGTGGCGAGTTCGTCTTCGTCCGCCATCAGCGGTGCGCGCGCGCGGTGCCGTAGAAAATCGAGCGAGGCGTTATGAGCGATCCGGTACAGCCAGGCTTGGGGATTTTCCAGCCCGCCAAAGGATGCACGTGCGGCAAGCGCCTTCACGAGTGCGTCCTGGACGATGTCTTCGCCGTCGATCACCGACCCGCTCATTCGGGCGCAATAGCGATGAAGCTTTGGCCGCATCTCAGCGAGCAGTTTTTCAAAGTCCTGCGCTACGTCGTCCATCGCTGCCTGTCTCAGGTTCGTCTGCTGATTGCATCCATGTCCGATACCGGTATCGGCGCGGATTCCACAATCCACGCCACCGCCAATGGCCGGGTCATCGACCCATTTCGACACGATTTTATCAAACCTGTCGGGTAGCACTACCTGGAATCGCATGTCTCATCGGCGTAACAGGTGCCGCCTGGACTCCGACCAGGCTGGCCCTTATTGTACGTGTTCCAGACGGGAGTAAAATCTGCCCAGCCCTGCCCGTCAAGCTCAAGCCTTTGCCGCGTGAACGACTTCGCCCATGATCGCTTCAATCGTTGCGAGGGCGGCGAGCTGGGGATAGTAGGCGACCATACGTGGGTCGGTTTGCATCGCCTTTACCGCGGCGGCGTCACGCCACTGAGAATGGATGACGATTCGCGTTCCGTCCGCAGTTGCGATCAGGTTAGTGGCAATCCACCCGTCAAGCGTACGGATCACTGTATTGATGTTCTCACGCAACATTTCCAGAACTTGGCTCTGGTTGGCGGGGTCGACGGTCAGGGGAAGCAGCAAGGTTGTCATGGTTCATCTCAGCTTAGGAAGGCCCGCCGATCGGGCCTGTAATCCATAAGACGATGAACCGTAGCAAAACGGATCGGACCCAAAGAAAAATAGTGGTCTTTTCAATGGTGACGAACGCCCACCGTTGGCCAGGTCACCAACGATGGCCGTTCGCGCGGACAGATGGCCATGAAAAAACTTTCATCTTCGAAACCTGAAGGCATCCAAAGAGACGTCGCTTCGGTGGGCGTTTTCTTCGCCTAGTACAGCGCGGCAGAATGGGCAAAGTTCAAAGCCTAGGCAGCCGACCACGCACCTGCGGGGAAATGGCTTACCTCTTGACTACGTCGCTCATGCCATTGAACGCAGAACACGACAACCGATCCAGGTCGATGACAAGAACGTTCAGCACGTCCTCAACCAGTTGGCCGTCACCAGGAAGGGACGAGATCGCACCCCGACACCAGCCGAAAAAACTAAAGGCGTCGCGGAAGCAAAAAAACTGGCGGCAATCAAAAAGACCATGAACCTGAAAGCGCTGCCAAACGGCACAAAAAAACCGCTTGGCAGACCAAAAACCGTCAGAATAGGCGGACATTTCTAATTTGCAGGAAGCGGACATTTCTAATTTGCGCTAACAGGGTGGAAAACGCGCAGCCGCCTTCCACCTTTCGGTTCAGTCGATACGGCGGCTATGTGGATGAGAACGGTGTATTTAAGGATTTCGGTTCTTTCGTCGCACCAGAAAGCGTCCCCTATCAAATGCGAGCACTACCGCTTGGGACAGACCTTCGCCCGCTGAGTACATATGAAGTTGTCAAGCCAATTTACGGTGTACCGTCGGGCCCGGCGGCCTCATATTTTGGCGAGATCGGCCAAGGAACACAGCACCAACTACCTATGACAATTCAGGACTACCTGGACCAAGGTATCATTCGTCTGATTGAACGTAAAATTCCAACAAAACCTCAAGCACACATGACATGACGATTCGCAAATACATCAAATTCGATGCCGTGAAGGACTACCCCGCTGGAAGCCGTATTCGGTAAGAGTGTGGGATATGTGGAGGAACGCTCGCCTCAACGCCGGAACGCTCCGCAGCTTGCGAATGCCGGAACGTTATTGTCGACGCAGAATCTGGGCGGGTAGCCGTTAAAGAACCGTCAAAATTCCTTGCATACGAAAGTGACTAAGTTAACCCCGTTGGCTGCCCCCCCCACCCCCTAGGGTGCCAAGGCACGCAAGCAGCAGCGAACACTGAAACAGATCCATGAAGATTTAAAGGAATTGGGCTTCGAGGGTTCTTGCAACATAGTCGCGGCGTTTGCGAGGGTATGGCGGGAGGATTACGATCGCGGGATTCTGCCATTGCATGCGCCACGTTGTCGCACGCGTTGGCGGAATGCGGCCTGGGCGCTCCCCCCTTATTTTCCGCCCATATCAACGAATTTCTGACTCGGGATGCTAGGGAATTATCTTGAAATAGTCGACATCCACATAGCTCTGTTTGTTCAACTGCACACTGCTGCCGATACTGAATAAACCGATCTGCGCGCCGACCCATCGGCCCATGGTGGCCACGAAAGGTTCGCCGATCGCGCTGAACCGCTTGTTGTCCAGGCTATAGGCGAAGCTGGCGACGCCGCCCTCCTTCATTCTCATGCGCAGCGCGATGTCCTGCTGCTTGATGTCGACCGTCGCGACGTCGTTTTCCTTACAGTTCGCGTCCGCCTTGATGCAGGTCACGTAAGTCAGCTGCAGCTTACCTTGCACGCGCCGCACTCCAATCCAGGCATAGTTCAAACCGTACAAGACCAGACCAGCGCGGTCGCCGTCGCTGCCCCCGTGCATGCGCAAGTGCGTATCGACAGTGAATTTTTCCGCCGGCAGTTTTTGCAGCAGGATCGATGGCGTGTCCCACAGGTTCTGGTTCTCCAGCGGCCGCGCGTCGTATTGTGTAAAGAGCCGCAGCGATCCCGGCTTGGCCGTCAACGAGTACCAGCTTGCCTGCCAATTGGCATTCCACTGCCACTGCACACCCAGCACGGGCCGCGTGAATTCGTCACTGGTCGGCGGCACCTGCATTGCGATCGCGCCCACAACCGGCTTGCGGTAGCGTAGCACCGGTTGGCCGACACCGCTGTCGCCCTTTTCCTCGCCAATGACCGGCCAATCATTCTTCCAGCGCATCGGTTGCAGATGCACCACGCGACCATAGGCGCGCTTGTCCTGGAAATGCATGAACCAGTCGGCGCCCTCCGCAGTCTGCACCCATGCCCCCTGGTGCGGCCCGTTGGTGGGCGAGCCGCCCTGGTCCATGACGATTTTGTCCTCATAGGGGCCGCCGATCTGCTTCGAGCGGAACACCGATTGCCAGCCCGATTCCACGCCACCGGCCGGCGCGAACACATAGTAATAGCCGTGGTACTTGTAGAATTTTGGGCCCTCCAGCGTACGGTAGTTCGGTAGCTTGTTGCCGTCGATGACGACGGTGCCACCCTTGTCGTCCTCATCAAGCACCCGGCTCGCGTCCGGCGCCATACGGCGCAAGGTCAACACATTGCTGATGCCGGAGCGGCTCTTTGCCCAAGCGTGCAGCAGGTAGGCCTTGCCGTCGTCGTCCCAGAGCGGCGTAGGATCGATGATGCCTTTGCCAGCCAGCAGTAAATGCGGCGCGCTCCATGGCCCGGTGAATTTCTCGGCCGTGATCACATAGATGCCAAAGTCGGGATCGGGATAGAAAATCCAGAATTTCCCGTCATGAAAACGCAGGCACGGCGCCCAAACGCCCTTGCCGTGCTGCGGCGTGGCAAAGACGTCCAATGGCACTTGCTGCGGCAAAGCGTGGCCAAGCAGTTCCCAATTGACCATGTCGCTCGATTGCAGCAAGGGCAGGCCGGGCGTGCTGTTGAAACTGGACGAGGTCATGTAGTACATATCCCCGTGGCGTATCAAATCGGGGTCGGAATAGTCAGCGTTCAACACCGGGTTCTGATACTCGCCATTGCCCAGGTCAGGAACCCATGCGTGCGGCGTGCGCGTGGTGCCTGCACTGGCGTCAAGTACGCACAGCGCGATGGCGATCAGCGCGGCAAGGCGCGCTCCAGTCGTGAGTAGTTTCATCAGAACGATCTCTTTGCTTCAGGGCTGGGGATTCCAGCCAAGCTGGTTGTAGGCGGCGAAAATCCTGGCGCGGCTGATGTAAGTCGCGCGGTATTCCTCGGACGTGAGTTGATACGAGTAGCCGGCCACGTGGGTGCCGGCTCGTGCCTTGCTGTTGTATTCGCGCCAGCCGGTCGTCGCCGTCGCGATGGCCGGGGCTGGTGGCGGCTTGATGTGCCAGCCGTCCGCCGCAATGTGCGCGCCAATTTCCGTGTTGATGAACGCGACCTGGTCGTACACGGTATTGCGGCCGCTGCTGCGCGCCAGATAGGTCTTGCCGCTTGGTACACCGGGCTCGCTGGTCAACCGGCTGTTGAAGAAGACATAGCCGAGATCGGTGGGCGAGCGCGAACGCGCCTGCAATACATAGCCGCCCTTGCTGGCGTTCGTATTGTCGACGATGGAACGGATTTCGCTATTTTCGAACAAGGCCACATTCGCATAACCCCAAATGAAATCGACATCGCCTGCCACCAGGCAGTTGTAGAACCAGCTATAGCCATTGACCAGCAGCGTGTCCTGGCGACTGAGAAAAGTGACGTTCCTGGCGATCAGCCGAAACGGCGAATTGAAGTACAGGCTTTCCGCCTGGTCGCCCTTCCCCGTCTTCAGATGGGTATTGTGCAGGGTTAAAGTATCCAGGGTGAGCAGGTCGGCATCTTCGACAAGAAACAATGCGCGGCCGCCTTTCACGGTTCCGGCGCCAGGCACGGTGCTGGCCCCGGTTCCAGGATTGATGCCGTCGTTGTTATCGAATTCGATCACCACCCCGTCGCGGCTTTCGCCCCGGATGGTGAGCTTGTCCTTGCCGCGCAGGTACAGCATTTCGCGGTAGTGGCCGTCTTTTACGGTGATCGTTGCGGCGCTGTCGCGTGCAACGTTTTGCATCACGTAGTTCAGCGCGCCCTGGACCGTGCGGAAATCGGCCGGGCCGTCATCGTCGACGGTGACGTCGGCGCTTCGTGGCGCCTCGGCCTTGGTGGTGAAGGACCAGGCCATGGGCTTCGCAATGCCATGGAACGGCGCACCGCCCAGCGTAGCGCCGGCCAGCACGCCATCGTCGACCACGACATAGTATTCGGTGCCATAGCGAAGCTTGTCGCTATGAAGCCGGATCGATGCCGTGTTGCCGTCGATCGCAATCGCAGGATTGTTCAGCAAGCGCACCTGTGCCATGCCAGCGTAGCCCAGCTGCTCGACGTCGCCGGCAACGAGCACGGTATCGACCAGCAGGTCACCTTGCTTTCTGTAGATTCGCACCGAACCCGCCGCACCCAGTTCGGGCGGTGCGTCGAAGTTCAGGCGTAGCACCTCGTCCACATGGACGGCCAACGCGCCGCCCGGCGGCCAGATGCGATCGGCCACCGGCGAAGCGGCAGCCGGCGCCATCGAAGCGGACCACAGCGCCAGCAACAACACAGCCCTCCTGTGCATGGTCACCATGCCTGCGTCTCCGGTTCAAAACGAGTATGTGGCGCGCACGGTGAACGCCCGGCCGATCGGCTTGGACACGTTCTGCGCAAACACCACCTTCGAGCTCAGACGCTGATTCGACAGCGGCGGATCCGTGTCCAGCAGGTTGTTGATCCCGCCCGCCAGCTTCAGGTTCTTGAAGCCGCTGTAGTTGACGCTCAGGTTGTACAGCGTGTACGAATCGATCACATTGTAGTACGGCTGGCCAGCTTGCTGGGTCGCCAGGGCATTGGTGTCGACATAGTGCGAAGTGTAGAACTGCGTCAGGCCAACGCCCCAGTCCTTGCTGGTCCAGCGCAGGCTCAGGTTATGGCGCCAGCGGTAGACATAGGTATTGGCCGAGGTGCTGCCGGTTGACAGCGCGCCCGGCTGGCCAACGTTGTCGCCCCAGGCGCCGCCCACTTCGTTCTGACCCGAGTAGCGGTTGACGTAGGTGCCGTCGATCGACGCGACGAAACGGCCATAGTCTGCAGTCGGCAGCGTGTAGGTGACGTTGACGTCCTCGCCATTGGTGCGCAAGCCACCCATGTTGAGTTTTTGCACATTGATGTAGTTCAGCGTACCGTCGGCGTTACGCACGAACAGGCTGGCGTACTTGACCGGATCGGTGAAGATCAGGGTTTCCGTCACTTGCGCGATGGTGCCCTTCATCTTGATGCTCCAGAAATCGACGGAGGCGGTCAGGTTCTTGATCGGCTCGATCACCACGCCGGCCGTCAGCGTTTTCGATTTCTCCGGGCTCAGGTTGGGATTGGCGCCACTCAGCACGGTCAGCTGGGTGCCGCACACTTTGGTCGCGTCCAGGTTCAGGCCCGCGTACTTGGGGTCGGTGGTCAATTTGCCGGTACCCGAAATCGAGGGCGTCGCACTTGGGCACAACAGCGGATCGTCCCACTTCGAGGTCGATGCCGTTTTCGTTTGCGGCGTGCCGTACAGTTCCGGCAAGGTCGGCGCGCGGAAGCCGGTGCTGTAGGCGCCACGGAACATCAGCGACTTCATCGGCTGATAACGCGTGCTCAGCTTGGGATTGACGGTGCCGCCGAAGTCGCTGAAACGGTCGGCGCGCGCGGCCAGGTTCATCGTCCACGCTTTGCTGAGCGGCGCGTCCAGCTCCATGTAGGCTGCATAGACGCTGCGCGCACCGCGCGGGTGGGTATCGGGCAGGGCCGACGTCTTGTACACGACCAGGTCGTTCACCATCGGCGTGTCCTGCGTGAACGTCTCGCGGTGGGCGTCGGCGCCAATCGAAATGGCCAAGGGGCCGCCCGCCAGTGGCATCAGCTCGCGGCCGAAATTGACATCGCCACCGTAGTAGCTGACGGTCGAGATGGTGTTGTACTGGCCGTCGACAGACAGGCTGTCCAGATAGGTCTTGCCGGCCGCGTCTTGCGGGCCGAAGGGATTGAGCACGCCGTTCAACACGCCCGAATAGATGCCCGGCGTGGTCACGAAGCCCGACTTGTACTGGGTGGCCCGCTTGCTGTAGGCCGAGAGCAGCCCGGCGCGGTAGTCCCAACCCAGGAACTCGCCCTCGTCGGTCACCACCAGGCGGTTATTGTTTTGCTGGTCGTGCGTCGTGGCGGGGCCAAGTTCATCCATGCTCCACAGCAGCGACAAGTCCTGGGTGGTGACGCCGGCCACGGCCGGCACTCCGCCGCTTTTGCCGGGATACCATTTGCTGGCCGAAGTCATGATCAGCGGCAGGCGCAGGCCAGGACTGGTCTTGTTGTAGTCGGTCTGGGTGCCGAACACCTGGGGCGGGTTTTCCGCCTCGATGTATTCCTGCGCCAGCGACAGTTCCACCGTCAGTTTCTTGTTGTCGCCATGGGCCAGCGTACCTTTGCTGAACAAGGTGGTTTGCTTGTTGGCCGGCAGGAGCTGCGGATACAGGGTCGGGTCCAGGATGCAGGTCGTGTTGTTGGCCTTGGTCGACGGGATCGAGAAGGTCTGGCCATAGGGCGCCACGCAGCCCGCCGAGAAGTAGGGATTGCCGGTGACGGCCGGGCTGACCGGCTTGCCGCTCTTGTACAAGGTGTAGTTGGCCGGCGACGAGCTTGAACCGACATTATTGCTGCTGAATGCGGTGCCGCCCAGCGCCACCAGCGCGTCCGGGTCGGTGATGTTCGGACGGTCCTTCTGCAGCAGCGAGCTACGCTTGCGGGTATCGAAGGCGGCAAACAGGTTCCAGCCATCCTTGACCAGGTCGCCTTTGCCTGCAATCAGGCTAAATCCCTGCTGGCTGCCACCGCCGGTGCGCTCTGGCCTGACGGCCGTGGCGACGAACGTGCTGTCGCTGACGGCGCGCTTGGTGATGAAATTGACCACCCCGGCGATCGCGTCGGTGCCGTAGATCGACGAGGCACCGTCGCGCAGGATCTCGACACGGTCGATCGCGCTCAGCGGAATCACGTCCACGTTCGAGGAGCTGTCGCCGGCGGCCTCGTTGGCCAGCCGGCGGCCATCGAGCAGCACCAGTGTGCGGTTGGTGTTCAGCCCGCGCAGATTGATTTGGGTGCCGCCGCCGCCGCCGCCGACCGGCTCGTTGGTGGCGCCCACTGCCAGCGAGGTGGCGACCTCCGACATCGTGGTCAGGCCGCGGTTGATCAGCTCTTCGGCCTTGATGGTCGTCACCGGCAAAGCGTTTTCGCTGGCCAGGTGGCGAATGCTGGAACCGGTCACTTCGACTTTTTGCAGGACGGGATCGGATGCGGACTGTTGCGCGGCAGCCTGGTTCATCAAGGCCAACACCGCGACGCTGATCGAGGTCAGGACGGATTTCGGGCCGAAATAGTTGTGCGAATTGTTCATGACACTGTCTCCTGATGTTCTATTGGAATGAGTCAACGCAGGGTCGTGGCCCTGCGCCGTTCAAGGCACCTCGCGTGCCTTGTGCCACTTAAACGAACCCGGCGAGATCGCGCTGCGGGGAGGTCGAGATGGTCAGTGATCAGGCCAATTCTAAAGTGGCCTGACCAATGTGGCAATCTGGGCTGATCAGTGAAAACAACGTTTGTTAAAAAACATAAGCCACTTTCCGTCATTTAGGCGGTCTCCCGCGTCGCAGGGCCCTTCCCTCGAACGAACCTTGTTCGCATGACAAGACAACCGATCCTAAAAAGTGTGTCTGGAACTATTATTTTCGGCAAAGCCTATTACCTTGTAGCAAGGCAAGCCCTGTGCGCCTATACTCGAACTTGTTGTCCTCGTTTCGCGCCCGAAAAAATGGATCTCGCCACCCCACCCTCTCAGCAATTGAATCGAACGTTCATCGGCAGCGTGCTGTTCGTCGATCTGGTTGACTACACGCGCCTGACCGTGCCGGACCAATCGACGATGAAGGGGCGTTTCATCGAGTTGCTGGTGGACGCCTTACGCCACGTCGCCGTCACCGAGCGCATCCTGGTCGATACCGGTGACGGTGCCGCCGTCGCCTTCCTGGGCGACCCGGAAGATGCGCTGTTCACCGCGCTCGCCCTGCGCGACGCGATCGACGAGGGCCAGGTGCCGCACATCGGCGAACCGGGGTTCGTGCGGATGGGGATCAATCTCGGACCGCTGAAAGTGGTGCGCGACGTCAATGGCAATCCGAACATGATCGGCGACGCCGTCAATGACGCCCAGCGTGTCATGAGCTTTGCCAGTCCCGGGCAGGTGATGGTGTCGCATGCCTATTTCGACATCATTTCCCGCCTGTCGCACGACTATCAAAAGCTGTTCGTGTACGAGGGCACCCGGCAAGACAAGCATGTGCGCGAGCACGAGGTCTACCGCCTCGGGGCGACCGAAGACGCCCTGACGATGACCGAGAAGGTGCGCGACCGCTCGCGCGCCAGGCAGGTCCCGGAGCCGGCCCGCGTCCAGCGCCTGCGTCCACGCACCTCGATCGCCGCCCTGATCGGCATCCTGGGCCTGGCCGGCGCCGGCTTCTGGGCCAGCGCCCATTCGGCAAGGAAACCGATCGCGCCAACGCTGCCTGCCATCGAGCGGGCCGTGGCCGTCGCGCCGGTCAGCATTCCCGCTCCGGTGCCGGTGGTGGAGCCGCCCGCGCCGGCCCCAGTCGAGAAGCTCGCCAGCGCCCCGCCACCGAAACGGGCCAAGGCAGTCGCCGACGCCGGAGCGCCGCCTCTCAAGCTGGGTACCGTCACGTTGGCGGTCCACCCTTGGGGCGAGGTGTATGTGGACGGCGCCCGGCGCGGCCTGAGTCCGCCCATCAAGTCGCTGAACGTCGCCGCCGGCAAGCACCAGATCACCATCCGCAATGGCAGCCTCACCCCCTTCGTCCAGAGCATCACGGTGGTCAGCGGCAGCGACACCAAAGTCTCCTATAATTTTTGAGGGCATCGTGACCATTGACCAGGCTTGCCGGCGTTGGAGCGCCATCGTCGCGCTGGCCCTGCTGACCGCCTGTGCGCCACTGACACCGCAGCCTGACACACGTGCCAAAGCAGCTGCGCCGCTGAGCACAGCGGAGGTCGAGGCGCGCTACCAGCAAGGCCTGGCCAACTACGGCGCCAGCCGCTACGAGGCCGCGATCGAGGATTTCAACACCGCCATCGGCAGCGACAAGCTGCGCCAGGCCAACGTCATACTCGCGCGCAAGCATCTCGCTTTCATCTATTGCATCAGCAACCGCCAGTTGCAGTGCCGCGAGCAGTTCACGGCGCTATTGCAGTTGGAGCCCACGTTCACCCTGGCGCCCAATGAAGCGAGCCACCCGATGTGGGGGCCGGTCTGGTTGTCCGTCAAAGGCGTGGCGGAAGATAAGAAGGCCATCGAACGCGGCAACTCTTTCCTGGCAAGCAAAAGCCAGGAAAAGCTGGCCGAGGGCATGCGCGCCTACACCGAGGGACATTACAAGGAGGCGGCCGAAACGCTGCAGGAGGCGCTGAAACGGGGTCTGCCCGACAAGGCCGATCAGATCCGTGCCCACAAGTACAGCGCATTTGCCTATTGCGTGAGCAAGCTCAGCGCACCATGCCAGGCCGAATTCGCCCGCATCTTCCAGCTCGACCCCGATTTCGTGCTGCTGCCATCCGAAGCGGGCCACCCCGACTGGCGCCAGGCCTATCGCAAGGAACAAACCGTGGCTTTGCGCGCCAAAAAGCGGTAAGCCCGCGTTTTCCGGGATCAGGCACCGGCTCCGAACCCGGGGTCAGACCCCACCCGGATGAACCGGGGTCTGACCCCTGGCGCTTTGCGGCGCGCAAACAGGGCGCATCCAATCACGTTCCCGACCGTGCCCATTTCGATCCAGCCCGCGGCGCGAGGGGTCGGACCCCGGTTTTTCTGTTGGGGGTCTGACCCCGGTTACGAACCAGCCCCCTGGCGCATTGCTTTGCGCCGCGCAATCAGATCGCGGCCAATCACCAGCCTCAGATTGGCGCTCCTGACCGTGCCCATTTCGATTGCAGGCGTCGGCCTCGACCGCCGGCTGCGCCACGGCCAGCGGCGCCGTCGCGCGCGACCCGGTGAGGGCGCAGGACAGCAGCAGCGTGCTGGCGCACAGCACCGACCAGCGTTTCAAGATGGTTCGCATGGCATGCCCCTGTTTAATTTGCACCGTTCACGGTGCCGAGGACGCGCGTGACTTGCATTGCGGCCGGTCCCAGCAAGACCATCAGCAGCGTCGGAAAAATACAAAAAATCAGCGGGAACAGCAGCTTGAGGCCGATCTTGGCCGCCGCCTCCTCCGCCACCAGGCGCCGCTTCGAGCGCAAATTGTCGGAGTGCACACGCAGCGAATCGCCCATGCTGGTGCCGAAGCGTTCGGACTGGATCAGCATCGCCACCAGCGTGTCGACATCCTCAACGCCGCTGCGCAGCGCGAAATTGCGCAGGGCCTTTTCCTTGGTGAAGCCGGCGCGCATCTCCATCAGCACCAGTTGCAGCTCCTGGGCCAGGACCACGCTCTTGATGTGGACTTCGCTGGCCACCTTGACCAGCGCCCGCTCGAGCGACAGGCCCGCTTCCACGCACACGGTCAGCAGGTCGAGCGCGTCAGGAATGGTCTCGAAGATGTCGCGCTGGCGGCGTCGCGCGATCCTGTCCAGCACCAGGTTGGGCAGGTAATAGCCGGCGCCGGCAAACAGGAACAGCAACAGCAGCCAGCGCGGACCGGGAATGGCGGCGGCCGACGTCGCCAGTACCAGCGCCATCAGCGCCGGTGCCAGCAGCGAGAGCAGGGACTTGGCGGCGAAATACAGGGTGGCGGCGGCCGGGTTGCGCCAGCCCGCGTTCATGAAGCGGGTGCGCAGGCTCGACCTTTCCCAGCCCTCTCCGGGCACCGAAAGCCGGGTGAACGGTTGCGCCACCTTGGCCACGCGCTCGACCCAGCCATCGCTCCCGAGCTGGACCGCTTCGGCCTTATGCATGAAGCCGTGCAGCCGCTGGCGCAGCGTGCCAGGCGAGAAAATGACCATTGCCAGCAAGGCCAGCGCGACCACGATGGCAAACACGATCACCAGGAACAGCAATTGCGATCCGCTCATGGCACCCTCCTCAGACCCGGATGTGGATCACGCGGCGCAACCAGAATATGCCGCACAGGATCATGCCGGCGCCGTACCACAGCAGGCGGATGCCCTCCGGATCGGTCCACAGCATGCTGATGTACTTTTCGTTTGACCCATACATCACCGCGACCACCCCGAACGGCAGCAGGCTGAGAATCCAGGCCGACATGCGGCCCTCGGCCGAGAGCACGCGCACCTGGGCAATCAGCTTGAGGCGCTCGCGGATGATGTGGCTGATATTGCCCAGGATTTCAGCCAGGTTGCCGCCCGACTCGCGCTGGATCACCACTGCGATCACCAGGTAGCGCAGGTCGGTCAATGGAATGCGCTCGGCCAGGTTGTGCAGCGCCTCGTTCATCGGCACGCCGTAGTTGATCTCTTCGTGCGCGGCGCGAAATTCGGCCGCCAGCGGGTCGGACAGTTCGGCGCCCACCATCTGCAGCACGTTGGTGAACGCATGTCCTGCGCGCAGCGCGCGCGCCAGGAAATCGGCGGCCTCGGGCAACTGCATCTCGATTTTGCGCAGGCGTGCGGTGCGCGCGCGCACCAGCATCGCGTACGGCGAGCATGGCAACAGCAGGCAAATGACCCACTGGGCCAGTTGCGGCACCGGACGCAAATGCACCAGCACCACGCCTGCCAGCAGCAGCAAACCGGCCAGGCCGATCACCTGGGCCACTGTCGCGCGCATGCCCGCCTGCAGCAGCAGACGGTCCAGGACCTGGGCCGCGCCCAGGCGGTGCAACTGCCGGTCGAGCCAGTCGCTCTTGCTGAAGCGCCTTTGCTTGAGGATCGACACCCGCTCACTGCCGCCCTCGCCCGGTCCCTGCATCAGGTGCAGGCGGCGCGCGATGCGCCGGGCCGCGCCGCCGTGGGTGCCGCTCCACCACAGGCAGGCGCCCTCGATCGCGAAGATGATGGCGGCGAACAGCAGCACCGCGAACGCATAGAAGATGGTGTCCATGGCGCTCTATTCGTAGACGCGGATCGGGTCGAAAGCGCTGTCGGGCACCGCCGCGCCGTACATGCGCAGGCGTTCGGCAAAGCGTGGACGCACGCCGGTGGCGCAGAAGTGGCCCAGCACCTTGCCGTCGTGGTCAACCCCGGTCTGCTCGAAGCGAAAGATCTCCTGCATCGCGATCACCTCGCCCTCCATGCCGGTGATCTCCTGCATGCTCACCAGCTTGCGCGCGCCGTCGGTCAGGCGCGAAACCTGCAGCACCACCGTCACGGCCGCGCAGATCTGCTGGCGCGTGGCGCGCGGGGTCAGGTTCACGCCCGCCATGCCAACCATGTTCTCCAGCCGCGACAGTGCGTCGCGCGGGGAGTTCGAGTGGATCGTCGCGAGCGAGCCCTCATGGCCAGTGTTCATTGCCTGCAGCATGTCGAGCGCCTCGGCGCCGCGCACCTCGCCCAGGATGATGCGGTCGGGCCGCATGCGCAGCGCATTGCGAACCAGCGCGCGCTGCGAGACTTCGCCCTTGCCCTCGATGTTAGCGGGCCGTGTTTCGAGGCGCACCACGTGCGGCTGGCGCATCTGCAGTTCGGCCGCATCCTCGATCGTGACGATGCGCTCGTTGCCGGGAATGAAACCCGACAGCAGGTTGAGCAAGGTGGTCTTGCCGCTGCCGGTGCCGCCCGAGATCAGGATGTTGACCTTGGCCTGGCCAAGCGCCTGCAGCACCTGCACCATGGGCGGCGTCATGCTCTTGTACGCGAGCAGGTTGTCGGCCGAGAGCGGATTGGCCGAGAAGCGCCGGATCGACAGGATCGGCCCGTCCACCGCCAGCGGCGGGATGATCGCATTCACGCGCGAGCCGTCGGGCAGGCGCGCGTCGACCATCGGGCTCGACTCGTCGACCCGGCGCCCCACGCGCGAGACGATCTTCTCGATGATCTTCATCAGGTGCGCATTGTCGTGGAAGGTCACGTCGGTCAGCTCGAGCCGGCCGCGCCGCTCGACATATACCTTGGCGTGGGTGTTGACCAGGATGTCGGACACGCTCAGGTCGCCCAGCAGCGGTTCGAGCGGGCCGAAGCCGAGCATCTCGTGCTGGATGTCGAGCACCAGCTTGTGCCGTTCATGCTGGTTCAGCACGATGCGCTCGTCCTCGATGATGCGCTGGATCAGCAACGCCAGCTCGTGCTTGAACTGCTCCGTGGTCAGGCGCTTGAGGCGCTCCAGGTCGATCCGGTCGAGGATCATCTGGTGCATATTCTTCTTCAGCTCCTGGTAGACGTTGCCGGGCGTTGCCAAAGGCGCCGGCACCGGATGGTAGTCGTCGTTGACGGACAGGCGTTCGCGCAAAGTCATGCTGTTCTCCTTGGTGGCTACTGGACCGGTTCGGCGCGCCCGAACAGGCGCTCGAACAGGCCGCGGCTGTCGCTGACGCGGCGCACCGTCACCAGCTCGACCAGCTCGGCCAGGCTGCGCGCCACCGCCGATGAGCGCGACAGCTGCAACACCGGCACGCCCTGGTTGACTGAGTCGGTGACGGCCACGTAATCGTTGGGGATGGTGTGCATCACCTCGGCCCCGAGCGCGGCCTGCAGGTCCTGCAGTCGCAGCTTGCCGCCCTTTTCATAGCGGTTCACGATCAGGCGGGTGTTCTCGATCGGGTAGCCGAGCGATCGAAAAATGTCGAGCAGGCGGCGGCCATCGCGCAGGTCCGGCAGCGCCAGCTGCAGCACCGGGTAGATGGCGTCGGCGCTGTCGAGCGCGCGCAGCGAGATGGCGTCGATCTGGCGCCCCACGTCCAGCACGATGAAGTCGTAGTGCTGGCGCGCCACGCGCAGGATGCTGTCCATCTGCTCCGGCTTGAGCGCCACCGCGTGGTTCGGATCGTCGGCCGCGGCCAGCACGCCGAAACCCTCGGTCACATGCACCAAGCACGATTCGAGGAAAGGGCCGTCGATGCGGGCGATCTGGCCGCACACGTCGGACAAGGTCATGGCCGGCTTCTGGTCCGACACGTACAGGGTGGCATCGCCGAACTGGCCGTGCAGGTCGATCAGCAGCACCTTCTTGTCGGCCAGCGTGGCCAGCGCATAGCCGAAATTGGTGGAGATGAAGGTGGCGCCGCTGCCGCCCTTGCACGAGATGAAGGCGAGCACTTTGCCATCGCGCATGGTGGCCACTCCGGCCGCTGCCACGACCCGGTCCATCGCCTCGTCGAAGGCGCGCTGCACCAGCGGCAGCTGCAGCACCTCGCGCACGCCGGCGCGCATGGCGCGAATCAGCAAGTCATGCTGGTGCTCGCGCGTGAGCAGCATGAAACAGGCGGCCGGGTAGTGCCTGGTCAGCCGTTCAAGCTGGTCGGCTTCGGCGCTGTCCTGGTCGGTGGCGTCGACGATGACGAGCTCGGGGCTGTCGGACACCAGCCGGTCGAGCGCGTCGCGCAGGCTGGCGCGGCAGGCGGCCAGGTCCAGGGGCGGCACCCGCGCAGCGCCCTGGGAAGCGATCGCGGCGTGCAGATCGGCGTCGCGGGTGATGATCAAGGCTTTCATGGTGCGTCCTCGTCGATGGGTCGTTCAGGAACAGCTGTCCGCTTCGCCGGGCCGGAACCCGAGCGAGCCGGCCGGCCTCACGGTGGCGAAGGTGGGGAAATTCAACTGCCAGGGCAGCAGGCCGGCGGGCAGGAACAGCGGGGCATAGGGCAGCGGCTCACAGGCAATTCCGGTGCACAGGCGCGCCTCGACGAAGCGCACGCAGTCGGTGGCATTCGAATTGACGCTGCAGTTGATCTGGTTCTGCGCCGGACAGGGCATCGGGTCGACCGGCCCCAGGTCGTTGTTGAGGTAGCGCACGGTCACGCTGGCGCTGGTGATGTTGACCGACATCGGCAGGGTGCCGTCGGCGTTGAACAGCGCAGCCTGCAGGATCGCCGCCGATTGCGCGGGGTTGGTGATGGCGGCGGCGCGCGCGATGCGGCGCGTGGTGTCGGTCAAGGTATTCCACAGGTACATCACGCGCGCCATCTCGAACATGCCGAGAATGGCGATGAGGAACACGATCGAACACAGCGCGAACTCGACGGCGGCAACGCCGCGCTGGCGCGGACGGCAAATGGGCGAAGGCGATTGCGGCATCGGACGCTCCTGTCGGTCAATGGGCATAGCTGACGGTCGTGCCAGCGTCAAACGACCACCGGGAATCCCCATCCAGCCATGGCTGGGTGTAACCGGAAAAATCGAAGTCATTGATGGTCAGCCGGACCCCTGCATACACGGTGCTGGGGATTGCTCCGCCGCAGACCAGGCTATCGCATTCGATCGTCACCGAACTCGCATCGGGAACCGGAGCGATCCCTGCTGCGCGAATTGCCTCGACAACAATCAGCCTGGCCTTGACAGAGGCAGCGAGCGCCGCCGCCGAGTTCTTCACCTGGCCAGCTTGCAAACTGGCGACATAGGCCGCCGCCGCATGCGTTGCCTGCTTGATGACGCTGTATTGGTAAAACACGCGTCCGAACAGAAAGGTCACCGGTAGCAGCATCATCACCGCCGACAGGATGAGCGCCAATTCGATGGCTGCCACGCCGTGCTGGGCCGGCGCCGGCGCAGGACGGGGCCGGCGGCTCATTGGAGCAGGGCCACGGCAGCCGGCTTCAGGGCCGTGGCCGCCGTCACCAGGCCGCCGAATTCGGCATGCACCCCGGGCGAGGGCGCGCCCGTCGCGGGTGACATCAACAGGAAGCGGCCGACCGCCAGGACAGTGGCCGTCCCGCCCGCCGCGACCGGGCAGCTGAGCAGGGGGACGTTCAGGATTCGGCGCGCGAACAGGGACGTCACGGCCGACGACTGCTGCTTGAGCTGCGACCCGGCGTTGTACGGCATGGGCGAAGCGGTATAGCTGCTCGCCAGCGCTGGCCCGGTCTGCACCAGATACAGTTTCTGCCAGTCGGCATAGGCAAACGGCAAGCCGGCACCATCGGCCGCGCCGGCGTTGTAGCGCAGCGGCCTGGCGAACGCCCAAAGCGTGCCATAGCTCGAGTTGTCCGTTCCGGCCACCACGCCATCAAGCTGGGCCACGTTGAGCAAGGCACCGGTCGAGCTGTCCGGGAGTGCGCTGGCGCGGTTTGCCGCCGCCGCGCTCATCCAGGTTCCCGGGTAGCCAAGGTAGTTCCGCACATTGGCGTCGGGCGGCGCCATCAGCGTGTCGCAGCTGGAATCTGCCGTTCCGGCACCAGGGTCGAAGCGCGAGTTCAGTGCCGTCGCCAGCGCCGGCGGAAACGGCGCTTCGACGTACAGGGTCGAACCGGCGCCGACGCTGGCGGTGGCCAGGGTGCCGTTGCATACGAAGGGCTTGAGCGCCGCCAGGCTGTGGTGGCTGGCCAGGTCGCTGGCGTTCGGCGGAAAGTCGACCGGATTGACAAGATAACTCCTGGCGACCGTACCATTCGGATTAAGGTTCAACAAGTTGTAGCTGACCCCGCGCCGAAACCCGAATTCCAGCAATTCCGCCATGCCCACCGCCGGCGCATTGCTGCGCGAGGAAACGGCGCTGTTGTTCAGCGCGCAAATTGCCAAGGGCATGACCTGGACCGCGCTGGCGCCGGCGATGGCGCGCCCGACAATCCGCGCTGGCATGCCGCCACTGTCCAGGGCTCTGGAAAAAAAAGCGTCCACCAGGCCAGAATTGGCGAGCTGCGAAGTATCGAAGCGCGCATAGCGCAGCGTTGCGGCGATGCTGGCGTCGACCGCGCCGGCGGCATACCAGCTGCCGCTGTCGGACGCCGTGCTGCTGAAGGCCAGGGCCGCTGGCGTCCACTCGATGTCGGTGGCGAACTGCTGGTTATGGGTGGTGATGGCCTGCGCGCGGGCCACCGCCGCCGCCACGCCCGCCACGCTGCCGTCGAGCATGTGCGCGGCGCCAAGCGCCACGCTGTCGGCCAGGTCCTGCATATCGGTGCGGCGCGTGTACGCGATCGACAGGTCCACCGCCAGCCCCAAGGCGAGCAGCAGCGGCACCAGCAGCATCCCGAAGATGACGGCAAAGGCGCCGTCCTGGCGCGAGGCGGGGCGCAGTCTCATTTGCCGCCTCCGATGCCGATTTGCAGCGACGCGGGCGGCGGTGGCGGCGTCACGAACGACTGTTCGTAACGCAGCAATGCGGCGCGCGCCGCCTGGCCATCCATGCCGGCGGGGGTGTCCTGCATGCCGGGTGCAGGATTGGCCACCTGGATCGCCCGCGTGGCGCGCGCGGACTGGCCAAACTGACTGTCCCAGCGCGGCGTGGTCGGCGCGCAGCCGGCCAGCAGGGATAGCACGGCGAGCAGGTGGTTGCGGTTCATAGGCGCTCCTATTTCAGTTCAAATCCGTCCGTGCGCGCGCCCGCCTGGGCGGCCCGGGTCTTCGCCTCTCCTTCGAGCCTCCCGCCAAGCAGCATCTCGCTGCGGGTGGGGGCACTGATCGTGTCAGTGGGCAGCGTGTGGCCGGGCGGCAGCGGCTTGACCAGGTGCGCCGTGACCACGAACACCAGTTCGCTGCGGTCTTGCTGGTAGTCGGTGCTGCGGAACAAGGCGCCCAGGATCGGCACCTCGGCCAGGAACGGCAAGCCCTTGATGTTGGTGACCAGGTTGTTCTTGATCAGGCCGCCGATGGCGAAACTTTGGCCGTCGTACAGCTGCACCGTGGTACTGGCGCGGCGGGTGGTGATCAGCGGCAGGATCGCGTTGCCGGCCAGGCCGGTGGCGCTGATGCCGATGCCCTCGTGCGACACTTCCGACACTTCCGGCGCCACCCGCAGGTTGATGCGCCCGCCCGAGAGCACGGTCGGCGTGAAGCGCAGGCCCACCCCGAACTCCTTTTCTTCGAGCGTGACCTTGTTGTTGTCCTGGGCCACCGGAATGAAGATGCGCCCGCCCGCCAGGAAGCTGCCCTCCTGGCCGCTGATGGCCATCACGGTCGGCTCGGCCAGGATGCGCACCAGGCCGTCTTGTTTCTGGGCGTCGGCGGTGACCTGGTTGCCACTCGATTGACCCAGCTTGAGCTGGCCCTTCGCGTTGCCGCTCAGGAAATTGGTCAGCAAGGTGCCGGCCCAGCTGCCAGACGCCCAGCGCAGCGTCGCACCCATTTCCAGGCGCTCGAGCAGTGTCTTGGAGACCTCGGCAACTTTCACCTCCAGCATCACCTGCTGCGGCGCACTGATGGACAGCATATTGACCACCCGCGTCTCCGGCGCCGCCGCCGGTGACGCGCCGTTGCCGGCCACAGGTTCGCTGCGTTCGTCGCCCTTGTTCTGCAGCGGGCGCAGCGGCCGGTGCAGATAGGCCAGCGCCAGCTCCATGGCGCGCGCGGCCGCCGGCGCATCGGCCACGGTGCCAGTCAGCACCAGCGAATCGGCCACCGCCACCACCCGGATGTTCTTTTCTTCGGGCAGCAGGGCCGCCAGCGTGGTCTGCAGGCCGGCCGGGTCCATCGCCACCACGATGTCGACCACGCTGCAGGCGCCGCTGCGGCCCTGGATGATCATATTGGTGCTGCCAACGTCGACCCCGACCAGGTACAGGGTGTCGGGTGCGACCAGCAGCGCCTGCGCTACGGCGGGATTGCCGATGCTGCGCTGTTGCACCGGCTCGGGCAGGCGCATCAGATTCGATTTTCCCACCTGCAGCGTCATGCTGGCGGGACGCGCCGCCTCGCCGCTGCAGCGCGGACCACTGTCACTGCGTTCGATGCCCGGCTGGGCGCCCTTGGCGGGCAGCGTCCCGGCCGCCTGCGGCGCGCCTTGCACCAGTGCCAGTGCCAGCATGCACGCGTCCCTGGTCAGGCTGCCTCTGTTCATCGCGGTCTCCACTGGAAGTCGATCAGAAGCACTCTTGCGAGCTGTGCAAGCCATTGAGCACGTTGACGCAATCGCGTTTGGCGTGCGCCAGCACTGGCCGAGACGGCGCCGCCGGCCTGGGCGCGATGGGCTCCGGCTTGGGCGGCGCCGGCGTCTCGTCGAGCAGGGTCAGCTTGGTGGCGCCGGCCGTGTCGGGCGAGTTCGGGTCGACCTGGTTGCGCAGCGCCAGCGACAGCGTGCCGACGCTGCGCGCCAGATCCAGGTTCTCGGCCTGGCCGGGCGTGACTTCGAGCGTGACGGCGTTGACCACGCGCGGCTTGCTGTCGTCGCGTCCCACCTCCTGGGCCACGGCCAGCACCAGTATGCGTTCGAGCACGATCTTGGAAATGTGCAGGGCGCCCTGCGCCATTTTCTCGTTCTGGCCGGGGTCGCGCTGCATGTGCACGATGATGTCGACGTAATTGCCCGGCAGCGCAAAGCCGGCCACCCCGATCACATCGTTGACGCGCACCGTGATGGCGCGCTTGCCCTCGCCGATCAGGGCCGACAGGCCACCCAGGGTGCCGGCCGGCGCCAGCTTGGCATCGCTCAGCGGCTCGCCCTTGAGCACGCTATTCCTGAGCACCCGGTCGCTCAGGCGCGCTGGGTCGAGGTAGGCGTCCCGCGGCACGTTGCCGGACGGCCATTCGGCCAGCCTGAGCATCTCGGGGGTGAGCCGCTGGCCGCGGTTGACATCGAGCGCTGCCACCACCACCCGGCGGTTGCCGGCGGCGGACTGGCGCAGCAGCCAGCGCGAGGCCAGCGCGACGGCGCCGATCCCGAACAGGATCGCGACGGCCATCATCATCAGGGCGCGCTGGTTTTTCATGATCCGCTTGCGTGATGGAGGGGGACGGCGCCAAGCGAGGGTGCACTGAGCGCGCCGCAGCCGGCGAACATGCTGGTCCAGGCCTGTTCGAGCGTGGCCACGGTCAGGCACGGCGCGGCGCCTCTGGCGCCGGCGAAGTCGGCAATGCGCGCCAGCAATTCGCGCGGCGTGCTGGCCAGCATGGCCCGTCCGCTGCCGCCATGCAGGCGCGAGACCAGGTGCTCGAGCGCGGCATCGTCGCAGGCGATGCGTGCCTGCCGGCACTGGCGTTTGAACAGGGCGCGGTAAGCCGCCTGCGCCAGCGCGCCGACCCCGATCTTGTAGCCCAGCCGGCGCAGGAACGCTTCGTCGAGCAGCAACTGCGGCGCCAGGTTGGTCACCAGCACCAGCGTCAGGTCGAGCGGCACGCTGACCTTGTGGCCGCCGCTCATGGTCAGCTGGTCGCAGCCGGCGTCGAGCGGCCCGGACCAGCGGTTGAGCAGTTCGGCGACGGGCAGCCGCTGGCGCCCCAGGTCGTCGACGACCAGGATGCCGCTGTTGGCCATGAAGTGGGGCGGTGCGTGGTAGACCCCGCTGGCCTGGTCGTGGCGCAAGTCGAGCATGTCGGCGCTCAGCTCGGCCCCCACCTGCACCAGCGGCCGCTGGCACAGTGCCCAGCGGGTGTCCGTGCCGCGCCTGTCCTCGGGCGGGCGCGGCTGCAGTGGCGACGGCGCCAGGTGCAGCAGCGGGTCGTAAAACTGGATGAGCTGCTGGTCGACCAGGATCGCGTAGGGCACGCCGATGACACCCTGCTGCAACTGCCCCAGCTTGCGCGCCAGCGTGGTCTTGCCGCTGCCGGAGGGCCCGTACAACAGCAGCGAGCGGCTCGACTGCATGGCCGCGCCGAGCTGCTCGCGCAGCGCCGGCTCGAGGCCGTCGTCGGCGAAGACGGCATCCACCTCGGCCGCGCCGGTGCGGGCGGCGCCGCTGGCATGGCGCGACTGGCGCGCCACCGCCTCGCGGTAGGCTTGCAAGGTCACGGGGGCCGGTCCCACGTAGCGGCTGCGGGAAAGGCTGTCGGCGGCGCGCAGCTTGCCGCCGCTGGTCAGCTGGTATTGGACGTCGAGGTCGGAGTCGCCGCGCCAGGCGATCTCGACCAGTTGCTCGGCGAGCATGAAGTCAAGCACTTCGCGCAGCACATTGATCGACAGCCGTAGCTTGCCGGTGAGCACGGGCAGCTGCGTCTTGCCGGCCGTGTACATGAGTTTGGCGATCAGTTCGACGATCAGCGCCTGGTCCAGGCCGGTGTCGCGCACCGTTTTCGGCTGCGGCGGCAGGCCGGCCGGCACCCCCGCCGGTGCTGCAGGCGCGCGGCGCTGCGTTTCGGCGACGACTGTCGATTCCATCATGGTGGTTCTCCCTGGCCTGGTTTTCCGAAAGCAACGAGTCGATTCTAGCGAGCGGCGACGGTCGGTTCTTGACAATAAGCAAGCAATACCTCAGCCGTGGCGCAAGCACAGCATTAGCCAGGTGCCCAACGCGATCGCCACGCCATAGGGCATGCTGCCCACGCTGGGGCCGGGCGGTTCACCCGTCAGCGGCATGCCGAGCATGCGCCAGATCAAGGGGCGCAGCAGGGCGCCCAGGTTGGCGACGGCGGCGCGCGTGCGGCGGCGCGCCAGCACCAAGCCCAGCGCCATCAGGCCGCCGATGCAGAAGGTGGCCAGGGCGATCTCAAAGGCCTGGCCAGGCCCGGTGAACGCACCCACAGTGGCCATCAGCTTGACGTCGCCGGCGGCCATGCCGCGCAGGCTGTACAAGGGCAGGAAGACCAGCAAGCCGACGCCAAAGCCGAGCGCGCCGGAGGCCAGCTGGCTTCCCGGCGTGGCCGATGCCAGGTGCAGCAGCGCGGCGCACAGCAGGCCGGCCAGCAATAGGCGGTTGGGAATTTTGCGCACTGCCAGGTCCAGGCCGCCGGCGGCCAGCAGCAAGACCACCAGGCACACCTTGAGCGCAGTCTGGTCTTGCATGAGGTGCTCCCATGTTGAATTCACAAAAAAAAAAGCTTCCCGGACGGATCGCGTCCGGGAAGCTTGCGCGGCAGTCTAGAGCTTGCTGTTGAGCGTTGTAAACATGCCGGACAGGGTGACGCCCAGTACGCCGACAACGCCGGCAATGACACCTGCGATCAGCGCGGCGATCAGACCGTATTCGATCGCGGTGACACCGTTCTCGTCATCGACGAAGTTCCTTACTGCTGTGGTAATGGTGCTCATGACATACTCCTGTGAGTGGAAAATTGCCAAACCCTGACGCGAGGTCCTGCCTGCTTATCTCGAGGAAATTTCCTGCCATCCATCAAGTTTCGCGTCATTGAATCCACTATAGAGTTTCATTCCATACGGCAACTTGACCTCACACAAATTTTCCACATGGCACTATTTTTCTCGGCACAGCTTTGCGCGAATCGGCCCAGCGCCCCGCTTGTGGACGCGTGCATACAAAAGTTTTCACGCAACTAGCATTTCACATGTCCACAACTGTAGAATCGGGGTGCCTCGAATGTGGCATTTCCCGTGCAAATAATTGCCTAATGTGCAAAAAGCTATTATCCTGCACAGCGGTTCTTTGGAAATGATGCTCGCTTGGCAGCGTGGGTGCGCCTTGCTATCAGAAAAAGTAGTGCTGGCGAAACGTTGATGAGCGCAGGTAGTCATAGGCTACGCGATGGTTGGTTGATTACATTTCTGAGAATGACATGGATTCCCTTCTGAAACACATGGTGGACATGACTGGCCACCGCGATCACACGATGCTCGACATCTCCGTGATCTCGGCGGTCCAGGAGCTGGCGGGCGCTTCCCAGACCCGTGTGCTCACCATTGCCACCGTGCGGGGCCAGAAGTTCGTGCGTGCGCGCGCTTCGATCAGCGCCGGCAGTGCCGCGCGCATGGAAGACAATCCCGATCCCTACACGATTGGCGAAGCGCTGCTGAACTGCCCGCCGCTGGCCGACTGCATTGCCCAGCACCTGTCGAACGCGGAGGCGATCGACGCCGACGGCAAGCGCACCCTGTGGCTGCCGATCTGGATTGGCGACAAGGCCGACACCTGCCTCGAGATCGTCCATCCGACGCCCTACACCAGCGACACCATCCACATCATCGGCGGCATCGTCAGCGTCTACAAGAATTTCCAGAACCTGCTCGACTACAGCGAACGCGATTCGCTCACCGGCCTGCTCAACCGCAAGACCTTCGACGACCAGCTGGCCAAGATGCTGCAGCAGTCGAGCGACCAGGAAGCGGTGCTGCCGGGCCAGGAAGAGCGGCGCCAGCATTCGGAGACCGAGAAGCAGTGGCTGGCCGTGGTCGACGTCGACCACTTCAAGCTGGTCAACGACAAGTTCGGCCACCTGTACGGCGACGAAGTGCTGATCCTGATCGCAAACCTGCTGCAATCGTCGTTCCGCTCGCAAGACCGGGTGTTCCGCTTCGGCGGCGAGGAGTTCGTGGTGCTGCTGCGTTCGACCACGCTCGAGAACGCGCAAAAGATCATCGACCGCTTCCGCATCAATGTGGAGCAGCACGTGTTTCCGCAGGTGGGGCAGGTGACGGTCAGTGTCGGCTTCGTCAGCATCTGCGCCTACGAGTCGCCGGTGATCATCCTGGGGCGCGCCGACCAGGCCCTGTATTACGCCAAGAGCCACGGACGCAACCAGGCCTGCCATTACGACCAGCTGGTCTCGGGCGGGCAATTGCTGGCGGTGGCGTCGAACGATACGGCCGAATTCTTCTAGCAGCAGTACGGCTTGTGAACAAATCGAACACTTGATTCGTCGTTCCCGTCTGCGCGGGAACGACGGGGGTCAACGATGTTCCAACTTCCGCGAGCACTTACGCGACCGACAGGAACTTCATCGGATCGACATTCCATTTTTCGGGTGATTCATGGCGCACGATCTTGTCGCCGCCGCCGAAGCCAAGCTTGCGCGACAAATCCACCATCTCCGGCTTGATGTAGACGTTCTGCCTGGTGTTGAAGAACACATTGACCTTGGGCGCGAGCAGGTTCGTCTCGTGCGGCTCGACCACCACCCCCAGCCGCCCCGATTCGAGCAGCACCATGGTCCCCACCGGATAGATGCCCACGCAGCGCATGAACTCCTGCGCAAACGCCGGGTTGAAGTGGAACTTGCTCCATTCGTAGATCTTGCGCAGCGCCTCGGCCGCCGACAAACCCTTGTGGTAGCAGCGGTCGGCCGTCAGCGCGTCGTACACGTCGACGATGGCCGCCATCTGGGCCAGTTCGCTGATGCCGGCGGCATCTTGCTTGTCCGGATAGCCGCTGCCGTCGCGCCGCTCGTGGTGATGCAAGGTGATGTCGAGCGGGATCGGCCCCAGCCCGGGCGTCTTGCGCAGGATATCGTAGCCGTCGCTCGGATGGTTCTTGATGATGGCAAACTCGGCGTCCGTGAGCGCCCCCGGCTTGTTGAGGATGTGGTCCGGCACCAGCGCCTTGCCGGTGTCGTGCAGCAGGCCACCCAGGCCGGCCTGGTAAGTGGTTTCGGCGTCCTTGCCGCGCGAACGGCAAAACGCCACCAGCAGCGTGCACACGCTCACCGAGTGCAGGAAGGTGTAGTCGTCCTTGGTCTTGATGCGCAGCAGGCCCACCAGCGCGCCCGGATTGCGCAGGATCGATTCGGTGATCGACTGCACCATCGGCGAGACCTGATCGAGCTCGATCGCCTTGCCCAGCCGCGCGTCGCGCATCACGCTGCGCACCAGGCCCGCCGCCTGCAGTCGGATGTTCGAGGCGCGCTGCAACTCCTCGCCCAGCGACACGCGCGTGACCACCACCGGCACCTCGGCGATCTTGTGCAGCGCCGCCTCGGTCGCGGCCTGGGCCTCGGCCAGCGTGGGCGCGTCCTCGACATCGAGGCCGCGCGTGCTGTCGATCACCACGTCATGGATGCCGGCATTGATGATCTTGCGGATCTCCTGCTCGCTACCAAGCAGGAAGCGGTTGCGCACGAAAGGATGCGTCATCCAGTCGCAACTGAGGTCGTGGATATACATCCCGACCTTGAGTTGCGAGGAATCGACTTTCTTCAACATGGTGCGCTCCGCCGGTGGCCTGTACGAAGCCGAGTATAGCTTTTTGCTTGCCCAGTTGTCCTATTTCTTGGGCGACTCAGGCGATCGACAGGAAGCGCATCGGATCGACATTCCACTTGGCCGGCGAGACGTAGCGCTCGATCTTGTCGCCGCCGCCGTAGCCGAAGTGGCGTGCCAGGTCGACCGTCTGGGGCTTGATGTACAGGTTCTTGCGGGTGTTGAAGAACACGTTCACCTTGGGCGTGAGCAGGTCGGTAGCGTGCGACTCGACGACCACGCCCAGGCGCCCCGATTCGAGCATCACCAGCGTGCCGACCGGGTAGATGCCGATGCAGCGCATGAATTCCTGCACCAGTTGCGCGTTGAAGTGGTGCGCGCTCCATTCGTAGATCTTGCGCAGCGCCTCGGCCGCCGGCAAGCCCTTGTGGTGCGCGCGGTCGGCGGTGAGGGCATCGTAGACGTCGACGATGGCGGCCATCTGGGCCAGCTCGCTGATGGCGCCCTCGCCCTGCTGCTCGGGATAGCCGCTCTGATCGGACCGTTCATGGTGGTGCAGCGCGATGTCGAGCGGGATCGGCCCCAGCTCGCCCGAATTGCGCAAGATCTCGTAGCCGTCGCGCGCATGCTTCCTGACGATCGACACCTCGCTGGTGGTCAGCGGCCCGGACTGGTTGATCAGCTTGTCGGGCACCAGCGCCATGCCTGTGTCGTGCAGCAGGCCACCCAGCCCAGCCTGGAAAGTGGTCTCCTCGTCCAGCCCGCGCGAACGGCAAAACGCCACCATCAAGGTCGACACGCTGACCGAATGGAGCAGCGTGTACTCGTCCTGGCCCTTGTTGCGCAACAGGCCGGCCAGCGCGCCCGGATTGCGCTGGATCGATTCGGTGATCGTGCGCACCATCGGCTGCACCTGGCCGACGTCGATCGGCTTGCCCATGCGGGCGTCGCGCATCACGTCGCGCACCGTCCCGGCGGCCTGGTAGCGGATCGCCTCGGCGCGCCGCAATTCATCGCCCAGCGGCACCCGGCCCACCACCGCGCGGCGCGTCGACAGGCGCGCCAGCGCCACCTCGTTGGCCGCGCGCACCTCGGCCAGCGTGGGCGCATCGTCCACATCGAGCCCCCGCTCGCAATCGATGACGACCTCGTGGATGCCGGCGTCGACGATCTTGCGGATTTCCGCCTCCTTGTTGATCAGGAAGCGGTTGCGCACGAAGGGGTGGGTCATCCAGTCGCAACTGAGGTCGTGAATGTACATGCCCACTTCCAGCTGGGAGGCCTCGATCTTTTTCAGCATGTTCCACTCCGCCTGTGTTTTAATCGTCCGCGCACGCCACATCGGCGCCCACTGCATCGTTAACGTCAACAATCCGAACGACTTTACTTTTCGCTCCAATGGAACTACGCCAGCTACGCTACTTCGTCGCCATCGTCGACCATGGCTCGCTCTCGCGCGCGGCGCTGGTGCTGCACGTGGCCCAGCCGGCGCTGAGCTTGCAATTGCGCCAGCTGGAAGATGAACTGGGCGCCCAATTGCTGCACCGCTCGGCGCAGGGCGTGCTCAGCACCGACGCCGGCAAGGTGTTCTACGCGCATGCCCAGGCCATCCTCAAGCAGGTGGCCGACGCCCGCTCGGCGGTGACCCAGTCGACCACGCGGCCCTCGGGCAGCGTCACGCTCGGCCTGCCCCACAGCATCTCCGGCGCGCTGGCCCTGCCGCTGCTGATGGCGGTGCGCGCCAGCTATCCGGAAATCACCTTGCAGCTGACCGAAGAACTGTCGGGCAGCCTGGCCGAACAGCTCAAGTCGGGGCGCATCAACCTGGCGGTGCTGTTCGACGACGGTCAGCTGGCCCATTTCGCCAGCACCGCCCTGATCGAGGAAGCCTTGATGTTCATCTGCCGCGCCGGTTCGGCCTGCGCGCCGCCCGGCCCCAGCCTGTGCCTGGCCGATGCCCTGGCCAGCCCCCTGATCCTGCCGGCCCAGCAGCAAGGCGTGCGTCCCCGCATCGAGCAGGTGGCACGCGCGGCCGGGCTGGCGCTGGGCGAGGTCACCGAGATCAATTCGATCGCGATCCTGAAATCGGCGCTGCTGGCCGACATGGGCGCCACCATCTTGCCGGTGGCGCCGCTGCGGGCCGAAATCGACAGCGGCGCCCTGCTCGCCTGCGCCATCCACACCCCGGCCATCGCGCGCAGCGTGGCCCTGTGCGCATCGAAGACCATCCCGCTGACCAATGCCGCGGCCGCGATCCAGCGCCTGGTGTTGAAAGTGACGCGCGAGCTGTGCGAGGGCGGCGGCTGGCCGGGCGCCACCCTGCCCAATAAATAGGCAGCGCAGGCTGGCCATCAGTTTTTCTTATACCTCCATCCCGAATCCGTATTTCCTCTGGCGCCGGCCGGCACTTACACTGCGCCTTGCGCCGTATCATCGCACCCTCCCCCGCCCAAACGGCGCCTACCCGGCGCCATCGAGGCGGGGAGCCACCCCGAATACCCTTTGGAGCTCCAGCATGCCAGTCAACTCGCAGGCCGCCAATCCGCGCCTCGCCGACGTCAGCCTTGACGACAAATACACCGCCACCTCGGGCAACATCTTCTTGTCGGGCATCCAGGCGCTGGTGCGCCTGCCAATGATGCAGCGCCAGCGCGACCTGGCTGCTGGCCTCAACACGGCCGGTTTCATCTCCGGCTACCGCGGCTCACCACTGGGCGGGCTGGACGAAACGCTGTGGAAGGCCAAGCCCCACCTCGAAGACCACCATGTGCAGTTCGTCCCGGGCGTGAACGAAGACCTGGCCGCCACCGCCGTGTGGGGCTCGCAAACGGTCGACCTGATCGGCCCGGCCCGGTACGACGGGGTGTTCGCCATGTGGTACGGCAAGGGCCCGGGCGTGGACCGCTGCGGCGACGTGTTCAAGCACATGAACCACGCGGGCACCGCCAGACATGGCGGCGTGCTGCTGGTGGCCGGCGACGACCACGGCGCCTATTCGTCGACCTTGCCGCACCAGTCCGACCACCTGTTCTCGGCCTCGATGATCCCCCTGCTCTACCCCTGCAATGTGCAGGAATACCTGGACCTGGGCGTGCACGGCTGGGCCATGTCGCGCTTCTCGGGCTGCACGGTGGCGTTCAAGGCGCTGGCCGACACGGTCGAATCGTCGGCCTCGGTGGACGCCAATCCGCACCGGGTGACGGTCAGGATCCCGCATGACTTCGTGATGCCCGAGGGTGGCCTGAACACGCGCCTGTCGTCCGACCCGCTGGGCCTGCAGGCGCGCAAGCAGGAAGCGCTGATGCAAGACTTCAAGATCTACGCGGCGCTGGCGTATGCGCGCGAGAACAAGCTCAATCACACCACCATCGACAGCCCGAACGCCAAGCTGGGCATCATCGCCTCCGGCAAGTCCTACCTCGACGTGCTCGACGCCCTGGAGGACCTGGGCATCGACCAGAAGATGGCCGCGGAAGTGGGCCTGCGCCTGTTCAAGGTGGCCATGCCATGGCCGCTCGAGCCGGACAGCGTGCGCGAATTCGCCCGGGGCCTCGACGAGATCCTGGTGGTCGAGGAGAAGCGCCAGATCGTCGAATACCAGCTCAAGGAACAGCTCTACAACTGGCGCGACGACGTGCGCCCGCGCGTGATCGGCAAGTTCGACGAAAAGGGCGAATGGGTCGCGCCGCGCGGCGAATGGCTGCTCACCTCGAAGGCCGACTTCTCCGTCTCGCAAGTGGCGCGCGTGATCGCCGCCCGGGTCGCCCGCCTGATCACCGACAGCGCCACCTGCGAGCACATCAAGTCGCGTCTGGCCTTCCTCGACGCCAAGGACGCGGTGCTCAAGAAGGCCATCAACACGCCATTCCGCCCCGCCTTCTACTGCTCCGGCTGCCCGCACAACACCTCGACCAAGGTCCCCGAAGGCAGCTTCGCGCTGGCCGGCATCGGCTGCCACGTGATGGCCACCGCGATCTACCCGGAGATGAACAAGCTGACCACCCACATGGGCGGCGAAGGCGCGCCGTGGATCGGCCAGCAAGCCTTCTCCAAGGTGCCGCACGTGTTCCAGAACCTGGGCGACGGCACCTATTTCCACTCGGGCTACCTGGCCGTGCGCGCGGCGGTGGCGGCCAGGGTCAACATGACCTACAAGATCCTGTACAACGATGCGGTGGCCATGACCGGCGGCCAGCCGGTCGACGGCATCACCTCGGTGCCGATGATCGCGCGCCAGATGGCGGCCGAAGGCATCACGCGCATCGCGCTGGTGAGCGAAGACTTGTCGCGCTATGAAGACCCGGGCGCGCTGCCGGGCAGCGTCACCCTGCACGACCGCAAGGACATGGACGCGGTCCAGCGCGAGCTGCGCACCGTCGCCGGCGTGTCGGTGCTGATCTACGACCAGACCTGCGCGGCCGAAAAGCGCCGGCGCCGGAAAAAGGGGGAATTCCCCGACCCGGACAAGCGCATGGTCATCAACGAAGCCGTGTGCGAAGGTTGTGGCGACTGCGGCGTGCAGTCGAACTGCACCTCGATTTTGCCGAAAGAGACCGAATTCGGGCGCAAGCGCACCATCGACCAGTCCTCCTGCAACAAGGACTTTTCCTGCGTGAAGGGCTTCTGCCCGAGCTTCGTCACGGTCGAAGGCGGCACCCTGAAAAAGTCCAGGACCGGCGTGAGCCGCGACAATGCCGACGACGGCTTCGGTGCGCTGCCCGAACCGGTGCTGCCGGACTGCGAACAGCCCTACAACATCCTGATCAACGGCATCGGCGGCACCGGCGTGATCACCGTCGGCGCCCTGATGGGCATGGCAGCCCACCTCGAAGGCAAGGGCGCGTCGGTGCTCGACATGACCGGCATGTCGCAGAAGAACGGCTCCGTCACCTCGCACGTGAAGGTGGCCAGCTCGCCGGCGCATTTGCGCGCCCAGCGCATCGCCACCGGCGAGGCCGACCTGATCCTCGGCTGCGACATGCTCACCGCGGGCGCGGCCGACGCGGTCTCGAAGATGCGCGCCGGGCGCACCCTGGCCGTGATCAACCTGCACCAGCAGCCGCCCGGCACCTTCGCCCAGGACGCCGACTGGCAGTACCCGGTCGAGGAGGTGCGCGCCCTGATCGCCGAATCGGTCGGCAGCGCCAGCGCCGACTTCATCGACGCGACCAGGCTGGCCACCGCGCTGATGGGCGACTCGATCGCGGCCAACCTGTTCATGCTCGGCTACGCCTGGCAGAAGGGCCGCATTCCGCTGTCCGAGGCGGCGCTGCTGCGCGCGATCGAGCTCAATGGCGTGGCGGTCGCATCCAACAAGCGCAGCTTCCTGTGGGGACGGCGCGCGGCGGTCGATCTCAAGCGGGTCGAGCTGGTGGCCACCCCGGGCCAGGCCATCGTGGTGCAGCTGCCACAGAGCCTGGACAGCATCATCCGCAAGCGGGTCGAGTTCCTGACCGCCTACCAGGACGGCGCCTACGCGGCGCAGTACCACGACCTGGTGGCGCGCGTGCGCGCGGCCGAAAGCGCGCAAGGGCTGGGCACCAAGCTCGCCACCGCCGTGGCCAGGTACTACTTCAAGCTGATGGCCTACAAGGACGAATATGAAGTGGCGCGCCTGTACACCGACGGGCGCTTCGTCGAACAGCTCAAGGCCCAGTTCGAGGGCGACTTTTCGCTCAAGTTCAACCTGGCGCCCCCCCTGTTTTCCAAAAAAGACGGCAAGGGCCAGCTGGTCAAGGCCGAATTCGGCTCCTGGATGTGGAGCGCGTTCAAGCTGCTGGCCCGCTTCAAGGGCTTGCGCGGTGGCGCATTCGACATCTTTGGCTACACTGAAGAGCGCAAGATGGAGCGCGCGCTGATTGTGGAATACCGCACCATGATTGAAGCCTTGCTGCCGGCGCTGCACAAGGACACAATCGGCAATGCGCTCGACCTGGCCAGCCTGCCGGAGCAGGTGCGCGGCTTCGGCCATGTAAAGGAGCAGGCAGTGCTACGTTTCCGTGCGGAAAAAGCGCGCCTGCTCGCCGCCCGTCCGCAACAAAACGCGGCGTAAATTGACGCGAATGGTGGAAAAGCCCAGCGCTTTCCACCATATCGCGACGCTTACTTGACGTTTACGTTAACGTCATATACCGTAACGAGACGCTTTTTGCTAGGATCACCATGAACGACCTGACCACCGCCGCCAAACTCGATCAACCCAAGCTGGCCAACAAGGTGCGCTTCGTGACGGCCGCCTCGCTGTTCGACGGCCACGACGCCTCGATCAACATCATGCGCCGGATCCTGCAGTCGAACGGCGTCGAGGTGGTCCACCTGGGCCACAACCGCTCGGTCGACGAGGTGGTGACGGCGGCGCTGGCCGAAGACGTGCAAGGCATCGCCATCTCCAGCTACCAGGGCGGCCACGTCGAATACTTCAAGTACATGATTGACCTGCTGCGCCAGCGCGGCGGCGCCCACATCAAGGTGTTCGGCGGCGGTGGCGGCGTGATCGTGCCCGACGAAATTGCCGACCTGCATGCCTATGGCGTGACCCGCATCTTCAGCCCGGAAGACGGCCAGCGCATGGGCCTGGTGGGCATGATCCAGTCGATGGTGCAAGCGTGCGACATCGACCTGACTGCCTGGTCGCCCACCACGCTCGAAGCGCTGCAAATGGGCGCCATCGGCGAGCGCCACCGCCCGCTGGCCCAGCTGATCACCGCGCTGGAAAACGAGAAGGCCACGCCCGAGCTGCGCGCCGCGATCCACGCCGCCGCCAGCACGCTGAAGGTGCCCACGCTGGGCATCACCGGCACCGGCGGGGCCGGCAAGTCCTCGCTCACCGATGAACTGATCCGCCGCATCCGCCTCGACCAGGGCGACGCGCTCAACATCGCCATCATTTCGATCGACCCGTCGCGCCGCAAGTCGGGCGGGGCATTGCTGGGCGACCGCATCCGCATGAACGCGATCAACCCGTGGGCCGGCCAGGCGCGCGTGTTCATGCGCTCGCTGGCCACGCGCGAGGCCGGCTCGGAAATCTCGCAGGCGCTGCCGGATGTGATCGAGGCCTGCAAGGTGGCCGGCTTCGACCTGGTGATCGTCGAGACGTCCGGCATCGGCCAGGGCGACGCCGCCATCGTGCCGCACGTGGACGTGTCGATGTACGTGATGACGCCCGAATTCGGCGCCGCCTCGCAGCTGGAAAAAATCGACATGCTCGATTTCGCCGACTTCATCGCCATCAACAAGTTCGACCGCAAGGGCTCGCTCGACGCCCTGCGCGACGTCGCCAAGCAGTATCAGCGCAACCGCGAGTTGTTCAGCAAGCGGCCCGAGGAGATGCCGGTCTACGGCACCCAGGCGTCGCGTTTCAATGACGACGGCGTCACCGCGCTGTACCAGGGCCTGCTGCCGAAGCTGGCCGAATTCGGCCTGGCCGCCAAGCCGGGCAAGTTGAGCGCCGCCGAGGGCAAGCATTCGAGCGCCAGGCACGTGATCGTGCCGCCGGCGCGTGCCCGCTATCTGGCCGAAATCGCCGACAGCGTGCGTGGCTACCACAGGAACACCGCCAAACAGGTGAAGCTGGCGCGCGAACGCCAGCAGCTGAGCGAATCGAAGCGCATGCTGGCCGCCGCCAACAAGACGGCCGACTTCGATGAGCTCATTGCCGAGCGCGACAACGCGCTCGACGCCACCGCCAAAAAACTGCTCGTGATGTGGCCCGACATGCAGGCTGCCTACGCGGGCGACGACTACGTGGTCAAGATCCGCGACAAGGAAATCCGCACGCGCCTGATCCAGCACACGCTGTCGGGCACCAAAATCCGCAAGGTGGCGCTGCCCAAATTCGAAGACCACGGCGAAGTGCTGCGCTTCCTGATGCTCGAAAACGTGCCCGGCTCGTTCCCGTTCACGGCCGGCGTATTCGCCTTCAAGCGCGAGAACGAAGACCCGACCCGCATGTTCGCCGGCGAAGGCGACGCTTTCCGCACCAACCGCCGCTTCAAGCTCGTCTCGACCGGCATGGACGCGAAGCGCCTCTCGACCGCGTTCGACTCGGTCACCCTGTACGGCGCCGACCCGGCAGTGCGGCCCGACATCTACGGCAAGGTCGGCAACTCGGGCGTGTCGATCTGCACGCTCGACGACATGAAGGTGCTGTACGACGGCTTCAACCTGTGCAGCCCGTCGACCTCGGTGTCGATGACCATCAACGGACCGGCGCCGACCATCCTGGCGATGTTCATGAACACCGCCATCGACCAGCAGGTCGACAAGTTCGTCGAAGAGAACAAGCGCCAGCCTAGCGCCGACGAAGCGGCCAAGATCAAGGACTGGGTACTGCAAAACGTGCGCGGCACCGTGCAGGCCGACATCCTGAAGGAAGACCAGGGCCAGAACACCTGCATCTTCTCGACCGAGTTCTCGCTCAAGGTCATGGGCGACATCCAGGAGTATTTCGTGCACCACCAGGTGCGCAATTTCTATTCGGTCTCGATCTCCGGCTACCACATCGCCGAAGCGGGCGCGAACCCGATCTCGCAGCTCGCCTTCACGCTCTCGAACGGCTTCACGTTTGTCGAAGCCTACCTGGCGCGCGGCATGCACATCGACGACTTCGCGCCCAACCTGTCGTTCTTCTTCAGTAACGGCATGGACCCCGAGTACACGGTGCTGGGGCGCGTGGCGCGCCGCCTGTGGGCGATCGCGATGCGCGACAAATACGGCGCCAACGACCGCAGCCAGAAGCTCAAGTACCACATCCAGACGTCGGGCCGCTCGCTGCACGCGCAAGAGATCGACTTCAACGACATCCGCACCACCTTGCAGGCGCTGATCGCGATCTACGACAACTGCAATTCGCTGCACACCAATGCCTACGACGAGGCCATCACGACGCCGACCGACGAATCGGTGCGCCGGGCCCTGGCGATCCAGTTGATCATCAACCGCGAATGGGGACTGGCCAAGAACGAGAACCCGAACCAGGGTTCGTTCATCATCGAGGAGTTGACCGACCTGGTCGAGGAAGCGGTGCTGCAGGAGTTCGAGCGCATCGCCGAGCGCGGTGGCGTGCTGGGCGCGATGGAAACGGGCTACCAGCGCGGCAAGATCCAGGAAGAGTCGATGCTGTACGAGCACCAGAAGCACGATGGCACGCTGCCGATCATCGGCGTGAACACCTTCCGCAATCCGAAGGCCGGCCAGACGCCGCAAAAGATCGAACTGGCGCGCTCGACCGACGACGAGAAGCTGTCGCAATTGACGCGCCTCGAACAGTTCCACACGCGCCATGCGGGAGCATCGCCGGCGGCGCTGGCGGCGCTGCAGCAGGCCGCGATCGACAACGCCAACGTGTTCGAGAAGCTGATGGAAGCGGTGCGCGTGTGCTCGCTGGGCCAGATCACGACCGCCCTGTTCGAGGTCGGCGGCCAGTACCGGCGCAATATGTAAGCCCGGCCGCTGCTGTTCGTAGGGTGGATTGCGCTTCGCTTATCCACCCTACGAACTTCTGCCAACAGCTTTTTTAGGCCGGTACCGGGCCGACCGTGGCGCCGGGCAGCAGTACCGGCTGCCACAACACCTGCAGGCTAGCCGGCGCGGCGCCGGCCACCAGCGCCGACAGCATCTCGATCATCTTGCCGCCGGCCAGGCTGGCCGATGGCTGGTCGATGGTCGTCACGTTCGAGCCGACCAGGCTGTCCTCGATGCTGCCCCAGACAATCACCGACATCTCCCTGCCTATCTCGATGCCCGCGTCAAGCAGGGCGCGCACCGCGCCCACGCCGGAGAGGTGGTTGTCGACAATGACGGCGGTCGGGCGCGGGCTGCAGGCAAGCAGCTCCTGCATGGCCTGGTAGCCGGCGCGCCGGTCGAGCGTATTGTCGACCAGGTGCTTCGGGTCGACCGCCAGTCCGGCCGCGCCCATGCACGCAAGGAAGCTCTCCTTGCGCTGGCAGGCAAAGTTGAACTGCAGCGGAGCGCTGATCAGGCCAATGCGCTGGTGGCCCTGGGCCAGCAGCGCATCGGTGGCCAGCTTGATGCCGGCCTGGTTGTCGTAGTCGAACCACGCGTACGGTTGTTTCAGCTCGGTGCGCCCGTGCGCGACAAAGGGAAAGCCCTTCTTGATCAGGTAGGCGATGCGCTCGTCATGCACCAGCGTGCGGCTGACGACGAGCCCGTCGACCCGGCGCCCGCGCACCATCTGCTCGTACGAGGGCAGCTCGTTCTGCGGCGAGACCGGCGCGATGATCAGGTTCATCTTGCTTTTCTCGAGCGCGGCCGACATCCCGCCGACCACGCTGAGGAACATGGGGTCGCCCAGGTCGCTCGGCAGCAGGGGATAGATGATGCCGAACACATTGGTGCGGCCAACGGCCAGGCTGCGCGCCATCGGATTGGCCTCGTAGCCCGCTTCCTTGGCGGCGGCCATCACCCGTTCGCGGGTGCGCACGTTTACTTCCGGGTAGCCGTTCAGGGCCCGGCTGACCGTGGTCTTGGAAATCCCGAGTGTGCGGGCGAGGCTCTTAAGGTTCATGGATATTCTTGTTTTTGCACTTCATAACCGACGATTATAGCAATATGCCCTGGCCGGCACGGTCCACCTGGCGTTTGAAAAAATACAACATCAACAACACCAGCGAGATCGGCAGCAGGGTCAGGTAGAACGCGAAATGGCCGTTGAAATTGCCGAACACCCAGCCCGTGATCATCGAGCCGGTAGTGCCGCCGAGCGCCGAGAAAATCACCAGCAGCCCCGTCATGGCCGAATGCTGGTTCTTGGGCAGGGAACTGAGCATCACCGAATTGATGCCGGGGTAGATCGGCGCCATGAACAGGCCGATCAGCGGAAACAGGAAGGTCGCCAGCGGCGCGCTCGACCAGCTCACCAGCGGATCGCGCACCACGTCGTGCGTCAGCGGCAGCGCCAGCAGCACCATCGCTGCCATGCCGAGCACGCACACATTCATCACCGGATACCAGTTCAGCTTGCGCATCACCACGCCGGCCGACAGGCGCCCGATCGCCAGGCAGGCGGCGAAGATGCTCGTCACCTGCACGCTCATGGCCGCCGGCAGCTTGAGGATCTCGTTGTTGAAGGTGGGCAGCCAGGTGCCCACGCTTTGCTCGATCAGCACGTATAGGAAGGCGGTGATCACGAACACGCAAACGAGCGGCTTGAAGAACAGTTTGAGCATCGCCATGAAGTCTTCCATCCGGCTGCGCCCGGCCGGCAACTGCGCGCTGCGCTCGTCGAACGGCGTCGACAGCACCAGCGCAAACGTCAGCGCGCACAGGGCGGCCAGCACCCAGTACACCTGCAGCCAGCTGTGCGACTTCGGGTCAGCCGAGTCGATGAAGTAGCCGAACACCCAGTAGGCGCTCAACACGCCGACCATGAAGAAGCCTTCGAGCATGTTCATGATGCTGGCATGGTGGCGGCGGTCAAGGGCCACCAGTCCGAGCGTCGAATACACCGACACCTTCACCAGTGCGAACGACACGCCCACGCACAGGAACAGCAGCTTGGTGGTCAGGAAGCTGGGCAGCAGCGGCATGGCGATGCTGGCGCAGCACACCAGCGCCAGCCCCGCCAGCATCGCATTCTTGTAGCCGATGCGCGGCAGGAAGGACGCCACCAGGAACGACACGGCGGCGATCGGCAAATCCTTGAACCCTTCCAGGATGCTGGCGCTGGCCTTGCTCACGCCGTAGTTGCCGATCACTTGCAGGATCACCGTGCCAACACTGTTGAGCAGGATCGCGAAGACGAAATAAATCAGAAATAATGCCAGCAATATGCGTTGGTTTTTCAAGCTGTCTCCTTGTTTTTATGGTCAGCCGTAATCGCTCAGGCGAAAACGGTCGAGGCCCGATATCACCAGGTCGGCCTGGGCCAGCACCTCGGGCTTGCCGATACCGAGCGCGAACATGCCGGCGCTCTTGATCGCGGCAACGCCGGCCACCGCGTCCTCCACGCCCAGGCAGTCGGCCGGCGCCACGCCCAGCTGCTGCGCGGCGGACAGGAAGATCTCGGGGTCCGGTTTGCTGTTGGCGACCAGGCGGGCATCGACCACGATGTCGAAACTGTTGCGAATGCCCAGGTAGTCGAGCACCGTGAAGGCATTCTTGCTGACCGAGGCCAGGCCGATCTTCAGGCCGGCCGCACGCACCGCCGCCAGCGCGTCGAGCGCCCCGGGCAGCAGGTCGCCGGCCGACATGGCCGCGATCAGCTCCTGGTAGTGGCGGTTCTTGACCTCGGCCAGTTCCAGCTTCTGTTGGTGCGTGTAGGCGCCGGCCGCCGCGCCGAGGATCAGGTCGAGCGAGCCCATTCGGTCAACCCCCTTGAGCTGCTCGTTGAACTGCGCGTCGAAGCCCACCCCCACCGATTCGGCCAGCCGCTTCCAGGCCAGGTAGTGGTAGTGCGCGGTGTCGGTGATGACGCCGTCGAGGTCGAAAATGACTGCCTTGAAGCGACTCATGCTGGCACCTCCATCACCACCGACGCGCCGCTGGCGAGCGTGATGTGCTGGCCGCCGTGGACGAACGCGAGCGCCTCGCCCGCCAGCAGCGTGTATTCGGTCTGCCGGGCGTCGACCCGCACCTGCAGCAGTGCGCCGCGCAGCTGCACCTTGAACTGGTAGTGCTGCCACTGCCTGGGCAGGGTCGGCGCGAACCGCAGCGCGCCGTCGACCACGCGCATGCCTCCAAAGCCGTAGGCCACGCCCATCCAGGTGCCCGCCATGGCCGCCGTGTGCACGCCGTAGTGGGTGTTCCCATGGGTGTCGTCGAGGTCCAGCCGCGCCGTCTCCATGAAGTAGTCGTAGGCCTTCTCGGGATAGCCGACCTCCGAGGCGATGATGCTGAAGATGCACGACGAGAGCGAGGAATCGTGGGTCGTCACCGCCTCGTAGTAGTTGAAGTCGCGCCGCTTGTCGTCGAGCGTGAACTGGTCCGACAGCAGCAGCAGCGCCAGCACCACGTCGGCCTGCTTGCACACCTGGTGGCGGTAGATCACCATCGGATGGAAGTGCAGCAGCAGCGGGTATTTGTCGGGCGCCGTGGCGGCGAAATCCCAGGCTTTTTTCGACAGGAAGCTGTCGTCCTGCTCGTGGATGCCGAGGGTGGCGTCGTACGGCAAACTCATGCGCCCGGCGGCGCGCCGCCACTGGCCCGGCTCGGCCAGGTTCAAGCCCGTTGCCCGCATCAGGCGCGCGAAGTCGGCCGGCCGCTCGATGCGGATGGTGTCGACCATGTCGGCGGCGAAGCGCAAGTGCATCTGCGCCATCGCGTTGGTGTAGTAGTTGTTGTTCACCAGCGCCGTGTACTCGTCCGGCCCGGTCACCGTGTTGATGCAGAAGCGGCCGGCGCGATCGTAGTTGCCGATGCCGAGCCAGATGCGCGCCGTCTCGAGCACGATCTCGGCGCCGGCCTGCGCCATGTAGTCCATGTCGCCGGTGGCCTCGAAATACAGCTTGATCGAATAGGCGATGTCGGCATTGATGTGATACTGCGCGGTCCCGGCCGGAAAATAGGCCGAGCACTCATCGCCGGCGATGGTGCGCCAGGGGTAGAGCGCGCCGCTCGCATGCCCCATCTGGCGCGCCCGCTCGCGCGCCTTTTCCAGGCCTGCATGGCGGTAGTCGAGCAAGGTGCGCGCGATTTCCGGCTTGCTGTACAAGAAAAACGGAAAAATGTAGATTTCCGTGTCCCAGAAATAGTGGCCTTCGTAACCTTCGCCGGTGATGCCCTTGGCCGCGATGTTGGTCTTGCCGTCGCGGCCCACCGATTGCAGCAGATGGAACTGGTTGAAGCGGATGCCCTGCTGCAGCGCGTCGTCGCCGGCGATCTCCACATCGGCATTGGCCCAGAAGTCGGCCAGGAAGGCGTGCTGGCGCGCGCACAGCGCCTCGAATCCGGCTGCGCGCGCCTGCGCCAGCGTGTCGCGCGCACGTGCGGCCAGCTGCCCGGCAGGGTAGTCGCGCGAGGAGTAATAGCAGCCGTACTTGGTCAGGCGGATGGTCTGGCCCTGCACCGCCGCGGCCTCGAACATCTGGCCGGCGCGCTGGCCGGCGCGGGTCGCCACCGCGTGCGTGGCGCTGGCGCAGGCCAGGTTGTTGTCGATCGCGCTCACCAGGGTGAAGCCGCTGTTGTGGGTGTGCTGGGTGAGCAGGGTCAGGCTGGCATCCTGTTCGATGGCGTCGAACTGCAGCGCCGGCCCGCTGACGGCCGAGCCCACGCGCGGGTCATCGCCCGCCTGGACGTTGCTGACGGCGCCGTCAAGCTCGGAAAGCAGGCGCACGGGCTCGGAGAAATTGAGCGGCGTGACGTCGAATTCGAGCGCGAACAGGTGCTTGTCGGCGAACGAGACCAGGCGCCGGCTGCGCAGCGCCAGCCGCTTGCCGGAGGGCGAAGTCCACTCCAGGCTGCGTTCGAGCACGCCGCTGCGAAAGTCGAGCACCCGCTCGTAGTTGGCCAGGCTGCCTTCGAGCGGATCGAAGCGCTCGTCGCCGATCCACAGGGTGATGCCTTTGGCGTTGGGCACGTTGAGCATGAACTGGTTGGTCTTGGCCAGGCCGAAAGCCGCTTCCGGATAGGCGATCGGCTCCGACTCGTAGAAACCGTTCAGGTAGCTGCCGTCGAGCGAACTGCCGGCCGGACCGCTGTAGCCTTCCTCGGCGGTGGCGCGCAGGCCGATGTAGCCGTTGCCAAGCGCGAACAGGGTTTCATGCAAGAAATGCGTGGCCGGATCGAGGCGGGTTTCGCGAATGCGCCAGGGATCGAGCGGGAAAGTGGGGGCGAGGCTGTCTGACGGAGGCACGGCGTATCCTTAATGCATATTTTGTCGTTATTTTTGAATCCAAACCGGTTTGGAACACGGATGAGTCTATTTCAAATCGGTTTGAGATGTCAATTCATTTAATTTCGCACCGCGCAGGCGGGAAGCCATGCCCCGCTTGGGTCAGCATCGGTCCCCGCATGGGCGAGGACGACCGGGCTCAGGTTTGGCGCACGATCAGGGTGGTCTGCAGCATTTCCGACTCGACGCTGTCGCCATGGATCAGGCCCAGCATCTTTTTGGCCAGCAGCACGCCGCCGTCACGCAGGTACTGGTGCACACTGGTCAATGGTGGCACGAAACTGGCCGCGCCGGGCGTGTCGTCGTAGCCGATGACGGACACGTCGTCCGGCACCCGCAGGCTGTGCTCGGCCAGCGCGCGGATCGCCCCCATCGCCAACAGGTCGCTGGCGGCGAACACGCCGTCGAAGCGCCCCCCTTTCTTCTTGAGTTCGGCCGTCATGCTGTCGAAGCCCGATTCGAACGTGAACGCCTTGGGACGCAGCACCAGCACGCTGGCATTGCTGCCAAGCGCGTCGATGAAGCCGGCGCAGCGTTCCTGCACCTCGGCGTGGTCGACGTCGCCCAGGAAGATGAGCCGCTTGCGGCCCTGCTCGAGGAAGCGCGCGGCCGCGCTGATGCCGCCCTTGCGGTTGTCGCTGCCGACCACGATGTAGCTGGCGCCCGCTTCCGGCGCACCCCACACCACCAGCGGCAGGCCAGCCTTTTGCAGTATGCGCACCGCCTCGCCGTGCGAGCCCTGGCCCAGCAGGATCAGGCCGTCGGCGCCCTGCACCGGCGCCGTGTCGAGCAATTGCTTGGACGTGAGCACGACGCTGTAGCCGGCCGTGGTCAATTCCTGGGTGATGCCGCCGAGCAGTTCGAGCGGATAGGGATCGGACATGGGCCGCCCTTTGATCGGCGTCATCTCGACCACCACGGCCACCGAATAGCTGCGCCGCATGCGCAGGTTGCGCGCGCTGATGTTGAGCCGGTAACCCTGCTCTTCGGCGATGCGGCGGATCTTTTCACGCGTCTTGGCCGTCACCAGCGGACTGTCGCGCAGCGCGCGCGACACGGTGATCGTCGATACCCCGGCCACGCGGGCCAGGTCTTCCATCGTCAGGCCCGCGTCGCTCTTGCGCATACCGATCTTATTAGCGGACATTCAACACCAATTCATTGTGAGGGAAACAAGGGACCGCTGCATTATGACAGATTTGCCGATCTGTGCGGATTCAATGACATCGATAACAATTTTATTGACATCGATGTCATTTCTTGTTTCAATGACTCGTCTTTTCACGCAAATACCCCCGCCGACGTCCCGGGGTGGCGTAGGCTGCGAAGACAGGAGACAAGGTTCCTCCCAAGGAACCACTTAAAACCACTCAAAAAACGAGAGCCATGCACATGAACAATCCGAACAAGTTTCTGCTGTCCTCAGTCACGCTGGCCGTGCTGACCCTGATCAGCCAGGCCAATGCCATGGCCGACGAGAATGACCCGAAAACGGGCGCGCCCAAGGACGCCGTGGCCAGCGAACTGCAAACCGTGGTCGTGACCGGTAGTGCCACGCGCGGTGTGCGCAAGCTCGACGCCGCCTATTCGATCACCACCGCCAACGAAGCCCAGATCAAGGAAGCGGGCGCCAGCAGCACGGCCGACCTGCTCAAGATCGTGCCCGGCATCTTCGCCGAAGCCACCGGCGGCACCGCCGGCGCCAACATCGAGGTGCGCGGCTTTCCGTCCGGCGGCGACGCCCCGTTCGTGACGATCCAGCTCAACGGCTCGCCCCTGTTCCCGCCGCCGAGCCTGTCCTTCCTCGAGAATTCCTCGTTGTTCCGGATCGACGACACGATCGAGCGCGTCGAAGTGCTGCGCGGCGGCCCGAGCACCGTGTTCTCCAACGGCCAGCCCGGCGCCACCGTCAACTTCATCAGCAAGAAGGGCGACGACACGCCGGAAGGTTCGATCCGCGCCACTGTCGGCACCGGCAACCTGCGCCGCATCGACGCCTACTACGGCGGCAAGATCGCCGACGGCTGGTACGGCACCATCGGCGGCTTCCACCGCACCGCCAACGGCGTGCGCGACGCCCAGTTCCCATCCGACGACGGCGGCCAGCTCAGCGCCAGCATCACGCGCAAGCTCGACCAGGGCGAACTGACCGTGTATGCGCGCGGCACCAGCGACAAGAACGCGTTCTACACGGCCGTACCGCTGATCGGCAGCAGCAGCGCCACCGGCCAGCCGACCGCCTACCCCGGCTTCGACCCGCTCACCGGCACCTTCGCCAGCAATGAGTTGCGCAATGTGGCGCTGGAAGTGGGACCGGGCCAGGTGTTGCAGAAAGACCTGGCCAACGGCCGCGGCCTGAAGGCGACCCTGTTCGGCGTCGACTTCAACCAAAACCTCAATGGCTGGAACGTGAGCAACAAGACCAGCTACCTGAGCGGCGACGCGCCGACCCTGGCCCTGTTCGTCGGCGGCAGCAATCCGATCACCGTGGCCGACTACATCGGCAATGCCGTCACGTCCTCGAACGCGACGGCGGCCGTGCTGGCGGCGGCCGGCGGCAAGAAGGCCACCGGCGGCAGCGCCACCTATCTGAACGGCGGCGCCGCGCTCGCCTCGAGCGACAAGCTGATCTCGGCCGGCGTGTGGTCGGTCGACAAGCAGATCAAGGCCTTCACCGACGAGTTCCGGGTCTCGAAGGAGCTGTTCCCGGGCCACACCGTGACGGCCGGCGTGTACATCGCCGACTTCTCCTCGGACGACGAATGGTACCTGGGAAACAGCCTGCTGATGACGGCCACGCCCAACGCGCGCCCCGTCAACGTGGCCCTGAACAATGGCGTGGTGGTCAGCGGCAATGGCCACGACGGCGCCTCGTTCTACACGCTCAACGAGAAGTTCAACGGCCACAACACGGCCGTGTTCCTGGTCGACGAATGGAAGGTCAGCGACGCGCTCAGCGTCGACGCCGGCGTGCGTTTTGAAAAGCAGCGCATCGACGGCACGATTTCGAACCCGGTCTCGGTCGACCTCGACAAGAACCCGCTCACCCTGTACAACAACAATGCCTCGGTCCTGTCGGGCAGCAACACGGCGGCCCACCGCGACGACAACGCCACCTCCTACACGGTGGGCGGCACGTACAAGGTGGCCAAGGACTTGAGCGTGTTCACCCGCATCAATTCGGGCGTGGCCTTCCCGCAGTTCGACACCATCCGCGACTTCGGCGCGAGCGGTGCGCCGAAGATCAAGATCAAGCAGTATGAAGTGGGCGTGAAGACCGTCGGCAGCTACTACAGCGCATATGTGACGGCCTTCCACACCGACTTCACCGGCTTGCCGTTCAACCAGATCCTGGCCAATGGCCAGCAGATCAATGCCCTGGCCGGCTCCAGCGGCAACGGCCTGGAATTCGAACTGGCACTGCGTCCGGTCCAGAACCTGCAGATCGCCTTCACGGGCGACTACCAGGATTCGAGCTACAAGGGCTTCCCCGCAGGCTCGGCGGCCGGCACCAACGGCAACCGCGTGCAGCGCCAGCCAAAGTTCCAGGCGCGCCTGACGCCGACCTACCGGATTCCGATGGGTTGGGGTGACATCAAGCTCAACGCCACCTACACCACCATCGGCGACCGCTGGTCCGACACCCAGAACCAGCAGCTGCTGCCGGGCTATCACACGCTCGATGCCGGCGTGCTGGTGAAAGTGGGCGAGAAGGTCGAGTTCCGCGTCAGCGGCAACAACCTGACCAACGCGTTCGGCCTGACCGAAGGCAACGCGCGTATCATCGGCGGCAGCCCGGGCGGTGTGGTGTTCGGCCGTCCGATCTTTGGCCGCACGGTTGAAGCGTCGGTCCTGTACCGCTTCTAAAATGAAGTAGTGCGTACGGCTTGTGAATGGAATCGAACGGTTCACAAGCTCGTTCTCTACGTAGGGTGGAACCCCAAGGGGTCGAGCGCATTCCACCATAAGCCGTCGACGGCTCATGGTGGAATGCGCTCGACCCCTTGGGGATCCACCCTACGCGTCATCGGAATGTATATGATCAAACGACTGCTTCCCTTGCTGTTGCTGGCCGGCGCCGCCGGCGCCCAGGCGCCCGACGGCTGGACCATCCGCGCCGACCAGATCGACCCCGCCCACTACCACGGCGTGACGCTGGCCAACGGCGTGATCGGGCTGGTCTCCTCCCCCACCCCGATGACGGTGCGCGAAGTGGTGCTCAATGGCGCCTTCGACACCTACGGCCGCGGCCGGGTCGACAACATCCTCAAGGGCTTCAACTTCATGAACCTGCGGCTCGACGTCGACGGCCAGCGCATCGAGGCCGTCAGCGGCCTGCGCCAGCGGCTCGACATGCGGCACGCACTGCTGATCACCGAATTCGACGTCAAGGGCAAGCTGCACGTGACGCACACCATGGCTGCCCTGCGCCAGCTGCCCTACAGCGCGCTGGCGACGGTGGAGATCCGGGCCAGCGCCGACGTGCTGGTCAGCCCGTCCGCCGTGATCGAGGCGCCCGACGTGCTGCGCGAGGTGCGCCAACTGTATGCGGTGGTCGAGCGGCCCCACGCGGCGCTCCCCCTGATGAGCTCTGTGGCCAAGAGCCCCTCCGGCAAGCACACGCTGGCCGCCAGCGTCAGCTTCCTGTTCGAGGGCGCCCCCGCACCCGCGCCGCTGGTGCACGAGGAGGCCGACTACAACAGCCACAGCCTGCGCTTTTCCACCCGCCTGAAGGCCGGCGCCACGCTGCGCTTTTCGGTGGTCGGTTCGGTGATTTCCTCGGCCCAGATCGGCGACCCGCACAATGAGGCCGAACGCCTGACCGTGTATGCGGCGCTGCAGGGACGCGAACGCCTGCAGGCCGCGCACAGCGCCGCCTGGGATACGCTGTGGCGCAGCGACATCGTGATCGACGGTGATCCGCAAGTGCAAAGCGAAACGCGCCTGATGCTCTACCACCTGTACGCGTTCGCGCGCGAAGGCACCGCCTTCAGCCTGTCGCCGATGGGCTTGTCGGGGCTGGGCTACAACGGCCACGTGTTCTGGGACGCCGAGCTGTGGATGTACCAGCCGCTGCTGGCGCTCAAGCCGGAGCTGGCCCGGTCGCTGCTCGAATACCGCTTCGAGCGGCTCGGCGCGGCGCGCCAGAACGCCTTCAGCCACGGCTATCAAGGCGCCATGTACCCGTGGGAGTCGGCCAGCGAAGGCCAGGAGGCGACCCCGGTCTGGGCCTTGACGGGCCCCTACCAGCAGCACATCACCGGCTGCGTCGGCTGGGCGTTCTGGAAGTACTACCAGGTCACCCACGACCTGGCCTGGCTGCGCGAACGGGGCTACCCGGTGCTCAAGGAAGTGGCCGACTTCTGGGCCAGCCGGGTCGAGCGCAAGGGCCCGGGGCACTACGACATCGACAACGTCATCGGCGCCAACGAGTGGCAGGAGAACATCGACAACAATGCCTTCACCAACGGCATGGCGATCACGGTGCTGCGCTACGCCGGCCAGGCCGCGCGCGAGCTGGGCATCGCGCCCAATCCCGACTGGGAGCTGGTGGCCGCCAACATTCCGATCCTCCAATTTGGCGATGGCACCACGCGCGAGAACGCCAGCTACAGCGGAGTGGCAATCAAGCAGGCCGACGCCAACCTGCTGTCCTACCCGCTGTCGATCGTCAACGCGCCGGCCCGCATCGCCCAGGACTTGCATTATTACGAGCCGCGCATGGCGCCCGAGGGGCCGGCCATGTCGCACTCGATCGTGGCCACCCTGTATGCGCGGCTGGGCCAGCCCGAGGCCGCGTATGCCGCCTTCCTCAAGAGCTACCGGCCGAACGCGGTGGCGCCGTTTGGCGTGCTGGCCGAGACGGCAGGCGGCAGCAATCCGTATTTCGTCACCGGCGCCGGCGGCAGCCTGCAGGCACTGCTGTTCGGCTTTGGCGGGCTGTCCATCGGTGACGCCGGGCTGGTGCAGACGCCGGGCCGCCTGCCGCCCGGCTGGAAACGGCTGGAAATTCGTGGTGCCGGCGTCAAACACCAGAGTTTCAGCGTCGAGCCGCCCGCGACGGGAATAAAAGTTTCAAAAAACCAAAATTGATACTGGCGCGAACCGCGATTTTGACCTACGCTGAAGCCATGCACAAGCAAGCATCGATTCTGGACAGGTGTGTCCGGGCTCCTTACTGCTGAGTTACTTGGCGCAAGGTCATACCGTGGCAACTATTTCTTCTGTCAACAGCCTGAAAATTGCGATTGCCCTGGCCGAGCGCCAGGTGCAGCGTGACCAGTCACAGGTGCAGGAAGACGCCAGCCGGCTCGACCAGAGTCAGAATCAACTGGTGCGCGACCAGCGCCAGCTCAACTCGGCGCAGGAACAGGGGCGCACCGCCCAGTCCAGCGTGGTCAAGGCCCCGCAGCCGAACCTCGACGCCGCCATCGACACCAAGGTCGCGCCCGCACCAGCCAAAGTTCAGCTCAACGCGCAAGGCCAGACCATCGGCAAGCTGATCAATATCACCGCATAGTCGCTAGTTCAGCGCTTGCCACCAGCGGGTGCCCGCCCGCGGCGCCCCCAGGTCCAGCCGCTCGCCCATTTCCGGAGTTGCCAGCGGCACCCCGCGGGCGGCAGCCAGCGCTGCGATGCGCTCGAACGGTTCGAACCAGGCGTGCAAACCGAGGTCGAAGGTGCCATTGTGCACCGGCATCAGCCACTTTCCCTTCAGGTCCAGGTGCGCTTGCAGGGTCTGTTCCGGCTGCATGTGCACATCTGGCCACATCGCGTCGTACGCGCCCGTTTCCAGCAAGGTCACGTCAAACGGCCCGTATTTTGCGCCAATCTCATTGAATCCGCTGAAATAGCCGGTATCGCCGCTGAAAAACACGCGCAAGCCCTTGTGCGCGATGACCCACGACGCCCACAGGGTGGCGTTGCCGTCGCCCAGGCCGCGGCCCGAGAAGTGCTGGGCCGGGGTCGCCGCGAAACGCACACCGCCCACCGAGGTCGACTCCCACCAGTCCAGCTGGCGCACCTGGTGCGCGCCCACGCCCCAGGCCAGCAAGCGCTCGCCCACCCCCAGTGGCGTCAGGAAGTGCTCGGTCTTGGCCGCTAGGGCCACAATCGAAGCATGGTCGAGATGGTCGTAATGGTCGTGCGACAGGATCACGGCCTTGATCGGCGGCAGCTCCGCGATCGAGATCGGTGGCCGGTGGAAGCGTGCCGGACCGGCCCACTGGACCGGCGAGGCGCGCTCGGAAAACACGGGATCGGTCAGGAAGAATGCGCCGTCGAACTTCAGCAATAGCGTCGAATGGCCGAGGCGGAACAGGCTGTTGTCAGGCGCTGCCAGCAATTGCGCAGTAGTGAGCACTTGCACCGGAATCGGCTTCGCGGGCACGCTGCTGGCCGGTTTCGCGAACAGCATATTCCAGATGATGGCCGCCGTGCCGCGCCAGCCGGCCCGGTGCATGGGCGCCGGATTGCGGAATTTGCCATCGATGAATTGCGGCGAGAGGGGGGCGAACGAGAGGGGGGCGGCGCAGAAAACCATGGTGAACGACTCCGAAGAAAAGTATACTACACAGTGTAGTTCCTATTTTCTCAAAAGTAAACCAGTGAGTGTAAAATACTTGCTTGCTCAAGAAAGTCCGCCATGACCGCACCGCAACGCCTGACCGACCGCAAGCGCCTCGCCATCCTTGAGGCGGCGATTGCGGAATTCCGCGCCCATGGTTTCGAGGCGACCAGCATGGACAAGATTGCCGCCAGCGCGGCCGTCTCCAAGCGCACCGTGTACAACCACTTCCCCAGCAAGGACGAGTTGTTCGCCGAGATCCTGCTGCGGCTGTGGCAAAGCAGCGCGGCCCAGATGGAGGTGGCGTACAACCGCGCCCTGCCCTTGCGCGAGCAATTATTGGACATGATGGGGATCAAGATGCGAATGCTGGGCGATCCCAACTTCCTCGACCTGGCGCGGGTGGCGATTGCGGAAGGCATCCATTCGCCCGAGCGCGCGCGCGCCATCGTGGCGCGCCTGTCCGAACGGGAGGAAGGCTTGACGGTGTGGATCCGTGCGGCCCAGGCCGACGGCAAGCTCAAAGCCTGCGATCCGCAATTCGCCGCCACCCTGTTGCAGGGCCAGCTCAAGGCCTTCGCGTTCTGGCCCCAGGTCACGATGGGCGCCGCGCCGCTGGCCGCACCGATGCAGGCGCCGGTGGTGACGGCGGCGGTGGAGATGTTCCTGGCGTATTTCGGCATGCAGCAGGTGTGAATCCGCGCAGGCGCACTAGGCCTTGCACCACTGCAGAAATCGCGATATTGAGACTTCAAGAATCAACGTCGTCCTCGCGAATTCGGCGTGAGCGCATTGTTTGAACGATGAGCCTGCCGACCGACCGACGCGTCAGCCGAAGCAGACGGCGTACACCGGCGGCAGGTTGGCGGGCAGACGCTCCCAGTGCTCGCCCGCATCGTCCGAGGTCCAGACGTTGCCGGTCGTCGAGGCCAGCACCAGGCTGCGGCCGTCGCTGTCGACGGCCAGGCCGTGGCGGTACACCAGGTCGTAGCACTGCTGCTGCGGCAAGCCCTCGCGCAGCACGCTGAAACTGCGGCCGCCATCGCTGGTCCGGGTGACAGCCAGCGCGGCATCGACCGGAATGCGGCGCTGGTCGGCCTGGGCCGGTGCGAACCAGGCCGTACTGCCATGCACCGCGACCGCGAAACCGAAGTTCGACACCGGCGCCCCGGTAATTTCCTGCCAGTTCGCACCACCATTTTCCGAGCGCCACATGCCGTTATGGTGCTGGCACCACAGCTGATCGGGCAAGGCCTGCGAGCGCACGATGCGGTGCGGGTCTTGCACCGCCTCGTTTTCGTTCAGTTCGGGCGGCATGTAGTCGGCGCGCATGCCGGTGGCCGAGATGGCCCAGCTGGCACCGCCATCGCTGCTGCGCCACACCCCGCCACAAGACACACCGACCAGCAGCTGGCTGCTGTTGCGCGGGTCGACGCAAATGCTGTGGATGCCAGGCACATCGTAGCCGCCGCCGAACCATTCGGCGCGCTGCGGCACGTCCCACAGGGCGCGCACCAGCTCCCAGGAGGCGCCGCGGTCGCTCGATTTGAACAGGCCGCCGGGCAAGGTGCCGGCCCACAGCACACCGGGCTGGTCGTCGCCGCCGGCCGCCAGGGTCCAGACCAGCTTGTTCTTCCATTCGATCGGATCGGCGCTGTCCTCGGGCTTGGCCGGATAGGCCGGCGCGGCGATTTCGGTCCAGCCGTCCGCGCCCGGATCGCGGCGGTGCAGCTTGACCCCGAAGTGGCCCAGGTTGAGCGCCACGTACAGGCTGCCGTCGCGCGCGTCGGCCAGCGTGAACGAGACCGGCTCGCCCAGGAAATGGATGGCGGCGATGTCCCAACCACCCGCCTTGCGCTGCAATTCGAACAGGCCCTTGCGGGTCGACAGCAGTGCACGTGAACTCATGTTCAGCCTCCGGAAAGCGCTTGCAGTATGTAGACCATACTGGCGGGTTGGATCGGGTCGTCGAGCCGCTTGCGATCGTGGCAGCGGCGGCCATCGATGAAGATCACGACGTTCTCGCGCAAATGGCCTTGCTCATCGAGCACGTAGCCGCGCAGCACGGGATTGCAGGCGAACGCGTCCTCCAGCCCCGGGCGCAAGACCACGGCATCGGTCTCGACTTGGGGCACGCTGGTGAAGCGCGCCAACTGCTGGGTAAAGATGAGTCGTGCCATGGAAGCGATTCTAGCCCTAGAATGGAGGTGTGCCAACCGCGGAGTCCAGCATGCCGATCCAACCTGAACAACTTGCCGCCCTGATGCTCGAAGTCGAGCACGAGGACCCGATCGACTTCGCCGACCTGCCCTTCGGCGAGGCCGAATTGCGCGAACTGGTCGCCAACCACCTGTGCGAGATGGCCGCCGCGATGGAGAACTTCAGCTCCGAAGACCGCCTGATGACCTTGCTAGCGGTGTCGGCCAAGCTGGTGCTGGAAAACCTGGTGCTGCACCTGCAATTGCTGCGCCGGCATGGCTTGCCGGTCAGCGAGAGCGTCGAAGGGCTGCTCAGCCGGCTGCGCAAGCCGGAATGAACGGCCGGCTCGCTGGAGCCGGCCCAGACAATTCTAATTTTCAAGCCGCGGTTGAAGGTGTAAGATCGTGCGAAATTGAAATTGTTTGCATTTGCCCGCAAGGCGCACCGCGCCCAGCGTTTTTCGTACAACAGAGAGAGACATGACCCCTATTTTCTTCGCGAAGAAAGCGACCTTTGTCAGCGTCGCCATTGCAATCCTGCTCAGCGGCCTGAGCGCCTGCAGCAAGCATGAAACTTCCGTCACGCTGGTCGCCGATGCAAAACAATTGCTGCAAAAAGGCGACAGCAAGGGCGCCGTGATTCAGTTGAAAAATGCAGTCCAGAGCAACCCAGAGGACGCCGAAGCACGTTTGGCGCTCGGAACGCTTTACAACGACCTGGGCGACAACGTGTCGGCCGAAAAAGAATTGCGCAAGGCGCAGGCGCTCGGCCTGCCGAAGGCGCGCGTATTGCCTGGCCTGGCAAATGCACTGGCCGGGCAGCAACAATTTCAAACCTTGCTCACCGAAACCGAGTCGCCCGAGGCACAAGCCAATCTCGACATTGTCGGCTTGCGCGGTGACGCCTTCCTGGCAATCCAGCAGCCAGACAAGGCCAAGCAAGCCTATGACCTGGTGCTGGCGAGCCAGGCGCACAATACCCATGCCCTGGTTGGCCTGGCGCGCCATTGCCTGAGCCAGCGCGACATCGAGTGTGCCAACCGTATTTCCGATCAGGCCGTCACCTCGAATCCGAATGACCCGGACGCCTGGATTTTCAAGGGCGACCTGTTGCGTGCGCTGGGCAAGGCGGACGAGTCGATTGCCGCCTACGATAAAGTATTGGCGCTCAAGCCCGCGCACCGCACCGCGCATATTGAAAAGGCGTACGCCGAAATCGGCAGCCGCAAGTTCGACGCCGCGGCGGCCGATTTGGAAGCGGCGCGCAAGATCACGCCGAACAACCTGATCATCACCTACACCCAGGCCCTGCTTGATTTCACCCAGGGCAAGTTACCGGCGGCAAAAGAGTCGATCTTGAAGGTCTTGCGCGTGGCGCCCGACCACATGCCAACCGTGCTGCTGGCAGGCGCCATCGAAGTTGGCCTGGGATCGCCCCAGCAGGCGGAAAAGCACTTGCGCAAATACCTGGAAAAAAATCCCAAGAATAACTATGCGCGAAAACTCCTGGTTGGCACGCTGACCAAGCTGGGGCAGGCGCAGGAAGCCGCGACACTGCTTAGCCCCATGCTCGCCACCGAGGACAAGGATCCGGAAATGTTCGCGCTGGCAGGCGAAGCGGCGATGCAGACCCGCGATTACGCCAAGGCCGCCGCTTATTTCGAACGGGCCACCGCGCTGGCGCCGAACGCCGCGCGTGTGCGCACGGCCCTGGCCATGAGCAAGCTCGCGCAAGGAGACTCGGATCGGGCTGTCAGCGAACTCGAGCAATCGACCAAGCTCGACGCCAAATCGGTTCAGTCCGGATCGCTGCTGGTGCTCACCGAACTTCGCCTGAAACATTTCGACAAGGCGCAAGCCGCAATCAAGACCTTGGAAGCGGCGCAACCGACCGACCCGGTGGTGCAGAACCTCAAGGGCGGGGTCTATATGGCCAAGGACGATGTCGTGAACGCGCGCGCAAGCTTCGAGCGCGCGATCACCTTGCAGCCGGCTTATGTGCCGGCCGTGATCAACCTTGCCCAGCTGTCGCTGAAAGAAAAGAAACCGGAAGAGGCCAAGCAGCGCTTGCTCGCCTTCCTGGAAGTGAACAAGAAGAACGTCGAAGTGATGAGCTTCCTGGCCAAGCTTGCCGAAAATCAAAACAAACCGGAAGAAGTGCTGATGTGGCGCGAGCGCGCCAGCAATGAGAATCCGGACGCCGTCGCGCCGGCGCTGCAGTTGGGCATGCTTTACCTGCGCACCGGCCAGGCGCAGAAAAGCCTGACCTTGTTGCGCAAGCTGCAGGTGGCCAATCCCCAGAATCCGGATGTGCTGAGCTTGCTCGGCCAGGCCCAACTGGGGACCAATGAGTTGCCCGGTGCACTGGAGACCTACAACAAACTGGCCGGCGTGGCACCCAAGTCCGGGCTGCCCCACTTCCGCCTGGCGATGGTCCATATGGCAATGAAAAATCCGACCGCCGCGATGGACGACTTGAAAAAGGCGGTGTCCATCGAGCCGGAGTTGATGGAAGCACAATTCGCGATGGCCGAACTGGCCGGCAATAGCGGAAAATTTGACCAGGCCATGGCCATTGCCAAGTCAGTCCAGCAAATGCATCCGAAGCTGGCCGCCGGATTCACCTTGGAAGGCAACATTCAAATTGCCCAACACAAACCTGCATTGGCCAAGCGACCTTTCGAGCAAGCGTATGCCATCACCAAGGAGCCCGCTCAATTCATCAAGCTGCATGGCTTGATGAGAGCAATGGGCCAGGACAAAGAGGCGGCTGCACTGCTGGCGCAATGGCAGGCGCTCCATCCGGCGGATCAGCAAGTGATGCTGTATCAAGCGGAGATAGATCTTGCCAGCAAGCAGTACAAGGCAGCGTCGGACCGGCTTGAAGCCGTGCTCAAGCAAAATCCGAATAGTGCGGCGGCGCTCAACAATCTTGCCTGGGCCTATCAGCAGCAACAGGATCCGCGCGCCCTCAAGACGGCCGAGCAGGCCAATGGGTTGGCTCCGGACAACCCGGCCATCATGGATACGCTGGGCTGGCTGCTGGTTGAAAAGGGCGACCTGAAACGCGCCCTGCCGCTGCTGCAAAAAGCCGTAGGCTTGGCGCCCCAGGCACCCGATATCCGCTACCACCTTGCCTTTGGCTTGAACAAGTCGGGCGACAAGGCCGGGGCCCGCAAGGAACTCGAACAGGTCGTGGCCGCGAAGAACTATGCCCAGATCGAGCAGGCTCGCGCCCTGTTGAAGTCGCTTTGAACGTGGCGGCATGGTAAGTGATGGTTGAGTGCCCGCGCCATGCTCTGTGGCGCACCGGGACCGCGTGATATGCAGCTGAAAACGAGGCTTCGCAAGAAGCGGCGTTTCCGGCTGCATTTTTCATTTAAATAGTCCAGAATGTCAGTATATGGATGAGCTAAGCGAGTCGCTTGGGTGTAAGAGAACGATGCCGAAAGATGGAGCAGATGTCATGAACCACCCGCGAACTGAAACAATTGCTTTCAATTTTGAAGGGGCGGTTTTGCCCCACACGCTTGAAACCCAGACGGCCGAGCACCTCCCCTCTGATAACATCAGCGATGTGATGATCAATGAAAAATCCTTCGGTATCCGTGCAGCCGATACGGACGAAGGGCGCAACAGGGCAAGCATGCTCATCAACAAGATGTATGCTTGGCGCGGCTATGCCGGAACCCACCGTATTGAGGACAACCCAAACCGGATCACCTTGTCGGCCTCCGACAAGGGGCAAGTCATCGGCACGGTTACCCTGGGCATCGACTCGCCCTTGGGCATCCTTGCTGACGAAGTATTCAAGGACAAGATCGACCCGTTTCGCGCCAACAGCGCCAAGGTTTGCGAAATCACCAAGCTCGCTTTTGACCCGACCGTGCGCTCGAAGGCTGCGCTGGCGTCCCTATTCCACGTGCTGTTCATCTATGGCCGGCATATCCACCGGTGCACCGATGTCTTCATTGAGGTCAACCCACGCCATCGCCGCTTCTATGAATCGATGCTCGGATTCAAGCGCCAATGCGAAACGCGCACCAATCCTCGGGTGAACGCTCCGGCCGTCTTGCTTTGGGTGAGCCTTGACTATGTTGCCGAGCAAATTGAAAAACTGGGTGGTAGTGCCAGCGCCGCTGGCACCACCGGCAGTGATCGATCCTTATTTCCCTACTTTTTCTCGTCACGCGAAGAGAAAGGGATTGTCCACCGCTTGTTGGCGTTGGGTTAAGCGTTAGGCCGGGCCGATTGCACGGCCTCGCCTTGGTCAAAAAAAAAGGCTATGTCACCGCTAACTGTGGAAAGACTCCGATAGCCGCACTCA
>JAZJYV010000053.1:0-83619 GCA_040390195.1 Pseudomonadota bacterium | reverse complement strand
TGTTCCTCGCCTCGGAGCGGGCCGCCTTCCTGGCCGGCGAAATCATCCAGGTCAATGGTGGCCTCGGCCTTTACTGACGCAATCCGGAGCATTCCATGAACCAGCACTTCACACGGCGCCGTTTCCTCGGCGCCGCAGCCCTGTGCTTGCCGCTGCCGGGCGCGGCCTTCGCCCAGGACGCGCGCGAAGCGCTCGGCACCAGCCAGGGCAAGCCGCGTCCCGGCCTGCAGGCGCTGATGCAGGCGCATCCGGCGGCCCTGCGTCCGGAACTGCGCGGCGTCCATCCCCGCGTCTTCACCACTGCAGCCGGCCTGGCCGAGATGCGCCTGCGCGCCCGCGGCGGCCAGCGTGCCATCTGGGACAAGGCGCTGGCCGGCCTGGTCGCCATGCACCAGGAACCGGCCGCCTCACCGGCGCAAACGCGGCGTGACCAGAACACGGTGGCGATCGGCATCGTGGGCGCCGCCCTGGCCTACCGGATCGAGGGCGAGCCGCGCTACCTCGATGCCGCCCGGCGCTACATGGATGCAGCCGTCAGCTATCCAGTGTGGGGCTATGCGAACAGCAAACCGAACGTCGACCTGGCCGCCGGCCACTTGCTGTACGGCCTTGGCAGCGCCTACGACCTGCTGTTCGACGTGCTCTCTGAAGAGGAGCGCGCGCGCTACCGCGACAAGCTGGTGCGCCAGGCGCGCCTGCTGGCGGCCCATTTCATGCCCAGGCCGGGGGCGTCGTACTCGTACAGCCAGAACCATTGCTTCATTCCGATCGCCGGCCTGGCGGTGGCAGCCTATGCGCTGAGGGATGAAGTGCCGGAGGCGGCCAGCTGGGCCGCCTTGTCGCGCGCCATCTTCACCCGCGTGCTCGAGGTGGCCTCCCCGGACGGCTATTTCTACGAGGGCGTCGAGTACTGGGTGTTTTCGATGCCGTGGATCGTCCATGCGCTCGACGCATTCGCCCATGCGGCCGGTGACGATATGTACGAGCACCCCGGCTTGCGCAAGGCCCACCTCTACATCGCGCACTCGCTCACCCCAAATGGACAGGACGTGTTCGACTTTGGCGACGTGTTCGAGGGCCCCCTCACGCGCGCGCGCAGCGGCCATGAATCGGCACGCACGCACCCTGACGGCAAACTCAATTCGAACTACAACCTGTTATACCGCCTCGCCGCGCGCTTTCAGAGTCCAGAGGCGCAAGGCGTGGCGGCCTGGATGGCGTCGCTGGGCCACGTGTGTGCGGAAGATTTCTGGAGCCTGCTGTGGCTCGATCCGGCGCTCAAGGCCAGCCCGATGTCGGCCATCACGCCGCATCACCACTTCGAGGACCTGGGCACCGTCTACTGGCGCAGCGACTGGAGTGCCAGCGCGACCGCGTTCGCCTTTCGCGCCGGACCGCCCGAAGGCCACCACATCGCCAGCATGATCGGGGACATGCCCGACTGGCACCTGTCGATGGGGCACTCGCACCCGGACGCCGGCAGCTTCATGCTGTACGGCGCGGGCAGCTACCTGACCGGCCCGATGGGCTATGCCGGCATCCCCAGCAGCAAATTGAGCAATACGCTGCTGGTCGACGGCCAGGGCCAGGCCAACGAGGGCCGCGGCCATGACGCCTTCGACGGCTACCCCTACCCGCGCTTGGATCGCATCCGCATCACCAGCGTGACATTGGGCCGCGACCATGCCGACATCGTCGCCGAGCTCGCCGGCGCCTATCGTCCGGAACTGGGCATCGAATCGCTGGAGCGCCGTTTCAGCTTTGCCCGCGGCGGCTGGACCGTCTCCGACCACCTGCGCGCCGGCAAGCCGGTGGTGCTGACGGCGCAGCTGCATGGCGACGGCGCCATTACGCAACAGGCGCAGCGCCGCTTCCAGATCGCCGGCCAGCCGGCCGCCCTCGCCGTGGAGGCGCGCACGGGGGCGATGACGGCCGTCATCGCCCCCGCCATCGTGGTCGCCGCCGGTCCGCCCGGCAATGTCGACAAGGGCCCAAGCGAGCAACGCGGCACGGTGCTGCGCATGTCGCTGCCGGCCAGTCTGGAGGCGACGCTGGTGACGAGCATGACGATCGTGCCCCATGCTTGAGGCAAGCGTGGCCGGCGCGCCCGGCCAGGTACCCGACGTCGTCACCGTCGGCGAGGCGATGGCGCTGCTGATGGCGCGCCAGTCCGGGCCTTTGTCCGCGGTCGGCGAGTTCGGGCGCGCCACGGCCGGCGCGGAGCTGAATGTGTCGGTCGGCCTGTGCCGGCTGGGATTCAAGGTCGGCTACGTCACCCGCCTGGGCCAGGACAGCCTGGGGCACAATTTGCGCGAGTTCATGGCCGCCGAGGGGCTCGACCTGCGCCACGTGGCGCTCGATCCCCGGCATCCGACCGGTTTCATGCTCAAGTCGATGGCCTGCGACGGCACTGATCCGGAGGTGGAGTACTTCCGGCGCGGATCGGCCGCCAGCCACATGTCGGCGGCCGATGTCCCGGCGGGCGACTTTGGCCAGGCGCGCCGCATTCACCTGACCGGAATATCGCCCGCCTTGTCGGCCGGTTGCCGCGAGCCGGTCTTTGCGATGGCATGCCAGGCCCGCGCCAGCGGGCGCAGCGTAAGCTTCGACCCCAACCTGCGGCCACGCCTGTGGGCCTCGCAATCGGAAATGATCGACACGGTCAATGCGCTGGCCAGCCTGGCCGACCTGGTGATGCCCGGCCTGGCCGAGGGCCAGCTGCTGACCGGCTGCCAGCACGAGGCCGACATCGCCGACTTCTACCTGGCACGCGGCGCGCGCCAGGTGCTCGTCAAGCAGGGGCCGCGGGGAGCGTATTTCGCCGGCGCCGGTGGGCGTGGAACGGCGCCCGGACACGCGGTGCCGCACGTGCTCGACACGGTCGGCGCGGGAGACGGCTTCGCAGTAGGCGTCATCAGCGCGCTGCTGGAGAACCTGCCCTTGCATGCCGCTGCGGTGCGCGGCAACGCGACCGGCGCGCGCGCGGTGCAGTTTCGCGGCGATTGCGAAGGCTTGCCAGAGCGCGCGCAGCTCGCCCTGGCACTGAGCCAAACTTAAATTCCCGGAGGATCTCGCATGAGAACAATGAAGGGTTTGCGCTGGCTGGTCATCACCCTGGTGGCCGTGGCGACCATTATCAACTACATCGACCGCTCCGCTCTGGCCGTGATGTGGCCCGGGATTGCGGCCGAACTGGGCATGGACAAGCGCGACTATGCCAATATCGTCACGGTGTTCCTGGTCGGGTATGCCGTCGGCCAGTCCTTGTTCGGCAAGCTGTTCGACGCGCTGGGCACGCGGATCGGATTCATCCTCTCCATCGTGCTCTGGTCGGTCTCCATCGGCCTGCATTTCGTCGCCCGCTCGGCGCTCTCGTTTGGCCTGTTGCGCGCCATGCTCGGCGTGGGCGAAGCGGGCAACTGGCCGGGCGCGACGAAGGCCGTCGCAGAATGGTTTCCGGTGCGCGAACGCGCGCTGGGACAGGGAATTTTCGGCGCCGGCGCCTCGCTCGGCTCGATCATCGCGCCGCCGCTGGTCGCATTCCTGTACGCCTGGGCAGGCTGGAAGAGCACCTTCATCCTGATCGGCGCGCTGGGTTTTTGCTGGATCGTACCGTGGCTGATCGTGTACAAGGCGGGGCCCGATGCCCACCCGTGGATCAGCGCGGAAGAGCGCGCCTATATCCTGACGGGGCAACGCGCCGCCGCCAGCGAAGCGCCGCAGTACCTGCCCTCGTGGTCGCAGCTGCTGCGCCACCGCCAGAGCTGGGGCGTGATCGCCGCGCGCTTTTTCATCGACCCGATATGGTGGATGTTCGTCGCGTGGCTGCCGTTGTACCTGAATGAAAAATTCCACTTTGACGTGAAGCAGATCGGCATCTTCGCCTGGGTGCCGTATGTCGGCGCCGGAATTGGCGCGCTCTCGGGCGGCTGGCTGTGCGGCCGGCTGATACGGCGCGGCTGGTGCGTCGACCGTGCCCGCAAGTCGGTGATCGGCCTGGGCCTGGCCGTGATGTTCCCGGCCCTGCTGCTCAGCGCCATGGCTGATACCCCCCTGCTGGCGGTCATCTCGATCGGGGTGATACTGTTCGGTTTCCAGGCGGCGATCAGCAATATCCAGACCCTGCCGAGCGATTTTTTCTCGGGCCATAGCGTCGGCTCGCTGGCGGGCATCAGCGGCAGCTCGGCGGTGCTGGGCGTGATCATTTGCATGCAGCTGGTGCCGCAGTTGACCGAGGGGGGCAACTACACACCGTTCTTCGTGCTCGGCGCGCTGCTGGTGCCGCTGGTGTTTGGCGCGCTCTGGCTCGGCGGGCCCGTCGAGCCGGTCACCGGGAAATCGGCATGAGGGCCGCGTTTTTCAAGCCACTGCTGCTGGCGCTGGCGCTGGCGCTGGCCAGTGGCCCGCTTGGCGCGCAGCCCACCCCGCCGGTATCCAGGCCCGACGCTTCGGCCGCGCTCCAAAAACAGGACACGGGCGTGTTCATGGCGCGCCACGAGAGCTTCCTGGCCCGTGCCAGGGGCGGTCCGATCGGGCTGCTGTTCCTGGGCGATTCCATTACCGAACGCTGGCAGCGCGCGCCCCACATCTGGCAAGCGTATTTCGGCCAGTACCAGCCGGCCAACTTCGGCATTGGCGGCGACCGCACACAGCACCTGCTCTGGCGCATCGAACAAGGTGAACTCGACGGCATCGCACCGAAGGTCGTCGTGCTGATGATCGGCACCAACAACAGCCACGACTACAACGCCGGGGAAATCGCCGCCGCCGACCGCAAGATCGTCGCGCTGATCCGCGCCAGGCTGCCGCAGACCCGGATCCTGCTGCTGGGGATTTTCCCGCGCGGGCCGCGCCCGGACAAGGCCGGCGCCGTTACCCAGGCAGCCATCGACGACGCGGCCCGGCGCAAGCTGACCATCGATGCCGTGAACCGCGAGCTGGCCGGGCTCGACGATGGCAAGATGGTCCGTTTCCTCGACCTTGGCGCGGTGTTCCTCGGCCAGGATGGACGGATACCCTGGTCCATCATGCCAGACCAGCTGCATCCGGCGCCGGCCGGCTATCAATTGTGGGCCGACGCCATGCAGCCGCTGCTCGAGGCCATGATGAAGTGAGCGCCACGCGCGGCGCGCCGCAATCGCCTAAAAAATGGGCAGTTGCGGTTTTCGTGTATCCTATAGCCCATCGCAACAACGGCTCACGCCAACTATGCCCGAGCACCCTACGGACGTCCGAACCGACGCCAAACCCCACAGGTCGCTATTTGAGCGCCTCACCGCACTGATCTCCCCCGAGCCCGAAAACCGCGCCGAGCTGCTTGAAGTCCTGCACGATGCGCATGAACGCAACCTGATCGACGCCGATGCGCTGTCCATGATCGAAGGGGTGTTCCAGGTCTCGGACCTGTCCGCGCGCGACATCATGGTGCCGCGCTCGCAGATGGACATGATCGACATCAGCAAGCCCATTGAAGAGTGGATGCCCAGCGTGCTGGCCACGGCCCACTCGCGCTTTCCCGCCATCGAGGGCGAGCGCGACAAGGTGATCGGCATCCTGCTGGCCAAGGACCTGCTGCGCTACTACGCCGAGGAATCGTTCGACGTGCGCGACATGCTGCGCCCGGCCATCTTCATTCCCGAGTCGAAGCGCCTGAATGTGCTGCTGCGCGACTTTCGCGCCAACCACAACCACATGGCCATCGTCGTCGACGAGTACAGCGGCGTGGCCGGCCTGATCACCATCGAGGACGTTCTCGAGCAGATCGTCGGCGACATCGAGGACGAATACGATTTCGACGAGGAGGAGGACAACATCCTCTCAATCAAGGAAGGCCCGCTCGGCCCGCGCTGGCGCATCAAGGCGCTCACCGAGGTGGCGCAGTTCAATCAGGAGCTTGGCAGCACCCTGCCCGAGGACGACGTCGACACCATCGGCGGCCTGGTGGCCAATCACCTGGGCCGCATGCCGCACAAGGGCGATGTGTTCGACATCGACCTGCTGCGCTTCGAAGTGCTGCGCGCCGACGCGCGCCAGGTCCACGTGCTGCTGGTGGAAAAACTGCCGCCGGCCGAAGACGAACACGACTGATGCGCTTTCGCACCAGGACCGCCCCGCCCGACCCCGCCCTGCGCGGACCGCGCCCGACGCGCGGCCCGATGCTGGCCGCTGTTGGTGTCGGCGCCTCCACCGTGCTCTCGTTCGCGCCGCTCGGCTGGTGGCCGCTGCAAATGCTGGCGCTGGCCTGGCTGTTCTACCAGCTCGGCATGGACACCCGCACCGGCCGCAGTACCCTGATCGGCTGGGCCTTCGGCTTCGGCTGGTCGGTGGCCGGCATGCACTGGCTGTACATCGCGCTGAACCGTTTCGGCGGCCTGGCCGCGCCGCTGGCGGCGGGGGCCATCTGCCTGCTGGGCCTGTACATGGGCCTGTTCGGCGCGCTGGCGGCAGGCGCCGCCACCTGGCTGCGCCGGCGCTGGTCGCTGCCCGTGGCCAGCTTCCTGCTGCTGGTGCTGCCGGCCTGCTGGGGGCTCTCCGAATGGCTGCGCGGCTGGGTGTTGACCGGTTTCCCCTGGGCCGCTTCCGGCTATGCGCACAATAACGCGCCGCTGGGCGGCTACGCGGCGCTGACCGGCGTGTACGGCATCGGCATGCTCGCGGCACTGTGCGCCGGCTGCATCGCGATGCTGACCCAGCGCGCGCGCCTGGCCGCGCTCGGGGTGCTGGTGCTGCTGGCGGGCGCCGGCTACGCCCTCAAGGGCATCGCCTGGACCGAGCCCGATGGCCGGCCGATTTCGGTGCGCCTGGTGCAGGGCAATGTGCCGCAGAATGAAAAATTCGACCGCGCCCACGTCGATGCCACGCTGGCGCTGTACCGCGACTTGATCACCGCCGCGCCGGCCGACCTGATCGCCGCGCCGGAGACGGCCGTGGTGCTGCTGCCGCAGCAGCTGCCGCCCGACTACCTGGCCGGCCTGTCGGCCTTCGCCAGCAAGACGGGCAGCCACCTGCTGTTCGGTATTCCGCTCAGCGAACGGCCCAACGCGTATTCGAACAGCGCGGCCGGCATCGCGCCGTCCGGCCAAAGCTACCACTACGACAAGCACCACCTGGTGCCGTTCGGCGAATTCGTGCCGCCCGGCTTTCGCTGGTTCGTCGACCTGATGCAGATCCCGCTGGGCGATTTCGAGCGCGGCGCCGACCTGCAGGCGCCGTTCGCCGTCAAGGACCAGCTGGTGCTGCCCAACGTCTGCTACGAGGACGTGTTCGGCGAGGAGATCGCCGGCCAGCTGCGGGCGGCAACACGCCCGGCCACGATCCTGCTCAACGTGTCGAACCTGGCCTGGTACGGCGAATCGGTGGCAATCGCCCAGCACCTGCAGATTTCGCAAATGCGCACGCTCGAGACGGGACGCCCGATGCTGCGCGCGACCAACAGCGGCGCCACCGCCGTGATCGACGCGCGCGGCACGGTGAGCGCCGAACTGGCCCCCTACACGCGCGCCACCTTGGCCGCCACCGTCCAGGGCATGCGCGGCAGCACGCCGTATATCCGGTTCGGCAATGCCGGCTTCCTGCTGCTGGCCGCCGCCGCGCTGGCCGGCGCGTGGGTTTCGGGGCGAAACTACGGCAAAAATGCGGCAAAAATACCATAAGGGGCACGTCAAGGCCCAGCCCCCCCTCAAAACCCGCTAAAATTGGTCGTTTTAGCAAACCCACTTCACTCGCGCCGAAAGCCGCGCGGAGTCACTCCAAGATGCTCACATTTCAACAAATTATCCTGACGCTGCAAACCTATTGGGACAAGCAAGGCTGCGCCCTGCTCCAGCCCTACGATATGGAGGTGGGCGCCGGCACCTTCCACACCGGGACGTTCCTGCGCGCGATCGGGCCCGAGCCCTGGCGCGCGGCCTACGTGCAGCCTTCGCGCCGCCCCAAGGATGGACGCTACGGCGAGAACCCGAACCGCCTGCAGCACTACTATCAGTACCAGGTGGTGCTCAAGCCGGCGCCGGAGAACATCCTCGACCTGTATCTCGGTTCGCTCGAGGCGCTGGGCCTGAACCTGCAGCAAAATGACGTGCGCTTCGTCGAGGACGACTGGGAAAGCCCGACCCTGGGCGCCTGGGGCCTGGGCTGGGAAGTCTGGCTCAACGGCATGGAGGTGACCCAATTCACCTACTTCCAGCAGGTCGGCGGCCTCGATTGCAAGCCCGTGCTCGGTGAAATCACCTACGGCATCGAGCGCCTGGCGATGTACCTGCAGGGCGTGGAAAACGTCTACGACCTGGTGTGGACCGAGTGGCAAGAGAACGGCGTGACGAAGACGCTCAGCTACGGCGCCGTCTACCACCAGAACGAGGTTGAACAGTCGACCTACAATTTCGAGCACGCCAACACCGACCTGCTGTTCGCCCAGTTCGCCAACCACGAGTCCGAGGCCAAGCGCCTGATCGAGCTGCAATTGACGCTGCCGGCCTACGAGCAGATCATGAAAGCTTCGCACAGCTTCAACATGCTCGACGCGCGCGGCGCCATTTCCGTCACCGAGCGCGCCGCCTACATCGGCCGCGTGCGCACGCTCTCGCGCCTGGTCGCGCAAGCCTACTACGACTCGCGCGAAAAGCTGGGATTCCCGATGGCGCCACAAGCCGCGCTTGCCGCCTAAGATACGAAAACAACCATGAACCACACACTACTCGTCGAACTGCTGACCGAAGAACTGCCGCCGAAAGCGCTCGCCAAACTGGGGGCGGCGTTTGCCGCCGGCATCAACCATGGCTTGAAGGCGCGCGGCTTCCTCGACGACGCCAGCGTCGCCACCAGCTTCGCCACGCCGCGCCGCCTGGCCGTGTCCATCAGCGCTGTGCGCGCCACCTCGCCCGACAAGGCGATCCGCGAAAAAGTGCTGCCGGTGTCGGTGGCGCTCGACGCCAACGGCAACGCCAGCGCACCGCTGGCCAAGAAACTGGCCGCGCTGGGCTTCCCCGGCGTCACCGTGGCCGAGCTTGAACGGGCCTCCGACGGCAAGGCCGACAGCTTCTTCTACACCTACACCGCGCCTGGCAGCGCGTTGCAGGCCGGCCTGCAGGGCGCGCTCGAGGAAGCCGTCGCCAAGCTGCCGATTCCAAAGCTGATGAGCTACCAGCGCCCCGACGGCAGCACCGTGCAGTTCGTGCGTCCGGCGCACAAGCTGCTCGCCCTGCACGGCGAACAGGTCGTGCCACTGGCGCTGCTGGGACTTGCGGCCGGCAAGCTGACACTGGGCCACCGCTTCCTCACGTCGGGCCAGGACCTGGCCATAGCGCACGCCGATCACTACGCCGCCACGCTCGAAACGCAGGGCAAGGTGATCGCCAACAGCGCCGCGCGCAAGGAAAAAATCCGCGCCGCGCTGCTCGAGAAAGCCGGCGCCGACCAGGTCTTGATGCCCGAGGCGCTGCTCGACGAAGTAAACGCCCTGGTCGAGTGGCCGGTGGTCTACGAATGCCATTTCGAGGAAGCGTTCCTGGCCGTGCCGCAGGAATGCCTGATCCTGACCATGCAGACCAACCAGAAATACTTCGCACTCACCGACGCCGCCGGCCGCCTGCGCTCGCGCTTCCTGATCGTCTCGAACATCGCCACCGGCGACCCGCAGCACATCATCGGCGGCAACGAGCGCGTGGTGCGTCCGCGCCTGTCGGACGCCAAGTTCTTCTTCGAGCAGGACAAGAAGAAGAGCCTCGAGGCGCGCCTGCCGATGCTGGCCAACGTGGTCTACCACAACAAGCTGGGCACCCAGGCCGCGCGCTCGGCGCGGGTCGTCGCGATCGCCTCCGACATCGCGCAAACGCTCGGCTGCGACGTGGCGCTGGCCGCGCGCGGCGCCCTGCTCTCGAAAGCCGACCTGCTCACCGACATGGTCGGCGAATTCCCCGAGCTGCAAGGCATCATGGGCACCTACTACGCGCGCCACGACGGCGAGCCGGACGAAGTGGCCCTGACCTCGACCGAACACTACCAGCCGCGCTTTGCCGGCGACAGCCTGCCGACGACGGCCACCGGCACCTGCGTGGCGCTGGCCGACAAGCTCGAAACCCTGGTCGGCATCTGGGGCATCGGCCTGCAGCCGACGGGCGAGAAGGATCCCTTCGCGCTGCGCCGCCATGCCCTGGGCGTGCTGCGCATGCTGGTCGAAAAGCAGATGGACGTCTCGATCACGCAATTGCTCGGCTTCGCGAACAGCCGCTTCGCCGGCATCGCCGGTTTCAACGATCCGGTGGCCGAGGTGCGCAGCTTCATGCTCGAGCGCCTGCGCGGGATCCTGCGCGAGCGCGGCTTCTCGCCCAACGAGATCGAAGCGGTGCTCACCGGCGACCTCGACCGCCTGCACGATATCGTCCAGCGGCTCGACGCGGTGCAGGCTTTCGCCGCGCTGCCCGAGAGCGCCTCGCTGGCCGCCGCCAACAAGCGCATCACCAACATCCTGAAGAAAACCGAGGCCGCAATCGGCACGGTGTCCGAGTCGCTGCTGCAGGAGGACGCCGAACGCACCCTGTTCGCCGCCATCGGCCGGGTGCGCCCGGAAGTGGACGCCGCGTTCGCGCGCGGCGACTTCGCCGCCACGCTCAAGACGCTGGCCCAGCTGCGCGACGACGTCGACGCCTTCTTCAACGGCGTGATGGTGATGGCCGACGATGTCGCGCTGCGCAACAACCGCCTGGCGCTGCTGTCCTCCCTGCACGGCATGCTGAACCGGGTGGCCGACATCTCGAAGCTGGCTCAATAGGGAGGACGCCATGAAGATGATCATCCTCGACCGCGACGGCGTCATCAACCAGGACTCGGCGGCCTTCATCAAGTCGCCCGCCGAGTGGATTCCGATTCCCGGTTCGCTCGAGGCCATCGCGCGCCTGAACCAGGCCGGCTACCGGGTGGTGATCGCCTCGAACCAGTCGGGCATCGCGCGCGAGCTGTTCGACATGGCCATCCTCAACGCGATCCACCAGAAGCTGCACGCCAGCGCGCAGCAGGTGGGCGCGACGATCGACGCGATCTTCTTCTGCCCGCACGCGGCGGCCGACAATTGCGACTGCCGCAAGCCCAAGGCGGGCATGTTCGACGAGATCGCCAAGCGCTTCAAGGTCAGCCTGAAGGGCGTGCCGACGGTCGGCGATTCGCTGCGCGACCTGCAGGCCGGCTACCTCGTCGGCTGCCTGCCCTTCCTGGTATTGACCGGCAAGGGCCAGAAGACCCGCGAGACCGGCGGCCTGCCGCCTGGCACCGAGGTGTTCGCCGACCTCGCTGCCATGGTCAACCGGCTGCTCAAGACGGCCGCCGCCGGCGAGCACATTCCCACCTGAGAGCCGCATTTTTCGGAGAAATTCCTTGCGCAATACCGTCCTGTTCCTGCGTTCCCTGTTGTTCATGCTGGTGATGATCGTCGCCACCGTGGTGTGGGCCTGCGTGTGCTTCCTGGCCGCGCCGCTGCCGTACAACAAGCGCTTCTGGGTCACCTCGCGCTGGAACGTGTTCGTGATCTGGTGCGCCAAGTGCATTTGCGGCATCCGCTACCAATTCAAGGGTTACGAGAATCTGCCCGATGCCCCCGCGATCGTGCTCTCGAAGCACCAGTCGGCGTGGGAGACCATCTTCCTGCTGCCGAACATGACGCGCCCGCTGGTGTATGTGTTCAAGAAGGAGATTTTGTACATTCCTTTCTTTGGCTGGGGCATGGCGCTGCTGCGCATGATCCCGATCGACCGCAGCCAGGGCAAGAACGCGTTCCGGAATGTCGTCGCCCACGGCAAACGCCGGCTGGCCGACGGCCAATGGATTATCATGTTCCCCGAGGGGACGCGCATCCCGGTCGGCCAAAAAGGCAAATACAAGAGCGGCGGCACGCGCCTTGCGATTGAAACGAACACGGTCGTCGTCCCGATCGCGCATAATTCAGGGGAATGCTGGCCCAAGAAATCCTTCCTTAAACGTCCCGGTGTGATCACGGTATCGATTGGCAAACCGATATCGCCGGAAAACCACACTCCCGACAGCATGATGCAAGAGGTCGAAAATTGGATAGAATCAGAAATGCGCGTCATTTCGCCCCACGCCTACAGCGCTGGCTGAGCGGGATCGGCGCCCTGATTCGAAACCAGACCATGTCGCCATCCAAGATCAATAGCCAGCAACTCGAATTGTTTGCCCAGGATTTCTTCGCGGCGCTTGAACCGGCCGCGAAACCGGCGCCGCCCCAGCCTCTGTTCAAGGCGCCCCCCGCGCCGCCGCGCCCCTTTCCCACGCCACCGCGCGCGCCCGGCGCGCCGCCGTTGCGCCGCATCCAGCTCGGGCCCCATGCGCTCGAGTTCGAACTGCGCCGCTCGACGCGCCGCTCGATCGGTTTCATGGTCGACGATGACGGCCTGCGCGTGACCGCGCCCAAGCGCGTCACGCTGGCCGAAATCGACAACGCGATCCGCGCCAAGCAGCGCTGGATCATCTCCAAGCTCAATGAACGGGGCGAACGGCGCGCGCTGCGCCAGGAGAAACCGCCCGTGCAGTGGGCCGACGGCGCGCAGCTGCCCTACATGGGCGGCGACATCACGCTGCGGCTCGAGCCGGCCGCGCGCAGCCGCTGCGTGTTCGATCCGCAGCTGCGCACCCTGACCGTGGGCGTGGTGGCGGGGCTGGCCGAGTGGCAGTTGCAGGAGCGCGTGAAGATCTGGTTCCAGGCCGAGGCGAAACGGGTGTTCGCCGAGCGGCTGGACCGCTATGCGCTCATGCTGGAGGTGCAGTACGAGTCGATGGCACTGTCGTCGGCCGGCACGCGCTGGGGATCGTGCACGGTGGGCGGGGCGATCCGGCTCAACTGGCGCCTGATCCACTTTGCGCTGCCGCTGATCGACTACGTGGTCGCGCACGAACTGGCGCATTTGCGCGAGATGAACCACAGCCCGGCGTTCTGGGCGACGGTCGAATCGGTGTATCCGGACTACGACGGCGCCAGGACGGCGCTGCGCAAGCGCTCGCAGGAGCTGCCCGTGCTGTTTCCCCACTGAGCTGCGGGCCACCGCCCTGCAGCTCCCGATGTCCCGACGCCTCAGCTGTCCGGTTTATTCACGGTGCGCGCACGCAGCGCGCACGCATAGCCGTCGAGCGCGGCGCTCTGGCCACCCGCCAGGCAGCGGTAGGGAATCGGCAAGGTGCCGCGTGCCATCACCAGCATGAAGCCGCGCGAATACTTGCGGATCGTCCTGACCTGGTCCCAGCCAATTACCGTCACCCCGCTCGCGCTGGCGCGCAGCACCCCGTGCGCGTCCACCGTGAACTGATAGGTGCGGCGCGCGCGCCCCTGAAGCAGGAAATGCAGGCCCGCGGTGGCGGTGCTGCGGGCCTGCATCAGCAGGCCGGCGATGCGCCCGATGCGGCGGCGCCGGATCAGGTAGCCGCCATGCTGCCACATGAAACTGAGGTATTCAGCCAGCGCGTAGCGCACCGAAAAATGCAGCTCGCCGGGCGCCGCGGGGGCATCGGCGAGCAGCAGGTCGGGCACGTCGAGCAGTGGCGCATCGACATCGAGCAAATTGGGATTGAGTTCCTGACGCTGTACCAATACAGCCACAGCCTTGCCGCTCACAAGCGGCCTCGGATGGTTGAACCAAAACATGGACGTCCCCTATTTATTAGAGAGACATGGTATCAAATCCCTAGTAAATCAAGGGCTGTAACAATTCAACCGTGCGCGCGGTGGCGCCCTTGTGGCGCTCGGCGAACAGCAGCGCGCGCGCGCCCATGGCCGCGCGCGCGGCGTCGTCGGCCAGCAGGCGCGCCGCCTGCCCGAGCAGCTGGCCGGCGTCCTGCACGCGCTGCGCGCCGCCGGCGGCCACCGCCTCCGCGCTGGCCTGCTCGAAATTGAAGGTGTGCGGCCCGATCAGCACCGGCTTGCCCAGCGCGCACGCTTCGATCAGGTTCTGCCCGCCCAGCGGCAGCAGGCTGCCCCCGATGAAGGCGCAGTCGCAGGCGGCGTAGTAGGCGAACATCTCGCCCATCGAATCGCCCAGCAGGACCTCGGCCTCGAGCGGCTGGCCGGTCAGCTGCGAGCGCCGCTGCAGGCTCAAACCGGCCCGCACGACCTGCTCGGCCACGGCGTCGAAGCGCTGCGGATGGCGCGGCACGATCACCAGCAGCAGGCCCTCCGGGCGCCGCGCCAGGCGCGCATAGGCGTCCAGGATCAGCGCCTCCTCGCCCTCGCGGGTGCTGGCGCACAGCAGCAGCGGGCGATTTGCGGCCAGCGCGCGCAGCCAGGCGCCGGTCTGCAGCGCCGCCGGCGGCACCTGCACGTCGAATTTGATGCTGCCGGTGACCACCACCTGCGGCGCGCCGAGCGCGCGCACCCGTTCGGCGTCGGCCTCGGTCTGCGCCAGCACCAGCGCCAGCGCGCGCGCGGCCTCGCCGATCAACTTGCCAAAGCGCTGGCCACGGCGCAGCGAGCGCTGCGACAAGCGGGCATTGACCAGCGTGACCGGCACGCGCCGCTCGCCGCAGGCGGCGATCAGGTTGGGCCACACTTCGGTCTCGATCAGGATGCAAATGCGCGGCGTGAAGTGGCGCAGGAAGCGGCGCACCATCGGCAAGGTGTCATACGGCAGGTAGGACTGCGCCACCCGCGCGCCGTGCCTGGCAAACAGCGCCCCGCCCGTCGCGCGCCCGGTCGGCGTCATGTGGGTGAGCACCACCCGGCTGTTCGGGTAGGCCGCGAGCAGCGCCTCGACCAGCGGTTCGGCCGCGCGCGTCTCGCCCACCGAGACGGCGTGGATCCAGATTGTGTGCCAGCCGGCCCCGCGGTCGCCATAGTGCCCCAGCCGCTCGCCCCAGTGGCGCCGATATCCGGGCTCGCGCAGGCCGCGCCACCACAGGCGCGCCAGCACCAGCGGCAGCGCCAGGCGCCACAGGAAGCTGTACCAGCCGCGCGTCATGCCGCCCCGAGCAGGCGTTCGGCCGCCGCGATCACGTCAAGCGCGGCCGGCGGCGCGCCGCGCTCGCCCAGGTTGACGATGCGCGAAGACCAGTTGCCCTCGGTCTTCCACTTGGGCGAGTCGCAATAGATCTCGATGGTAGGGCGCAGGAAGGCCGCCGCGATGTGGGTCAGGCCGGTGTCAACGCCGATCGCCAGCGCCGCGTTGCGCGCCAGCGTGACCGCCTCCATCATCGACAGGCGCGGCAGCACGCGCGCGTTGGGCAGCGCCGCGGCCAGCGTCTCGGCCTCGTGCTTCTCGGCGGGCGAACCCCAGGCCAGCAGCACCGGCATCGGCGCCAGCGCGCGCCCGGTGGCGATCCAGTTGGCGCTGTCCCATTTCTTGGACGCGCGCGCGGTGCCGTGGAAGAAAACCGCGTACTCCTGCGCCGCCATCCAGTGCGGCCGCGGGCCCGCGTCCGGGGCCGGCAGCCCGAAGTCGGGCGCCACGCCGGCGATGCTGTAGCCAAGCGCGGCGCCCGCCACCAGGCGCCCGCGCGCGACCGCGTGGGTGCGCGCGTCGAGCGCGATGCTGTCGGTGTGGAAGATGCGCGAGATCGCTTCGTAGCCGGAACCTTCGCTGCCGTTGGCCAGGCCGACCTTGCGCCCGCCCGGCTTCAGGCGCGCCGCGCCCATGATGATGCCGGTCTTGAGCAGGCCCTGGGTGTCGAACACGTAGTCGTACTGCTGCGCACGCAAGCTGTGCACGAAAGCCTTGATCTCGGCGCGGGTGGCCTTGCTGAACAGGCTCTTGCGCCAGCGCCGCAGCGCGAACGGGATGATGGTGCGCACCCGGGGGTGCAGCCGCACCAGGCTCACATAGCCCTCCTCGACGACCCAGTCGATGTGCGCATCGGGGTGGCTGCGCAGGATGTCGGCCACCATCGGCAGGTTGTGCAGCACGTCGCCCAGTGACGACACCCGCACCAGCAGGATGTTCAGGCCCACGCTCAGAACGGCAATGTGCAATCGGGCCGGGCGGCGAGGATCACTTGCCGGAATTGGCCCTGGATGCGCGCCAGCGCGGCCGGCGTCTCCGCCTCGAAGCGCATCACCACCACCGGCGTGGTGTTCGACGAGCGTGCCAGGCCGAAGCCGTCCGGATACTCGACGCGCAAGCCGTCGATGTCGATGATGCGCTCCGAACCGGGGAACTGGGCATGGCTGCGCAGTTGCTCGATCAGCGCCACGTTCTCGCCTTCGGCCAGTTCCAGGTGCAGCTCCGGCGTGCTGTCGGACTGCGGCAGCGCGTTCAGCAGCGCCGACGGGTCGGCCACGCGGGTGAGCAGTTCGAGCAGGCGCGCGCCCGCATACAGGCCGTCGTCGAAACCGTACCAGCGGTCCTTGAAGAAGATATGGCCGCTCATCTCGCCGCCCAGCGGGGCGCCCGTTTCGCGCAGCTTGGCCTTCACCAGCGAGTGCCCGGTCTTCCACATCAGGGGCACGCCGCCATGTTTGGCGATCCACGGCGCCAGGTGGCGCGTGCACTTGACGTCGTACAGGATCTGGGCGCCCGGATTGCGCGCCAGGACGTCGGCCGCGAACAGCATCATCTGGCGGTCCGGGTAGATGATCTGGCCATCCTTGGTGACCACCCCCAGGCGGTCGCCGTCGCCGTCGAAGGCAATGCCGATCTCGGCGTCGCTCGTCTGCAGGCAGCGGATCAGGTCTTGCAGGTTTTCCGGATGGGCCGGATCCGGATGGTGGTTGGGGAAATTGCCGTCCACTTCGCAGAACAGTTCGATCACCTCGCAGCCCAGGCCGCGGAACAGGTCGCCGGCGAAGGCGCCGGCCACGCCGTTGCCGCAATCGACGGCGATCTTGATCGGGCGCGCCAGCCTGACGTCGCCGATGATGCGCTCGAGGTAGGCCTGGCGAATGTCGTGGGTGCGGTAACTGCCCGCCGCCGCGGCCACGCTGCCGTCATGGGCGGCGATTGCCTGGTACAGGGCGGTGATGGTCGCGCCGTGGATCGCCTCGCCGGCCAGCACCATCTTGAAGCCGTTGTAGTCGGGCGGATTGTGGCTGCCGGTGACCATGATGCCCGAGGCCGCGCCCAGCACGTGGGTGCCGTAGTAGACCATCGGCGTGGCCACCACGCCCAGGTCGATCACGTCCACCCCGGCCGCCTGCAAGCCTTCGGCCAGGGCGGCGGCCAGCGCCGGCCCCGACAAGCGGCCGTCGCGCCCGATCACCACCTGGCGCTCGCCCTTGGCCAGGGCGGCCATGCCGAAGGCCTGGCCGATCTGGCGCGCGATGCCGGCGTCGAGCGTGCGATCGATCACGCCGCGGATGTCATAGGCTTTGAAGATCGTGGGGGACAGTGCAACCATGGTGTGGAACCCTTGAAAGTGGCGCGGCGTGACAAAGGGGCCGCGCAAAGCGGCCCCGGAGCGAGAGGAAGTATTGTAGCGGCAAGCGGGGCCCTTGGACAGGCCCGCCGGTCATGCCCTTGGCGACAGCGGGGAAACTTAAATACGCAGCAGGTCGATCGATTTGCCGCCGTCGACCCATGCCTTGACCCATTTCGGTTGGCGGCCACGGCCGGTCCATTGCTCGCTCGCATTCTCTGGATTGCGATAGCGTGCCGCCACCGTGCCGGTCTTGGCGCGAATGCCGCTGCCGATCAGGTCTTTCAGGGGCACGCCAACGCTCTGGGCGATGGCCAGGATCTGCTCGCGCGCCTTGGCCACTTCCAGGTGTTCGCGTTTTTTCATTTCCTGTTTGATTTGATCCTGCAGGTTGCGCAGGTCACCTACCGACATATTCGACAGATCCATTATCTTTCCTTTAAAGGGTAGGGCAAAACAACATTAAGTGAATTCTCACCAATTGTCGCAATATACTACATCCGCATATTAATGCCAGTCCTTCTTGCGCAAGATCAGCCAGCGCGGGGACTTGAATCGAACGATACGCGCATACAGCCACACGTAGCTGACAATAAACAATAAACAGAAGAAAATTAATACTCCGGTGTTGCGCCAGAAGACCGTCGCGGGAATCACCGCCATCAGGGAAAACATCCACAAATACGGCGAGGTCATGGAATTGCGCCGCATCAGGGCGCGCGCTTCCTTGCGCCCCACCGCCCATTGTACAATGCGCCGAAAAATCAAACTATGCAAGTGGATCCCGTCCGGCATTGCCGGGGATTTACCTCGTAGAAACATTCGGCGATAGACCGAAAATATGGTTTCAAATGCGGGATATATCAACAACAGCGCCGCATACCAGGTCGATACTTGTGGATTGCGCATCACCAGCAGTAGCGCCAGCTCGCCCAGCATGAAGCCGATGAAATAGGCGCCGCCATCGCCCAGGAAAATCAGGCCGACCGGGTAATTCCAGATCAGGAAACCGGCCGTGGCGCCCGCCACCATCAGCGCCGATACCAGCACGAACACATCGCCGACCTGCAGTGCCACATACGCCAGCGACACCAGCATGCAAATCACCACCACGCTCGCCAGGCCATTAAAACCGTCGATGATATTGACCGCGTTGGCGATTCCGGCCACCGCCAGCACCGTGATCGGCAAGGCCAGCCAGAGATAATCGATGCCCAATGAACCGAATGGGAAATCAATCCGTCCCAGCCGGGCATCGAGCAGGAAATAACCGAGCAAGGCGGCCGCCATGGTCAATATCAGGCGGCGCATGGCGCTGACATTGCCGGTGTAATCTTCGACGATGCCGCCGACAAAAGCGACCGACGAGCACAATAGCAGCGACATCACCCACGGCCCCATCGCCGGGACCCGCCACATGGAAATGCAGGCGCTCAACACCACGGCCAGGAAGATCGGCAAGCCGCCGATCCGCGCCACCTGGTGCGAATGGACTTTTTGCACGCCAAAAAAATCGGCGTCGAGCGCAGGTCCGTGCAGCTTGACCTGCTTTATGACAAGCAAGGTAAGCAGGCCGGATGCGACGAAACTGACGAGAAATGAAAACATTATTCTTTTAATGATGCAGCCAACGCCGGGCGGCTTGCTGCCAAAGTCAGCCGTGATTGTACCGGAAAGCGGTTGTTACTCTAAGGAAAACCCAGGCCGGCGCTCAGGATGCCATGCACAGGGCCAGCGCCGTGCGCCAGTCCGGCAGCGTGCAAAACGCTGTCTGCAGCTTGGACGTGTCGAGCACCGAGTTGCGCGGGCGGCGCGCCGGCAGCGGGTATTCGGCGCTGCTGATGGGCGTGACGCTGCAGGCCAGCCCGGCGGCGGCCACGATCGCCTCGGTGAAGCCGCACCAGGTGGTCTGGCCGCCGCTGCTCAGGTGGTAGATCCCGCTGTGGGCGTCCCACCAGCCATCGCCGCCGGCGCGCGCCTGCGCCAGCACCAGGGCGCTGGTGTCGGCGATGGTGCGGCTCCAGGTGGGCGCGCCGAACTGGTCGGCGACCACCCGCAGCGATTCGCGTTCCTTCGCCAGGCGCAACATCGTCAGCAGGAAATTCTTGCCCCGCATGCCATACACCCAGCTGCTGCGCAGGATCAGGTGCGGTATGCCGGCCGCGGCCACCGCCTGTTCGCCGGCCAGCTTGGAGCGCCCGTAGACGTTGATCGGATCGGTGGCATCGGTCTCGCACCAGGCGCCGTCCTTCGAACCGTTGAACACATAATCGGTGGAATAGTGGACCATGGCGGCCCCCAGGGCGCGCGCTTCGGCCGCCATCACGGCCGGCGCCTCGGCGTTGACCCGAAACGCCAGCGCGGCGTCGGTCTCGGCCTGGTCGACGCCGGTGTAGGCGGCCGGGTTGACGATCAGGCCGGGACGCACGGCGCGCAGCACGCTGCGCACCTGGTCCAGGTCGGCCAGGTCCATGCGCGCGCGGTCGAGCGCGATCACCTCGCCCAGCCCCTGCAGGCTGCGCTCAAGCTCGAAACCGACCTGGCCGCTGGCACCGGTGAGCAGGATCTTCATGGAAAAGTGTCCGCCTCGGCCAGCCGCACGGCGGCGCTGTCCTTGGCCGACAACACCGGCTCCCCTTGCAGCGGCCAGGCGATGGCCAGCGCCGGATCATTCCACAGCAGCGAGCGCTCATGCGCGGGCGCCCAGTAGTCGGTGGTCTTGTAGAGGCACTCGGCGCGCTCGCTGGTGACCACGAAGCCGTGCGCGAAGCCGGGCGGCACCCAGATCTGGCGCCGGTTCTCGGCCGACAGCTCGACCCCGACCCAGCGCCCGAAAGAGGGCGACGAGGCGCGCAGGTCGACCACCACGTCGAAGATGGCGCCGGCAATCACCCGCACCAGTTTGCCTTGCGGCTGCTGGATCTGGTAATGCAGGCCGCGCAACACGCCGCGTGCCGAGCTGGAATGATTATCCTGGACGAAATTGACCTCGAGCCCGCTCAATTCATTGAATCGTCGCGCGTTGAAACTCTCATAGAAAAAACCGCGCGCATCGCCATACACCTGGGGTTCGAATACCAGCACGTCGGGAATGGCGGTCGGCGTGACTTTCATCAAAATACCTTATCCTGCAATACTTGCAGCAAATATTGGCCGTAGCCGTTTTTCTTCAAGGGCGCCGCCAGTTTCTCGAGCGCGCCCGCGTCAATATATCCTTTGCGATACGCGATTTCCTCCGGCACCGCCACTTTCAAACCCTGGCGTTTTTCAATGGTGGCGATAAATTGCGAAGCATCGAGCAGCGATTCATGGGTGCCGGTATCGAGCCAGGCCATGCCGCGCCCCATCACTTCCACGCTCAATTCCCCGGCCTCCAGGTAGACCCGGTTGACATCGGTAATTTCCAGTTCGCCGCGCGCCGACGGTTTGATCGAAGCGGCAATATCGCACACCTGGCGGTCATAGAAATAAAGGCCGGTGACCGCGTAATTCGATTTCGGCTTCAGGGGCTTTTCCTCGATCGATACCGCATGCTGGCCGGCGTCGAATTCGACCACCCCGTAGCGTTCCGGATCGAGCACGTGATAAGCGAACACGGTGGCGCCATCGCTGCGCTCATTGGCCATGTTCAATTTCAAATCGAGACCATGGCCGTAATAAATGTTGTCGCCCAAAATCAGGGCCGACGGCGCATCGCCGACAAACGCTCGGCCGATAATGAAAGCTTGGGCCAGGCCGTCGGGCGAAGGCTGCACCGCATAACTGAGGGCGATGCCCCACTGGCTGCCGTCGCCCAACAGCTCGCGAAAGCGCGGCGTATCTTGCGGCGTCGAAATAATCAGGATGTCGCGTATTCCCGCCAGCATCAGCGTGGTCAGCGGATAATAAATCATGGGCTTGTCGTAAATCGGCAGCAATTGCTTCGACACGCTCATGGTGATCGGGTACAAGCGCGTTCCGGAACCGCCGGCCAGGATAATGCCCTTACGTTGCGTCATGCTTGCGACTCCCTTTGTGCGTAATTGCGTTCGACCCAGTTGGCGTAGGCGCCGGACTGCACGTCGGCCACCCAGGCTTGATTGGCCAGATACCATTGCACGGTTTTCCGGATCCCCGTTTCAAAACTCTCGGCCGGCTTCCAGCCCAATTCGCGTTCGAGCTTGCCGGCGTCGATCGCGTAGCGCCGGTCGTGGCCGGGCCGGTCCTTGACATAGCTGACCTGCTCGAAATACGGCGTGGCCTTGGGCGCCTGCTGGTCGAGCATGGCGCACAGGGTGCGCACCACCTCGATGTTGGGCATTTCGTTCCAGCCGCCCACGTTGTAGACCTGGCCCGGGGTGCCGGCGGCGAGCACACGCCGGATCGCCGCGCAATGGTCGCTGACGAACAGCCAGTCGCGCACCTGCATGCCGTCGCCGTAAATCGGCAAGGGCTTGCCGGCCAGCGCATTGGCGATGATCAGGGGGATCAGCTTTTCCGGAAAATGGTAAGGCCCGTAATTGTTCGAGCAATTGCTGGTCAGGACCGGCAAGCCGTAGGTGTGGTGGTAGGCGCGCACCAGGTGGTCGGACGCCGCTTTCGAGGCCGAATAGGGGCTGTTCGGCGCATAGGCCGTGGTTTCGCTGAACGGCGCGTCGTGCGGTCCCAGGCTGCCGTAGACTTCGTCGGTGGAGACGTGCAGGAAGCGGAAATCGGTCCTGGCCTCGCCATCCAGGCCGCTCCAGTAGGCGCGCGCTGCCTCGAGCAGGCTGAAGGTGCCGTTGATGTTGGTGGTGATGAATTCGCCCGGGCCGTGGATCGAGCGGTCGACATGGCTCTCGGCGGCGAAGTGCACGATCGCGCGCGGCCGGTGGGTGGTGAGCAAGTCCAGCACCGTGGCCTGGTCGCCGATATCGCCGCGCACGAACACGTGGCGGGCGTCGCCTTGCAGGCTGGCCAGGTTGTTCAAGTTACCCGCATAGGTCAGCTTGTCGAGGTTGACCACGCCTTCATCGGACTGGGCCAGCCAGTCGAGCACGAAATTGGAACCGATAAATCCTGCACCACCTGTTACAAAAATCATGAGTATCCCGCCAGGTTTTTGAAATCCAGCCACAATTCTATGTGAAACTGTGGCGCTCCAAGAGAATTTCTCGATTTGGCCCCATTTATGAGAACTTATGCTATCGGCGACTTGCAAGGTTGCGCGCACGAATCCCAGGTCTTGCTGAACCGCATCGCCGAGGATGCCGGCGGGGCAGCGCGCATCCTCTTCGTTGGCGACCTGGTCAACCGCGGGCCGGAATCGCTGGCTGCGCTGCGCCGCGTGCGCGCGCTGAACCTGGCCGGCGCCGGCCAGGTCGAAGCCCTGCTCGGCAACCACGACCTGCATACGCTGGCAGTGGCGGCCGGGGTGCAGCCGCTGTCGAAGGGCGACACGCTCGACGCGATCCTGGACGCGCCCGACCGCGACGCCCTGATCGGCTGGTTGCGCCAGCGGCCGCTGGCGATGATGGCCGAAGGCCACCTGCTGGTGCACGCCGGCGTGCTGCCGCAGTGGAGCGCGGCGCAAACCATGGCGCTGGCCGGCGAGGTCGAGGCGGTGCTGCGCGGGCCTGGCTGGCGCGACTTCCTGGCCCACATGTACGGCAACTTGCCGGTGCGCTGGGACGACAGCCTGCGCGGCATCGAGCGCCTGCGCTGCATCGTCAACGCCCTCACCCGCATGCGCCTGTGCCAGCCGGACGGCAGCATGGATTTCAAACAAAAGGAAAGCGCGGGCGCGCCGCCCGGATCGACGCTGCTGCCCTGGTTCGACCTGCCGGACCGGCGCAGCGCCGACGTGACGGTGGTATTTGGCCACTGGTCGGCGCTGGGCCTGGTGCTGCGCCCCGACATCATCGGCCTTGACAGCGGCTGCGTCTGGGGAGGCAAGCTCAGCGCGATCTGCCTGGCTGACCGCCGCCTGTTGCAAGTCGACTGCCCCGAATACCAGAGACCCGGCGGCAAAACCCGCTAACTCCTCCCATTAAAACCGGGGTCAGAACACAATATTCAAATGCAAGCAATTGCAATTACATAAAATGATCTAACTGCGGCCAATCGAAATGTGTTCTGACCCCGGTTTATTGCGATCTGCCTGGCTGACCGCCGCCGGTTGCAAGTCGACTGCCCCGAATACCAGAGACCCGGCGGCAAAACCCGCTAACTCCTCCCATTAAAACCGGGGTCAGAACACAATATTCAAATGCAAGCAATTGCACTTGCATAAAATGATCTCACTGCGGCCAATCGAAATGTGTTCTGACCCCGGTTTATTGGCCGAGGGCGGCGGCGATGGCGTCGTGGGCGGCTTGCGCCAGCTCGCGCCGGTGCGCGCCACGCGCGTCCAGCGCCGGCAGGCAGGTCAGGACGGCGCGCATCGGGGGGCCCGACAGGATCGCCCTCAGGCTCTCGGCGATGCTGGTCTCGCCGATGTACTCGGCGGCCGGATGCAAGGCGCCCGCCGCGTCGACGTAGCGCAGGGCATATGGCTGCACCGCCACCCTGGCGTCGATCGCCGCTTCGAACAGGTTGGCGTGGAAGTCGAGCAGGCCGCCTTGGGCTGCGGTGGTGCCCTCGGGGAAGAAGGCGACGCGTTCGCCACGCTCCAGGCTGGCCACCAGGCCCTTGAAAATGTGGCGCAAGTCGCGCCGCTTGCCGCGCGCGATGAATACCGTCCCGGCCTGCGCCACCAGCCAACCCAACAGGGGCCAGGCGCGGATCTCGGCCTTGGCCACGAAGCGGCAGGGATGCAGGGAATTGATGGCGAAGATGTCGAGCCAGGAGACGTGGTTGGCCACGATCATCGCATGCTCGAGCGCCGGCGCACCGGGCCCCTGCTCCACGCTCACGCCGCAAATGCCCAGCAGTTGCACCGACCAGCGCTGCACCCGGTCGTCACGACGCCTGGCTGTGAGCCAGGGAAACAGCAAGGCGCAGGTGAGCAGGCCGGCAAGCAGGTGAAACACAATGCGGATCGGGCGGACGATAAGCTGGATATTCAATAGGCACCAGGGAAATGGGATGGGCGTGCTGCAATGCAATTTTAACGTCCTGCGCACCAGGCCGTCCGCTTTCTGTCGCGTTTTCGCCTGGGTCGCGCCATTTTTTTCCCAAAAATCAAGAAATCCAGGATACTCCAGTCCTTAATGACTCTCTCGGGCCCGTCACATGAGCGTGCAATTGTCTATCTCCAAACACCGCATGGAAGCCCTGGTCGACGGCGTTTTCGCCATCGCGATGACCATCCTGGTGCTCGAAGTGAAGGTACCGGACCTGGCCGATCCGTCCAGCGGCAGCGAACTGCTGCAGGCGCTGCGTCATCAGCTGTACGTGATCGTCGCCTATTTCATCAGCTTCGGCATGCTCGGCATGTTCTGGGTCTGGCACCACCGGCAGGCCCACAAGGTGCGCGAGATCGACGGCGTGATGGTCATGTGCAGCCTGGTGTTCCTGTCGCTGATCTGTTTTTTCCCGTTCGCGGCAGCGCTGTTCGGGCGCTACATGATGAACGGCAATCTGGTGGCGCTGCTGATCTACTTGCCGCTGGTGGGCTTGATCCTGATGATCCAGGCGCTGTACTTCTACCTGGCCGTGCGCCGCGGGCTGATCCTGGCCGAGGTGCCGCAGTCCGAGATCGCCAGCGCGCACAAGCATAATTTGCTCTCATGCAGCGCCTTCGTGCTCTCTTGCGTGCCGCCAGCCCTGACCGCCGGCATCGGCGCCGGCATCGCCTGCGTGCTGGCCGCGGCGCTGCTGTTCTGGGGCGCGCGCAAGGCGCCAGCAATGCGCGCCGTGCACTGAGCCGCGTTCCTCAGCGTTGCCAGGCGATCTGGCCGGCCACCATCGTCAGCTGCACCTGCCCGGCCAATTCGTAGCCGACGAAGGGGGTGTGCTTGCCCTGGCTGGCCAGCGCCGACGCTTGCACCGTCCAGCGCGCAGCCGGGTCGAACAGCACCACGTCGGCCTGCGCGCCAGGGGCCAGCTGACCGACCGGCAGACCGGCCACACGGGCCGCGTCGCAGGTGATCTTGCCGATCGCGCGCGTCAGCGGCGAGGCGCCGCCACGCTGTTCGCTGGCATACTCGTCGGCCCACTTGAGCGTCAGCGAGAGCAGCAATTCGAGCCCTGTCGCGCCCGGCGACGCTTCGCCGAACGGCAGCAGCTTCTCGTCGTCGTCGACCGGCGTGTGGTCCGAGCAGATCGCGTCGATGGTGCCGTCGTACAGGCCGGCGCGGATCGCGTCGCGGTCGCGCTGGCTGCGCAGCGGCGGCGTCAGGCGCGCGTTCGAATCGAAAAAGCCGATATCGGCGTCGGTCAGGTGGATGTGGTGGATGCCGACGTCGCAGCTGATGGGCAAGCCCTCCTTCTTGGCCGCGCGCACCAGCTCGAGGCCGGCCGCGGACGACATGCGGCACAGGTGCACGCGCGCGCCGGTGGCGCGCACCAGCTCGAAAATCGTGTGCAGCGCGATCGTCTCGGTCATCACCGGCACCCCGGCCAAGCCCAGGCGCGAGGCCAGCGGCCCGGCGTGGGCGATGCCGCCGCGCCCGATGTGCGCGTCCTGCGGGCGCAGCCACACCGTGTAGCCGAAGGTGTTGGCGTACTGCAGGGCGCGCAGCAGCACCGTCGTGTCTTCGATCGGCACCTCGGCGTGCGAGAAGCCGATGCAGCCGGCCTCGGTCAGCTCGGCCATCTCGGTCAGCGCCTGGCCCTTCAAGCCCATCGTCAGCGCGCCCAGCGGGTGCACGTGGGCCTGGTTCAGGTTGCGCGCGCGGTACTTGAGCATCTCCACCAGGCCCGGCTCGTCGAGCACCGGGTCGGTGTCGGGCGGGCAGATCAGGCTGGTGACCCCGCCCTGCACCGCCGCCTGCATTTCCGATTCCAGCGTGGCCTTGTATTCGTAGCCCGGTTCGCGCAGGCGCGCCGACAAGTCGACCAGCCCGGGCGCGACCACCAGGCCGCTGGCGTCGATCAGCTGCGCGCCCCCGAAGCCGTCCGGCGCGCGGCCGATGGCGGCGACTTTGCCGTCTTCAATGTAGAGGTCCAACAGTGCGTCGATGCCGTTTGCCGGGTCGATCACGCGCCCGTTCCTGATATGGTATTTCATCCCTGGGTTCCCGCCAAAATGCTCATCACCGCCATGCGAACCGCAATCCCGAACGTCACCTGCGGCAGGATCACGGCCTGCGGCCCGTCGGCCACTGCCGAATCGATCTCAACCCCGCGGTTCATCGGCCCCGGGTGCATCACGATCGCGTCCGGCTTGGCCAGCGCCAGGCGCTCGGGCGTCAAGCCGTAACTCTTGAAGTATTCCTGGGCCGAGGGCAGCAGCGCGCCGCTCATGCGCTCGTTCTGCAGGCGCAGCATGATGATCACGTCGACGCCCTTCAAGCCCTCTTCCATGTTGGTGAAGGTGCGCACGCCCATCTGCTCCAGGCCGCCCGGCAGCAGGGTGTGCGGGCCGATCGCCCGCACCTCCGGCACGCCCAGCGTGGTCAGGGCGTGGATGTCGGAGCGCGCCACCCGGCTGTGCAGGATGTCGCCCACGATGGCCACGGTCAGATTGGTGAAGTCCTTCTTGTAGTGGCGGATGGTATACATGTCGAGCAGGCCCTGGGTCGGGTGCGCGTGGCGGCCGTCGCCGGCGTTGACCACGTGGACGTGCGACTGGCGGGTGTCGATCAGGTGCTTGGCGATCAGGTAGGGTGCGCCCGACTGCGCGTGGCGCACCACGAACATGTCGGCGTGCATGGCCGACAAGTTGTCGATGGTGTCGAGCAGCGACTCGCCCTTGCTGGCCGACGAGGCCTGGATGTTCAGGTTGATCACGTCGGCCGAGAGCCGCTTGGAGGCGATCTCGAAGGTGGTGCGGGTGCGCGTGGAGTTCTCGAAGAACAGGTTGAACACGCTTTTTCCGCGCATCAAAGGCACCTTCTTGACCTCGCGGTCGGAGATGCCGACGAAAGAGGAGGCGGTGTCGAGGATGTGGTTGACAATCGCCTTGGGCAGCCCTTCGATGGTCAGCAGGTGCTGCAACTCGCCGTGTTTGTTCAGTTGCGGGTTAAGCATGGTCGTCTTCTATCGTGAGCGAAAGTTGGCCATCGGCGCCGCGCGCCAGCGCCAGCGATTGTCCGGCTTGCAGCGTGACGCGGGTGGCCACGAAATCGGCGGCCACCGGCAGCTCGCGTCCGCCGCGGTCGGCCAGCGCGGCGAGCAGGATGCGCGCCGGGCGGCCATAGTCGAACAGCACATTGATCGCCGCGCGCGTGGTGCGTCCCGTGTAGAGCACGTCGTCGACCAGCAGCAGCGTGCAGCCGTCGACGTTAAAGCCGATCTGGGTCGGCTTGACGTCCGGATGCAAGCCCTTGCGCGCGTAGTCGTCGCGGTAGAACGAGACGTCGATGAAGCCCAGGCGCGCCTGCAGGCCGAGGTCGAGCGCCAGCCGTTCGGCCAGCCAGGCGCCGCCCGAATGGATGCCGACGATGGCCAGGTCGGGCACGCCGGCCAGGCCCTCGCGCACCTGCTGCAACAGGGCGGCGTAGAGCTGCCCGGTGTCGAATTGTTTAGTTGTGATTGGCATGGTCGTCAAAATATTGTTGCAAAATAATGGCAGCGGCCTTGTCGTCGATCACTTCGCCCCGCTTGGCCGTGATCACGGCCGAGGAATAGCGTTCGTCGACCAGCACCACCGGCAGCTCGAAGCGCCCGTGCAGCTGGTTGGCGAAGCGGCGGCAGCGCAAGGTCATCTCGTGCTCGGCGCCGTCCGGGTGGCGCGGTTCGCCCACCACCAGCCGCGCCGGCTTCCACTCGGCAATCAGCGCGCCGATCTGCGCGAAGCGCGCGGCATTGTCGATCGCCTTGATCACCGACAGGGCTTGGGCGTGGCCGGTCAGGGTGTTCCCCATCGCGATGCCGATGCGCTTGATGCCGAAGTCGAATCCGAACACCGTTTCAACCATTACGCATGGCCTGCCTCGGAGGCCAGCATCATGGGGTCGATGCCGAGCAGTTTGATGGCCGCGTTGTAGCGTTCCTCGATCGGCAGGTCGAACAGCACATGGGCGTCGGCGCCCACCGTGAGCCAGCCGTTGCGGCCGATTTCGTCTTCCAGCTGGCCCGGGCTCCAGCCCGAATAGCCGATCGAGACGAGCATGCGGCGCGGGCCGGCGCCGTTGGCGACGGCTTCGAGCACGTCGATCGAGGTGGTGAAGGCGACCTCGTCGGTCACCGTCAGCGAGGACGAATAGCGCCCGCCCGGGGTGTGCAGCACGAAGCCGCGGTCGTCCTGGACGGGGCCGCCGAACATGATCGGTTCGTTGACAACGCTGCTGCGCAAGCCATCGGCCAGCTTCAGGTCGATCCGGTCGAACAGGATCTCCATGGTCATGTCGGTGGGCTTGTTGATGACCACGCCCAGCACGCCCTTGTCGTTGTGCTCGCAAATGTAGACGACGGTGCCGCCGAAGATCGGATCTTGCATCGATGGCATCGCGATCAGGAAGTGGTTGGCCAGGTTCAGGCTCGACAGCCCGGCAAAACCATGTCCGGACGGGGCCGGATCTTCCTGTGACATGCCAGGCATCGCCAGAGTCTTGCCGATTTTGCTCTTCTTCATACCGATCGCTCTCTCTTGGCTCGCTCTTGTGTATACTGCATCGCTCGAATGGACTTTTCGATAGTTTACACTGAATTGAGGACGTCACCATTGGAAGCGCCCGGAGCGCGCGCAGCTCTTTGATCTGCGGCAGGTGCAAAGCGGTCGGGAAGAGCGCAGGGTGGCCCTGCGCTCTTGCTCAGGCGATCGGCACTTCCTTGTGCAGCAGGCCGGCAATCGCCGCCAGCAGCATGTCTTCCTGGAAGGGCTTTCCGAAGTAAGCGTTCACTCCCAATCCCAGCGCGTAGTTGCGGTGCTTGTCGGCCGTGCGCGAGGTGATCATGATGATCGGGATGGCTTGGGTGCCGGCGTTGCCGCGGATGTTGCGGGTCAGGTCGAAGCCATCCATGCGCGGCATTTCAATGTCGACCAGCATCAGGTCGGGCACCGTTTCCTGCAGCCGCTCGAGGGCGTCCACGCCATCCTTGGCCAGCACCACCTGGTAACCCTCGCGTTCGAGCAGGCGCTGGGTGACCTTGCGCACGGTGAGCGAATCGTCCACCACCATCACCACATGGTCGCGCGCGAGCGCGTCGCGCGCCGCCTCGCGCACGGCAGCGGCGCCCTGGGGGCGCAACTCCGGATGGAGGGCCAGGTGGTGCGACAGCGCCACCGGGTTGAGGATCAGCACGATGTCGCCGGAACCGAGCACGGTCGCGCCGGCGATCCCGATCATGCGCGCGAGCTGGGGACCGATGTTCTTGATGACCACCTCGCGGTTGCCGATCACGTCGTCGACATGCAGTGCCAGCCGGTCGGTGCCGCTCTTGAGCACCAACACCGGGCAGGAACGCTGCGCCATCGGGCGCGCCTCGGCGTCGCCCAGCAGCGCCGGCAGGTAGTGCAGTGCCACCCGGTGTCCCTGGTAGGGCAGCACGCCGGCCAGGTGCGCCTCGCCCACGGCCGCCTCCTTCATCTGCAGCACCTGCTCGACCAGGATCGAGGGCAGGGCCCAGGTCTTGCCACCGCTGGTGACCAGCACCACCTGGGTCACGGCCAGCGTCAGCGGCAGGTGGATGGTAAAGCGCGCGCCCTTGCCGGATTCGGTGGCAATCGCCACCCGCCCGCCCAGCGCCTGCGCCTGCGAGCGCACCACGTCCATCCCGACCCCGCGCCCGGCCAGTTCGGTCAGCGCATCGGCGGTCGAGAAACCCGGCTCGAAAATCAGGTCGGCCGCCTCGGCATCGCTCACTTCGTCCTGGCCCAGCAAGCCGCCCTGGCGTGCCTTGGCGCGGATCCGCGCCAGGTCCAGCCCGGCGCCGTCGTCGGTGAACTGGATCACCACCTCGTTGCCCTGCTGGCTGACCTGGATCAGCAACTCGCCCGTCTCGGACTTGCCGCTGGCCCCGCGCCGCTCGCGCGACTCGATGCCGTGCACGATGGCGTTGCGCAGTAAATGTTCGAACGGCGCCGCCATTTGCTCGAGCACGCTGCGGTCGATCTCCACGGCGCCGCCGCGAATGTCCAGGTTGACCCGCTTCTCGACTTCCTTGGCGGTCTGGCGCGCGACCCGGAACAGGCGCTCGGCCAGGCTCGAAAACGGCACCATGCGCACCCGCATCAGGTCGCGCTGCAAGTCGCGCGTCAGGCGCGACTGCACGCCCAGGTCGAGCGTGGCGCCGTCGACCGTGCGCGACAGGCTTTCGTGGAACGACGCCACGTCGTTGACGCTCTCGGCCATCATGCGCGTCAGTTCCTGCAGGCGCGTGAAGCGGTCGAATTCGAGCGGATCGAATTCGCGCTCGCTCGAGATCGACATGCGCGAGGAAATCTGCGATTCGGCCTGCATCTCCACCTCGCGCAGCTGGCGCCGCAGGCGCGCCAGGTTCTCCGAGAATTCGAGCAGCGACGATTTGAGCGTGCCGACCTGGTTCTCCAGCTTCGAGCGGGTGATCGACACTTCACCGGCCTGGTTGACCAGGCGGTCGAGAATATCGGCGCGCACCCGCACCAGCGGCGTGCGGGTCGGCGCCGGCACGGCCTCGTCGGGCAGCGCTTGCCCCGCCGCCGCCGCGCCAGCGTCCGCCACCACCGGCGGCGCCTGCAGCTGCTCGAACAGCAGCAGCGCGTGGTCGTAGTTGGCCATCAGCTCGTCGAACGCGGCCGGCGTGCTGGTGCCGGCGTGCACCATGTTCTCGATCTGGGTTTCGATCTCGTGCGCGTGCTGGCCCAGCCGCATCGCGCCGGCCATGCGCGCGCTGCCCTTGACCGTGTGCAGGGTACGCAGCAGCATCTGGGCCGGCGCGCTGTCGGACGGCTTGTGCTGCCAATTGCGCAGCGCGACGCCGATCTCCGGCAGCAGGTCGGTGGCCTCTTCAATGAACACCGGCAGCAAGTCCGCGTCGAGGTCGTCGGTAAACACGGTCTCGGCGCCCACCGCCGACAGCGCTTCCTGCGCGCCCGGCTCGGCCAGCGCCGGCGTTTCCGGCACGGCATCGAGCACGAACTCGGGCTCGATGTCCGCGTCCGCATCCATCTCCGGCCCGGCCGGCGCCGGCGCGTTGTCGGTCTCCGAGATCAGTTCGGGCACCAGCTGCGCGTCGAACTCGTCGACCTCGGGCGGCGCCGCCGCCTGGGTCAGTTCGGGCGCCTCGAAGGGATCGTCGAAGCCATGTTCGTAGTGAACTTCGGGCGCGCTGTCGGGCACCTCGGGCGCCAATTCGTCGGGCAGCGCGTGCCCGGCGACCGGCGCCATCTCCTGCGCGCACAGCTGCGCGTGCAGCTCCTGCAGGCGCGCCACCAGCTGCGGCGCCCCCGGCGCCAATTCACCGAGCGCGAACTGCTGCAGCATCGCCCGCGCGCAGTCGAGCGTCTCGTCGAGCAGCGCGCGCTGGGCTTCGTCGAGCAGCGGCGCCGGCGTCATGAGGACCGTTTCGAGCCCATACGCCACTTCGCGCAGCGCCTTGAAGCCGACCGTGGCCGAGGTGCCGGCCAGGGTGTGCGCCGCCTTCATCGCCTCGGCCGTCACCGGACGCGCCGGTTCATGGCGCCACTCGCCGAAGTCCTGGGTCAGCACCCGCATCAACTCGTCCGTCTCGGCCAGGTAGATGTTGTACAGCGGCAGCGGAATCTCGAGGCTGCCGATGCGCTTCATATTGTCGTCCTGGGCCGCGCGCCCCGGACTCGGGAACTCGATCACGGTGGCGCCGCCTGCGGCCTGCACCGCGGCCGGCGCCGCCTCGAACGGCTCCTCGAACGGCTCGTCCTCGTCCGGCAGCGTCATCTCGATCACTTCGTCGACCTCGTCTGGCGCTGCCAGCGCGAACGGCGCGCCATCCTGCACCGCGCCGGCGGCCGCGACCAGCAGCTCGCTGTGGCGCGCCGAACTGCCGTGGGCGAGCAGCTCGGCCACCCAGGCCGTCATGTCGGCACAGGCGTAGTCGAGCAGCGCCAGCAAATCGGCACTGGCGCTGCGCGCTTCCGACAACCACAGGTTCATCACCTTCTCGACCGCCGCCGCGCCCTCGGCAAACTGGCCCAGGCCGACCATGCGTCCGCTGCCCTTGAGCGTGTGGAAGGAGCGGCGCAGCATGGTCAGGGTGTCCTGGTTGGCCGGTTCAAGGCGCGCCGCGGGCAGCGTGGCGGCCACGAAGGCGAGCACTTCCTGGGCTTCGGAGATGAAGATCTCGAGCAGCTCGGCCTCGATCGCCTCCTCGCCCTGGGCCATCGGCGCGCTCGGCGCCGGCATCTCCGCTGCGCCCGCCGGCGCGCTCTCGGCGGCCGGTGCGGCCTCCTGGTCGAACGGCGTCTCGTCGGGCGCCGCTTTTTCGTACGGCACGGCGCCGAACATGGCCAGCGCCGGATCGAAGCCGTAGCGCTGGCCGGCGGTCTCGAAATTCTGGCCCAGCATGTCGATGAAAAAGCCCAGCGCGCCGATGTTCTGGGCGATGTTCTGCAGCGACTCGGCGTCGCGCGCCGACTCGCCCGGCCCGGCGGCCAGCGCCAGCACCGCCTCCCTGACGTGGCGCACCGCGCGCACCGCCTCGTCCTGGTCGAGCATCGCCAGCGCGCCCTGCAACTGGTGCATCAAGGGGTCGATCTGGGCCAGCGCGGCGCGCTTGCCGGCGTCGGCGTAGTAGTCGTCGAGGATCTTCTCGACCTGGCGCAGTCCGGTCTTCATTTCGCCGGCCAGCACGCCCACGGTCTGGCCCTGCTGGATCTTGCGCGACAGGTCGTCCTGCCACTCGGGCGCGGCGGCCGGGGTTTCGCCGGCGGCCAGCGCCAGCAGGCGCGCGCCGACCACTTCGGCCTGGGCATCGAAGTGCGCGGGCAGTTGGCGGATCTGGTCCAGCGCCTGCTCGACGAACAGCATCGCGGTGGCCATCTCGAGCGAGAAGGCATCGTCGCGCCCTGACGCGACCGAGTCGCGCGCGGCCCGCTCGAGCTGCGTCAACAGCTGCGCCAGCGCGGGCGCGCCCAGCCGCGCGCCGGCGCCGGCCAGGGTGGCCAGCGCCGCCATGAAGTCCGCCTCGAGCGTGCCATTGATCTCGCTGCACAGCTGGCCCCATTGCTGCTTGGCCCTGGCCAGCGCATCCTTGGCGCTCTTGAGCGCCTCGGCGTCGATCATGCCGTAGCGTTTCTTGTCGTAGTCGGACGGCACCATGCCGTCGAGCCGGTAGGCGCGCCGCAATCCCAGCGTGCTGGCCGGCGGATTCGGCGCGGCGGCGATGAAGAACAGCGCGTCGCGCAGCATCGCCTCGGGCAAGCTGCCCTGCCCTTGCGAGAGGCGCCGGATCTGCAGGTTGATCAGGCCGAACAGCTGCTTGACATACAAGTCACCGCTGAGCTGGCCGTCGGCGACCAGCTCGGCGAAGCTTTGCATGGCCAGCCAGAAGGTGCGCGCGTGCGGCGCGTCCTGGGCGTCGGCCACCTGGGCGATCGCCTGCTGCATCGCGCGCGCGTGCACATGCAAGCTGTCGCCCCCTTTCAGGAACGGCAGCAGCGCCTGCTCGAAGCCCTTGCGGCAGGCCGCGTAGTCGGGCGCCACGGCCGGCGCGGCGTGCTGCGCCAGCGTCACCGGCAGCGCCAGGTCGACGAAGAACAAGTCGGCCGGATGGATCCGCGGCGCGCCCAGCATTTCCTGCACCGCGCGGTAGTAGGGGAACAGGCGGGCCGGCTGCGGCGCCGCGCCCGAGAGCAGCTCCTCGAGGTATTCGACCACCGCCTGGTAGCCGGCCGCGACGATGTCGGTGTGCTGCAAGCTGCATTCGAGGCGCCCGTCCTTGAAGCGCTCGAGCGCCTCCTCGGCGGCCTGGGTCATCACGCTCACGCCGTCGACGTCGACCATCTGCAGCGCGCCGTGGGCCTGGTGCAGATGGGTCTTGCCGTGCTGCAGCGAGCTGGCCTGGGCCTCCTCGCTGCGCGCCGCCGCCTCGGTCAGCGCGCTGCGCGAGCGCCCCAGCGCGTCGCGGATCTCGCCCATTACCCAGGACAGCGGCCCGGTGTCGAAGTGCGGCGCGTGCGAAGTGTCTGTCATGCTTTTGCCTTTGCTCAGGCGACGACGCGAAAGCGCGACACCGAGTTTTTCAGTTCCTGCGCCAGCGCGGTCAGCTGGCGAATCGATTGCGCGGTCTGGGTGGTGCCGTCCTGGGTTTGTTCGGTCACCGACAGGATGTGCTGGATGTTGTGGGCCACGCCGTTGGCCGAGGTGGCCTGCAGCTCGGTGGCGAACGAGATCCCCTGGATCAGCTCGGCGAGCCGGTTCGACACGCCCGAGATGTCCGACAGCGCCGCGCCGGCCGCGTCGGACAGGCGTGCCCCCTCGACCACGCCCTGGGTCGACTTCTCCATTGCCGCCACCGCGTCGTGGGTGTCGGTCTGAATGGTGCGCACCAGAGCGCCGATCTGCTTGGCCGCCTCGGCCGAGCGTTCGGCCAGCCGCTGCACCTCCTCGGCCACCACCGAGAAGCCGCGCCCGGCCTCGCCGGCCGATGCCGCCTGGATCGCCGCGTTCAGCGCCAGCACGTTGGTCTGCTCGGTGATGTCCGAGATCAGCTCCGTGATCTCGCCGATCTCCTGCGACGATTCGCCCAGGCGCTTGATGCGCTTGGAGGTTTCCTGGATCTGCTCGCGGATCTCGTGCATGCCCTTGATCGCGTTCTCCACCGCCGTCGAGCCCTGGTGCGCCGCCGCCACCGACTGGCGCGCCACGTCGGCCGATTCGTTCGCCGAGCGCGACACGTCGTTGATCTCGCTGGCCATCTTGAGCACCGTCGCCGACGCGTCCTGGATCTCGCGCGACTGCTGCTGGGTCGCCGTCAGCAAGTCCGAGGAGATCGACTGCGCGTGGGTCGAGGCCGACGTCACCTGCTCGGCCGTGGTGGTGACGCGCTCGACCAGCCCGCGCAACTCCTCGACCGTGTAGTTGACCGAGTCGGCGATCGCGCCGGTGATGTCTTCGGACACCGTCGCGTGCACCGTCAGGTCGCCGTCGGCGACCTCCTGCAGCTCGTTCATCAGGCGCAAAATGGCGGCCTGGTTCTGGTCATTGGTGGCCTTGGCCTCCTCCTCCTTCGCCTGCGACTGCAGCCGCATCGCCTCGGCCTCCTGGCGCCGCACGTCGGCGCCGCGGGTGCGGTTGCGCGAATCTTGCAGCATCACCCGGCTGATACTGCCGGCCACCAGCAGCGTGAGCACGGCCGAGACGACCATCAGCCAGAACCAGGCGTCGGTCGAATCCTGCTCGCCGCGGTAGCCGGTCTGCACCCGCGAGAGCAGCGTGCGCAGTTCCTCGTTCTCGTAATAGATCGACTGCTCGGCGCCCTTGGCGGCGCTGAACTTGGGCAGGTTCTCGAGGATCGAGGCCACCAGCTTCTGGTACTGGTCGAAGCGGCTCTTGATCTGGGCCAGCTTCTCGCGCAGGTCGGGGTCCTTCAGGGCCGCCAGCTGCAGCGTCTCGCTGCCCTTCTCGAAGCCGTCGAGCGTGGCGCGGAAGGTGCTCGTGTCGCGCCCCAGCTGGAACGCCGTCTCGGGCCGGATCCCGTCCGAGGTCAGAAATTCGCTGGCGCTGCGCGAGAGGCGCTGGGTCAGCATCGTCAGCCGTCCCAGCGCGGCCAGTTCGCGCGCGCTGGCGCCCCGTTGCACCTTCTGGTTGAGCAGCTCCTCCGTCATCGCCAGCAACTCCGGCGAGAGCACGTTGATCTGCTTGAGCGTCTTGTCAAAACCGGTCAGCTCCGGCTTCATCTTCAGGATCGTGCCGGCCGCGTTGTCCGAGCTGACCCACTTGGCGCGCGCCTCGTTCAGGGGGCGCGCCATCGTCAGCGGCGGCGCCGGGATGGTGCGTCCGCCGAAGCTGCCACCCTTGCCCAGCAGGTTCAGGTCGTTGTTGAGCTGGACCCGGCTCTCCTGCAGCTGGGGAAAGGCGACCGGGTTGCCCTGGATCGCGTTCGGCGCGGCCTTGCCGATGCGCTGGGAGTGCATCAGGGCGTCGCTGGCGATCTGGGTCTGGGCCGACGCCACCGCGCCGCTGGCCGCGTTCTGCCACAGCGCCACGATCGTCACCAGGATGCCGGCCACGAACACGCCAAGCAGGATGCGCAGCTGGCGCGCCAGCGTCAGGTGGCCGATGAAGGGCAGGTGCAAGTCCTGCTCGGGCTCCTCGGCGGCGCCGCGCTTGCGGCCCATGAAGTTGCCAAGGCGCAGCGGGTTGGCGGCCTCCTCGGCCGGCGCCTCGTGCGGCGCGATGTGCACGAACTGCGGCTCGCCCGGGCTGATGCCAAATTCCGTGTCGGGCGCCGGCGTGGCCAAGGCCGCCTCGCGCTTCAGAAATCCCAATGAACTTTTCCAAGCAAATCCCATTACAGCTCCCTGTGCCTAGGTTGACGCGTGTGTTGTGTATGTGCCGCTAAAAGCCGACGTGCAAAAAACGGGGGTCTTGTACCAGTGCCGCCAAGTCGAGCGGGGTCCAGGCGTTGTGGTCCACGTCGCGCAGGCGGTCGCCCTCGGGCGTCATCTCGGCCGCGTGGCGCAGGCCGTAGACCCGGCCCACCAGCAGCGCGCAGTTAAAGCCGAGCGCGGCGCCGAAGGTGATCACCCGGCTGTCGGCGCCGGGCGCGTTCTGGCCCAGCTCGAGGTAGCGCGCCAGGTCGATGATGCCGACCAGGTTGCCGCGGATGTTGGACAGGCCCAGGTACCAGGACTGGGTCAGCGGCACTTCCGTGATCGGCGCCAGCGGCACGATCTCACCGGCCTGGGTCAGGTCCAGCAGGTAGCGCTCGCTGCCGATCTGCACCCCGAGCTGGTTGACGCGCGCCCCGCTGTTGCTGCGTGCGGCCTGCATGCGCTCGAGCAGCTGCACCTGGTATTGGCGCAGCCGGGTGCGCCGGCCGGCGGCGTCCGCCTTGACGGTCACGGGCGCGCCCATGGTTCAGGCGCCGCCCAGCTCGGCGATCTTGGCCAGCAGCAGGGCCGCATCGACCGGCTTGACCAGGTAGGCGCGCGCCCCCTGGCGCAAGCCCCAGATGCGGTCCGTCTCCTGGTTCTTGCTGCTGCAGATGATGATCGGCACATCGGCCAGCTCCGGGTCGCGCGCGATCGAGCGCGTGACCTGGAAGCCGTTCGCGCCGGGCATCACGACATCCATCAGGATCAGTTCGGGCTTCTCGGTCTTGAGCCTGACCAGCGCCTCTTCGCCGTTGTCGGCGGTGCTGACGCTAAAGCCGTTCTTGACCAGGATGTCGGTCAGGTAGTAGCGTTCGGTGGGCGAATCGTCGACGATCAGAATTTTATGTATGGCCACGGGGCGCTCCTGCTGCGGAAAAGGGGGTCAAGGCTTGGACGCTGGGTCGGCGGTGTGCTCGCGCACGGCCGCCAGCAGGCTGTCTTTGCTAAAGGGTTTGGTGAGGTAGGCCGAGGAGCCGACCATGGCGCCGCGCGCGCGGTCGAACAGGCCGTCCTTGGAGGAGAGCATCAGCACCGGCGTGGCGTGGAACTTGGCGCTTTTCTTGATCAGCGCGCAGGTCTGGTAGCCGTCCAGGCGCGGCATCAGGATGTCGCAAAACACCAGCGCCGGATGATGGTCGTTGATCTTGGCGAGCGCATCGAAACCGTCTTCGGCCAGCAGCACCTGGTAGCCGGCCTGGGTCAGGAAAATCTCGGCCGAGCGGCGAATCGTGCTCGAGTCGTCGATCACCATGATTTTCAATCCTGTCGGTTGCGATGGGTTCGTCATTGTCGGTTCGCTCAGCTTGATGCAGCACGATAGCACAGGGAATGGCCCTTGTGCGCAAAATGTTGCAGTAAATCAACTGCCCAGTTCGTCATTCGCGCACAGCGGGCAAACCATGGCAGCGCCGCGCGCCGGCGCCACGGTTTGCCACCCGCGCGCGAACGGCAAGATTCAAATCACGGTCATTTCAAAATCATCCTTGCGGGCCCCGCACTCCGGGCAGGTCCAGTTCATCGGCAGCTCGGACCAACGGGTGCCAGGGGCGATGCCGTCTTCCGGCGCGCCGGCCGCCTCGTCGTAGACCCAGCCACAAATGAGACACATCCAGGTCTGGAAAGGGCGCTTGTTCTCTTCGCTACTCACGTTGTGAATCCTCTATCTAGTAAAATGCCGAATCAGGTATCTTAATCTACCCGCCGTGCAAAACCAAACATCTCCCCTCATCCTTACCTTTGGCGTCTCCGATCCGGTCGGCGCAACCGGCATCCAGGCCGACCTGGCTGCGTTCGCCGCGTTCGGCTGCCACGGCTTGTCAGTCACCACCGGCCTGCTGGTGGCCGACACCGCGCGCGTCGAAGACGTGCAGGAGATCGACGCCGACTGGCTGGTCGACCAGGCCCGGGTGCTGCTCGAAGACATGCCGGTGGCCGCCTTCAAGGTCGGCGCCATCAGCAGCATCGAGCAAGCCACGGCGATCGCCGAGATCGTCTCCGACTATCCGGACGTGGCCCTGATCCTCGACCCTTTCCTGTCCTGCCTGCCCGACTCCGGCCTGGCCGACGACGACATGCTGATGGCGATCCGCCAGATCCTGATCCCGCAGACGACGCTGCTGCTGCTGTCGCAGGTCGAGCTGGCGCGCATGGCCGAAACCTGGCGCGAGGGCGGCAGCGAGGACATGCTCGCCGCCGACGTCGCCGAGCTGACCGCGATGGGCTGCGAATTCGTGCTCGTGACCGGCACCGGCGCCGCCGGCAGCGGGGCCGGCGCCACGCTGTCGAACACCCTGTTCAACGAGGATGGGGTGGTCGGCACTTTCAGCTGGCAGCACCTGCCGGGCCCCTTCTGCGGCGCCGGCAGCACCATGTCGGCGGCGCTGGCGGCGCTCATGGCGCGCCAGATGGACGCCGTCGAGGCGGTCCAGGCGGCCCAGGAATACACGGTCGGGGCGCTGGCCCACGCCCAGCGTTTCGGCATGGGCAAGCTGGTGCCCAACAAATTTTTCCGCGGCGCGGCGCTGGCCTGAAGCGCCCTTTTCAACCCTGACAGATCGAGTAGCCATGCACACTGAACCGAACTCCAACAACGCCACGCTGTTCGCGCGCGCCCAGAAAACCACGCCCGGCGGCGTCAACTCGCCGGTGCGCGCCTTCAAATCGGTGGGCGGCACGCCGCGCTTCATCACGCGCGCCGAGGGTCCCTATTTCTGGGACGCCGACGGCAAGCGCTACATCGACTACATCGGCTCCTGGGGCCCGGCCATCGTCGGCCACGCCCACCCGGAGGTGGTCAAGGCGGTGCAGGAGGCGGCCGCGCGCGGCCTCTCGTTCGGCGCGCCGACCCAGGGCGAAGTGGAGATGGCCGAGGAGATCTGCAAGCTGGTGCCCTCGATCGAGCAGGTGCGCCTGGTCTCGTCGGGCACCGAGGCGACCATGAGCGCGCTGCGCCTGGCGCGCGGCGCCACCGGGCGCGACAAGATCGTCAAGTTCGAGGGCTGCTACCACGGCCACGCCGACTCGCTGCTGGTCAAGGCCGGCAGCGGCTTGCTCACCTTCGGCAACCCGACCTCGGCCGGGGTGCCGGAAGACTTCGTCAAGCACACCCTGGTGCTCGACTACAACAACGTCGAACAGCTGCAGGACACCTTCGACTCCATGGGCGGCGAGATCGCCTGCGTCATCGTCGAGCCGGTGGCCGGCAATATGAACCTGATCAAGGCCAAGCCGGCCTTCCTCAAGGCCCTGCGCCGCCTGTGCAGCGCCCACGGCGCGCTGCTCATCTTCGACGAAGTGATGTGCGGCTTCCGGGTCGCGCTGGGCGGGGCCCAGGCCCTGTACGACGTCCGGCCGGACTTGACGGCGCTGGGCAAGGTGATCGGCGGGGGCATGCCGGTGGCGGCCTTCGGCGGCAGCGCCGCCCTGATGCACCACATGGCGCCGCTGGGCGCGGTCTACCAGGCCGGCACCCTGTCGGGCAACCCGGTGGCGGTGGCGGCCGGCATGACGACCCTGCGCCTGATCCAGCAGCCCGGCTTCTACGAAGGCTTGACGGCCAGCGCCACGCGCCTGGCGCGCGGCCTGGAGGCGGCCGCCCGCGAAGCCGGCGTGACCTTCTGCGCCGATTCCGAGGGCGGCATGTTCGGCCTGTATTTCAGCGCCACCGTGCCCACCAGCTACGCCGAGATGATGGCCGGCGACAAGGCCAGGTTCAACGCCTTCTTCCACGGCATGCTCGACGAGGGCGTCTACTTCGCGCCGGCCGCCTTCGAGGCCGGCTTCGTCTCGGCCCAGCACGACGACGCCGTCATCGACGCCACCATCGAGGCGGCGCGCCGGGTGTTCGCCAGCCTCGCATAAGGGTGTGCCAATGGTGCAACAGGGTGACTATTGCTGAGTTTTTTTTGATGTAAATATGGCATCATGAACGCTGCGTTTTCTGCGGAGCGTTCATGGACCGTCGAACCTGGATCGTCACCCTGGCCTTGCTGGCGGCCTGCAACCGCCCCCCGGCGCCAAGCGAGGAGGCGCAGCTGCACGCCTCCACCGGCCAGGTCAAGCCGGCCGCGGGCAGCGCCGTGTCGCACTACGCGGCGGCGCGCTTCGCCGACCAGGCCAGCTTCGGCGCCACCCCGGCGCTGGTGGCCGAGATCGAGCGCATGGGCTTCGGGCCCTGGATCGACGCCCAGTTCGCGTTGCCGGTGTCGACCATCAATGCCGCGCCGATCAAGATCATCAACACCAACGACCCGGCCCAAAGCCAGTTCGCCGGCAACTACACCAATACCCAGCTCTACGAAGCGATGCTGACCAGCCCCGACCAGCTGCGCCACCGGGTCAGCTGGGCGCTGTCGCAATGGGTCACCATCTCCCTGCGCAAGATCGACGGCTATGGCGTGCTGCTGTACGCCAATCTGCTGCAGCAAAACGCGCTGGGCAATTACGCCACCCTGCTGCGCGCGGCCTCGGTCAGCCCGGCGATGGGCGAATACCTCGACAACCTGCAAAACCGCCCCACCTCGCCCGAGTGTCCGGCCTGCGCGCCGAACGAGAACTACGCGCGCGAACTGATGCAGCTGTTTACCCTGGGCGTGGTCAAGCTCAACGCCGACGGCACGGTGCAGCGCGACGCCCAGCGCCTGCCGCTGGAAACCTATACCCAGAAGGACGTCGAGGAACTGGCGCGCGCGCTGACCGGCTGGACCCATGACAATCCACCCAACGGCTACGACATGGGGCGCTACGAGCGCGATCTGATCCCCGACCCGTGGGAGCCGACCCACGACCGCGGCGCCAAGCTGGTGCTGGGGAAGACGATCGCGGCCGGCGGCGGCGCCAGCGCCGACCTCGACGCCGTCGTCAAGCTGTTGATGGGGCACCAGAACATCGCGCCCTTCGTCAGCCTGCGCCTGATCCAGCACCTGGTCACCAGCAATCCCAGCCCGGCCTATCTGGGCCGGGTCGCGGCCGTGTTCGCCAACAATGGCCAGGGCGTGGCGGGCGACCTGAAAGCCGTCGTCAAGACCGTCCTGCTCGACCCGGAGGCGCGCCGCGGCGACCAGCTGGGCGCCGACAGCAACGCCTTCGGCAAGATGCGCGAACCGGTGTTGTGGTACACCGGCCTGTTGCGCGGCCTGGGCTGCAGCACGCCGATCCACGATCCGGAGAAAGGCTATGTCGAGCAGTCGGGCGCGCAGGCGCCGCTCACGCCGGCCAGCGTGTTCAGTTTTTACGCACCCACCGACCGCGCGCCCGGCAGCAACCTGCTGGCCCCCGAGCAGCGCCTGCTCAACGCCTCGGAATTGTCGGGCCGCCTGAACGGCAACCGCATCAACGACGCCACCCGCGCAGCCCTGTCCGGCTGCAGCGGCAGCAACGCCCTGAGCGCGGCCCTGGCCAGTTCGCCGACGGCGTTCGCCGACCTGGTCAGCGAACGCTTCTTCCGCGGCGCCATGCCCATCGTGCTGCGCCAGAACCTGGTCGACCTGGCCCCCGAGACGAACGGCGACACGCCGCACCAGAAGGCGGTCAACCTGCTGCTGTATGGCTTGACCACCCCTTATTACGGAGTGATACGCTGATGGAACGGCGCCATTTCCTGCAACTGGCCGCGGCCGCCCCCGCCCTCGGCCTGCTCGGCCCGGCCGGCGCCGCCGGCGGCGACTACAAGGCGCTGGTCTGCCTGTTCCTGGCCGGCGGCAACGACGGCTTGAACTGCCTGGTGCCGACCGACGGCGCGCACGCCGACTACAGCAGCGCGCGGCCCGCCCTGGCGCTGTCCAAGTCCAGCCTGGCCCCACTGGCCGGTGCCAGCGCCGGCCACACCTTCGGCCTGCATCCCGCGCTGGCCCTGCTCGCGCCCCTGTACGACCAAGGCCGCCTGGCCTGGATCGCCAACGCCGGGCCGCTGGTCGGGCCGGCCACCGCGCGCCAGGTAATCGAGCATTCGGTGGCCGTGCCTTCCTTCCTGCTCTCGCACAGCGACCAGGTGCTGTGGCAGCAGGGCTGGGGCGGCGACGCCGACGGCAGCGGCTGGGCCGGACGCGCACTCGAACTGCTGCCGACGGCCCTGCGCAACGAGCTCAATGCCGTCACCATGAGCAACGACCGCACCCTGGTGCTGGGACGCCAGTCACCGGTGTCCTTCCTCAGCGCCTGGGATTCGCGCTACTGGGGCCAGGCCGACCTGGCCGATCCGGCGCGCCCGGCGGCGCAAGCGCTCAACCGCATGGCGCGCTGGCAGTTCGCCAACCAGTACGAGGCCGAATACGCGCGCAGCTTCGGGCGCAGCGTGAGCGAGTCGACCAGCTTCACCCAAGCCGCCCTGAACGCGCCGGAACCGGCCGCCAACTTCGAGGACAACGACCTGGGGCGCAGCCTGCGCAAGCTGGCCACCCTGATGCCGGTGTTCAAGCGCCAGGGCTTCAAGCGCCAGGTGTTCCTGGTCCAGTGGGGCGGCTTCGACACCCACACCAACCAGCGCGGCAGCAATCCGAACAGCCAGGATAGCCAGCTGCTGACCATGGCCAAGGCGCTGGCCGCATTCGACCAGGCGCTGCAGGCGGGGGGGCTGGACCAGGACGTGGTGACCTTGTCGCTCAGCGACTTCGGGCGCACCCTGCGCCCCGCCTCGGGTGGCGGCAGCGACCACGCCTGGGGCAACCACTGGTTTGCACTGGGCGGCCCAGTGGCCGGCGGCCAGGTGCTCGGCACCTTCCCGACCCTGGTGCCGGGCGGGCCCGACGACTGCGACGCCAACCAGGGCGGGCGCTTCGTGCCCACCACCTCGACCGACCAGGTCGCCGCCAGCGTGGTGCAGTGGATGGGATTGCCGGCCAGCCAGCTCGCCACCGTATTCCCCAACCTGGTCAATTTCAGCCAGCAATCGATCAAGCTGTTGCGCGCCTAGGAGTGTCCGATGACCGCCCAGACCATGTTCCTGACCGACGGCGACGATGTCTATGTCCAGCCCCTGAGCGATAAGGACGTCTGGCGCGACTACAACCTCAAGGCCGGCAACGACACCGTCCGCCTGTACGAGGGCAGCGTCACCGGCGGGCCGGGCAACGACCAGGTCATCCGCCTCGACAGCCCGGAGTTCTGGCACCAGATCACCGTCAATTACTGGGACAGCCCGGCCGGCGTCCTGGTCGACCTGCAGGCAGGCTTCGCCGACGATGGCTGGGGCACGCGCGACACCCTGGTCGGCGTGACCCAGGTCGGCGGCACCTGGCACGGCGACAAGATGTACGGCAGCGCCGCCGACGAGACCTTCAACAGCGGCGGCGGCTCGAACACCATCGACGGGCGCGGCGGCAGCGACCTGCTGTACCTGCCGACCAACCGCGAGGGCATGACACTGGCCGACTACAAGATCGTGGTCAGCATCGACGGCCTGTCGGCCACCATTACCTGTGACAGCCTGCCAGGGTTCAAGGACGTGATCAGCAACATCGAACGCATCAGCGCCGGATGGCCCAACAGCAGCGCGCTGATCGACTTCATCAAGCCCGACGACATGGCCAACCAGGGCTTGCTGGCGGCGGACGCGAACCGCTGGAATGCCGCAGCCAAGCTTGGCACGGCGCTCGAGCTGAGCTACAGCTTCGTCGCCAGCGCCCCGCCCGAGGGGCCCGGCGCCGGCGGCTTCCAGGCCTTCACCAGCGGCCAGCGCGACGCCGTGCGCGCCATCCTGGCCAGCGTCAGCGCCCTCACCGGCTTGTCCTTCCATGAGGTGGCCGACAGTGCGGCCAGCCACGGCCAGCTCAGCTTCGGCGCCAGCCAGCAAGTCGACACCAAGGGCGTGAGCGCGATGCCAGGCGAGGCCGGCGCCGGCCAGGTCTGGATCGACATCGACACCCTGCTCAATCTGGCGCCCGGCTCCGAAGGCTACGCCGTGCTGCTGCACGAGATCGGCCACGCGCTGGGACTGCGCCATCCGCGCAACATCGAGCCGGGCGAGGCCTACGCCTTGCAACTGAATCCGGCCAACGACCGCAGCAGCTTCAGCGTGATGTCCGAGACAGCCTCGGCCGACGGCCTGTTCCCTTCCAGCTGGAGCACCCTCGACGTGACGGCCTTGCGCACCCTGTACGGCAGCCGCGCCAGCGCCGGCGGCGACACCGTGTATGTGCTGGGCGGACTGCGCTTCACGTCCGAGACCAGCATCGTCGACGATGGCGGGATCGACACATTGGACGCCTCGGGCGCGCGAACCGGCGCCATGATCGACCTGACGCCGGGCCACCTGTCGAGCGTGGGGGTGACCGGCGCCGGCATCGGCGCGGTGGCCAACCTGGGCCTGGGCACCGCCACCTGGATCGAAAACGCGACCGGCTCGGACTTCGACGACGTCATCCTCGGCAATGTGCTCGACAACGCGCTCAAGGGCGGCAAGGGCAACGACTGGCTCGACGGCGGCGCCGGCAAGGACAGCGCCGTGTTCGACGGTGCGCGCACCGACTACCTGCTCTCGAACGCCTACGGCAAGGTGTTCGTCACCGCGCGCGATGGCAGCGGCGGCTTCGACACCCTGCTCAATATCGAGACGCTGGTATTTCGCGACCAGAGTGTGGCCCTGTCGGGCGCCGCGCTGGGCGCCGACCTGCACATCGACGTCGACCAGAACGCCAGCGCCGGCGGCACGCTGCCGCTGCCGGCCGCCAGCGTGGGCGCGCTCACTTACACCTTGCTGCAAGACGGCAGCAACGGCCACGCCACGGTGAGCGCCGCCGGCGTGTTCAGCTACACGCCGAACCAGGGCTTCGCCAGCGGCGACACCTTCAGCTACCGCCTGACCGAGGCCGGCAAGGGCAGCAACACGTATCTGGGCTTCGTCGACGTGCGCCCGGTCACGGCCCAGCAGCTCGGCGGCAGCGGCGCCGACGTCATGCTCGGCAGCGGCAGCGCCGACCTGATCGACGCCGGCAGCGGCAACGACAGCATCCGCGGCAGCCTGGGCAACGACACCATCGACGGTGGCGCCGGCTTCGACCTGATGCTGTACGCGGGGCTGCGCGCCGACTACCTGTTCAAGGCGGCGGGCGGCGCCACCGGCGTGCTCAAGGCCGGCGCCGACGGCAGCGACCTGCTGCGCAATGTCGAGCGCGTGCTGTTCGACGATGGCGCCGTGGCGCTCGACCTGGCCGGCGCGGCGGGCCAGGCCTACCGGGTCTACCAGGCCGCCTTCGACCGCAAGCCGGACGCCGGCGGACTCGGTTTCTGGATTGCCCAGATGGACCGCGGCACCAGCCTGGCCGACGTCGCCGCCGGCTTCATGCAAAGCGCCGAATTCACCGCCCTGTACGGCGCGGCGCCCAGCGCCAGCGATTTCGTCACCCGCCTCTACAGCAACGTGCTGCACCGGGCACCCGAGCAAGGCGGTTTCGACTTCTGGGTCAAGGCGGTGGCCGGCGGCTTCTCGCGCGCCGAGGTGTTGGCCCAGTTCGCCGAAAGCACGGAGAACCAGGCCCAGCTGATCGGCGTCATCGCCAACGGCATCGACTACCTGCCGTTCGGCTAGCCAGCCGTGCGGCGAGTCAGGTTTTCGACAAGGTGGAAGTTCGTCATCAGAAAGCACGGGTACAATCGGAAGCTGTCCCACTCGAGCCCCTGGCCTCATGCCGCTAACAAACCATGCCATGCATTCGTCGCGCCAGTTGCTGCTGCTGGCGGCGCTGTGCCTGAGCGCTGCGGCGCCGGCGGCCGACGTCGCCACCCTGCGCACGGGCATGGAGTCGGGCGCGGAACTGAAATGGAATGCCGATGGCAAGCGCGGGCTGTGCCCCGAGATCCTGCGCGCGATCATGCGCCACACGCCGTCGCTGAAGATCGTCTGGTCGAACCGGCCGATGCCGCAGAAGCGATTGGTCGCAGAAGTCGAGAGCGGCCACCTTGACCTCGCCTGCGCGCTCGGACGCACGCCCGAGCGCGACGCCCATTTCACCATTCCCGACGTGGCCCTGTACAACAACACACTGGTGGCGGCGCTGCGCAATGGCGACGCGCTGCGCCTGACCCGGCTCGAGGATTTGAAGCAACTGGCGTCGCACGAGCTCATCCTGGTCAATGGCGGGGCGCGCCTGGTCGAGCGCCTGCGCGAAAAGGGCATCGTCCAGGTTGACGAGGGTGGCAAACACCCGGAAGACAATCTGCGCAAGCTGGCGCTCGGGCGCGGCCGGGTCTTTCTGTACCACGAGCCAGGCATGGCTTGGGAGATCGAGCGCGCCGGCTTGACCGGCAAGCTGCGCATCGCACCTGCCGTGCTCAGCGTCGACCCGCACTACCTGCTGCTGTCGCCGCGCGTGCCCCCCGCGCTGGCCGCGCGCATCAGCGCCGCCTTGAACCAGCTGAAAAGCGACGGCAGCCTGCGCGCCATCGCGCTGCACTGGTCGCCCCGCATCGACATCTCGGCCAGTGGCCAGCCCACGCCCCGTCAATAACGTCGTTGCGGTCTTGCCGTGGCCCTTGCATATCACTTGCAATTGAGTTCATGCGCGCGGCGTCTTCCAGGGCACAGCCATTTAGTCCCGACAATTTCGGCGTATCTGCAGGATGGTCGCAAATGCCTACCCTTTTCGTAGGGTGGAACCTCAGGGGTCGAGCGCCTTCCACTTTTTCAGGCGCTGGAGAAAGTGCAAGGCGGCCTGGGCACCTCCTTATTTTCCACAAGATTGTGGATGAACTTCGCGACAAATTCGTCTTTCACGCGCAGTGAACGATCGCGCAGCCATATGCCTCCAGGCCGGTTCCGGATTGCATCAAGCCGAGTGCGTACAGCGGCTCCAGGCCGATCGCCGGTTCCGGCATGGCCTGCGCATGCGGGGCCAGGTTGACCAGCACCAGCAGGCGCGCAGCGCCCTCGCCGCGCCAGTAGCCGATCATCTGCGGCGCCAGGCCCGCCAGGAATTCGATGCGCGCGCCGCGCAAGGCGCACTGGCTGGCGCGCAAGCGCAGCAAGGCGCGGTAGTGCGCGAACGTGGCCTGGTCGAAAGCGGACCAGTCGAGCGCGAAATCGTCGAACAGGCAGGTCCAGGTGTTCCAGCGCGGCTCGTCAAATTCCTGTCCCATCAGGATGTGCGGTACGCCATCGAGCGTCAACTGGATCGCCACCGCGGCCAGGTGCCGGCCATCGCCGAAAAAGCGCTTCGCGCGCCCCTGTTCCTTGTCCTCCAGCCAGCGCAGGCGCAATGCCCCGCGCGGAAAGCTGTACGTCGACGCCTCCCAATAGCGCTGCAGCTCGATGTTGCCCGCGCCGGGTTGGCCGATGACATCGCGCATGCCGCCTTCGTACGTCAGGTCGCAGCTGGCGAGGTGGTGGAATTCGTCGTAGGCCTGCGACACCAGTGCGATGTCCGGCTTGACCTGCGCCAGCGCCACCCGGATCTCATTGAGGAAATCGAGCGGCGTGATGTCCGAGTCGTCCAAGCGCAGGCCGTCGAAGCCGAACCGGCCAACCCAGTCGCACAACTGGCCGAGCAGGTAGTCGCGCAGCGCACGGTTGCCAAAGTCGAAGCCGGCGAAACAGTCGCGGTTCGGCACGGCGTAGAAAATCGCGCCATCGGCTTTGCGGGTAAACCAGTCAGGGTGCTGCGCCGTCAGCGCATTGTCGATGCTGCTGCGGTTCAGCGTCCAGTCAAGCACGATGCGCATGCCGCGCGCATGGACCGCCTCGACCAGTGCGCGCAAATCGTCGGCGTCGCCATAACGCGGGTCGATGGCGCCGAAGTCGCGCACCGCGTACGGATCGCCGTACCGGCCCTGGCGCCGCTCGATGCCCCTGGGATGGACCGGCATCATCCAGATCGTGTTTACGCCCAGCTCCGCCAGGTAAGCCAGGCGCGCGCCAAGTGCCGCGAAGCTGCCGCCGAAGGCGTCGAGCGAGAGCTGGTAGAGCACCGCATCGGCCAGCCACGCGGGACTGGCCAGCGCCGCGTGGCGCAGGTACATCGGGCCCGGTTGCAGCGGGCCGGTATCGGCCGCGCGCAGCAGCACGTGGCCGAATTCGTCGACCGTGAAGCTTGAATTGTCCTGGCCGTCTTCCGAAATCCAGCCGTTGGCCGGGTCGCGGATCCAGTCGCGCCCATCGATCACATACTTGTACAGGTGGCGGCCGGTCGCAATCGCCAGCGTGGTCTGCCAGCGGCCGGGCGCGACCTGGGTCAATGGGCAATCGTCGCCGACCCAGCAGTTGAACGTGCCGGCCACCGCCACCGTGCTGGCCGTGGCCGAGTCGAACGTGAAGACGACGCCGCCGTCGGCGTGTGCCAGCAAGGCTTGCCCCTTACTTGAGCCAGCCGCGCCGGCGGAAGTACCAGAACGGGGCGATCGCCGAGGTCACCATCAGCAGCAGTGCGAACGGATAACCGAGCGACCAGTCCAGTTCCGGAAACCAGCCCTTGAAGTTCATGCCGTAGATGCTGGCGATCAGGGTCGGCGGCAGGAAGGCCACCGAGGCGACCGAAAAAATCTTGATGATCTTGTTCTGGTTGATGTTGATGAAGCCGACCGTGGCATCCATCAGGAAGTTGATCTTGTCGAATAGGAAGGAGGTGTGGCCGTCGAGCGACTCGATGTCGCGCAAGATCTGGCGCGCCTCTTCGAACTGCTCGGCGTTGAGCAGGCGTCCGCGCATCAGGAAGCTGACGGCGCGCCGGGTGTCCATCATGTTGCGCCGGATGCGCCCGTTCAAGTCTTCCTCGTGGGCGATGGCGTTCAGCGCGGCGGCCGCGTCCTGGTCGGTGAATTCTTCCTGCAGCACGCGTCCGCTCACCTCTTCGAGGTTCTGGTAGATGCCCTCGAGTGCATCGGCCGAATACTCGGCGTCGGTGGCGTACAGGTCGAGCAGCACGTCCATGTAGTCGGCGATCGAGCCGGGGCGCGAGCGCGCGCGCATGCGCACCAGGCGGAACACCGGCAGGTCGTCGGTGTGCACCGAGAACAGCATTTTCTTGGCCAGGATGAAGGCCACGGTGACGATGCGCGAAGGGCCATCGTCTTCCTCGAGCAGGAAATCGGTGCGCAGGTGCAGGTCGCCGTTTTCCGCCTCGTAATAGCGGGCCGACGCCTCGATGTCCTTGACTTCGTCCTCGCCCGGCAGGATCACGCCGTAGATGGCCTTGACCCAGGCCCGCTCGTCGTCGTTCGGGTCGGTCAGGTCAACCCAGACCGGGGCCACGTTCTCGAGATCCTCACGCGAGTCGATCGGCACCTGGTTAAGTCGGCCATTCTGGAGGACAAATACATTGATCATGCGCTATCTCGGCCGGATTCAAAACAGCGCAAGTGTACCCTTTAGGCCCAGCCCCGGCCACCCCGAAAGCGGCTTTTCGGCTCAGTGCAGCTGTTTTTCGAGGATTTTGTCCACTTGCGGGTTCGAGGTCGGCGCCGAATCGGCCGGCGCCGGTTTTTTCGGCGCCTCCGAGACGCTGTCGCGCACGTCGAGCGCTCGGCTGGTCGGGTTCTTGTCGGTGCACTCGACGTTCGAGATGACCGTCTTGCCGCCCACCACGCACTTGCGCAGCACCGTGCCCGGTGGCGCCGGCGCGCCGGCCACGCTCCTGGCCGAATCGATCACGCCCTGGGCCGGCGTCGACGCGACCAGCTTGGCGGCGGCTTCGGCAAACAGGTTGCGCTCGTAGCGCATCGAGAACAGGGCGGCCATGGCCAGGCCGGCCACGCCGGCCGAGATGATGGCAACCCAAACCAGGCTGTAGCCGCGTTGCGGACGTGTCTTCATTGCTGCCTTCCGGGTTATGGCAATTCTGCCGAATTCATGCGGTTCATGATCAGGCTGGTGCGGCGCGCCAGGTAATTGGTGTCGCGGTGCTGGTCGTAGAAGCGCGGATTGGGCAGCATCACGGCCAGTCGCGCGCCCTGGGCCGCGTTCAGGTTGGCCGCGCTGGTGCCGAAGTAGTGGCGCGCGGCCGCCTCGGCGCCGAACACGCCGCGTCCAAATTCGACCACGTTGAGGTAGATTTCAAGGATGCGCTCCTTGTTCATGACCGATTCGAGCATGTAGGCGATCGCCAGCTCCTGGCCCTTGCGCAGGTAGTTGCGCGAACCGGACAGGAACAGGTTCTTGGCCAGCTGCTGGGTGATGGTCGAACCGCCGCCGACCACCTTGTGCTTGCGGTTGTTCTTCTCGTAGGCCTTGGCCAGCGCTTCCCAGTCAACCCCGTCATGCTCGTTGAAGTTGGCGTCTTCCGAGGCGATCACGGCGCGCTTCAGATTGGCCGAGATGCGGCTGTAGGGCACCCATTGCTGCTCGAGGGTGGCATTCGGTTTCTTTTCGCGCAAGGCACCCAGCTGCAGCTGCATCATGCTCGTCATGCCGGGATTGAACCTGACCCACCAGCAAATTTGCAGGAAAAAATACAGCTGCACCAGCAGCACCAGCAGCAGCGGACCGAGGATCAGCCAGCGCAGCCAGCGCCTGCCGCCGGCGCGGCTCACAGCGCCTTCCGGATCTGGGCCAGCACGGGCGCGGTGTCGGGGCGCACGCCGCGCCAGACCCAAAACGCCTCGGCGGCCTGTTCGACCAGCATCCCGAGACCGTCGCGTGCGCACGCCCCGTTCAGCGCGGCGAACTGCATGAACGGGGTCGGCGCGCGAGCGTACATCATGTCCAGCGCCAGCGTGCCGGGACCGAAGGCGCAAGCCGGCACCGGCAACCTGGCGTCGGCCAGGCTGGCCGAGGTGGCGTTGACGACGATGTCGAACGGCCCGTCGACAGCGCCAAAGTCGCAGGCGCGCACTTGCTGGCTGTGCTCTGCCTGGCCGGCGAAATGGGCGGCCAGCGCGTCGGCCGTGGCGCGCGTGCGGTTGGCGATGACGATTTGCTGCGGATGCTCGCCCAGCAAGGGCAGCAGCACCCCGCGCGCGGCGCCTCCGGCGCCCAGCAGCAGCACGCGCTTGCCGGCGATCTGCACCCGCGCGTTGCGCACGATGTCGTTGACCAGGCCGGCGCCGTCGGTGTTGTCGCCGACAATGGCGTCGCCCACGAAGCTCATGGTGTTCACCGCGCCGGCCGCACGGGCCCGCTCGCTCAGGCTCAAAGCCAGCGCGGCCGCGTCGAGCTTGAACGGCACGGTGACGTTAGCGCCCTTGTGGCCGGCGGCCACCAGCGCGCGCACCGTGGCCGCGAAGCCGCCCAGCGGCGCCAGGCAGCGTTCGTAGACCAGCTGCTGGCCCGTTTGCAGGGCGAAGGCGGCGTGGATCTCGGGGGATCTGCTGTGCGCGATCGGGTTGCCGATGACGCTATAGTGGTCGATCAATTGCGTTCTCCGCGCGGTTCCGCTTCCATCCTGTCATTGCGGGCAAATTTGAAGGTGATCGTCAAGATCCATAAATCGTTGCGGTCGGCCGAGAGCATGTTCGGCGGGAACTGGCCGAATGGCGCCGATCGGCGCACGATGGCCACCGCCGCCGTGTCGAGTGCCGGGTTGCCCGAACTGCGCTCGACCTGCACCCCGCCCTCCTTCTGGTAGACGGTGCCGTCCATGAAGATCGGGATCGACAGCACCACCTGGCCATACAGCTTGCGCCCGTCCCGCTGGGGAAAATTGAGGGTGCCGATCTCCTCGATGCGGCGCGTCATGGCCTGGTAGTAGAAGGCGTAGCCAACCCCGATCGTGCTCGGGCTGAGGAATTTCTTGTGCGGCCGCTTGTTCTCGTCCTCGATGCGCTGGGTGATCTCGGCCGCCTGGCGGGCAATCGCGCGGCTCGTCTCGAGCAGGTCGGCGCCGCTGCGGGTCGGGTCGGGCTTGTCCTTTTCCGTCACCGGCGCGGCGTTGAAGTCCGACTTGCGCGCGCGCGTGAGCAGGTTTTTCTGCTTTTGTTCGAGCTCGGCGATGCGGCGCTGGGTCGCCTTCACGCTCTCGCCCGTTTCCATCCGGCGCAGGTCCGGCAGCGGCGACCTGGCGCGCCCGCTGTCGGCGTGGCCGCCGCCGTCGAGGTCGGCCTGGGCCAGCGCGTCGGCCTTGAGCGGGCGGCTCGCATGCTTGGCGTTGACCAGGATCACCTCCAGCCCCGGGTCGGCCGGCTGCAGCTTGAACGCGTCGGGCGCCACGATGCGCACGGCCAGCAGGATCGCGTGCAGCAGCAGCGATATGCCGAGGGCGATCATCATCGAGCGGTTGTCTTGAAAATACTTCACGCGTTACCGGACAGTCTGGGGAATCGGAAAATGGGCAATTCTACCTTGCGCCGTCGTGCCGGGTGCTTCAAATCGCTTCCGGCTGCGGCGCCACCAGCGCCACCGCCCCCTCGGCGTCGAGCGCCTCGGCCACGGCGGCCTGGCCACTGTCGTCCTCGTCCTCGTAGTCCAGGTCGGCGTCCGGCGCGATCGCGCTCGCGGCCGGCACTTCCAGCAGGCGCGCCTCGATCGACAGGTCGACCTCGTCCCAGCGCAGCACGTCGAGCCGCACCTGGGCCCCGCGCGCCACCTGCGGCATGCCCGGCAGGCGCACGATGAGGGGAATCTCGACCAGGCGCAGCACTTCATCCTTGAGCACCACTGCTTCGACCTGGCGTGCCTGCTGCTGCCCCAGCCAGCGCAGGCACCAGTAGCGCTCCATGTTCTGCTGGTGCTCGTTGTAGGCGGCGTAGGCGGCGTCGAAGGCCGAAACGATGGCGAACAGGTTGGCGTCGCGCGGCTTGAACGGTGCCACCAGCGGCGCCGTCACACCGTGCCCGGCGCAAGCCAGGATCTGCCACTGGTTGACCAGGTCGGTGTAGCGGCGCAGCGGCGAGGTGCTCCACGCGTACTGGTCCACGCCCAGGCCCTGGTGCGGCGCGGCATGGGTGACCATGCGCACCTGCATCTTGGCGGCCCAGCCGGCGCCGCTGCCGGCCCCTTGCGAGCGGTAGATGCCGGGCACCCCGCTGTCGTGCATCAGCTTGCCCCAGCTGCTGTTGGCGAAGATCATCAGCTCGGCGACGATCTTGTCGAGCGGCGCGCCGCGCTTGCGCCGCTGCACCGAGACGACGTCATCGTCGACGTAGAAATTGAAGTCGACCCGGTTGTTCTGCTCCGGCTTGAGGCCGAACTCCTCGCGCCGCTTCATGCGCCCCGCCTCGAGCTGCTGGGCCCACTGCCACAGCAGCGCCAGTTCAGCCTTGTGCGGATACTCGCCCTCGCCGCTGGCCAGGGTCTCCTCGTTGACCAGCGCGTCAAGGTCGTTGTGGCGCAGGTTGCTCTCGATTGGCACCAGTTCGGCGCGCGTGACCATGGACAGCACGGCCCAGGTGGCAGGATCGAGCGTGGCATACAGGGACAGCGCCGGGCAGGTCTTGCCCTCGGCCAGGGTGAAGGCGGCCACCACTTCGTCGGGCAGCATGGTGATCTTATCGCCCGGCATGTACACGGTGGACATGCGCGCGCGCGCCAGCTTGTCGATGGCGTCGTCGGGGCGGATCGCTAGCGCGGGCGCAGCGATGTGGATGCCCACCTGCAGCAGGCCGTCGGCCAGGGTCTGGACCGAGAACGCGTCGTCGATCTCGGTGGTGGTCACGTCGTCGATCGAGAACGCGGCCACCCTGGCCAGCGGCAGGCCGGATGGCATGGCCGGCACCGCCACGGGCGGGAAGCCCGCTCCGCGCGGGAAGTTCTCGAACAGGAAGCGCGCCATGTGCAGCTCCTTGGGCGAGGCGACGCCGCCGGTGGCCAGCATCAGGCGCTGGGGCGTGGTGTGCAGTTCGTTGGCGGCCGCTTCCATGGCCTTGTACTCGATGCTGTTCTTGTCGGGCTTGAACAGCAACTGCTGCACCAGCGGCGCCAGCGCCCCCGGCAGCAGATTGGCCTTCAGCTGGGCCACGTACTCGGCCTGCACCAGCGCCTGCTGGCGCTTTTTCTCGATTCCAGCCTGGGCCGCGCGCAGCGCCTGCTCGGGCGCGGCCTTGTAGCGTCCCCGGCCCTTCTTGTAGAAATAGATGGGGGCGCCGTGCAGCGCCAGGATCAGGCCGGCCGCTTCAGGCGGCAAGGGCGGGTGGCCGAAGTATTCGGCGCCCAGCTCGGCGAAACCGAATTCCTCCTGGCCCGCCACCTCCCACAGGAATTCCAGGTCGGCGTCCTGGGCGATCGCCTTGGCCGCCTCCATCAGCTCGGCCGCGGACGGTTTCTCGTACTGGACCAGCACGTCCTTGACCTTGATCTTGCTGCGTTTGCCTGTCGGCAGTTCGACCTGGTAGGCCTCGCCCGCTTGCGACAGTACGGTGCCGACCTTGAAGTCGCCCGATTCTTCGAAAAATAGATTCATGTTCGTGTGTTCTTTATTTGTTGGAGGGCGGCCAGCGCACGTACCGACGGCAGGAATACCTCGGTCACGAGCAGCGTGCCCCGATGGCGGCGATACAGGCAGCGCCGCGCATAAAAAGTTGTCTCATCCTGCGCCAGCCCGAGCGCCGCGCACGCGCGCAGCATCAGGGGATGGCCTGCGCGGATGCGCGCAAATTCGAGTGCGCCGCGCCGCACCTGCGGATCGTAAAACAGGGTGCTGCCGAGCGAGCGTTCGCCCAGCGCGCTGAACAGGGGCCAGTCGCTGGCGCTGGCCGACATTGGCACCACCGTGTGCGCGAACACCACCGGCGCACTGTCACACCGTAATAGTACTTCGCGCTCCCACACCCGTCCCGGACGCGCCATGCCGACCGTGCGCGCCTCGTCGGCCAGGCACAGGGCCGTGCGCTGGTGCAGGCGCTGCACCCGGAACGCGGCGCTGTGGGCGATCAGCTTGGCCGTGAGCGAACCGCCGCTGGTGAGCCAGCCGCGCATCGCCGGGTCGGGGTTGACGGCATTCACGTGCGGATGCCACAGCGCCTGGCGCAGCGTGGCGCCCCTCACCGCGCCGCTTCCGGCTGGCAGAAGGCAAGCACTTCATCCACATACTGCGGGAATTCGGCAATGCCATGGTCACTGCCGACGATCACGCGCTGGCGCGCACCAACATAATGGTCCACCATGGCGCGGTAGTCGAGCACCTCGTCGCCGGTGGCCGCGATCAGGAAGTAGCGCTCCGGACGGCTGATGGGCTGCACCGCCAGGGCACCCAGCTCGTCGATGTACTCGCGCTTGAATTCGAACGGCTGGTCCGAATGATAGGCCGTCGTGATGCCCACATGCTGCTCCAGGTCGCGCAGCGGCACGGTGGCCGGGTTCAGCAGCACCGCCCGGCAGCCAAGCCGCTCGGCCAGCCAGGTGGCGTAGTAGCCGCCCAGCGAGGAGCCGACGATGGACAGCTGCGCGGGCCGATAGCGCTCGACCAGGCCCAGGGCCAGCGCCATGGCCGCCTTGGGCGAGGCGGGCAGCTGCGGGCAGATCAATTCGGCCGCGCGCCCCAGCTCGGCCATGCGCGCGTGCATCACGCGCGCCTTGAACGACCTGGGCGAGGAGCGGAAACCATGCAAATACAAGATCATTGGGCCAGCGCCTCTAGCAGCTTCTGGTGCACGCCGCCGAAGCCGCCATTGCTCATCACGAGGATATGGTCGCCCGGCTGGGCCACGCCGACGATGGCACCGACGAGAAAATCGATCTGGTCGAAGCTGTGGGCGATGGCGCCCAGCGGCTTGAGCGCGTCGGCCAGGCTCCAGCCCAGCGCCTGCTGGCTGCCGAAGCCGAACACCAGGTCGGCGTCCTTCAGACTGCCCGGCAGCGCGTCTTTCATGGCACCCAGCTTCATGGTGTTCGAACGCGGCTCGAGCACGGCCAGGATGCGCCCGGCGCCGCCCAGTTTCTGGCGCAGCCCGCCGACGGTGGTGGCGATGGCGGTCGGATGGTGGGCGAAGTCGTCGTACACGGTGATGTCCCTGACCACGCCGCGCACCTCCATGCGCCGCTTGACCGATTCGAAGCGCGACAGCGATTCGGCCGCCTGGGCCGGCGGCACGCCCACGTTGCGGGCGGCGGCGATGGCTGCCAGCGCATTGAAGCGATTGTGCTTGCCGGTCAGGCCCCAGGCCACGCTGCCGACCTGCTCGCCATTGAAGACGACGTCGAAGTGCCCGCCCGGTTGCTCGACCAGGGTCCAGTTCACGCCGTCGCTCACGCCAAAGCGTTCCTGCTCGCTCCAAACGCCCCGTTTCAGCACCCGCCCCAGCGAGGCCTCGTCGCCGTTGACGATCAGGCGCCCGACACCGGGCACGGTGCGCACCAGGTGGTGGAACTGGGTTTCGATAGCGCCGATGTCGGGGAAGATGTCGGCGTGGTCGTATTCGAGGTTGTTCATCACGGCCGTCTTGGCGTGGTAATGCACGAACTTGCTGCGCTTGTCGAAGAAGGCCGTGTCGTACTCGTCGGCCTCGATCACGAAGAAGTCGGACTCGGCCGCGCCGGACAGGCGCGCCGAGATGCCGAAGTTGAGCGGCACGCCGCCGATCAGGAAGCCCGGCGAATAGCCCGCATCCTCGAGGATCCAGGCCAGCATGGCCGAGGTGGTGGTCTTGCCATGGGTGCCGGCCACGGCCAGCACCCACTTGCCGCGCAAAATGTGCTCGCCGATCCACTGGGGGCCGGACATGTACGGCAGGCTGCGGTTGAGGATCTCCTCGACCAGCGGGTTGCCGCGCGAGACGACGTTGCCGATCACGTACAGGTCCGGGTTCAGCGCCGTCTGTTCGGGGCCGAAGCCCTGGATCAGTTCGATCCCCTGGGCTTCCAGCTGGGTGCTCATCGGCGGATAGACATTGGCGTCGCAGCCGGTGACCTTGTGGCCGGCCTCCTTGGCCAGCACGGCCAGGCCGCCCATGAAGGTGCCGCAGATGCCGAGGATGTGAATGTGCATGGTGATCAAGCTCGCTGCAAAAGTCCGAATATGCGATTTTACCTGAGCCAGTGGCGTTTTCCGTTCCAGAGTATTATCTGCCTCATGATGCCAGTGCCGATTGATGAGCTCCACCAGCTGCGCGCGGAAATTGCCGCCGTGGCCGCCCGCATGATTGCCCAGGATGGCGCCGGCTACGGCAGCGCCAAGCGCAAGGCCGCGCGCCAGGTGCTCGGCGAGCAGCAGACGGCCGCCAATGTGATGCCCGACAACGCCCAGGTCGAGGACGAGGTGCGCCAGTACCAGGCCCTGTTCCACGGCGACACCCAGCCGCTGCGCCTGCACGCGCTGCGCCGCGTGGCGCTCGAGGTGATGGAGATGCTGGCCCCGTTCTCGCCCTACCTGAGCGGGGCGGTGCTCAACGGCAGCGCCGGCGAGCACGATGACATCCACCTGCAGCTGTTCGCCGAGAGCGCCAAGGAAGTCGAGATTTTCCTGCTCAACCGCAACCTCCAGATCGAATTGTCGGAAACGCCCCATTTCAAAGGCCACCGCCACGACGCCGTCGAAACGGTCAGCTTCATGTGGGGCAAGGAAGGCGTGCACGCCGAGTTGTATGAAATGAATGATTTGCGGGGCGCCCGCAAAGCCCGCCCCGACGGCCGCCTGCTGCGCGCCGACGCCACCGCCCTGCGTGCCCTGATGGCCGCGCCCCTTGACCATGAGGAAGTTGAATGAACCAGAAGAACCTGATGGCCTATGGCCTGATCGCCATCGCGTTTGGCGCGATGGGCGCGGCCGCCGGCCTGTACAGGAAAGACAGCGCGCCCCTCACGAGCAGCATCGCGCCCACCGGCGGCCCCGCCCATACCCCGGTGACGGAATTGTTCGCCCAGGCCATGAACGACAGCGGGGGTGTCAGGCAAGCCTTGTCGCAATGGAAAGGCCAGGCCCTGGTCGTCAATTTCTGGGCGCCCTGGTGCGGCCCCTGCGTCCAGGAAATGCCGGAGCTCGATCAGCTGGCCGTCGCGCTGGCCGGCAAGAAAATCAAGGTGATCGGCATCGGCATCGATTCGCCCACCAATATCCGCGAATTTGCCGCCAAGGTGAAGGTATCCTATCCACTGTACGTGGCCGGGATGAGTGGCACCGAGCTCTCGCGCCAGTTCGGCAACGCGGCCGGCGGCTTGCCCTACACGGTGCTGATCGGGGCCGACGGCCAGGTCCGGAAGACCTACCTGGGCCGCCTCAAGTTCGAGCAGCTCAAGGCCGACATCGCCACCTTGTAAACGGCCTTCCACCGCCGGCGGGAAGCGCTGCGGTGGTGCCGCCTGGCATCAAGCCAACAAATCTTTTCACTTGCCAATGCCAGCAGTTGGCGGCAAAATGCCTGACTTTCGCCGACTCCGTACTGTAAAACATGGCAAATAAGCTACTGCTGCTCAATGGCCCCAACCTGAATTTGCTGGGGACCCGCGAGCCTGCGGTGTATGGCGCTTCCACCCTGGCCGACATCGAACTTGCCGCGACCGCCCAGGCGGCAGCGGCCGGCGCCAGCCTGGTGTGTTTCCAAAGCAACCACGAAGGCGCCCTGATCGACCGCATCCACGCCGCCCGTGCGGAGGGGGTCGAATTGATCGTCATCAATCCAGGTGGATATACCCACACCAGCGTTGCCTTGCGCGACGCCCTGGCCGGCGTCGCGATTCCGTTTGTGGAAGTTCATATCTCGAATATCTACCAGCGCGAGGAGTTTCGCCACCATTCGTTCCTGTCTGCGATCGCACTCGGGACCGTCTGCGGTCTCGGCGTCGATGGATATCGCTTTGCTATCGACTTTGCGCTCAAAAGGCGCTAATCTTCGCCATCTGCACGCATTTTGCGCGGTAATGCCCTTATCCAGGTCTTTCCGCTTCACTCTTAAAACACAATAATTCCAAGGGGTTTCACATGGATTTACGAAAACTCAAGACCTTGATCGACCTCGTTGCCGAGTCCGATATCGCTGAACTCGAAGTCACCGAAGGCGAAAGCAAAGTGCGCATCGTCAAATCGTCCGCCCTGCCGCAAAATCACATGGTCATGATGCAGCCGCAAGCGATGCATCAGTATGCCGCCCCTGCCCAGAGCGCCGCGCCTGCCGCCGCGCCGGTCGCGGTGGTCGCCGAACCGACCGGCCACATCGTCAAGTCGCCCATGGTCGGCACCTTCTACCGTTCGTCCGCCCCCGGCTCCACGGCGTATGTCGAAGTCGGCTCCACCATCAAGGAAGGCGAAACCCTCTGCATCATCGAAGCGATGAAGCTGTTGAACGAGATCGACTCCGACTTCGCCGGCGTCGTCACCAAGATCCTGGTTGAGAACGGCCAGCCGGTCGAATTCGGTCAACCTTTGTTTGTGATCGGCTAATCAGCCTGTGCGGCCCGCGCGGCCGCCGCGAACCCTGCTCTACAATGTTGTTCCCGGCTCCGGCCGGTACTCAGAGACCCTACCATGTTTGAAAAAATCCTTATTGCCAACCGTGGTGAAATCGCGCTTCGCATTCAGCGCGCCTGCCGCGAAATGGGCATCAAGACGGTCGTCGTCCACTCCGAGGCCGACAAAGACGCCAAATACGTGAAACTGGCCGACGAGTCGGTTTGCATCGGCCCGGCCCAGTCCGCCCTGTCCTACCTGAACATGCCGGCCATCATCAGCGCGGCCGAAGTGACCGACGCCGAGGCGATCCATCCCGGTTACGGCTTTCTGTCCGAAAACGCCGATTTCGCCGAACGCGTCGAGAAATCGGGCTTCGTCTTCATCGGCCCGCGTTCCGAATCGATCCGCCTGATGGGCGACAAGGTTTCGGCCAAGCAAGCCATGATCCGCGCCGGCGTGCCTTGCGTGCCAGGCTCCGAAGGGGCGCTGCCGGACGATCCGAAAGAAATTATCAAGACCGCGCGCAGCGTGGGCTACCCCGTCATCATCAAGGCGGCCGGCGGCGGCGGCGGACGCGGCATGCGTGTCGTGCACACCGAGGCGGCGCTGATCAACGCGGTGGCCATGACCAAGACGGAAGCGGGCACCGCCTTCGGCAATCCCGAAGTGTATATGGAGAAGTACCTGGAGAATCCGCGCCACGTGGAAATCCAGATCCTCGCCGACGAACACAAGAACGCGGTCTGGCTGGGCGAACGCGACTGCTCGATGCAGCGCCGCCACCAGAAAGTGATCGAGGAAGCACCGGCGCCGGGCATCCCGCGCAAGCTGATCGAAAAGATCGGCGACCGCTGCGCCGAAGCGTGCCGCAAGATCGGCTACCGTGGCGCCGGCACCTTCGAATTCCTGTACGAAAACGGCGAGTTCTACTTCATCGAGATGAACACCCGGGTCCAGGTCGAGCACCCGGTCACCGAGATGATCACCGGCATCGACATCGTGCAGGAACAGATCCGCATTGCCTTCGGCGAAAAGCTGCGCTTCCGCCAGCGCGACATCATGCTCTCGGGCCACGCGCTCGAGTGCCGCATCAACGCCGAGGATCCGTTCAAGTTCACCCCCTCGCCTGGGCGCATCGTGTCCTGGCACGCGCCGGGCGGGCCTGGCATCCGGGTCGATTCGCACGCCTACGCCGGCTATTACGTGCCGCCCCATTACGATTCGATGATCGGCAAGGTCATCGCTTACGGCGCCACGCGCGAGCAGGCGATCCGGCGCATGCAGATTGCGTTGTCGGAAATGGTGGTCGAGGGTATCCTCACCAATATTCCCTTGCACCGCGAATTGATGGTCGATGCCCGCTTCATCGAAGGCGGCACCAACATCCACTACCTCGAGCAGAAACTGGCCGACAAGCCGGACCTGCCGAAGAACCCGACCCTGAGCAAGGGCGACACCAAGGCAGATGCATGAGCTGGACCGAAGTCGTCATTGAAATCGCACGCGCCCACGCCGAAGCCCTGTCCGACGCGCTGATGGAAGCGGGCGCGCTGTCGGTGTCGGTGGAAGACGCCGACGAGGGGACCGAGCAGGAAAAACCCTTGTTCGGCGAACCGGGCATGGAGCCCACCGAAGCGGCCTGGGAACACAGCCGCGTGGTGGCCCTGACCGAGGTCGACGCCGACCAGGCGGCCATCGTGGCCGAGGCCGCCGCCGCCATCGGCCTGGCCAGCGCGCCCGCATTCAGCACGCGCGCGGTGGCCGACGAAGACTGGGTGCGCCTGACCCAATCGCAGTTCGCCCCGATCCACATCGGCAAGAACATCTGGGTCGTGCCGAGCTGGCACGAGGCACCCGACCCGAACGGCCTGATCCTCGAACTGGACCCCGGCCTGGCCTTCGGCACCGGCAGCCATCCCACCACGCGCCTGTGCATGGAGTGGCTCGAGGCGCATCCGGCGCCCGGCCAGACGGTGCTCGACTACGGTTGCGGCTCCGGCATCCTGGCCATGGTGGCCAAGAAAATGGGCGCCGGCGACGTGGCCGGCGTCGACATCGACCCGCAGGCGATCGACTCGGCGCGCGAGAACGCCGCACGCAACGGCTGCGAGATCGACTACTACCTGCCCGACAGCTTTGCCGTCTCGGCCAAGGCGCAACATGCCAGCGGCCGCTTCGACATCGTGGTGGCGAACATCCTGTCGAGCCCCTTGAAGCTGATGGCGCCGATGCTCGCCGGCCGCGTCGCGCCAGGTGGCGCCTTGATCCTGTCGGGCGTGCTGGCGCGCCAGGCCGAGGAAGTGGCGGCCGCCTACGCGCCCTTCATCACGCTGGGCGTCTGGGCCGAGCAGGATGGCTGGGTCGCCCTGCACGGACGCCTGGGCAGCGACACGGTGCCGCCCGCACGCGGCCACTAAAGGCATGGCGCTCGCCACTCAATGCCCCCACTGCGGCACCACCTTCCGGGTCGCCGCCGACCAGTTGAAGTTACGTGGGGGCATAGTGCGCTGCGGCGCCTGCAATGAAGTTTTCGACGGCAACGCCTCCCTGATCGATCTGGCCGCGCTGGCCGCGGGCGGCGCGCCGCCAACGCCGCCACCGGCGCCCGAGCCAGCCCTCAGTGCCGCCTTCGACGCCGAAGTGGCCGCCATCGAGGCGCGCGTGGAGTCCGAGCGCGAACCGATCTACACGCTCGACTTCGACACCACCTTCGATCCGTTTGGCATCCTGCCCAAGAGCGCCGAGCCGGAAGCTGAGCCGGAACCAGAGCCGAAACCTGAGCCCGAGCCTGAGCCTGCGTCTGAGCCGGAACTTGAAGCGGAGGCAGGGCCCGAGCTTGCGGCCGAGCCAGAACTCGAGCCCGAGCCCGAAGCTGCGCCTCAACTGGAGATGCAAGCGGCCCCCGAAGCGGTGCCCGAACCGGACGCGGAGGAACCCGAATTTGTGAAGCGCGGCCGGCTGCTGGAACGGACCGGCCGCACGCGCCGCATCCTGATGGTGGCGTGCGTGGCGATCCTGCTGCCGCTGCTGCTGGTCCAGGGCGTCGTCAATTTCCGCAACCAGCTTGCCGCCCAATTCCCGCCACTCAAGCCGGCGCTGGTGGCCGCGTGCGCGCTGCTCGGCTGCCGGGTCGAGCTGCCAGCCCAGATCGAACAGCTCACCATCGAACCGGGCGAGCTGCAAACCCTGAGCGCCAGCACCTTCGCGCTGAACACCCTGCTGCGCAACCAGGGCAGCCTCACGCAAGCGTGGCCGCACATCGAACTGACGCTCATCGACGATGCCGACAAGCCCCTGCTGCGCCGGGTGATCACACCGGCCGACTACCTGGCGCCGGGCGCGCCGGCCGCAAAGGGCTTCGCGGCGCACTCCGAGCAGCCCGTCAAACTGTATTTTGAACTTAGCCAACTGAAGGCTTCCGGCTATCACATCGCCGTCTTTTACCCATAAGGCCTACCCATGACCAAGACCACCCTGATTTGCGGCTCGCTCGCATTCGACAAGATCATGCAGTACCACGGCCGCTTCGGCGAAACCCTGCTGGCCGACCAGCTGCACAAGGTCAACGTGTCGTTCCTGGTACCGACCCTGCGCACCGAATATGGTGGCTGCGCTGCCAACATCGCCTACAACCTGGGCCTGCTCGGCGGCGACCCGCTGATCATGGCCACGATTGGCCAGGATGGCGGCGAATACCTCGAGCGCTTCGCCAGGATGGGCATTTCGACCCGCGCGATCCGCAAGATCGAGCACGCCTACACGGCCCAGTGCTTCGTCACGGCCGACCTGGACCACAACCAGATCAACGCCTTCCACCCGGGCGCGATGCAGTTCTCGCACGAGAACAACGTGGCCGACTGCGGCGCCTTGCGCGTGGCCATCATCGCCCCCGACGGGCGCGACGGGATGATCAAGCACGCGCGCGACTGCGCGGCGCAAGACCTGCCATTCATGTTCGACCCGGGCCAGCAACTGCCAATGTTCAGCGGCGAGGAATTAATCACCTTCATCGACCAAGCCACCTACCTGGCCGCCAACGATTACGAATTCGAAATGCTGATGGACCGCACCGGGCTGACCCTGGCCGACATCGCGGGCCGGCTCGAGGCGCTGGTGGTCACGCGCGGCGAAAAGGGTTCGGAGATTTATGCTGGCGGCGGGCGGCATGACATCGCCTGCGTGGCGGCGAGCGCCGTGGTCGACCCCACCGGCTGCGGCGATGCCTACCGCGCCGGCCTGCTGCACGGGATCGTCAGCGGCTTCGACTGGCCCACCACGGGCCGCCTGGCGAGCCTGATGGGCGCCATCAAGATCGCCCACCAGGGCGGCCAGAACCACGTCGCGACGAAAGAACAGATCGCCGACCAGTTCGAAGCGGCGTTCGGCTACCGCTACTAGGCCGGGGCGGGAAAGCGCCTAGGGCGGAGGCAGTCGGTAGGGTGGGAAAGGCGCTCAGGGTGGCGCCAGCAGGCGCTCAGGGTGGCGCCAGCAGGCGCTGGGCGACCTCGCCGACGGTGAGCGTGGCGCTGGCCACCTCGATCAGTTTGAGCTTGCTGGTGTGGCCATGGGTGATGCTGATGGCGCTCTTGGGCACCTTCAGCTTCGCTGCCAGGAATTTGATCAAGGCTTCATTGGCCTTGCCTTCGATCGGCTGCGCTTGCAGCTTGAGCTTGAGCGCCTCGCCCTGCACGCCGACCACTTCCGACTTCTTTGCGTTTGGCTGGATCTGCACCGCCAGCCGCACACCGGCCGGCAGCGCCGAGCACCAGTCCCGGCTCACCGGAAGCCGAACACCATGGCCAGCACCAGCTGGGCGATCTGCAGCAGGATCAGGGCCACCAGCAGCGACAGGTCCAGCCCGCCCAGCAAGGGCACCACCCGGCGCAAGGGGCGCAGCAGCGGGTCGTTCAGGGCCCGCACGAAGGGCGCCAGCGGCGCATGCGGGTTGACCCAGCTGAAAATGGCCTCGATGATCAGCAGGGCAATGAAGCCATAGATGATCCAGCTCAGGAAGCGAAACAGCGCCAGCATCGCCACGCTCATCCCGTTCATGCCGGTCATGAAATACACGGAGGTGGCCAGCAGCACCACCAGGAAGGCGCCAATCAGGCTGGCCCAATCGTAGCCGCCCACACCGGGCACCAGGCGCCGCAGGGGCCGCACCAGCCAGTCCGACAGGGTAAAGGTGAATTGCGCCACCGTGGCGGGCGGGCGCACGCGAATCGCCTGCATCCAGAAACGCAGCAGCAGCACACCACCCAACACGCTGGCCACGGCATCGACGATCAACTGAATAATACTGAGCACAAAGTCTCCTTAAAAAAAAACCGCTGTGTGAAACTGATCACACAGCGGTATTTTGCCTTATTCCAGGCGCAGCGGGCTGTTACGGACGGCTGCTGGTCGGGAAAGGCCATGCTGCGGCTGGTGCCAGGACCGTTTTCGCTGCCGGTACCGGAGCTGGAGCAGGTGCTGCCGCTGCGGGTGCAGGGGCTGCTGCTGGCTTCGGTGCTGCTGCTACTTTCGGCGCTGCCGGCTTTTTAGGCGCGGCGGCTTTTTTCATGGCTGGCTTGGCTGCTGCGGCCGGTGCTGCTGCTGCGGGTGCTACTGCAGGAGCGGCTGCCGGTTTGGCGGCAGCCTTAGCTGGCTTTTTTGCTGCTGGCTTAGCCGCCACCTTTTTTGCGGCTGGCTTGGCTGCTGCTTTCGCTGCTGGCTTTGCTGCTGCTTTAGGTGCTGCTGGTTTGGCTGCGGCTTTCTTCGCTGCTGGCTTGGCTGCAGCTTTCTTCGCTGCTGGCTTGGCTGCGGCTTTCTTCGCTGCTGGCTTGGCTGCAGCTTTTGCTGCTGGCTTGGCTGCGGCTTTCTTCGCTGCTGGCTTGGCTGCGGCTTTCTTCGCTGCTGGCTTGGCTGCGGCTTTTTTGGCTGCTGGCTTGGCTGCGGCTTTTTTGGCTGCTGGCTTGGCAGCGGCTTTTTTCGCTGCTGGCTTGGCTGCGGCTTTCTTCGCTGCTGGCTTGGCTGCAGCTTTTGCTGCTGGCTTTGCTGCCGCTTTCTTTGCTGCTGGCTTGGCTGCGGCCTTCTTCGCTACTGGCTTGGCTGCGGCTTTCTTGGCTGCTGGCTTGGCTGCGGCTTTCTTCGCTGCTGGCTTAGCTGCTGGCTTGGCTGCGGCTTTCTTCGCTGCTGGCTTTGCTGCTGGCTTGGCTGCGGCCTTCTTCGCTGCTGGCTTTGCTGCCGCTTTCGCTGCTGGCTTGGCTGCTGGCTTGGCTGCGGCTTTCTTCGCTGCCGGTTTGGCTGCAGCTTTCGCTGCTGGCTTGGCGGCTGCTTTCGCGGCCGGCTTCTTTACTTCAGGTTTCTTAGCGGCTGTTGCCATTTGGGTTCTCCTTCATCTGCGATGGGAAAAAATCACGCTACAAGATTAAAACCCGTCCAACCCGTAACAAGGTCAGGCGAATTATTCATCGGCACAAACGTGCTCGTGTTTATGCTAATGAATTCGGCACCAGCTGAACTGCTGCAAACCTCGCGTATGCGGCACTTCAGCCATAGTCGACCAGGTCGACAAAATCGGTGTTCCGGAGCGCTGTCCCAACCCAGAGTGCGTCGCGCGCAAAACGAAAAAGCCGCCATGCCTGATCGGGATCAGGCAGTGCGGCTTAGTTTTTGCGGTGCGTTTAAGTGCATATCTGTTTGAATCAGCGTCCCATTTTGATCGGTTTTTTTGCCGCCGCGCGCGAAGAAAAAATCCGCATTCACGTTTCGACAAATTCAATCACGTAAAGTACACGAAAACCTTGTCAGTGCGCAACTGGCACGCGAGTTTTTCATGCGCTTTTTTTCAATGGGACGCGCGCGATGCACTTCGCGCGTTTGAAAAACGGCTTATTCCCAGTTCAATGCGCCACCGGTTTGGTACTCGGTCACGCGCGTTTCGAAGAAGTTGCGTTCCTTTTTCATGTCGATCATTTCGCTCATCCACGGGAAGGGATTTTCTTCCTGCGCGAACAGCTGCTCGAGTCCGATTTGCTGCGCGCGGCGGTTGGCGATGAAGCGCAAATATCCCTTGAACATGGTGGCGTTCAAACCGAGCACGCCGCGCGGCATGGTGTCTTCCGCGTACGCATATTCGAGGTCCACCGCTTTCAGGAACAGGGCCTTGATTTCTTCGCGGAAGGCCGCAGTCCACAGCAGTGGATTTTCCATCTTGATGGTGTTGATCAGATCGATCCCGAAATTGCAATGCATTGATTCGTCACGCAAAATGTACTGATACTGCTCCGCCGCACCCATCATTTTGTTCTGCCGGCCGAGCGCCAGAATCTGGGTAAAGCCGACATAAAAGAACAGCCCTTCCATCAGGCAGGCGAACACAATCAGCGATTTCAACAGCTTCTGATCGTTCTCCACGGTGCCGGTGGTGAAGGCCGGATCGGTCAAGGTATTGATGAACGGGATCAGGAATTCGTCCTTGTTGCGGATCGATGCGACCTCGTTATAGGCGTTGAAAATCTCCGCCTCGTCCAGTCCCAGCGACTCCACAATGTACTGATACGCGTGGGTGTGGATGGCCTCTTCGAAGGCCTGGCGCAGCAGATATTGACGGCATTCCGGCGCCGTAATGTGACGATAAGTACCGAGCACGATGTTGTTCGCGGCGAGCGAATCGGCGGTCACGAAGAAGCCCAAATTTCTTTTCACCAGACGACGCTCGTCGTCGGTCAAACCGTTGGGATTTTTCCACAATTCGATGTCGCGCTGCATGTTGACCTCTTGCGGCATCCAGTGATTCGCGCAACCGGCCAGATATTTATCCCACGCCCATTTGTATTTGAATGGGACCAGCTGGTTCACATCGGTCTTGCCGTTGATGATGCGCTTGTCGTCGGCATGCACGCGCTTGGCGACCAGCGCCGCGTCGGCTTTCGGCTCGCCGTCGGCGGGCATCGGAGGGCGCGCGGCAGGCGCGGCGGAGGTGTCTTCATCCCAGGACAACATGGTCGTATTCCTTCAGTCAATTCGTTATTCGTCGTCGTTCCCGCCTGCGCGGGAACGACGTGATGCTCACTGGCAGGCTTCGCATTCCTCGAAACCGTCGTCGCCGGGGCGCAGGTAGCAGGCCGCGCCTTCGGCCACGCTCGCCGCCGCCACGTCCGCCGCGGCGCTTTGCGCACTGGCCGACATGCCGCCGTCCACCGCCACCGCGTTCAGCGCGCCGGTCTTGGAGGTCGACTTCTCCATGTGCGTGGCGGCGATGGTGCGCAGGTAGTAGGTCGTCTTCAGGCCGCGCAGCCAGGCCAGCTTGTAGGTCTCGTCGAGCTTCTTGCCCGAGGCGCCGGCCATGTAGATGTTCAGCGACTGGGCCTGGTCGATCCACTTCTGGCGGCGCGAAGCCGCCTCCACCAGCCAGCTCGGCGACACTTCGAAGGCGGTCGCGTAAATATCGCGCAGGTCCTGCGGAATGCGGTCGATCTTGGCCAGCGAACCGTCGAAGTACTTCAGGTCGGCGATCATGACCTCGTCCCACAGCTCGCGCGCCTTGAGGTCGCGCACCAGATAGGCGTTGATCTCGGTGAACTCGCCCGACAGGTTCGACTTCACATACAGGTTCTGGAAGGTCGGTTCGATGCAGGCCGACACGCCGATGATGTTCGAAATGGTCGCCGTCGGGGCGATCGCCACGCAGTTCGAGTTGCGCATGCCGAACTGCTTGATGCGCTCGCGCACCACGTTCCAGTCCATCGATTCGGAAGCGTCCACTTCAAGGTAGCCGCCGCGCTCTTCGGCCAGCAAGCGCACCGAGTCTTGCGGCAGGATGCCACGGTCCCACAGCGAGCCTTCGAAGGACTCGTAGCGGCCGCGCTCTTCGGACAGCTCGGTCGATGCCAGATAGGCGTAATAGCACACCGCTTCCATCGAGCGGTCGGCGAATTCCACCGCGGCGGTCGAGGAGTAAGGCAGGCGCATCATGTGCAGGCAATCCTGGAAACCCATGATACCGAGGCCGACGGGGCGATGGCGCAGGTTTGAATTGCGCGCCTTGTCGACGGCGTAATAGTTAATGTCAATCACGTTGTCGAGCATGCGCATGGCGGTGCGCACCGTCTTTTGCAGCTTGACCTTGTCGAGCTTGCCCTCTTTCATGTGCGCCGGCAAGTTCACCGAACCCAGGTTGCACACCGCGATCTCCGACTCGTTGGTGTTCAAGGTGATCTCGGTGCACAGGTTCGAGCTGTGCACGACGCCCACGTGCTGCTGCGGCGAGCGGATGTTGCACGGATCCTTGAAGGTGATCCATGGGTGGCCCGTCTCGAACAGCATCGAGAGCATCTTGCGCCACAGGTCGAGCGCCGCGACCTTTTTGAACACGCGCATCTCGCCGGCAGCCGCTTTTGCCTCGTAGCCGGTGTAGGCCAGTTCGAAGGCCTTGCCCACCTTGTCGTGCAGGTCGGGCGTCTCGGACGGCGAGAACAGGGTCCAGTCGCCTTTTTCCATCACGCGCTTCATGAACAGGTCGGGAATCCAGTTGGCCGTGTTCATGTCGTGGGTGCGGCGGCGGTCGTCGCCGGTGTTCTTGCGCAGGTCGAGGAATTCCTCGATGTCCATGTGCCAGGTTTCCAGGTAGGCGCAGACCGCGCCCTTGCGCTTGCCGCCCTGGTTGACCGCCACGGCGGTGTCGTTGACCACTTTCAGGAACGGCACCACGCCTTGCGACTTGCCGTTGGTGCCCTTGATGTGGGCGCCCAGGGCGCGCACCGGGGTCCAGTCGTTGCCCAGGCCACCGGCGAACTTGGCCAGCAGCGCGTTTTCCTTGATCGCCTCGTAGATGCCTTCCAGGTCGTCCGAGACGGTGGTCAGGTAGCACGAGGACAGCTGGGAACGCAGGGTGCCCGAGTTGAACAGGGTCGGGGTCGAGCTCATGAAGTCAAAGCTCGACAGCAGGTGGTAGAACTCGATGGCGCGCGCTTCGCGGTTTTCCTCGCGCAGCGACAGGCCCATGGCCACCCGCATGTAGAACGCCTGCGGCATTTCGATGCGGATCTCGCGCACGTGCAGGAAGTAGCGGTCGTACAGGGTCTGCAGGCCGATGTAGCCGAACTGCAGGTCGCGGTCGGCGACCAGGGCCTTGGACAGCTTGGCCAGGTCGAAGCTGGCCAGCACCGGGTCGAGCAATTCGTTCTCGATGCCCTTGGCGATGTATTTCGGGAAGTACTCTATATAGTGGGCCGCCGCTTTCGCCTGCGGCACTTCCTGGCCGAACACTTCCTTGCGGACCGTGTGCAGCAGGATGCGCGCCGTCACTTGCGAATAGGCGGGGTCTTTTTCCATCAGGGCGCGGGCGGCCAGGATGGCCGACTTGTGCAGCTCCTCGACCGGCACGCCGTCGTACAGGTTCTTGACCGTCTCGGCCAGGATGGCGTCGGCGTCGACGTGCTTTTCCAGGCCGACGCAGGCGGCGTTGATCAGGTCGCGCACCTGCTGCATGTCGAGCGCCTGCAGGCTGCCGTTTTCGAGCACGCGGATCTGCGGCGCGGCGATGTCGGTGGCGCCGCCTTGCGCTTCCTTGAGCGCGCGGCGCTCTTCCATGTGCTTGGCGCGGTACAGCACGTAGGCGCGCGCGACGTCGTGCTCGCCCGAGCGCATCAGCGACAGTTCCACCTGGTCCTGCACGTCTTCGATGTGGAAGGTGCCGCCGGAAGGCTGGCGCCGCACCAGCGCCGCGACCACGTTGTCGGTGAGCTGCTCGACCAGTTCGCGCACGCGTGCCGAGGCCGCGCCCTGGCCGCCATTGATGGCCAGGAAGGCCTTGGTGACGGCGATGGCGATCTTCGATGGCTCAAAGGCGACCACGGCGCCGTTGCGGCGGATGATGCGGTAGTCGCCGCTCGCTGCGATGGCGGCCGGGCTGTTGCCCGCCGCGCTGCTACTGGTCGCTCCTGGCGTGACGTGCTGCGGATTGGTGATCGAACTGTCTTGGGATGTTTGCATGGAACCCTCCAGGAACGACGTACAGGGATCTGTCGCCGATTGTTATAAAGTGAAAAACAAAAAACCAGCCCGCCAGCCTTCTCTTGAAAGGCTGGAATACCGACTAAATTTGGATAAATACCGCTAAATCAAGGCCATCTGGGTGCAACATTGCGGGCGGTGAGCAAATTTTGAAAGGGATCATGTAACCACTACATCTAGTCGTTTGCTCATTTGTGGGACTAATTGTAGTGGCTAGGGGGATGCGATGCAATAGCTTTCTGGAATCGATAAGCTAATTTATTTGCTATTTTTTTCGGTCCGGGCCTTGACTTCTCAACTGCGCGGCGGAAAGCCCAATCTGGCGCGAGCGGGCACTAACATGGCGCCGTTTTCGGGCCGCCCGCCCGCCTCTTTTTCGACCATCCGGGCGTAGCCGTCCCAGTCGAAAAACGGCCCCGGATCGCTCTTGCGCCCAGGCGCGATGTGTTCATGGCCGCGCACCGCGCGCAGGCCGTAGCGCGCCAGCAAGGCGCAGGTGAGCCGGGCCAGGGCCGCATATTGCGCTGGCGAGAACGCAACAAAATCGGAGCCCTCGAGTTCGACGCCGATGGAAAAATCGTTGCATTCGGCCCGGCCCTCGAAGCGCGAGACGCCGGCGTGCCAGGCGCGCGCACCGGCCGCAACGAACTGGACGATGCGGCCGTCGCGCCGCACGAAGAAATGGGCCGACACCGTCAGGCCGCGCAGGTCGGCGAACGAGGGATGGGCCGTGAAGTCGAGCCGGTTGGTAAACAGGTCGGCCACGTGCGGCAGGCCGAACTGGCCGCCCGGCAGGCTGATGTTGTGGATCACCAGCAGCTCGAGCGCCATCCCGTCCGGGCGGGCGTCGCAATTGGGCGAGTCGTAGCGCAGCGCGCCGCCGTACCAGCCGTCGGCGTCGAACTGGGCCGTCACGGCTCGGGCGCGTGGATGTCCAGTTTCTGCATCTGGTAGCGCAGCTGGCGAAAACTGATGCCCAGCAGTTGCGCCGCCTGGGTGCGGTTGAACTGGGTCTGGGCCAGCGCGCGCAAGATGATGTCGCGCTCGACCTGGTTCAGGTAGTCCGGCAGGCTGTTGGGCAGCGCCTGCGGTGCTGCCGGCGCGGCCACGATGGCGGCCGGCGCCGGCGCAAGCTGGGCCGGCGCCGGCTCGGCCACGCGCGCGCCCTTGAGCGAGAGGTCGGCCACTTCGATCACGCCATCGTTGGCGAAGGCCAGCGCCCGCTCGAGCACGTTCTCGAGCTCGCGCACATTGCCGGGGAAGGAGTAGGCGCCCAGGGCATCGAGCACCTGGGCGCCGAGCGCGGCGCACTGGCCCGGCCCGGCCAGGCGCGCCAGGATGCCCTCGGTCAACTGGCCCAGGTCGTCGAGCCGCTCGCGCAGGGGTGGCAAGCCCAGCTCGATCACGTTCAGGCGGTAGAACAGGTCCTGGCGGAACTTGCCCGTTTCGACGCACTGGGCCAGGTTCTGGTGGGTCGCACTGATGATGCGCACGTCCACCGGTTCTTCGGTAGTGGCGCCGATCTTGCGCACGCGCCGCTCCTGGATCGCGCGCAGCAGCTTGACCTGCATCGCCAGCGGCAGGTCGGCCACCTCGTCGAGCATCAGGGTGCCGCCGTTGGCGGCCTGGAAGAAGCCGTCGCGCTCGTCGGCCGCGCCCGTGAAGGCGCCCTTGCGGTAGCCGAAGAACTCGGCCTCCATCAGCGCTTCCGGGATGGCGCCGCAGTTGACGGCGATGAAAGGCTTGCCGGCGCGCGAACTCTGGGCGTGGATCTCGCGCGCGGCCAGTTCCTTGCCGCTGCCCGATTCGCCCGTGATGGCGATCGGCGCCATCGAGCGCGCCAGGCGCGCGATCTGCGCGCGCAGCGCCTGCATCGCCTGCGACTGGCCCACCAGCCGGCTGGCCGGACCGGGCGCGCTGGAGGCCTGCGCCGGCGCCGGCAGGCGCAGCGCCGACTGCACCATGGTGCGCAGCTGGTCCAGCGCCACCGGCTTGGAGACGTAGTCGAAGGCGCCCGCCTTGAGCGCGATGACGGCGTTGTCGGCGCTGCCGTAGGCGGTGATGACGGCGATCGGGGTGCTTTTCCCGGCCGCGCTCACTTCGCGCACCAGTTCCAGGCCCAGGCCGTCGGGCAGGCGCATGTCGGTCAGCACCAGTGCGTAGTCGCCCTGCGCGAGCAGGGCGCGCGCCTGGCCCAGGCTGGCCGCACTGTCCACGTCCAGGCCCATCTTCACCAGCGTGATCTCGAGCAGTTCGCGCAAGTCGGCTTCATCGTCGACGACCAGGATGCGGGGTGAGCTCATTGTTCTGCTGCCTTTCGGTTCAGGATGCCGCCCATCATACCGCCAGCGGCTGCGCAAAGGTAATGACAAACCTGCCGCTGGCCTTGTGCATGCCGAACGCGCTGGCGTCGAAGCGGTACTCGTAGTCGAGCTTGGCGTCGTTGTTCAGGCACAGCTCGCGCGCCAGGTACAGGCCCAGGCCGGTCCCCTTGCTCGAGGTGGTGTAGAACGGCTCGAACAAATGGGCCCGCACTTCCGGCGTGATGCCCGGTCCGTCGTCCTGCACGTGCAATTCCATGCGCCCGGCCGCGTCGCTCACCACGTACAGGCGGATGCTGCCGGCCGTGCCGGTGGCGTAGCGCACCGCATTGGTGAGCAGGTTCACCAGCACCTCGCGCAGGTGCAGGGGATCGAAGCGCACCGGCAGCGCGCCAGTATTGCCCAGTGACACTATATCATCGGCCAGCGCGTGGGTCTCCTTAAATTCGAGCAGCAATTCGGCCAGGAAGCCGGCCAGCGCCAGCGGCTCGCCGTTCGGCTGCACCTTGCGCGAGAGCTGCAGGATGTCCTCGACCATGCGGTTCACGCGCGTGACGTTGTCGCCGATGATCTTGAGCAGGCGCTGCTCGGCCGGTGTGTGCAGCTCTTCGGCCAGCAGCGCGTTGGCGTGGCCGATCGCCGACAGCGGGTTGCGCACCTCGTGCGCGATGGAGGCGGTGAGGCGTCCCATCGAGGCCAGCTTGAGCTGCTGCGCCTGGTTCTCGATGGCCGTCACGTCTTGCAGGAAAATCACGCAGCGCTCGGCCGCGCCGTCGTGGGTGTCGACCCGCGCGAAGCGCAGCTTGAGATGGGCCGACAGCTCGCGCCGGCTGCGCCAGGCCGCGCTCTGGCCTTCGCGCGCCGCATCCTGGTAGGGCTTGAGGGTGACGAAGGCGGCGCGCGCCAGCGCGCTGGCCGGCGCCAGCAGCCAGGCGGCAAACGCGGTGGCCACCGGCTCGAGCGCGGCCATGTCGCCCAGCTTGAAGTCGCGCTCCTCGGCGTCCAGGCCGAGCATGTGCTGGGCCGCCGGGTTGCCGGTAAACACGCGCCCGTCGCGCCCCACCACCAGGATGCCGTCGCCGACGTCGGCGATCACGATCTCGTTGATCGCCTGCTGGGTCTTGAGGTCGGCGCCGCGGCGCGCGGCCAGCTCTTCCTGGCCGATCAGCTTGGCCGCCAGCCGGCTCACCGCCAGCACGGTGGCAAACAGCACCGCGCCGACCAGGCCGGCCTGCATCAGCGGCGTCTCGGCGTCGTGCATGAGCACCTGGTAGGTCGACTCGGCCAGCAGGAACAAGGTCACCATCGCGGCGGCCAGCAGCGCCAGCAGCAGCGGCGCCAGGATCGCCGCGCCGGCCAGCGGGAACAGGTAGAGGATCACCAGGCCGCTGCGCGCGCCGCCGGCCGACACGTACAGCATCGAGATGACGGTCACGTCGACCGCGATCTGGGCGCCGAGCTGGAACAGGAAGCGGCGCCGCCAGTAGATCGTCAACAGGCCGAACAGGGTGGCCAGAACCAGGTAGGCGATGCAGGCCTCGGCGTAGGCCGGCTGGCCGGTCGCGCGCCCGCTCTTGGTGTCGAAACTGAGGTACACCAGCAGCACCAGGGCGATCACCACGCGCGTGGCGTTGAGTGTGCGCAGCGAACGCCAGAAGGTGTCGCGCGATTCGATCGTCAGCGCATGCCAGCGCGTCATCGCAGCGGCGGCAGGCGCACGTGCGCCGGGCAGCAGTAGTCCAGGCCGTCGGCGCGCACCGCTTCCGAGGCCGGGAAATGGACGCCGCAATGGGCGCAGCAGGCCATCGCCTCGGCGTCGCGCTCGGGCGCGGCCGGGCCGGCGCGCGGCCCCGGCGGCGGGGGCGTGATCGCGCGCAGCTTGCTGCGGATGGCGGCCACCACCAGCACCGCCAGCGCGATCCAGAACAGCAGGCGGCTCATGCGAGCGCCCGGTGCAGCAGCACTTCAAGCACGAAACGGCTGCCCACGTAGGCCAGCACCAGCGTGGCGAAGCCGGCCAGCGTGAAGCGCAGCGCCGTCTTGCCGCGCCAGCCCTTCCAGCGGCGCCCGGCCAGCAGGGCCGCAAACAGCAGCCAGGACAGCAATGCGAAGACGGTCTTGTGGTCCCACTTGAGGGCGATGCCGAACAGCTGCTCGGAGAACACGATGCCCGACAGCACCGTCAGCGTCAGCAGCACGAAGCCGATGCCGATCAGGCGAAACAGCAAGCGTTCCATGGTCAGCAGCGCCGGCAGCTGGTCGAGCACCGTGGCCAGCCAGTTGCGGCGCGGGCTGCGCGTGTGCAGGCGCGACTCCTGCAACGCCATCAGCACCGCGTGGAAGGCGGCAATCGTCAGGGTGCTGTAGGCCAGCACCGCCACCGCGATGTGCCAGCCGAAGGCGGGCCGTCCGCCCAGTTGCAGCACGCTGCCGGGGAACAGGGCCGGCAGCACCGCGGCCGCGCAGGCGCAGGGCATGACCAGGCGGCGCAGGCCGTCAAGCGCGAAATTGCGGTTCTCGAGCCAGTAGGCGGCCACGGAAATCCACAGCGCCGCCGAGAGCATGACGGCAAAGCCGATGCGCAGGCTGCCCGGCGCCAGCACGTCGAGCCACAGCGCGCCCCCGTGCAGCAGCCAGGCGATGGCGGTCATGCCCGAGATCAGGCCGCGCTGCTGCGCGGGAAGGAAAGTGCACACGGCGTACAGCAACGCTGCGGCCAAAAGGAGAGTGGTCTGCATATAAGAAGAAGCTTACACCATCGGGCTCAATCGGGAGCGCTGGCCGGGCCGCTCAATCGACCGCCGCCATGCGCAGCTCGTCCGTGTGGTGGCGCTGCTGCTCCTCCATCACCAGCTGGCCCAGCTCGCGTTTGAGGGCGTTGAATTCGGGCGAAGCCGGGTCGCGCAGGCGCGGCAGGTCGACCAAGATGTCGCGCTTGACGGTGCCGGGGCGGTAGGTCATCACCACGATCCGGTCGGCCATGTAGATCGCCTCCTCGATCGAGTGGGTGACGAACAGGATGGTTTTCTTCAGTTCGGCCCAGATTCGCAGCAGCTCGTCCTGCAGGTTGCGCCGGGTCAGCGCGTCGAGCGCGCCGAACGGCTCGTCCATGAGCATGATGGGCGAATCGAGCGCCAGGATGCGCGCGATCGCCACCCGCTGGCGCATGCCGCCGGACAGGTCCTTCGGAAAGCGCGCCTTGAAGTCCGACAGCGACAGCATGCCCAGCAAGGCGCCCACGCGCTGCCGGATCTCGGCCCTGGCCATGCCCTTGATCTCGAGCCCGAAGCCGACGTTGTCCTGCACCGTCATCCAGGGGAACAGGGCGTACTCCTGGAACACCATGCCGCGCTCGGGGCCCGGCGCGCTCACGGGCGCGCCGCCGGCGACGATGCTGCCGCTGGTGGGCAGCGAGAAGCCGGCCACCGCGTTGAGCAGGGTCGACTTGCCGCACCCGGAAGGGCCCAGCAGGCAGGTGAACTGGCCCTGCGGGATCTCCAGGCTGATGTCCTTGAGCGCGACCAGTTCGCGCTCGCCGCTCTGGAACACCTTGCTCACGTTCGAGATGACGATGTGCGCCATGCTTAGTTCTCCAGGCCGCGGTGCCAGCGCAGCAGATGGTTGTTCAGGCGGTTCATGCCGACGTCGATCGCCAGCCCGAGGATGCCGATGCTGATCATCCCGGCCATGATCTTGTCCGACCAAAAATATTCGCGCGCTTCGAGGATGCGGAAACCGAGGCCGTTATTGACCGCGATCATTTCCGAGACGATCACCACGATGAAGGCGGTGCCGATCCCGATCCGCACGCCCGACAGGATATAGGGCACGGCGGCCGGCAGCATGATGCGCACGAACATGGTCCAGCGGTTCACGCCCAGGTTGCGCGCCGCGCGAATGTAGATGCTGTCGACCTGGCGCACGCCGGCGATGGTGTTCATCAGCACCGGGAAGAAGGCGCCCAGCGCGATCAGGAAGATGGCCGGCGGGTTGCCCAGCCCGAACCACAGGATCGACAGGGGAATGTAGGCGATGGGCGGAATCGGGCGCAGCAACTGGACCAGCGGATTGCACCAGGCGTAGGCGTGGGCCGAGGCGCCCATGGCCAGCCCCAGCGGCAGCGCCAGGCCGGCGCCGATCACGAAGCCGACCACCACCCGGTACAGGCTGCTGATGGCGTCGCCGATCAGCTCGCCCGAGAACATCCATGCCAGGCGGCTGCCCTGGGCGTAGGGCTGGGCCGGCAGCAGGTAGGCCAGCCACTTCTCAGCCACCGCCAGCGGCGAGGGCAGCATCTGCGGGTTGACGTTGCCATACATGGCCTCGAGCTGCCAGGCCGCGATCAGCACGACCGGCACCACCAGGCCGATACCGATTTCTTTCCACTTCCAGTTTGCCATGCCGTCTCCTCATGAATGCGTCATTGCCGCGCAGGCGAGAATCCATGCGCCGCCTGCGACCTGGCGCAGCATGGATTTGCGCCTGTGCGGCAATGACGTGCTTACTTGACGCCGAGCGCCTTCTTGGCCGCGTCCAGCAAGTCGGTCTTGACCCACTCCCTGGCCACCGGCGGCTTGCTCATCTTGCCGCTGCCGGTCTTGACCATCACGTCGGTGGTGACCTGGATGTGCTCCGGGCTGATATCGTAGCTGTACGGCGAATTGCCGATCGCGTCGTCGAAATCTTCCTTGCTGATCTGGCCCTTGAACACGGTCTCGCGCACATATTTTTCGGCCAGCGCCTTGTTGTCGATGAAGGCCTTGGTCGACTCGACGAAGCAGCGCATGAATTTTTCGGCCGCGCCGCGCTTCTCCTTGTAGAACTTCTCCGTCATCACCAGGGTGCGCACCGGCTCGCCGATCGGGGTATCGTAGGGCTTCATCAACTCCTCGCCATACCCCTTGTTGATCGCCTGCGACGATTGCGGCTCCGATTGCAAGATCGCGTCAAGGTTCTTGCCCAGCAAGGCCTGGTTCAGGTCGGGGTAGCCCAGGTAGACCAGCTGCACATCCTTGCCCGGCTGGTCGGAATAGCTCAGGCCATGCTGCTGCAGTTCGGCCAGCAGCAGCAAGTCCTGGATGCCGCCGCGCGTGACGCCCACCTTGCGACCCTTGAGGTCTTCGATTTTCTTGATGCCCAGGCCAGGGCGCACCAGCAGGCGCGCGCCGCCCTTGGCGAAACCGGCCACCACGTAGATCGGCGCGCCGCCGGCGCGGCCCGAGATGGCCGCCTCGGAACCGGTGGCGCCGATATCGAGTTCACCGGCGATGATCGCCTGCATCACGTCCAGCCCTTTGGCGAACACATGCTCTTCGACCTTGATGCCGCATTTGGGGGCGATCTCTTTTATATAGGAGATGGCGCCGTAATGGGCGAATTTGAGGTTGCCGACCCTGACCACGTCCTGGGCCTGGGCGCCGCCGGCCACGATCATGGCGGCCAATGCGAGGGTCTTGCAGATCATTCTTGCGGTCATGCCTGTCTCCGTCTGTGGGGTTCGAATCCGGTACATTCTGCTATTTACATTATGCATGCAATTTCACTCATGTTGACAGTCGCTTGCACCTGGGCTGGAAAAGCCAATCCCGGGGGCGCATCCCGCCATCGCCCCATGCGGTAAAATGGTCGCCATTGCGCTTTGCGCCTCCTACTATCAGTCAGGTTTGCCATGCTAGATAACTTAACCCAACGCCTTGCCAAGGTCGTCAGGACCATGCGCGGTGAGGCGCGCTTGACCGAATCGAACACCGCCGAGATGCTGCGCGAGGTGCGCCTGGCCCTGCTCGAGGCTGACGTGGCGCTGCCGGCGGTGCGCGAATTCATCGGCAAGGTCAAGGAAAAAGCCCTCGGCGAGGAAGTCATCGCCTCGCTCAGCCCCGGCCAGGCCCTGGTCGGCGTGGTCCAGCGCGAGCTGGCCGCCTTGATCGGCGCCGACCTCGGTCCGGAAGCGTCGCAACTGAGCTTCGCCCAGCAGCCGCCGGCGATCATCCTGATGGCCGGCCTGCAGGGCGTCGGCAAGACCACCACCGTCGGCAAGCTGGCCAAGTACCTGCGCGAAGAGAAAAAGAAGAAAGTGCTGACCGTCTCGGCCGACGTCTACCGCCCCGCCGCGATCGCCCAGCTCGAATCGGTGACCAAACAGGTGGGCGCCGACTTCTTTCCCTCGGCCGCCACCGACAAGCCGGTCGACATCGCGCTCGCCGCGCTCGACTGGGCCAAGAAGCACTACCACGATGTGCTCATCATCGACACCGCCGGCCGCCTCGGCATCGACGAGGCGATGATGCAGGAGATCTCGGCCCTGCACGCGGCCGTGAAACCGATCGAGACCCTGTTCGTGGTCGACGCCATGCTCGGCCAGGATGCGATCAACACGGCCAAGGCCTTCAACGACGCGCTGCCGCTGACCGGCATCGTGCTCACCAAGCTTGACGGCGACTCGCGCGGCGGTGCCGCGCTGTCGGTGCGCCACATCACCGGCAAGCCGATCAAGTTCGCCGGTACCAGCGAAAAACTGGACGGCCTGGAAGCCTTCGACGCCCAGCGCATGGCCAACCGCATCCTCGGCATGGGCGACATCATGGCGCTGGTCGAGGAGGCGCGCAAAGGCGTCGACAGCAAGGCCGCGGCCGACCTGGCCAACAAGATCAAGGTCGGCGGCAAGTTCGACATGAACGACTTCAAGGCCCAGCTGGGCCAGATGAAGAAGATGGGCGGCATGGCCAGCCTGATCGACAAGTTGCCGGCCCAGTTCCAGCAGGCCGCCGGCGGCGCCAACATGGACCAGGCCGACAAGCAGGTGCGCCGCATGTGCGGCATCATCGACTCGATGACGCCGGCCGAACGGTCCAAACCGGAGCTGATCAAGGCCACCCGCAAACGCCGCATCGCGGCCGGCGCCGGGGTCCAGGTGCAAGAGGTCAACCGCATGCTGGCCCAGTTCGACCAGATGCAAAGCATGATGAAAAAGCTCAAGGGCGGCGGCATGATGAAGATGATGCGCGGGATGAAGGGCATGATGCCGGGCATGCGCTAAAGCGGCGAAAACCGTGGCGCGCCCGCATCGGCGGGCGTTCCCGGGCGTTTTCCCTCTGATTTCGTGAAATAATTCTCGAAAAACACTTGCATCAAGAGTAAAACCCCACCAATATAAGCCGTGCGATCAATTGCGCAATTTCCCATGTGTTTGTTAAGGAGGCTCGAAGATGGCAACAGCCAAAAAAACCCCAGCAGCAGCGCCAGCAAAAAAGCCTGCAGCCAAGCCAGCCGCAGCGGCGAAGCCAGCAGCTAAGAAAGCAGCTCCAGCAAAAGCTGCCGCACCAAAGGCAGCGAAACCAGCAGCAGCCCCGCGCAAGCCGAACGCCGCGTTCATGAAGGCGATGACCCCATCGGCCGTCCTGGCAGCCGTCGTTGGCGCGACCCCGTTACCACGCACTGAAGTGACCAAAAAAGTGTGGGACTACATCAAGAAGCTCAACCTGCAAGACGCAGCGAACCGCCGCATGATCAATGCAGACGACAAGCTCAAAGCTGTCTTCGGCGGCAAAGCGCAAGTGTCGATGTTCGAAATGACCAAGCTCATTTCCGACCATCTGAAATAAGCATAGGTTGGCTGCCCAAGCCAATTCGACAAAAGCCCCGTTCTCGCGAACGGGGCTTTTGTTTTTTGGGGGCGCCTTGGGGTCGGACCCCGGTTTTTCTGTTAGGGGTCTGACCCCGGTTTGCCGGCGTCGCTGCAACCGGGGTCAGACCCCCAAAGGAAAAACCGGGGTCTGACCCCTTCGGCTAGGTGGGGAACTTCCAGTTGTTCCAGGCGGCCAGCACCGCGTTGGGGTATTCGGGCTTGCCGCGGCTGCCGTTGTAGCGACCCAGCGCCAGGTACAGATTGCCCGCCTCCATGTCGAGGTACATGCGCAAAATCGCGCAGCCGTAACGCAGGTTGGTCTGCATGTGGAACAATTTGCTGCGGTCGCGATCGCCGATGATCCCGGTCCAGAACGGCATCACCTGCATATAGCCGCGCGCGCCCACCATCGACACGGCGTACTTGCGGTAGGCCGATTCAACCTGGATCAGGCCGAGCACCAGCCCCGGATCGAGCCCTGCGCGGCTGGCCTCGTACCACGCGGCGGCCAGGAACTCGTTGCGCGACTGGAGGTCGGGCAGCTTGCGCCTGAGGCGCTCGGACATCTGCGCCAGCCATTGCTGATAGCGCTGACGCGCCGCCTCGTCGCGAAATACGGGCTGCGGCGGGCGCGCATCCTTGATCGCGTTCGACAGCGCCAGCCGCACCGAGTCCGCCAGTGCCTCTTCTTTCTGGTTGCCGGCGCCGGCGCTGGCGCTGCAGGCCAGGCCCGCCATCAAGAGGGCGCGCGCCAGCCAGGTTCGCCGTGTAGATCGACAGCTCACCGCTTCAATTTGCCCTGGATGAAAGCGACCATCTCGGCCACCGGCACGTTGCTCGCCCCGGCGTCGCGCCGGCCCTGGTATTCGAGCTGGCCGTCCTTCAGGCCGCGCTCGCCGATCACCACGCGGTGCGGCACGCCGATCAGCTCCCAATCGGCGAACATGGCGCCTGGACGCAGGCCGCGGTCGTCGACGATCACGTCCACGCCGGCCGCCATCAGCTGCGCGTACAAGTCCTCGGTTTGCTGCTTGACCATCTCGCTGCGGTCCATGCCCATCGGGCACAGCACCACCTCGAACGGCGCGATCGAGGTCGGCCAGATGATGCCCTTGTCGTCGAAATTCTGCTCGATCGCGGCGCCCAGGATGCGCGTGATGCCGATCCCGTAGCACCCCATCTGCAGCGGCGCGGGCTTGCCATTCTCATCGAGGAAGCTCGCCTTCATGCTCTCCGAGTAGGCCGTTCCGAGCTGGAACACGTGACCGACTTCAATGCCGCGTTCGATCGCCAGCACGCCGAGGCCGTCGGGCGAGGGATCGCCTTCAACCACGTTGCGCAGATCGGCCACCAGCGGTTCGGCTGCGTCGCGGCCCCAGTTCGCGCCCGTGTAGTGGAAGCCTTCCGCGTTGGCGCCGCACACGAAGTCGGCCATGCTGGCAACGGTGCGGTCGGCCACCACGGTGACCGGCAAGAGCGCGCCAATCGGGCCCAGGTAGCCGGGGATGGTGCCGTAGCACTCGACGATCTCGGCCTCGGTGGCGAAGCGGTGCGCTGCCAGGCCCGGCACCTTGCCAACCTTCACTTCGTTGAGCTCATGGTCGCCGCGCAGCAGCAGCATCCAGTTTTCCTTGACCTGCTTGCCGCCGACTTCCTTCTCCACCGTCAAGGCGATCGACTTGACGGTCTGCGCCAGGTCCAGCTTGAGCAGGGCCGCCACCGATTCGCACTTGACGGTGCCAGGGGTCGACGTCTTGGTCAGCGCCTGCGTGGCCGCGCCGCGTCCGGCGGCCGGCGCCATCGCCTCGGCCGCCTCCATGTTGGCCGCGTAGTCGGAACTCGGGCAGTAGACCAGCGCGTCCTCGCCGGTGCTGGCGATGACGTGGAATTCATGCGAACCGCTGCCGCCGATGGCGCCGTTGTCGGCTGCCACCGCGCGAAAGCGCAGGCCGAAGCGGGTGAAGATGGCGCTGTAGGCGTCGTACATCACCTTGTAGGAGGCTTGCATGCCGGCCAGGTCGCGGTCGAAGGAGTAGGCGTCCTTCATGGTGAACTCGCGCCCGCGCATCAGGCCAAAGCGCGGACGGCGCTCGTCGCGGAACTTGGTCTGGATCTGGTACAGGTTCAGTGGCAACTGGCGATAGGACTTGATCTCGGCGCGCACCACGTCGGTGATGGCCTCCTCGGAGGTCGGCTGGACCACGTAGTCGCGGCCGTGGCGGTCTTTCACGCGCATCATCTCGGGGCCGAACTTGTCCCAGCGGCCCGTCTCCTGCCACAACTCGGCCGGCTGCACGAAGGGCATCAGCATCTCGATGGCGCCGGCCTTGTTCATTTCGTCGCGCACGATGGCTTCGACCTTGCGGATCACGCGCAGGCCGGTCGGCATGTAGGTGTAGATGCCAGAACCGAGGCGTTTGATCATCCCCGCGCGCATCATCAACTGGTGGCTGACGATTTCCGCGTCGGAGGGTGCTTCTTTAAGTGTTGAAATAAAAAATCGTGAGGCACGCATATCGATGAATTCTTTTTAAAAAGAGAGAGTTATAATCAACCTAATTTTAAAGGATTAGCTGGCTGATGCGTCCAATCTTTATA